>NZ_JBARYB010000258.1:0-18362 GCF_049647645.1 Achromobacter sp.
CCGCTGCAGCCTGCACTGGCGCGGCAGCAGCCCGGCACGCGCCCGTCGCGGCCGCTGCCCTACGCGCTGCAAGTGCACGCTCGCGTGGACGGCGCAAGCGTCATGCTGCGTTTCGAAAACGCAGGCACCGCTGGCGCCGTGCTGCATGTGTACGACCGGCTGCATCTGGAGCGCGGCCCCCGCCGCTACACCGTGGAAGCCGGCAAGCAGCTCGAAGGCGCATGGCAGACCGCCGCCGACGAGGGCCGCTACGATCTGTGGGTGTTGGGTCCCAACGGCTTCCACCGGCATTGCACGGGCCGCGCCGGCCCGCCGCCGCTCGAAGTGACGGCCGATTACCAGGGGCCGGGCGCGTCGTTGCGGCTGACGCTGCGCAATCCCGCCACGCAGGCCCGTTCGTTCCGAGTAGAAGCCAACGCCTATGGCTATCCGCGCCTGGACAACACCGCGCTCGCGCCCGGCGAGATCCTCAGCCTGTCCTGGGACATGAGCCGCAGCGCGGGCTGGTACGATCTGACCGTGCTGGACGCTGCCGATCCCACTTACACCCGCCGCCTGGCCGGACGCATCGAAACCGGCGCCCCCTCCACTTCCGATCCCGCGATGGGACAGGAGCTGATACTGCAATGGACACCGCTGGCATGAAACCGCCCGCCCCCTATGAAGACGCCGTGACTTTCCAGTTCGGCGATTCGCCCGAACTGGCCGACGAATTGCTGGCGTTGGTGCTGGCCGGCACCAAGACGGCCACCTGCGGCGCGCTGCGCGACTTCAATCAACAGGAACCCGTACCCGAGGCCGGCCGGCGCGACGTGGTGCTGGACGGACTGGGCCGCCCCGCCTGCGTCATCGAGACGCTCAGCGTGCTGATCCAGCGCTTCGACCAGGTCGACGAAGCATTCGCGCTGGCCGAAGGCGAAGGTCCTTACGAGACGTGGCGCGACGCGCACATCGCCTACTTTGACCGTAACGGCGGCTATGCGCCGGACATGATGCTGGCGTGCGAACGCTTCCGGGTGGTCGAAGTCTTCGAACGATAAAAAAGGCCGGACACCCTGCGGTGTCCGGCCCTTCAGGCGCTCGGGGTCGGTCAGCCTTGTTCGCCGCCCTTGCCCAGGCCCAGATAGCTTTCGATGACCTTGGGGTCGCCGGCCAGCTCGCGCGCCGGACCGTGCAAAATGACCTCGCCGGTTTCCAGCACGTATCCGTAGTCGGCCACTTGCAGCGCCGCGCGTGCGTTCTGTTCGACCAGCAGGATAGCCACGCCGGTTTCGCGCAAGCGCGCGATGATGTGGAAGATCTCGCGCACGATGCGCGGCGCCAGGCCCAGGCTGGGCTCGTCGAGCATCAGCAGGTTGGGCTTGGCCATCAGCGCGCGGCCGACGGCCAGCATCTGGCGTTCGCCGCCCGACAGCGTGCCGGCCTGCTGCGCACGGCGCTCACGCAGCCGCGGGAACAGGTCGAACACTTCATTCAGCGTGTCGCGCCAGCCGCTTTCGCGGGCGCGGTAGCGGCGGAACCCGCCCAGCAGCAGGTTGTCTTCCACCGACATGGTGCCGAACAGTTCGCGACGTTCGGGCACCAGCGACATGCCGGCCGCGACGCGGCGTTCGACCTGCCAGCCCGACACGTCGGTGCCCGCGTACTGCACGGTGCCGGCCGCGTGGCCGGTCTGCGGCAAGGAGCCCATCATGGCGTTCAGCATGGTGGACTTGCCGGCGCCGTTGGCGCCGATCACCGTGACGATGCTGCCGGCGGGCACGGTGAGCGAGGCGCCCACCAGCGCGCCCACCTTGCCGTAGCGGGCGGACAGGTTGCTGACTTCGAGTACGGGAGCGCTCATCACACGCCTCCTGCCGACACGGGCTTGGCCTGGTCCGCTTCGGGCAGGTCATCATCGATGCCGCCCAGGTAGGCTTCCAGCACCGCCGGGTTCTTTTGCACGTCGGCCGGCACGCCTTCCGCCAGCTTGGTGCCGAAATCCATCACCACGAGGTGGTTGGTCAGACGCATCACAAAATCCATATCGTGTTCGACGAGCAGAATGCTCATGCCCTCGGCGCGCAACTGTTCCAGCACGCGCGCCAGGTCCTGCTTTTCCTTGTAGCGCAGGCCGGCGGCGGGTTCGTCCAGCAGCAGCAGCACCGGATCGGCGGCCAGGGCGCGCGCGATTTCCAGGATGCGTTGCTGGCCCAGCGCCAGGTTGCCCGCCTGCTCGTACAGGTACTCGCCCAGGCCGACGCGCTTGATCTGCTCGGCGGCCTCGTGCAGCAACTGCGCCTCGCGGGCGCGGTCCGAATGCAGCGCGCCCGCCAGCACGCCGACGTCCGAGCGCAGGTGCGCGCCCAGCGCCACGTTCTCCAGCACGGTCATGCCGGGCAGCAGCTGCACGTGCTGGAAGGTGCGGCCGACGCCCAGCTTGGCGATCTCGCGCGCCGAACGGCTATCGATGCGCTGGCCCATGAAGGTGACCTTGCCGCGCGTCACCGGCAGCACGCCGCTGATCAGGTTGAAGGTCGTGCTCTTGCCGGCGCCGTTCGGGCCGATCAAGCCCATGATCTCGCCGGAGGCGACCTTGAAGGAGATATCGTTGACGGCGACCAGGCCGCCGAATTCCTTGCGGATGGCATCGACTTCGAGCACCACCTGGCCGGCTTGCGGACGCGCGCGCGTCGGCAGGGCCGGGGCGGGCGCGGGCGGCGCCAGGTTGCGGCGCGAACCGTCGGCGCCAGTGATGCTGCCCCACCAGCCCGCCAGGATCGGCCACAGGCCGTTGCGGGCGTATTGCAGCATCAGGATCAGCAGCACGCCGAAGACAATCATCTCGAAGTTGGCGTTGGTGTCCAGCAGCTTGGGCAACAGGTTCTGCAACTGGTCCTTCAGCACCAGGATGACGCTGGAGCCCAGCAAGGCGCCCCAGACGTAGCCAGCGCCGCCGACCACCGCCATGAACAGGTACTCGATGCCGTAGTTGATGCCGAAGGGGCTGGGGCTGACGGCGCGCTGCATGTGCGCATAAAGCCAGCCGGACACGCAGGCCAGCAATGCCGCCCAGACGAAGATCACGACCTTGTAGGCAGCGGTATTCACGCCCATGGACTCGGCCATGCCGGCGCCGCTCTTGAGCGCGCGGATGGCGCGGCCAGGACGCGAGTTCAGCAGGTTGCGGGTCGCCCACAGCGCCAGCAGCACGAACACCCAAATCAGGTAATAGATGTGGCGGCCGCTGGCCAGCGACATGCCGAAGATGCTGATGGGCTCGATGCCGGCGATGCCGTCATGCTTGCCCAGCCAATCGATGTTGCCGAACAGGAAGTACAGCGACAGGCCCCAGGCGATGGTGCCCAGCGGCAGGTAATGGCCCGACAGGCGCAGGGTGATGGCGCCCAGCAGGTAGGCCACGACGGCCGTCAGGACCAGCCCGGCCGGCAGCGCCAGCCAGGGCGAAACATCGTATTGCGTGGTCAGGAAGGCAGTGGTGTAGGCGCCCAGGCCCACGAACGCGGCCTGGCCGAACGAGGTCAGGCCGCCCACGCCGGTCAGGAGCACCAGGCCCAGCACCACCAGGCTGGCCAGCCCGATGTAGTTGAGCTGCGTCACCCAGAATTCGGGCGTGGCCGACACCATCGGCAGACCCGCCAGGACGACGAGGAAGAGGACGAGCAAAATGCGGTTCATGACGTTTATTCCTCTTCGTCCACGTGATGGGTGCTGAACGAACGCCACACCAGAACCGGGATAATCAGGGTGAAGACAATCACTTCCTTGTAGGCGCTGGCCCAGAAGGACGAGAAGGATTCCAGCACGCCCACCAGCAGCGAGCCCGCGGCGGCCACCGGGTAGCTGGCCAGGCCGCCGATGATGGCGCCGACGAAGCCCTTCAGGCCGATCAGGAAGCCGGTGTCGTAGTACACCGTGGTGATGGGCGCTATCAGCATGCCGGACATGGCGCCGATGGCGACGGCCAGCGTGAAGGTCAGGCTGCCGGACATGGTGGTGCTGATGCCGACCAGGCGGGCGCCGCGGCGGTTGACCGCCGTGGCGCGCAGCGCGCGGCCATACAGCGTCTTGCCGAAGAACAGCCACAGGCCGATGATCAGAATGGCGCAGGTCGCCACCACGAACAGGCTTTGCGCGGACCAGGTCATGAAGCCCAGGTCGATCTGCCCGCTGACGAAGGCGGGAGTGCGCCAGCCTTCGGCGCCGAAGAACACCAACGCCAGCCCGGTGAGCGCGAAGTGCACGGCCACGGAAACGATCAGCAGCACCAGCACGGTGGCTTCGGCCAAGGGCTGATAGACGATGCGATAAACCATCGGACCCATCGGGATCACCAGCAGCAGCGTCAGCAGCATGTTCAGCCACAGCGAATTGCCGGGCGCGGTATAGGTCACGGTCAGCCAGAGCAGCGCCAACGGCAGAACCACACAGGTGGCTATGGCCTTGGGCAGCCCGGCGGCGCTGCGGGTGCGCAGCGCGCGCAGCAGCTCAAGCGCCAGGCAGACGACGCCCAGCAGCGGCAGGAGATAGGCGGTACCCGGCACTTTGCCGTCCACCAGCATGGCCAGGGTCAGGGCGCCGAACGCCACGAACTCGCCCTGGGGAATGAAAATGACGCGCGTGACGGCGAATACCAGCACCAGAGCCATGCCCAGGAGGGCATAGATGGCGCCGTTGACGACACCGTCTTGCAGCAGGATCAGCGCAATTGTGGAATCCATCTAACAACCTTATTTATTCTGGTGTTCCGGCCGCACCCGGGACACTGATACGACACACCGGCCGGAAAGGCCGGTGCGAAGCATTGCTGGGGTGCCGCGCGGCGGGCGCCGCCGCGCTTTGCGCACCCTTGGATCGGGCGATCCTGGGGGATTACAGGCCGGGCTGGTAGACCCACTTGCCGCCTTCCACCTTGACCATCACGCGCGAGCGCTCGTCAAAGCCGGCGTGGTCCGTCGGCGACATGTTGAACACGCCTTGCGAGGCGGCCAGGTCCTTCACGCCTTCCAGGGCGTCGCGCATGGCAGCGCGGAACTCCGGCGTGCCGGGCTTGGCGCCCGACTTCAGCGCCACGGGCAGCGCGGCCACGACCAGCTGGCCGGCGTCCCACATGTGGCCGCCGAACGTGTTGGTGGAACCGGCGCCGTTGGCCTTTTCGTAGGCTTCCACGTAGGCCAGGGCCGACTTCTTGACCTGATTGCTGTCCGGCAGTTGGGCCGCGACCAGCAGCGGGCCGGCAGGCAGCAGCATGCCGTCGCAGTCCTTGCCGCAAACGCGCAGCACGTCGTTGTTGGCGGCGCCGTGCGTCTGGTAGATGGTGCCGCCGTAGTTGCGGGCCTTCAGTTCCTTCTGCGGCAGGGCCGACGGGGTGCCGGCGCCGGCGATCAGGATGGCGTCGGGCTTGGCGCCGACCAGCTTGAGCACCTGGCCCGTGACGCTGGTGTCGGTGCGGCTGTATTTCTCGATGGCGACGATTTCGATGCCCTTGGCCTTGGCGGCCTTTTGCATCACGTCGAGCCAGCCGTCGCCGTAGGCGTCGGCAAAGCCGATGAAGCCCAGGGTCTTGACCTTGGACTTGGCCATGGCGTCAGCCAGGGCGCCGGCCATCAGTGCGTCATTCTGCGGGGTCTTGAAGACCCAGCGGCGCTTGTCGTCCACGGGTTCGACGATCTTGGCGCTGGCGGCCACGCTGATCATCGGCACCTTGGCTTCGGCGGCCACGTCGACCATGGCGAGCGAGCCCGGCGTGACCGACGTGCCGATCAGCACGTCAACCTTGTCATCGGTGGCCAGCTTGCGCGAGTTCTTGACGGCTTGGGTCGTGTCGGTAGCGTCGTCCAGGACGATCCATTCGATCTTCTGGCCGGCCACTTCCTTGGGCAGGAGGGCCACGGTGTTGCGCTCGGGGATACCCAGCGACGCGGCGGGACCGGTGCTGGACACGGTCACGCCGACCTTGACCTGGGCGCTCGCCAATAGCGGGAGGGCCAGGGCAATGGCGGCAGCCGCCGCGGACAAGCCGAAGTGCTTGCGCATATTTTTGTCTCCTGTGGTGGCTCTTTTGCGCCTCGGACGAGGCTAGGCGAGCCTAGTTAAAGTTATACAGAAAAAAATATTATAGGGTTAAAACAGTATCAGATGACGATGCGCAACTCCGGTATATCCCTGACGTGCTACCAAAAACGTGTTTTAGCAAACGCATTCGTTAATGGCGAACTTGTACTAGAAAAACTCGGCAACCGTCAGTTGGGGGATTCCCTTGGAGCGCGGCACGCGTCTCAACGTCCCAACATCGGCCACACGCGTTCAACCCGCGACGCCACCCAGGCGGCAAGCACGGCCTTGGCGAGGTCGCCGGGCAGGAACACGGCCACCGCCAGCGCGGCTTTCGAGAGGCCCATCTTGGTCACCGCGGCCAGCCAGGGCACGCCGCAGGCGTAGACCACGGCGATGCCGCCGACCACGCATGCGACCACATAGCCGGCGAACTTCGCCCAGCCGCCAGCGGCGCGTCCGGCAAGGCTGCGCGCCAGCCAGCCCGTCACGAAGGCGCCCACGACCAGGCCGACGAGGAAGCCGCCCGTCGGACCAAAGAAGGCGCCCAACCCGCCCCGTCCGCCCGGCAGCACGGGCAGCCCGACCGCCGCCAGCGCCAGGTACAGCAGGCAGGCCAGCGCGCCGCGGACAGGCCCCAGCATCGCGCCCGCCAGCATCGCGCCCAGCGTCTGCAGCGTGACCGGCACCGGAATGGCGGGCAGCGGAATCGGCGGGATCAGGCTCAGGACCACGATCAGCGCCGCGAACAGCGCAATCAGCACGGTATTACTGGATTTCACGGTTTTCCCCTTTGGGAGATGGAACAGGGCGCGCAGCCCTCAATGACTGCGCGCATCGATCGCTTCGGACACTTCCTGGGCCCTTTTCAGCGTCAGCACGATCAAGGGCACGATCAGCGCGACGGGATTGGCGCCCAGCCCGCGGGCCGCCTGCGCTTCGCGAATTTCCTGGAAATTGCGCCAGATCTCGGGCACGAAGCGCAGGGCCAGCGCCAAGGCCAGCGCGACCTTGCCGGCATCCACCAGCCGCATGCGTTCAAGCGGCATCAGCGCCTTTTCGCAGACGGCAATCAGATCGGACGTGCGGGTGGCGAGCGTGACGGCCAGGGCCAGCCCCACCATCGCCGCCACGCGCAGCAGCACGGCCAGCGCCTCCATCCCGCCCTGGAACCAGGCGGTGAACGCGCCCACGGCCACCAGCACCCAGGCCAGGCCCTTGATTTGCCGCCAGACGGCGCTCGCGGCAACGCCCGTGGACCAGACCAGCGCGGCGGCGACCAGGAAGGTCAGCGCCAGCCAGTGCGGATCGCGCAACAGGAACAGGCCCGCGCCCGCCGCCATCAGCGCCAGCAGCTTCAACCACGCCGGCAGCCGGTGCAGGAACGAGTCGCCCGCGACGTACAGCGGCTCCATCATGCGCAGTGCTCCCGGTACCAGCGCAGCGCGGCGGCCGGCCTGTCATCGGCCGCGATATTGCCGTCGCGCACTACCACGACCCGGTCGAAATTCTCCAGCAGCTCCAGGTCATGGCTGACGACGATGGCGTCATGAGGCAAGCCAGCGATGGCGTCGCGCACGCGATTGCGGTTGCGCAGGTCCAGCTGGGTGGTGGGTTCGTCGAAAACTATCAGCGCCGGCTCCATCACCAGCACCGCGGCCAGCGCAACCAGTTGGCGTTCGCCGCCGGACAGGGTGTGGCTGGTCCGGTCCGCCAGATGGCCCACGCCCAGATGGCTCAATTGGGCGTCGATGCGGGCTTCGCGTTGCTGCCGGTCCGGAGCCAGATGCTTCAGGCCGAACGCCAGGTCCTCGCGGACGATGGGGAAGACGATCTGGTTTTCGGGGTTCTGGAATACGAAACCGACCTGGCGGCGCACCGCCTTCAGGTCGCGCCGGGTGTCCAGCCCGCCCACCCGCACGCTGCCGGCGGAAGGCAGGACCAAGCCGTTGATCAGGCGCGCCAGCGTGCTCTTGCCGGCGCCATTGGGGCCGACAATGCCGATGCGGCGTTCGGCCAGCGTCAGGCTCACCCCATTCAGCACTTGCGCCTGGGGCGTGGAAACAACCGCCTGGTCAAACTCGATTAACATGGGGCGGGATTATGCCCGAACCATTTCGGGCATCGGGACTCCAAGAGCTCATATGGACAAAGTACGAAAATCCGACGCCGAATGGCGTGCCCAGCTTTCCCCGGAAGAATACGTCGTCACCCGTGAAAAGGGTACCGAACGCGCGTTCACCGGGCGCTACTGGAATACGTTCACGCACGGCATCTACCGCTGCGTGGGCTGTGGCACGGCGCTGTTCGCATCCGACACCAAATTCGATGCCGGCTGCGGCTGGCCCAGCTACTTCCAGGCGCTGGATCCGGAACTGGTGCGCGAGGAACGCGACATCACCCACGGCATGGTCCGCACCGAAGTGCTGTGCAACGTCTGCGACTCGCATCTGGGACACGTCTTCCCCGACGGCCCCGAGCCCACCGGACTGCGCTATTGCATCAATTCCCTGTCGATGACGTTTGAACCCATAGAAGACTGAATGAAGAAGTTCCTGTTCGACCTGTTTCCGCTGTTCCTGTTCTTCATTGCCTATCGGTACACGGACATTTTCATCGCCACGGGCGTCGCCATGGCGGCGGCCGTGCTGCAGATCGTCTGGCTGAAGGCGACGGGCCGCGCCACCGAGGCCATGCACTGGATCAACCTGACCGTCATCCTGGTATTCGGCGGCGCCACGATCTGGCTGCACAGCGATGTCTTCATCAAGTGGAAGCCCACGGTGCTGTACTGGCTGTTCGGCGGCGCGCTGGTCTTTGCGCGCCTGCTGTTCGGCCGCAACCTGATCCGCCGCCTGATGGAAAAACAGATCCAGCTGCCTGACGCTGCCTGGGAACGGCTGAACCTGGTCTGGGCCGGCTTCTTCCTGATTGCGGGCGCGCTCAACCTGTACGTGGCGTTTTCCGGCCACTTCACCGAGTCGCAGTGGGTCAGCTTCAAGGCCTTCGGCCTGATGGGCCTGATGGTGGTCTTCGTCATCGGCCAGTCGATCTGGCTGGGCAAGCACATCCAGACGGAGGAACAGGCCCCTTCCTCCGACACCCCGCCCCGCCAGCCCTGAAGCCGCCCGATTCCCCGGCCGGCGCGCCCAGCCCGCGCCGGAACTAAACATATACCCCCATGTCAGACACCACCGACCGCATTTCCCTGATCCGGGAGCGGCTAGCCGTCCTGGAACCCGTCAGCCTGGACATCCTGGACGACTCGCATTTGCATGCCGGCCACGAAGGCAGTAAAAACGGCGCCGGCCACTATCGCGTGATCATCGTAGCGCCTTGCTTTGCGGGGCTCTCGGCCGTTGCGCGGCATAGGCTGGTGTATCATCATTTGCAAGATTTGATCCCCTATCCGATTCATGCGCTTGCGCTAGATGCCCAGGCTCCCAAATAGAAAGTAAAAGGATATTCATGAAACGCATCGTCATGCTGGCTGCAGCCTGCGTCATCGCCGTGCCGGCTTTCGCTCAGAACGTGGCTACCGTCAACGGCAAGGCCATTCCGCAAAAGAGCCTGGATCAATTCGTCAAGCTGCTGGTCAGCCAGGGCGCCACCGATTCGCCGCAACTGCGCGAACAGGTCAAGCAGGAAATGATCAACCGCCAGATCTTCGTGCAAGCCGCCGAATCCAGCGGCATCGCCAAGCAGGCCGACGTCCAGACCGAAGTCGAACTGGCCCGCCAAGGCATCCTGGTCCGCGCCCTGATGGCCGACTACCTGGCCAAGCACCCGGTGTCGGATGCCAAGGTCACGGCTGAATACGAGAAGATCAAGAAGGAACAGGCCGGCAAGATGGAATACAAGGTCCGCCACATCCTCGTCGAAGACGAGAAGACGGCGAACGACCTGCTGGCCCAGATCAAGAGCAACAAGAGCAAGTTCAACGACCTGGCCAAGAAGAACTCCAAGGACCCCGGCAGCGCCGAAAAGGGTGGCGACCTGGGTTGGGCGCCCCCGACCAACTACGTCCAGCCGTTCGCGCAAGCCGTGACGCAGTTGAAGAAGGGCGAGCTGGTCGACAAGCCGGTGCAGACCCAGTTCGGCTGGCACATCATCATGGTCGACGACACCCGTCCGGTGGAATTCCCGCCGCTCGACCAGGTGCGCCCGCAGCTGGAAGAAATGCTGCGCCAGCAAACCCTGGCCGACTACCAGAAGGAACTGCGCGAAAAGGCCAAGATCCAGTAAGCCTTGCCGCACACATGAAAAATGCCCGCTTTCGCGGGCATTTTTTTTTGCCTGGGTTTCTCAGGGGCCGGACCGGCGCCCCCCGCCTGCTAGGCCAGCGCCTGCCTCAGATGCGCATCCCAGAGACGGCCTTCCAGCAGCGGCGACAGGTGACCATAGCGCCCCGCTACGTTGACCTGAACGATAGTGGCGGGATAAGGGACCTGCGCCTGGGCGCCCGCATCATCCGGCGCGAACAGCTCGTCCGACGCGCAACGCAGCCAGTGCACGGGCGTGGCCGATTCCAGCAGCGCGCCGCGCGCGTCGTAGCGGCAAGCCGACGCCCTTAGCGTCGCCATGGACCAGGGCGAAAAGCGCGCCGCCCAGGCCTGCGCCTCGGCCCGCAGGCGCGGCTCCACGTCGGACTCGCCGGCGTCAGCCAACCACTGGGCATAGCCATAGCGGCGCAAGGTCGCGCAGCGCAGCTCGACCCATTCGTTCCAGGCACCCGTATCGCCCGCAGCGATGGCGGCGGCAATCCGGCGCAGGCGTTGCGCGTCCGCCATGCTGCCGCCGCCGCGCGGCGCCGAGGCCAGCGCCACCACCCGTCCGACGGGTAGCGGCGCGGCCACTGCCCACTGGAACGCCTGGTAGCCGCCAAAGGAATAGCCCACCACGGCATCCAGCCGCTCAACGCCGATCGCGCGCAGCCATTCTCCCTGCAGGCGCACGCCATCGGCGATCGATACGTCGGGAAAGGCGCTGGCAGCGGCGCCGACGGGACCGCTGCTGCCAAAGCAGGAACCCAGCGCGTTAGGCACCAGCACGCAGGTGTCGCGCGTGTCCAGCGCCGCCCCCGGCCCCAACCAGGGACTGGCCCAGCCGGCATCGGGATGGACCTCCCCCTCGTCCGTCCTCAAGGCCTGCTGGCTACCCGATATGCCATGCAGCAGCAACACCACGGCGCGCGCGCGCCCTGGCGGCGGACCGTAGCGGGTCCAGGCCAGCCGGGCTGGCGCCAAGGCCTCGCCACTGTCCAGCAGCAGGGAGTCGAACTGCGCCACGCCAGCGGCATGGTCGATGGGCTGGATTGCGGCCACGGCGGCTCCTAGACGGGACGCTCGCCCATGACCGTCGTGCGGTAGATCGTGCGCCGCATATTGGCCGGCAGTTCGCGGGTGGTGGCCTTGTGCATCACGCAGCGGTTGTCCCACATGACGACGTCGCCCGGCTCCCATTGCAGCGCGTACTGGTACTGCTCCTGCGTGCAATGCGCGAACAGGCGCTCCAGCAGTTCCTGGCTATCGGCCTCGCCCCAACCGGATACCTCGGCGGTCATGCCGGGATGCACGTACAGTGCCTTGCGCCCTGTCTCTGGGTGCGTGCGCACGATGGGGTGTTCCACGTCCGGCGTGCCGGCCAGTTGGCTGGCGTCCATCTTCACCTGGGTGCCCTCATCGGCCTTGGTGCTCTTGCGCCGGTAGCGGTGCACTGCCCGCAGGCCCGCCAGCTGGGCTTGGGTGGTCTCGTCCAGTTCCTCGTAGGTCCGGTACATATTGACGAACAAGGTGTTGCCGCCTTCCGGCGGAATCAATTGGGCATTGAGGATGGTGGCCTTGGCCGGACATTCGCGGAAAGCGAAATCCGAATGCCAGTACGAACCGCCGTCGGCGATGCCTGCCGGCACGCCGTTCTTGACCTCGTTGGACAGCACGAATATCTCGGGATACTCAGCGTGGTTGTACTGGGCCAGCACGTGGACATCCAGCTCGCCCAGTCGGCGGCTGAAGCGCAACTGGCCTTCGGGTGACAGGCGCTGGTTCTTGAAGACCAGCAACTGATGGCGCAGGAACAGCGCGTTCACGTCCTCGAACGCCGCGTCGTCCAGCGTTTCCAGATCCAGGTCATGCACGGCCGCGCCGATCAGCGGGCTCAGGGGTATCGCATTCATCGTGGGGCTCCTGCCTAGGTTCAGGGAAGACGGTGCACGCGGGCCTCGGTGCGCACCAGCGGCTCGGCGCCGTGCTCTCCGATCAACACCGGGTACTCCAGCCGCATGCCGCCCAGGCCCGGGCGGTACAGGTGCGTGCCCAGCGCCACCACCATGCCGGGCGTCACCAGGTCGCGGCTGCGCAGGTTGATGAAGGGCCGGGTGCGCGCGCAGGTGCCCAGGCCATGGCCGAACAGGGGCAGGCCGAACTCGCTCAAGCCATGCTTTTCGAACACGGCGATGCCACGGCTGGCGCACTCCGCTATCGGGCGGCCGGGCGTCAGGGACGCAAGCATGGTCTGCACGGTTTCTTCCCAGCAATCGATCAGCTTGCTCTGCGCCGAGTCCGGTTTGCCCAGGAACACGGGCAAGGCGGTATCCGCCATGTAGAGATCCAGCAGCGGATGCAGGTCCAGAATCACGAATTCATTCGGCTGGATGGCGCGGTCGGTCGCCTGCTGCGTGACGCCGCGCAGGAATCCGGTGCGCTCACCCGCGCCGACTTCGGTACCGCCCGTTACGGCCCAGGACCAGGTGCTGCCGCGGCGCCGGATCGCGCGCTCGATTTCGCCGGCGATCTCGTTCTCGGTCGCCCCTGCCCGCACCGCGTTCATGCCCTGCTCGAAGCCGTAGTCCGACACCTCCGCCGCATGCCGCAGGCGCTCGATCTCGGCCGCATCCTTGATCAGCATGACGTCGTCGATCACGTCCACACCGTTCTCGAACCTGATGTCGGGCAGGTGGCTGGTCAGGTCGAAGTATTCGGCGGCCGTCAGCATGCCCGGCGCAACCTGCGCCGCCCCCGGATGCGACAGGTCCAGCGCGACCTTGCCCCGCGTCAATCCGTGGTGCTCCAGACGCTGGCGTATCAACTGCGGAAAGTCCGAGAACTCGAACTCGTACATCTCCATCTGATGGCCTTCGGCCCGCACCCGCGAGGCGTCCATGGCCCAGTAGATGAACTCGCAATGCCCGTCTGCGGTGACCAGCACGGCGCCGCGCCAGGGCATGAACGCGCCGCTCAGGTAATGCAGCGCGCCCTGGCGGGTGCCCAGATAGGCGTCAAAGCCGAGTTCGCGCGCGTGTTGAGCAACGCGCTTGCGGCGCGCCTGAAAATCGATGGACTGCATGTATCACTCCTCGTTGGGAATTCAGGAAACCGATGCGCCGGACGCCTTGACCACGGGCGCCCACTTCTCGGTTTCGTCGGCGGTGAAGCGGGCGAAGTCGTCGGGCTTGCTGGCTACCGGATCGGCCGCCTGCGAGAGCAATTGCTCACGCACGCGGGGATCGGCCAGCGCCCGGGCGATTTCCTGCTGCAGGCGTTCGACGATGGGGCGCGGCGTGCCGGCGGGCGCGAACACGCCGATCCACGACGTCATGGCGTAGCCCGGCAGGGTTTCGGCCACGGTCGGCACGTCGGGCGCGGCCGGCGAACGCTGCGGACCGGTCACGGCGATGGCGCGCAGTTTGCCGGCCTTGATCAGGGGCTGGGCGATGACCAGGCTGTCGAAGGCCAGGTCAGCCTGCCCGCCGATCACATCGGTGAGCGCGGGCAGGCTGCCCTTGTAGGGGATGTGCTGCATCTGCACGCCGGCCATCTCGTTGAACAGTTCGCCGGACATGTGCATGGAAGTGCCGCTGCCGCCCGAGGCGCGGTTGAGTTTGCCGGGGTTGGCTTTGGCGTAGGCGATCAAGTCCGCCACTGAGTAGATGGGCAGCTTGGGATTGACCACCACGACCAGCGGATACGACACGACCTGGGTTACCGCCGCGAAGTCCTTCAACGGCTGGAACGGCATGGACTGGTACAGGGTCTGGTTGATGGCGTTGGTGCCTATCGTGCCCATCAGGATGGTGTAGCCGTCCGGGGCCGACTTGGCCACGGCATCCGCGCCGATGTTGCCGCCGGCGCCGGGCTTGGCCTCGACGATGACCGACACGCCCATGCTCTGGGTCATGCGTTCGGCCAGCAGGCGGGTGACGATTTCAGTGGGTCCGCCGGCCGCGGCGGGCACCACGAAGCGGATGGGTTTGCTGGGGTAGGCCTCGGCCGCGCTGGCGGCGGAAATGGCCGCCATTCCCGCCGCCAGGGCGCATGCGCCCAAGGCGCTCAATAGTCTCCTGCACATGGCATGTCTCCGTTGTTGCGGGACGTACCGGGCGGGTGCCCTGGCCGACCCATCTAATTAACGAACAATTGTTCGCTAATTCGCATTTTATGGAGATTGCCGCGGATGTCAAACTACAATCGGGCTTCCAACGACAAGACCGCCGATACATGGACACGACATTGCCGGAACCGAAAGAAAGGAAAGAGGAGTTTCTGGACAGCCTGGCCAACGGCCTGCAATTGCTGCAGATCTACGCTACGGGCGTGGCCAGCGTGACCGTGCAGGAAGCCGCCGAACAGCTGGACGTGACGCGCGCGGCGTCGCGGCGCATCCTGCTGACCCTGGAAAAGCTGGGCTATGTACGCCTGGACGGCAGGAATTTCTCGCCCACGCCCAAGGTCATGGACCTGGGATACGCCTATTTCGCCTCGCTGAGCCTGCCCAAGCTGACCCGGGCGACCATGCGCGAAGTCGCGCAGACCGTGGGCGAAACCTGCTCGCTGGGCGTGCTGGACCGGCAACACGTTGTGTTCCTGGCACGCGAGGAAGGCCCCAAGCTGCTCAAGCTGGACCTGTCGGTGGGCAGCCGCCTGCCCGCCTACGCCCATTCGCTGGGCCGCACGCTGCTGTCCACGCTGGATGACGAAGCGCTCGACGAGTATCTGGAAAACGCGGACCTGAAGCGCCTGACGCCTTACACGACGGTGTCGCGCAGCGCCTTGCGCAAGCTGATCCGGCAGGTGCGCGAGGACGGCTACTGCATCTCGGTCAGCGAATTAGTGGACGGTTTTGCGGGCGTGGCCGTGCCGCTCTATAACCACGAAGGCAAGGCCGTGGCGGGCCTGAGCGTCAGCATGGTGCTCGGATCGCGCGAACCCGACGAATTGAAGCGGCAGCATCTGCCGGCCTTGCAGCGCGCGGCTGCCGCCATCCGCGACATGATGCCGCGCAGCACCATCTGATCTGAACTGGCGGCCGGGCGGCCTCAGCCGCCCTGCTCTCCCAGCAGGGCTTTCAGTGCGTCTTCGTCCAGCACCGCCACGCCCAGTTCCTGGGCCTTGACGAGCTTGCTGCCGGAATCTTCGCCGGCCACCAGATAGGCCGTCTTCTTGGATACCGAGCCGCTGACCTTGCCGCCGGCGGCCTGGATGCGCATCGAGGCTTCCTCGCGCGTCCAGTTGGGCAGCGTGCCGGTCAGCACGAAGGTCTTGCCAGCCAGGGTGGTCGCTTGCGGCGCCGCCTCGGCCACGGGGTTCACGCCCTGCGCCTTGAGCTGTTCGATCACGTCGCGGTTGTGCTGCTCGGCGAAGAAGCGGCGAATCGAGGCCGCCACCACCGGGCCCACATCGGGCACGGAGGACAAGGCGTCTTCGTCGGCGTCCATGATGGCGTCGATGCTGCCGAAATGGCGCGCCACGTCGCGCGCCGTGGTCTCGCCCACGTGACGGATGCCCAGCGCGTACAGCAGGCGGTTCAAGCCCGGCGCGCGCGCCTTGTCGATGGCGGCGACCAGGTTGTCGGCGGACTTCTGGCCCATCCGGTCCAGCCCCACCAGCTCCAGCGGGCGCAGGCTGTATAGGTCGGCCAGGGTCTTGACCCGGCCGCTGTCGACCAGTTGGTCCACCAGTTTCTCGCCCAGGCCTTCGATGTCCAGCGCCTTGCGGCTGGCGGCATGCCAGAGCGTCTGCTTGCGTTGCGCGCCGCAGAACAGGCCGCCGGTGCAGCGCGCGATGGTCTCGTCTTCCAGGCGTTCGATGGCGGAGCCGCAAATCGGACAAGCCGTGGGCATGACGAATTCGCGGGCGTCGTCCGGCCGCTTTTCCAGCACCGGGCCCAGCACTTCAGGGATCACGTCGCCCGCGCGGCGCACGATGACCGTGTCGCCGATGCGCACGTCCTTGCGGCGGATCTCGTCTTCGTTATGCAGCGTGGCATTGGTGACGGTGACCCCGCCCACGAACACCGGTTTCAGGCGCGCGACCGGCGTGATGGCGCCGGTGCGGCCCACCTGCACCTCGATGTCGAGCAAGGTGGTGGTGGCCTCTTCGGCGGCGAACTTGTGCGCCAGCGCGAAGCGCGGCGCGCGCGCCACGAAGCCCAGCACCTTCTGCGCGGGCAGCGAATCCACCTTATAGACCACGCCATCGATGTCGTAGGGCAGCTCGGGCCGCAGCTTGCCGACCTTGGCGTAGAAGGCCATCAGGCCCTCGGCGCCGCTGGCGCGGTGGTTGTGCTTGACGTTGACCGGCAGGCCCAGCGAGGCCAGCCAGTCCAGCATGGCGCCGTGAGATTTTTCGGGCAATTGCGAGGCTTCGGCCACGCCCGCCGACGCTTCGGCGAACTGGCCGCCCTGCGCGCCCGCCAGGCCCTGGACCTCGCCCCAGCCATAGGCGAAGAAGCGCAGCGGCCGCTTGGCGGTGATGCGCGGATCCAGCTGGCGCAGGCTGCCTGCGGCGGCATTGCGCGGATTGACGAAGACCTTTTCGTCGCGCTTGGCCTGGGCTTGGTTCAGCTTTTCGAAGTCGGCGCGGTTCATCAGGACTTCGCCGCGGACTTCCAGCACCTTGGGGAAGGTCCCCTTGAGCTGCAGCGGAATCGCCTTGATGGTGCGGATGTTCGAGGTAACGTCCTCGCCCGTCTGGCCGTCGCCACGAGTGGCGGCCTGCACCAGGCGGCCATCCTCGTAGCGCAGGCTGATCGCCAGGCCGTCCAGCTTGAGTTCGCAGAAGTAGTCGGCTTTCTGTGCAGGCCCCAGCAGGCCCGCGCCGCGCAGCGTGTCGGTAACGCGGCGGTCGAAAGCCACCACGTCCTCTTCGTCGAAGGCGTTGCCCAGGGACAGCATGGGCACCACGTGGCGCACGCTGCCGAAGGCGGAGACCGGCGCCGCGCCCACGCGCTGCGTAGGCGACTCCGGCGTCACCAGCTCCGGGTGCTCGGCCTCGAGGGCCTGCAGTTCGCGCATCAGCCCGTCATACTCGGCATCCGAGATCGAGGGCTCGTCGTAGACGTAATAGCGGACGTTGTGCTGTTCGATTTCGGCGCGCAGGCGCGCCGCGGCTTGCGCCGCGTTTTCACCGCCAGACGTGCTGTTCATTTACGCAAACACCCTTAGTGCGCGCTCGCTGCCGGCGGGCAGGCCCGCTTGTTCAAGTTGGCCGAACAGCACCTGGAGCCGTTCATCGATGACCGTTTCCGAACCATCGGCCAGCGGCTTGCCCTGGTCGTCGACCAGATCCGCGCGCAGGCGGGCGGCCAGGTCGCGGCCCACGTCGACCATGCGGCCGAAGGCGCGGGCGTCCGCCGGACTGCAGGGCACGTCCAGCAGCAGGTACAGGCGTTCGATTCCACCCATGCCGGCATCGAAGGCCGCGCCGTCGCCGCGCGCCAGCGTGAAGCGGGCCACGCCGTTTTCCGCAGGCCAGGCCAGGCGGCTGCCGTCGGCGACGAAGCCGAGGTCGCGCGCCACGGACAGGACTTCGGCAGCGGGCTGGGCGGCGCCCAGCAGCAGGGTCAGGCCGACCTGGGTATCCAGGGCGGCGCAAGTGTCGTCCAGGCGGGCGCCTTGCTCAAGCACGGCTTGCTGGTCCGGACCTTCGATGGTGGCGTCGAAACGCTCGGCCATGTCCTGGGCGCGGGCCCAGGCTTGGGACCATTCAATGGCGGTCAGCGGACCGCTGCGGTTGGCCAGCAGCACGGCCAGTTGCATGGACGCATAGGATTCGCCGCCGTGGACCCGCGCGCGGTGGCGACGCTGGTCGGTTTCGGCGAATACGCGCATGGGCTTGCGGCCGACGTGGCGCAGGCTTTGCATGTAGGGCAGCAGGTCGGCGCCACGCACGGCTTCGGCGAAGTTGATCTCGATGACCACCTCGCAGGCGGGATCGGGTTCTTCGGTATCGTCGGCATCGCTGCCGGGATCGACCGGCGCCGGCTGGCCGGGCTGGGCGCGGGGGGCATCGCCACCCATGCCAGGTTCGCGG
>NZ_JBARYB010000259.1:0-6011 GCF_049647645.1 Achromobacter sp.
GCGCGCCGCGTCCACTTCCAGCACCTTCACGCTGACCGTCTGGCCCACTCGCACGACGTCGCGCGGATCCTTCACGAACTTTTCAGCCAGGGCCGAAATGTGGACCAGGCCATCCTGGTGCACGCCGATGTCCACGAACGCGCCGAAGTTGGCCACGTTGGTCACGACGCCTTCCAGCACCATGCCCGGGTACAGGTCGTTCAGGGTCTCGACGCCTTCCTTGAACTGCGCCGTCTTGAATTCCGGACGCGGATCGCGGCCCGGCTTTTCCAGTTCGGCGAAGATGTCGCGCACCGTCGGCAAGCCGAAGCGCTCGTCGGTGAAGTCCGACGGCGACACGCCCTTGAGGGCTTCGCGCTGGCCGATGATCTGCTTCACTTCGGCCTTGATCTTGGCGACGATGCGTTCCACTACCGGATAGGCTTCGGGGTGGACCGACGAAGCGTCCAGCGGATTGTCGCCGTTGGGAATGCGCAGGAAGCCGGCGGCCTGCTCAAACGCCTTGTCGCCAAAGCGCGGCACCTTGCGCAGGATCTCGCGGGTCGGGAAGGCGCCGTTCTCGTCGCGCCAGGCAACGATGTTCTTGGCCAGCAGCGAATTCAGGCCGGACACGCGGGCCAGCAGGGCGGCGGACGCGGTGTTCACGTCCACGCCCACGGCGTTCACGCAATCCTCGACCACGGCGTCCAGCGAACGCGCCAGCTCGCGCTGGTTGACGTCGTGCTGGTACTGGCCCACTCCGATGGCCTTGGGATCGATCTTGACCAATTCGGCCAGCGGATCCTGCAGGCGGCGCGCGATGGACACGGCGCCGCGCAGCGTCACGTCCAGGTCGGGGAATTCCAGGGCGGCGGTTTCGGACGCGGAATAGACGGAGGCGCCGGCTTCGGAGACCACCACGCGGGTGACCTTCAGGTCCGGGAAGCGTTCCATCATGTCGCCCACCAGTTTTTCGCTTTCGCGCGAGGCGGTGCCGTTGCCGATGGCGATCAGGTCGACCTTATGGCGGGCCACCAGGGCGGCCAGCGTGTTGATGGTGCCTTCGCGGTCGCGGCGCGGTTCGAACGGGTAGACGGTGGTGGTGTCCACGACCTTGCCGGTCTGGTCGATCACGGCGACCTTGCAGCCGGTGCGGATGCCGGGGTCCAGGCCCAGCACGGCCTTGGGGCCGGCGGGCGCGGCCAGCAGCAGGTCTTTCAGGTTGGCGGCGAACACGCGGATGGCTTCGGCTTCGCCGCTTTCGCGCAGGCGGCCGACCAGCTCGCTTTCGAACGCCGTCAGCAGCTTCACGCGCCAGGTCCAGCGGCAGACTTCGCCGAGCCAGCGGGCGCGCGGCGTGGCGTCCAGCGCGAACAGGCCGTTGCCCAGCTTCAGGAAGCCGGCGATGCGGGCCACGCAGGGGTGCGGCGTCTGCGCTTCCAGGTCGGCTTCCAGTCCCAGGCGCAGTTCCAGCACGCCTTGCTGGCGGCCGCGCAGTAGCGCCAGGATGCGGTGCGAGGGCAGGGTGCGCAGCGGCTCGTTGAAGTCGAACCAGTCGCGGAAATTGGCGCCCTCGGTTTCCTTGCCGTCGACCATCTTGGAATGGATCAGGCCGGTGGACCACAGGTGCTCGCGCATGTCGGCCAGCAGGTCCGCGTTTTCCGCGTAGCGCTCGGCGAGGATGTCGCGCGCGCCGTCGAGCGCGGCCTTGGCGTCGTTGATGGACGCTTCGGGATTCAGGTATTGCGCGGCCAGCGCGGCGGGGTCGCAGGCAGGATCGGCCAGGATGCCGTCGGCCAGCGGCTCCAGGCCCGCTTCGCGGGCGATCTGGGCGCGGGTGCGGCGCTTGGGCTTGTACGGCGCGTACAAGTCTTCCAGGCGCTGCTTGGTGTCCGCCGTGGCGATTTCCTGCTGCAGCCCGGGCGTGAGCTTGCCCTGCTGCGAGATGGATTCAAGTATGGACCCGCGGCGCTCTTCGAGTTCGCGCAGATAGCCCAGGCGCACTTCGAGATTGCGCAGCACGGTATCGTCCAGGCCGCCGGTGGCTTCCTTGCGATAGCGGGCGATGAAGGGCACGGTGGCGCCATCGTCCAGCAGTTCCACCGCCGAGGCGATCTGGGAGGCGCGCGCGCCCAGCTCGGTGGCGAGCTGCGCGACGATGCGGGCGTTGTCGACGCCGGCGGCGACGTACGTGATAGCGGAAGTTTCAGACATCTCGATACGACGACAAAAAGGAAAAACAAGGGGCGGATTGTGCCATAAGCTGCTGTTACAAGACGTGCCAGGGTGGACGGATATGTCCCCCTTGCGGCGACATGGCGGCCAATCCCCAGCTCGGCAGCGGGTATCATTTGGTCCTTTCCCACACAAGTGTCTGGCGCCCGAACCGTAACCGGCACCGGTTCACCGTTGACTCGCTATGCTGGACCTGGACATCTCCGAATTCTTCGACGCCGACGGGCCTCTGGCCACGGCCATGCCCGGCTACAAGCCGCGCCCCTCGCAGGTTGAACTCTCGCAAGCCATAGGGCAGGCCATCCAGGACCGCGCCACCTTGGTGGCCGAGGCGGGCACCGGCATCGGCAAGACCTGGGCCTATCTTGTACCCGCCTTCATCCAGGGCGGCAAGGTGCTGATTTCCACCGGCACCCGCACCCTGCAGGACCAGCTTTTCGCCCGCGACCTGCCGCGCGTGCGCGCGGCGCTGGCCGCGCCGGTGACCGCCGCGCTGCTCAAGGGCCGCGGCAACTACGTCTGCCATTACCACCTGGACCGCCTGCAGGGCGACGAACGCGCCTTGAAATCGCGCACCGAAATCCAGCAACTGCGTCAGATCCAGGTGTTCGCCGGCATTTCCAAGACGGGTGATCGCGGCGACCTGGCGCAGGTGCCGGAAGACGCCGACATCTGGCAGCGCGTGACCTCCACGCGCGAGAACTGCCTGGGCCAGGAATGTCCGCGCATCCGCGACTGCTTCGTGGTGAAGGCGCGCCGCCAGGCGCAAGAAGCCGACGTGGTGGTCGTCAACCACGCCTTGTTCATGGCCGACCTGGTGCTGCGCGAAGAAGGCGTGACCGATCTGCTGCCCGAGGCGGACACCGTGATCTTCGACGAAGCGCACCAGTTGCCGGATACCGCCACCCGCTTCCTGGGCAGCAGCGTGTCCACGCACCAACTGCTGGATTTCGGCCGCGCGATGGAGGCGGCCGGCCTGGCCTATGCGCGTGAGGCCGCCAAATGGAGCGACGTCAGCCGTCATGTGGAAACGGCGGCGCGCGAGCTGCGCCTGGTCTGTGCGCCGCTGGACAAGATGCCTGGCCGCAAGGCCACCTTCGAGGCCATCCCCAACCCCGAGGAATTCGACGAAGCGCTATTGGCGCTGCGCGAGGCCGTGGACGGCGCCACGAAGGCGCTGGGCGCGGTGGCCGAAAAGCACCCGGACCTGATGGCGGCCGCGCGCAGCGGCGCCGAGATCTCGGTGCGGCTCAAGCGCTGGGCCACGCCAGGACGGGCGACCGCGGATCACGGCGACGAAGGCTGGGGCCGCGACGACCAGGCGCCCGATCCCGCGGTGCAATCGGCGTTGGGCGACGGACTCTCCACCCCCGTCGCGATCCTGGAAGGCGCTGCCGCCGCGGAACAATGGTCCGGGCCCGCGGTGCGCTGGGTCGAGCACGGCCAGCATCACGTGCGCCTGCATTCGGCGCCGCTGTCGGTGGCCCAGGCCTTTTCCAAATACCGCAAGCCGGGCCAGGCCTGGATCATGACTTCGGCCACCTTGTCCGTGAACGGCGAGTTCACCCACTTCACCAGCCAGCTTGGACTGGAGAAGGCGCGCACGGGCAAGTGGGAGTCGCCCTTCGACTATCCCGAACAAGCCTTGCTGTTCGTGCCGCGCGGCATGCCCGAACCGCAATCGCCGCAGTTTCTCGATCGTTTCGTGCAGACGCTGTTGCCGCTGCTGGAGGCCAGTCCCGGCGGCACGCTGGTGCTGTGCACGACGCTGCGCGCCGTGGACAAGGTCGCCAACCTGCTGGCCGACGCTTTCGACGATGCCGGCCACGAGTGGCCCTTGCTCAAGCAGGGCGAGGGCACGCGCCGCGACCTGCTGGACCGTTTCTGCAAGCTGGATCATCCGGTGCTGGTGGGCAGCGCCAGTTTCTGGGAAGGCATAGACCTGCCCGGCGACGTGCTGACGCTGGTGGCGATCGACAAGCTGCCGTTCGCGCCGCCCGACGATCCGGTCATCGAGGCGCGGCTGCGCGCCTGCCGCGCCCAGGGCGGCAATCCGTTTTCGGAATACCAGTTGCCCGAAGCCGCAATCTCGCTCAAGCAGGGCGCGGGCCGGTTGATCCGCACGGAGTCGGATTGGGGCGTGCTCATGGTGGGCGATGCCCGCCTGGTCGAGAAGCCTTATGGCAAGCGCCTGTGGCGCGGGCTGCCGCCGTTTGCGCGGACCCGGGAACTGGAAGAAGTGCTGGCGTTCTACCGGCGCAAGCAGGAACCGCAGGACTAGAAGCCGCCGGCATGGTCAGGCAGCGACCTGCTCGGTCCTGCGCGACAGCGCCCACCATCCGGTCATGAGCGCGGCCAGGCCCACGATGGGCAGCATGGCGGCATTCAGGGTTTCCCAGCCCATCCGCGCTAGCGCCGGTCCGGCCGCCAGCGTGGCCAGGGCGGTGGTGGCATAGCGCAGCATTTCTGCGGCCCCTTGCACCCGCGCCCGTTCGGCGGGGCGGTAGGACTGGGCCAGCAGCGTGGTACCGCCGACGAACATGAAGTTCCAGCCCACGCCCAGGCAGAACAGCGCCGCATGGAAGGCCGTGAGCGAAGTCGATTGCATCGCGATCAGCGAGCAGGCCGCGTTCAGCGCCATGCCCATGCCGAGCACGCGGGGCAGCCCCAGCCGGTTGATCAGTGCGCCGGCGAAGAAAGCCGGGGCGTACATGCCGATGAGGTGCCACTGCATGATGCTGGCGCCGTCGGCGATGCTGTGCTGGCAGGCCACGGCAGCCAGCGGCGCGGCCGTCATGACGAACATCATCGAGACCGACCCCACGACATTGTTGGCCAGCGCCGCCACGAATATCGGTTGCCGCATGACCTCGCCCAAGGGGCGGGCCGGCAGGCCCGCGACCTGCGTGTCGGCGGGTTGGCCGCCGTCGCCGTCCTGGTCGCGGTAGGCGAGCAGCAGCAGCGCGCTGGCCGCTCCCAGCAGGGCCACCATCAGATAGGCGCCGGAGAAGATCGCGGCAGGAAAGATGTCCTTGGCCCAGGCCGCCAGCGCCGGCCCCGCAATGGCCGCGATCACGCCGCCCGTCAGGACCACGGAGATGGCGCGGCTCTTGGCTTCGGCGGGCACCGCGTCGGCGGCGGCGAGCCGGTAGTACTGCGCGAAGGCCTGGAACACGCCGACCAGCGCCGTGCCCAGGCAAAAGAGCCAGAAGTCGCTGGCGAAGACCGCGGCCACGGAAATCAGGCCGCCGGCCGCGCCCGCCAGCGATCCCAATATGAAGCCGGCGCGGCGGCCGATGCGCTGCATGAGCAGCGAGGCATACCAGGTGACCGCGGCGCCCGCCACCGTGATCAGCGCGAAGGGCAGCGTCGCCAGCGCCGGATGCGGCGCCAGCATCTGGCCGGTCAGCGCCGTCAAGGTCAGGTCGATGGAGATCGCCGCGATGTACAGGCCTTGGCAGACGGCGAGGATGCGGGCATTGCGCAGGCCGCGCGAGGAAGCGTTCATGGCAGTGGCAGGTCCGGAGTATTGACAGGCCCCACTCTAGCGCCTGAAACTATGGCAAGAATGACTATTTTCCCTCGTTTCATGCCATGACTCACCGCGTCTGCATCCTACCCGTGCCCAACTTCCAGCTGCTCGACCTGGCCGGGCCGCTGTCAGTCTTTCAGATCGCCGCCGAACTGGTGCCGGGCGCTTATGAGGTGGCCGTGGTGTCGGCCGAGGGCGGGCCGGTCCGCTGTTCGGCCGGCGTGCCCGTGCTGACGCGTCCGTGGCGCGGCCTGCGCGCCGATAC
>NZ_JBARYB010000260.1:0-14444 GCF_049647645.1 Achromobacter sp.
CCGCCGCGGCGCCCGTCGCCGACGAGGCGCCGGCTGCCGCGCCCGCCCCCAACAGCGGATCCTGCTCGGTGGAGGGGAAATGGGTCTGCATCTTGCGCCGGACACGCCGGTCCTGCCACCAGTTGAATCCCAGCACAAGCAGTATCAGCAATACGCCCAGGGCTATCAGCCCGATCTGCAAATCACTCATGTATAAATCCCGCGCCGAAACCCCGACGCCCTTCTGAATATTGGGTTTATGCCGCTTCGGAGGCCATCATCTGGACGGCCGAGTCTATGTCTACCGCAACGATACGCGAAACCCCTTGCTCTTGCATGGTTACACCGATCAGTTGCTTGGCCATCTGCATTGCGATCTTGTTGTGCGAGATGAACAGGAACTGGGTCTGCTCGCTCATATTGGCGACCAGATTCGCGTAGCGCTCCGTGTTGGCGTCGTCCAGCGGCGCATCCACCTCGTCCAGCAGGCAGAACGGCGCGGGGTTGAGCTTGAACAGCGCGAACACCAGAGCGGTCGCGGTCAGGGCCTTTTCGCCGCCGGACAGCAGATGGATGGTGCTGTTGCGCTTGCCGGGAGGCTGGGCCATGACCTGCACGCCGGCGTCGAGGATTTCCTCGCCCGTCATGCTCAGCTTGGCTTCGCCGCCGCCGAACAGCTTGGGGAACAGTTCGCCGAAGTGGCCGTTGACCACGTTGAAGGTCTCTTGCAGCAGCTCGCGGGTCTCTCGGTCGATCTTGCGGATCGCGTCCTCGAGGGTCTCGATGGCGCTCATCAGGTCCTGGTTCTGCGAATCCAGGAAACCCTTGCGCTCGCGCGAGGTGTTCAATTCGTCCAGTGCGGCCAGGTTGACCGAGCCCAGGGATTCGATCTGGCGCGAAATGCGGCCGACTTCCGACTGCAGCCAACTGGCGCGGCGCCATTCGTCGGGCTGGTTGGCCAGATCCTGGGCCAGCGCCTCGCGGTCGACTTCGCGCGCATTCAGCTGTTCGGTGAACTGTTCCTCGGCCAGGCGGGCGGCCTGTTCCTGCAGTTGCAGTTCCATGATGCGGGCGCGCCGCGGTTCCAGCGTCTGCTCCTGCTGCAGGCGGTCTTCGTCCGCGCCGCGCAGCAGGGCCGCCAGGTTTTCAAGTTCCTGGCGCGCGCGCGACAGCGCTTCCTCGCGCTCGGCGCGGGCTTCCAGGGCGTCCTGCAGGCCGGCCTGGGACGCCGAAGCGTCCAGCTCGGCCAGGTCCACCAGCAGCTGTTCCAGCTCGACGCTGCCGCGCTGGCTCTGGTCGGCGGCCAACTGCTGGTTGCGTTGCAGGTCGGTGATGCGGACCTGGATGCCGCGTTCGGCGAATTCGGCTTCCTGGGCGGCGCGTTCCAATTCGCGCAGGCCGGCGCGGGCCGCTTCGGCCTGGGCTGCCAGGGTTTCGCCGTCGATCTCGGCGTCGGCAAAACGCGATTGGTGTTCGGCCAGTTCTTCGTCCAGCGCCTCGAAGCGGGCCTCGGCCTCTTCGCGGGCGGCGCGCAGGTCTTCTTCCTGGACCTTGATCTCTTCCAGGTCCTGGCGCAGGCGCGAGGCGCGCTCGCCGGATTGCTCGGCCTGCTGCTGCAGGCGCGAGTGCTCCAGCTGGATGTCATGCACCCGGCGGGTGACTTCCGCCACGCGCTGGCGCGCCGGGGCGATGGCCTGGGACACCTGCTGCCAGGCGACTTCGGCGCGGGCGACCGCGGCGCGCGCCTGGTCGGCAATCAGCTGCTGCGCCTTGATCTCGCGTTGCAGGTTCTCGATTTCCTGCTGGCGCGCCAACAGGCCGGCTTGTTCGGAATCCGGGGCGTAGAAGCGCACGCTGTGGGCATCGACCAGGTGGCCGGCCTTGACCACGCAGGCGCTGCCCGCGGGCAGGCTGGCGCGCATGGCCAGGGCCTGGGTCACGTCGGTGGCGGTATAGATGCCGCCCAGCCACTCGTTCAGCAAGGTGCGCAGGTCGGGATCGGTGATGCGCAGCAGGCTGGCCAAGGGCGTCAGTCCGGCAGGCGCGGCGGGCGCCGGCGCGGCGACGGGCAGTTGGTAGAAGGCCAGACGAGCAGGCGGCGCATCCTCGGCGAAGGCGCGGGCCCAATCCAGGTTGCGCACTTCCATGGAGGCCATGCGCTCGCGCAAGGCGGCTTCCAGGGCGGTTTCCCAACCGGGTTCGATGTGCAGTTTCTGCCACAGGCGCGACAACCCGGCCAGCTCATGTTTGGCCAGCCAGGGTTCCAGCGCGCCCTGCTTCTGCACGTCTTCCTGCAGTTTCACCAGGGCCGACAGGCGGGCCTCCAGGCGCGCGAGGTTCTGCACGTCGGTCTGGGCGGCTGCCTGGGCGCGGCTGCGCTCGGCGTCCGCTTCCGGCACGCGGCCTTCCAGGGTGGCCAGCTCTTCCTGGGCTTCCTCGAGCTGGTCTTCGCCGGCGACGCGGTCGCCGGCCAGTTGCTCCAAGCGCACCGGATCGGGGCTGTGCAGCTCACGCAAGTCCTGCTGCAAACGTTCGCGGCGCTGCTCCAGCGCCTGCATCTGGCGGTCGGCGTCGCGCTGCGACTGGGCCACCAGGGCCAGATTCTGTTCGACGCGGGCCAGTGCGGCGCGCATCTCGTCGCGCCCCGAGGCGGCTTCGCGCACGCGCTGCTCCACGGCCGGCAGCGCGGCCTGGGCATCCTCGGCCTTGGCGCGCGCCTCTTCGGTGCGGGCGGCGCCGGCGGCCAGGTCTTCCTCGGCCTGGGCAATTTGTTCGGTGCAATGTTCGCGCTGGGCGGTCCACTCGCCGATCTGCTGCTGCAACTGGTCGCGGCGCGCTTGCAGGCGGTTGCGGGAATCCACCACGTGGCGGATTTCGGCTTCCAGGCGGCTGACCTGGGCGTTGGCCTCGTACAGCCCGCCCTGGGCGGTATGCACCGCATCGCTGGCGGCGTAATGGGCCTGGCGCCGGGATTCGAGCGCGGCCTCGCCGGCGCGCAGGCCGGCGATGGCGGCTTCCAGCTCGTTCTGGGCCTGCGCCATCTCCTGGGCCTTCTTGGCGCGCTCTTCGCGCGCGCCGGTTTCCTTCAGGAACCACAGCGCGTGCTGCTTCTTTTCGCCGTCGGCCTGGAGCTCGCGGTAGCGCGTGGCCACTTCGGCCTGCGCTTCCAGCTTTTCAAGCTGGCTGTTGAGTTCGCGCAGGATGTCTTCGACGCGGGTCAGGTTCTCGCGCGTGTCGGACAGGCGGTTTTCGGTCTCGCGACGCCGTTCCTTGTAGCGTGACACCCCGGCCGCTTCTTCCAGGAACACCCGCAATTCTTCGGGACGCGCCTCGATCAGGCGGTTGATCATGCCCTGGCCGATGATGGCGTAGCCGCGGGCGCCCAGGCCGGTGCCCAGGAAGATGTCGTGGATGTCGCGGCGGCGGACCTGCTGGTTGTTGACGAAGTAGCTGCTGGTGCCGTCGCGGGTCAGCACGCGGCGCACGGCGATTTCGGCGTAGGTGCTCCACTGGCCGGCGGCGCGCCCTTCGCTGTTGTCGAACACCATTTCCACCGAGGCCCGCGCCGCCGGCTTGCGGTTGCCGGAGCCGTTGAAAATGACGTCCTGCATGGACTCGCCGCGCAGTTCCGAGGCCTTGGCCTCGCCCAGCACCCAGCGCACGGCGTCAATAATGTTCGATTTTCCGCAGCCGTTGGGACCCACCACGCCCACCAGCTGGCTGGGCACGGGAATCACGGTGGGATCGACGAAGGACTTGAAGCCGGCGAGTTTTAGCTGAGTAAGACGCACAGTACGATGACGACGGGGTGGGTTGAACGAAAGGCGTTAACGGACCTGCCGCACAGATTGCAAACCGGCCCAGGAGGGCCGGCGTACATATGGGTCGTATGATACCGCAGGCAGTCTGTCCCCAAACGTCAGCAAGGGTCAAGACGAGTTGTCCCTGAGTGCTTGCCGCCGGTCAACCCGCGGGCAAACGCTCAATGGCCACCGCCGAGCCACCGGCTATACTCCCTGACACTTTTTTGCGCGACACATAAATTTTCACGCGGACTGGCCGGGGCCAGGCCTAAGAACGGGGACATTCTTGAAACGTGGTTTCTATCTGGTCATGGCCGCGCAGGCCTTCTCGTCATTGGCGGACAACGCGCTGTTCATTGCAGCCATCGCCTTGATACAGGAGCTGCATGGGCCGGACTGGATGGCGCCCATGATGAAGTGGTCGTTCGCGCTGGCCTATGTGGTCCTGGCTGCCTTTGTCGGGGCGCTGGCGGACTCCTTCCCCAAGGGCCGCGTAATGTTCTCGACCAACGCGCTGAAGGTGGTCGGCTGCATGCTGATGTTCTCGTATGCCAGCATCGGCGTCGCCCCCCAGTACCAGACCTACCTGATCTGCGCGGCATACGCCATCGTCGGCATCGGCGCCGCGGCCTACTCCCCCGCCAAGTACGGGATCGTCACCGAAATGCTGCCCCCGACCATGCTGGTCAAGGGCAATAGCTGGATCGAGGGCCTGACGGTCTTCTCCATCATCCTGGGCACGGTGCTGGGCGGCCTGTTGATTTCGTCCTCCGTCTCCAGCGCCCTGCTCAGCCATTCCTTCATCGGCAAACTGGTCCACACGCCGGCCGAAGCCGCGATCCTGGTCATCGCCTTCGTCTACCTGCTGGCGGCGCTGTGCAACCTGCTTATTCCGCACACCCACGTGCGCTACCCGCCGCAGCAAAAGAACCCGGTCCGGCTCATCCGCACGTTCTGGGGCTATGTCTGTGTGCTCTGGAAAGACAAGCTGGGCCAGATCTCGCTGGCCGTCACCACCCTGTTCTGGGGCGCGGGCGCGACGCTGCAACTGATCGTCATCGAATGGGGCCGCAGCCACCTGGGATACCAGTTGGACAAGGCCTCCATGCTGATGGGCGTGGCCGCCCTGGGCACGGTGGTCGGCTCCATCCTGGCTGGCCGCATTCCGCTGCGGCGCGCGCTGGCCGTGCTGCCGGTCGGCGCCGCCATGGGCCTGGTGGTGCTGCTGATGCCGCTGGTCTACTCGCCCTGGAGCGTCTACCTGCTGCTGTTGATCACGGGCGGCCTGGCCGGCTTCTTCGTGGTGCCGATGAACGCGCTGCTGCAGCACCGCGGCCACGTGCTGCTGTCGGCGGGCCATTCCATCGCCGTGCAGAACTTCAACGAACAGCTCAACATCCTGCTGATGGTGGCCATGTACACGTTGCTGCTGTGGCTGCAGTTGCCCATCAACATCATCATCGTGATCTTCGGCACCGTGGTCGCGGTGCTGATGGTGGTCTTCATGCGCTGGAGCAAGCGCAATCTGCAGGCCAACCCCGAACTGCACGACCAGATCGGCCAGGAAGGCCACGGTCGCGCGCTGGACTCCTCGCACTAGGCGCGGAGGTTCCCCAGCGATGACAAAACCGGGCCGAGGCCCGGTTTTTCTTCGCCCGAAGGTCAGCCGCGCCGCACTTAGCCCAGCTGCGCCACCGCCAGGCGCAAGTCCTGCCAGGCGCGCGCCTTCTCGCTGGGGCTGCGCAGCAGGTAGGCTGGGTGGTAGCTGACGACCACTGGAATCTCCACCCCTTCGTCCGTTTTCAACTGGTGGATGCGCCCGCGCAGGTTGCCTATCGTGGCATCGGTGCCCAGCAGCGTCTGGGCGGCGAAACGGCCCAGCACCAGGATCCGCTCGGGCTTGAGCAGCGCGATCTGACGCATCAGATAGGGGCTGCAAGCCGCGATTTCCTCCGGCTTGGGATTGCGGTTGCCGGGCGGGCGGCACTTGATGACATTGGTGATGAACACGTCGCGCTCGCGGCTCATGGACACCGACGACAACATGGCGTCCAACAACTGGCCCGAACGGCCCACGAAGGGCTGCCCCTGCCGGTCCTCTTGCTCGCCGGGCGCCTCGCCCACCACCAGCCAGCGCGTGGGCTGGCCGCCATGGCCGAAGACCGCGTTGCGGCGGCCCTTGCACAGGCCACAGGCGGCGCAGGCGACGACCTGGTCGTGCATTTCTTCCAGCGTGGAATTGCGGATCGCTTCGGCCACCGGCACCGGCGGCGGCGGCGCAGCCTCCTCCGCCGCCTTGGGAACAGGACGCGGCGGCGGGCCGCTGCGGTTCAGGATCGAAGCCGGTATGCCGGGACGACCGGAAGCAGGTTCGGCGGGAACCGAAGCCACGGCGGCCGGCGCCAACGGAACCGGCGATTCGGAAGCCAGCGGCGCGGAAGCCAGCGGCGGCGACGCCAAGGCTGCGGCCTCGGCAGGTTGCTGTGCAAGCGGCGCCTTGACCGCGGGCACTTGCGCGCCTTCCGTCAAAATTTCTTTGGAAACAATGGCTTGCGGCTCAACCGGCGGCCGACTGGACACAGGCGCCGGCCGTAGCCACAGCCGCTCCATGCCGATCTCGCGCAGCCAGATGCGCTGCAGCGGATTGACGCGGGGCGCAGCCGACGGCGGCGCTGCGGTAGGTTGGCTCATGCCGCCGCTCCATCCGCCGCGAAACGCTTCTGCATGACCAGGGCATCTTCCCGGCCGCCCTTCTCAGCCGGGTAATAGCCCCGGCGCACGCCGATCTGCAGATAGCCGTGCCGTTTGTAGAAACTGATGGCCGACTCGTTGGACGGGCGCACTTCCAGCAGCACGCCCTCCACGCCGCGTTCACGCGCCTGCTGCTCGCACCAGTCGAGCAACACGCCGCCCAAGCCCTGGCGGTGCAGCGGCTTGGCCACGGCGATCACCAGCAGGTGCGCCACGTCCGGCGCGAACATGAGCACGCAGAATCCGACCAGCTTGCCCTCGCGCCGCAGCACCCAGGCGCCATAGCCCGCCGCCAGGGCATCGGCAAAATTGCCGCGCGTCCAGGGAAAAGCCTGCACGTGCGCCTCCAGCGCCACGACGTCGTCCAGGTCTGCGTCGGTCAATGGCTGGGGCACCCAGGGAGTCAGCGACGGCTGGGCCTTGGGATTGCCGCCCTCGCCGCGCATGCGCTCGGCGGTGGTGAATGCCACCTTGTCGCGCACGTAGAGCGGCGCGGCCAGCTCGGGCGCCACGGCCTCGCCCCGCATCCAGCCCTGCCGCGCCAGGCGGGCGACGCTGGCCGCTTCCGGCCGCCTGGCGCCATCGGCGCGGCGCCACTGAGCGGGATGCTGCATGTCGGACGCGTAGGCGTCCCACGCGTCGCCGGCCAGCAGCAGTTCCAGCGGCTGGCCCGCGCAGGCCGACCAGGCCGGCAGGTGATGGGCAGTCCAGGGCACGACTTCGGCCGCCGCAATCAGCAGCGGCGCCTGCAGGATTTCCCAGGAAATTTCACCATCCGAAACGCCCGCCTGGCGGTAGACGGCCAGATAGACTTCGTTCATGCGGGCATCCAGCGCCACCACGATCGCGTGCGCCGCCGTGGCCTCCACCTGTGCGGCGACCGCCTGATGAGAGACAATGGGAAGTACCGGGATGCCCAGGCCCAGGCCCATCCCTTGAGCCACCCCGCAGGCCACCCGCAAGCCGGTGAATCCGCCCGGCCCCTGGCCGAATGCCACCGCGTGCAAGGCGGCAGGCTCCAATCCGGACGCCGCCAGCAGTTCGTTGGCCATGGGCAAGAGCCGTTCCGCGTGCTCCTGGGAGCCTTCATGCTCCCTGACGCTGACCTCCAGGCGGCCGTCAACCGCCCGCAACAGGGCCACGCCGCAACGGGACGAAGAAGTTTCCAAAGCCAGCAGGTTTAGTTCCATAGGTGCAGATTGTACGAAATACCGCGGCTCCGCCCCCGGTTATCAGGGGGATGCCAGGGGGATTTCAACCATGGATCGCAATGTGTAATATCTTGTGAACGCCCACTAGCCGCTGGTTCTTGCCACTGTTACATTTCCGGCCATGAATACGCAAAACACCACCCCCACCCGAAAAATCCTCGTCGTCGACGATGATCCGCGCTTGCGCGATTTGCTGCGTCGGTATTTATCCGAGCAGGGATTCAACGTTTTCGTTGCCGAAGACGCCAAAGAGATGGGCAAACTCTGGCAACGCGAGCACTTCGACCTGCTCGTGCTGGATCTGATGCTGCCTGGAGAAGATGGCCTGTCCATCTGTCGCCGGCTGCGCGGTGGTCACGACAACACCCCCATCATCATGCTGACGGCCAAGGCGGAAGAAATCGACCGCATCGTCGGCCTGGAAATGGGCGCGGACGATTACCTGTCCAAGCCGTTCAATCCCCGGGAACTGCTGGCGCGGATCAACGCGATCCTGCGCCGCCGCGGCACCGAGGAACATCCCGGCGCCCCCAGCCAGGAAAACGAATCCATCGCCTTCGGCCCCTACACGCTGAACCTGTCCACCCGCACGCTCACGCGCAACGGCGAACAGGTACCCATCACCACCGGCGAATTCTCGGTGCTGAAAGTGTTCGCCCGCCACCCGAAGATCCCGCTGTCGCGCGACAAGCTCATGGAACTGGCGCGCGGCCGCGAATACGAAGCCTTCGACCGCAGCCTGGACGTGCAGATCTCGCGCCTGCGCAAGCTGATCGAACCCAATCCGTCCAAGCCCGTATTCATCCAGACCGTCTGGGGTCTCGGATACGTGTTTGTGCCGGACGGTGGTAGCTGACCGGCTCGCCCGCCCCGGGCAGGAGCGCAGCCTCGTGCCCCGCTTGCGCAGAACCTTCAGGAACCTGACATCACGTTTGCGGCTCGGCTTGTTCGGCCGCACGTTCCTGTTGCTCGCCGCGCTGATGCTCGTCTCCCTGGGCGCGTGGCTACAAGTATTCTTCAGCATGGAGCTGGGACCGCGCGCCAATCAGATGGCGCAGCGGGTGATCACGGCCGTCAATATCACGCGCACCGCGCTGATCTATTCGCATAACGACGAACGCAGCAAGCTCCTGCTGGACCTGGCCACCAACGAAGGCATCCAGGTCTATCCGCGCGAAGTCACCGACTTCGCCGAAGCCCTGCCCGACGACGACTACTGGCAACGTGTTGCCCAGCACATCCGCACGCGCTTCGGCCCGGAAACGCAGATAGCCTGGGGCGTCAACCAGGTGCCCGGCTTCTGGGTCAGTTTCCAGATAGAAAAAGACCTCTACTGGCTAGTGTTCGAGCGCGAGCAGATCGGATTGACGGGCGGGATCGAATGGCTGGGCTGGGGCGCCACGGCGCTGCTGCTGTCCCTGGTGGGGGCCGCGGTCAGCGTGGGCTTCGTCAACCGGCCGCTGTCGCGGCTGGCCAGGGCCGCCCAGGTACTGTCGCGGGGCGAAACCCCCGCCGCCCTGCCCGAACAGGGGCCATTGGAGATCCGCGACCTGAACGCCTCGTTCAACCGCATGGCCAAGGACCTGAGGCAGGCCGAGGCTGACCGCGAACTGATGCTGGCGGGGATCTCGCATGACCTGCGCACGCCGCTTGCGCGCATGCGGCTGGAAATCGAATTGAGCGGCGTGTCCGAGGACGCGCGCCAGGCTATCGACGAAGACCTGGGCCAGATCGACCACAGCATCGGCCAATTGATGGAGTACGCGCGCCCCGCCGGTACGCTGCCGCAACTGGCCACGGATATCTCCGCGGTGCTGGCGGAGCTCTACGAACGCGAACGCAGCCATACCGCGTCGCTGGGCGGAGAGCTGGACGCGACGCTCGAACCCGGCTTGCGCGCCCGCATCACGGCGCTGGACCTCAAGCGCATCGTCAGCAACCTGATCGAGAATGCCCGCCGCTACGGCCGTTCCAGCGACGGCATGGCGCATCTCGTCATGACACTGCAAGCTGAAGGCACCATGATCGCGATCGAGGTGTCCGACCGCGGCCCCGGCATCGCCCCCGAAGACGTCGACCGCCTGCTGCGGCCGTTCTCGCGCGGCGAGGCGGCGCGCACCGGCGTCAGCGGCGCGGGGCTGGGCCTGGCCATCGTCGAACGCCTGCTCAAGCACGTCGGCGGCTCCCTGCGCATGCTGCCCCGCGAAGGCGGCGGCCTGACCGCAAGGATAGAGTTGCCCAAAGCGAAGTTTAGGAATTATCAATTAGACAACGATAATCCATAGCGTAGAATTTATGGTTTGAGGCACAGCCTTAATTCCACCAACAACTGGGAGTAAACATGAAAACTGTTGGCGACAAACTCGAGCCCTTCAAGGTCACCGGCGTCAAGCCCGGCTTCAACCAGCACGAAGAAAACGGCGTGTCGGCGTTTGAAGACATCACCGAAAGCTCGTTCCCCGGCAAGTGGAAGGTCATCTACTTCTACCCGAAAGACTTCACGTTTGTTTGCCCGACCGAAATCGTCGGCTTCAACAAGCTGGCCAAGGATTTCGAAGACCGCGACGCCGTCCTGCTGGGCGGTTCGAGCGACAACGAATTCGTCAAGCTGGCCTGGCGCCGTGAGCACCCGGACCTGAACAAGCTGGGTCACTACCAATTCGGCGACACCACCGGCGCCCTGATCGACCAGCTGGGCGTGCGTGAAAAGGGTGCTGGCGTTGCCCTGCGCGCCACCTTCATCGTTGATCCGGACAACACGATCCAGCACGTTTCGGTGAACAACCTGAACGTCGGCCGTAACCCGGAAGAAGTTCTGCGTCTGCTCGACGGCCTGCAAACCGACGAGCTGTGCCCGTGCAACCGTACGGTTGGCGGCGCCACGCTGTAATTTCCAGCCCGGCCCGGGATCCGCTTGCGGGTCCCGCGCTGGGCTTTAACTGCTCTAGATTATAGGTAAAAGCTATGGAATTTCTTACGACCATTAAGGAACAGCTGCCGGATTGGGCCAAGGATATCCGCCTGAATCTGGACGCCGTGATCGCCCGTTCGACCCTGGCTCCTGAAGATGCCATCGGCGCCGCCCTGTCCGCCGCCTACGCCGCGCGCAGCCCGGTGCTGGTCGAAGCCTTCAAGAGCGGCCTGTCCGAAGGCGACGCCAACGCCGCGCTGACGGCCTCGGCCCTCATGGGCATGAACAACACCTGGTATCCCTACGTGGAAATGACCGGCGACGCCCAGTTGAAGAGCCTGCCGGCCCAATTGCGCATGAACGCCTACGCCACCCACGGCGGCGTGGAGAAGAAGCGCTTTGAGCTCTTCGCGCTGGTGGCCTCCATCATCGGCAAGTGCCATTTCTGCGTGGCTTCGCACTACGAGAACCTGAAGAACGACGGCCTGTCGACCGAACAGCTGCGTGACGCCGGCCGCATCGCCGCCGTGGTCAACGCCGCCGCCCTGGCGCTGACGGCTCAGGGCAAGTAACCAGCCCCGCGCAATAAAAAACCCGCCTGCGATACATGCGCAGGCGGGTTTTTTTATGCAGGGCCGACGATCGCCTATTTCTTCGGCATGCTCGACGTGGTGGGCAGGCCGTTCGCGGCCCAGGCCTCGACGCCGCCGCGGTACCAGTACACGGTCCAGCCCAGCGTGCCGGCGCGCAGCGCCGCGTTGTAGGCGGAACGATCATTCATGCCAGCGCCCAGGATCACGACGGGCGCCTTGCGATCGCCGCCGTTGTTCTTCAACAGCCAGGCGTCGAAGCCTTGTTGCAGGTGATCCGTGACGCTGCCATCCGAACCCGCATCCGCCAACGGATAGCCGATGGGCACCGTGTCACGCAGCCCGCTGGTGTCGACGATCAGGAGGTTCTTGTCCTTCTTGATCATCCCGACCAGATCGGCGGTCGTGATCACCTGGGCGCGGTAGATCTTGTTGGGCGTCGGCCCCTTGTACGGCGCGGTGAACAACATGGTCGTGGCCGGCACGCCAAAGTCTTTCAGTTCGTCGATGGCGCTGGCAGGCAGGCCCTGCCCCGGCGCTGGCTGCTGACGCGGCGCGGCCGAGCTTGGGGCGCCGCCGCCCTGGGCCGCGACCTCGCCGCCCACGGTGCCCATCTCGATGTCGGAAATCATCACCGCGATGTTTTCGATCAGCTCATAGCACATGGTGATCGAGCCTTCGCGCGGGCTGTACCAGGCATTGAGCTGGCCGCAGTCCTTGAACACCACGTTGACCGGACGCGGCAGCACGTAGCGTTCGCCCAGCAGCTTGATGTTGTTCGAGATCGCTTCGGACAGATTGTTCGCAAACAAGTTGCCGATCTTGCGCTTGGACGGCTGGAACACCACCTTCACCGGCGCGCCGGGCGCATTCGCCGGCTGCTGGCCTTCGGGCGTCCAGGTGCCCACGCGCGTGTGAGGCGCCAGGATCTTGTTCCAGGCGCGGTTCTGCTTGTTGAATTCATCCGCGCAACGCGCCCGGGTCCGGTCCTCCAGCCCGACGTGTTTGGCAATGGACTCGAACACGGCGGGGTTGCCGCCGTACATGATGCAGAGCATGTTGCGAAAGCGCTTCAGGTCGCCAGTGTGCTCGTCTTGCCAGGCCGAGGAGGCGTCGGCCCCCCTGCGTTCGGCCACCTTGCCGCTGTAGTACCACTGCAAGGCCGCGTACTTCGCCGCGTCCTGCGCCATCGTGTTCACTTCCTTGTTGTCCGACGGATACATGGTCGGCTCGACAATCTGCAGCGCCGAGTAGATGTCGACCGCGTCCTCTTCCGCCCCCGTCGAGGGCAGCTCCAACTCGCCGATCAGGGCGTGCCCGAACTCGTGCATGAAGATGCTGCGCATGATGCCGATGTATACCGACACGATGCGCATGGTGTCGCCGCCAAAACGCGGATAGGGGCCTTCCCCCGGCAAGGCCGGGTTGTAGTCGCCGCCGCCCTGTCCAGCGGCCGGAGCCGGCGCCGGCGCCTGGGGCTTTTGCGCCGTGCCCCCGCCTGCGTTGCCGCCGCGCGCGGGCAAGGTGCCGGCCGCCGGCGCCGCGCCGGATTGGGCGCCTGTCATCGTGATCTTGAAGTCGGCAACGCCGAAGGTCCCTACGTCGTAGGCCATGATGCCCAGCTCGGAGCCCGTGGCGGGCTCATTGCTGACATCGCCGATCTGCTGGCCGTTCACGATGAAACGGGCCGCGCCGGGAAGTTCGACCACTCTGATGCGGTCGGTACCGTCCAACTTCGCTATGTTGGGCAGAGTAGCAATGTCGCGGCGATTCTGCCCCTGCAGACAGAACAGTAGCGTGTTCTTGTCGGCCGTGAGTTCGAGCAGGCACAGGCTCTTGTTGGCGCGGTTGCTCAGCGCCACGCCGATGGACGCTTTCGGATTCGGAGACTTGACGACCACATTGACGTCGGTCACCCGGCCCGATTCCGGCGCCGGCCCGACATTCATGTACAGGGTCTGTTCGCTGTCGGCCTTGTTCGCATTGTGCAGGGTGAACCATCCATCCTGCACGCCAGCGGTCCAGCCTTCCTGCATCTGCTGCTTGACCGCGCCGGCCAGCGGACCCAGCTGCTGCTCGTACTGGGCATGCGCGGGCAGGCTCACTGCGCCAAGGACGAAAACCAGGGCGATGCCACGTAAATGCATCCGAATGTCTCTGTAGTCGAAATGAAGTAGCGCAGAATATGCCAGATCAATTCGACTCGCTTATTCATTTGTTAAAGATGTATCCAAACTAAATGAATGGCGGAGAATGCGCGCGGCCTCTTGCCAGAGGACGCGCAGCGAGCTAGGAGATTCGCGCCAACAAGGCCACCACCGTCGCCGCGATGCCTTCCTTGCGGCCCAGGTAGCCCAGGCCCTCGTTAGTCTTGGCCTTGATGTTGACCTCGGTTTCGGCCAAGCCGGTATCGGCAGCGATGTTCCGCACCATGGCCGGCGCGTGCGGGCCGATCTTGGGCGCCTGCGCGTGCAGCGTGGCGTCGATATTCACCGGTTCCCAGCCCGCAGCGCGCACGCGCGCCATGGCCTCGCGCAATAGCACGCGGCTGTCGGCGCCCTTGAAGGCCGGATCGGTATCCGGAAAGTGCCGGCCGATGTCGCCCAGGCCGGCGGCGCCCAGCAGCGCATCGGTAATGGCGTGCAGCAGCACGTCCGCGTCCGAATGCCCCAGCAGGCCATGCGTGTGGGGGATCGTGACGCCGCCGATGATCAGCGGACGGCCCTCGACCAGCGCATGCACGTCGAAACCCTGGCCGACGCGGAAAGGAATACTCATAGCCATTTTTCCATCAGTTCGAAATCGTCCGGCCATGTCACCTTGAAATTGCGCATGGAGCCGGGCACCAGCAGCGGCGCATAGCCGGCCGCCTCGATGGCCGAGGCCTCGTCGGTGACGGCCGCGCCGTTCACGGAAGCCGCCGTCAGCGCATCGCGCAGCACGCCGGCCCGGAACATCTGCGGGGTCTGCGCCAGCCACAGGCCATTGCGGTCCAGCGTGCGCTCCACGCGCTCGTGGCCGGCCTTGACCGTATCCGCCACCGGCAGCGCCAACAGGCCGCCCACGGGATCCGCCAGGCAGGCGTCGATCAGGCGGCCCAATGCGGCTGCCGGCAGCCCCGGGCGCGCGGCGTCATGCACCAGCACCCAGGTGTCGTCGGCCACGCCGCTGTCGGCCAGCGCGCCGGCCACGGTGTCGG
>NZ_JBARYB010000261.1:0-41684 GCF_049647645.1 Achromobacter sp.
GCATGCGGCGCAGGGCGGTCGCCATGCCGCGCCCCAGCCAGAGCGCCGCGGCCAGCGCCACCGCCGCGCCGCAAGCGAATGACAGCAACAGCAAGGAGGTCTGGACGTTCGCCCCGTTGAGCGCCGCGCTGGTGAGCAGCAGCCCCAGGATGGGTCCGGCGCACGGCGCCCACAGCAGGCCGGTGCCCACGCCCAGTCCTAGGGACAGCAACGGCGCCGCGCGCGGCGAGCCGGACGCCGCGCCGGTCAAGCGGTTGCCCAGCGCAACCAGGGGCCTGCTCATCCAGTCGCCCACGGCGGGCAGCAGCAGCGCCAGCCCGAAAAGCGCCAGCAATCCCATCGCGGCGTAGCGCGCGCCCTCGTTGAGCGTCACGACCCAGGCTCCGCCGACAGCCGCGAGGCTCGCGACCGCCGCAAAGGCCACCGCCATGCCGGCGAGGAGCGGCAAGGCATGAGTCCGGAATGAACCCGAGCCGCGCGCGAACACGAAGGGCAGGATGGGCAGGATGCACGGGCTCGCTATGGTGAGGACGCCGCCGAGAAAGGCCACAAGAATGATCAGCATGGGATGCACCGCTATGTGCAGAGTGGGGAAGGGGCGCGAGACCCTGGCTCTGGTTCAGGACTCTCGCTTTTGGCGGCGCGTGCCTACGTCTTTGCGCGCCGTGATGGTCTGGCAGCTCAGCGGGTTGCGCAGCTCGTGCGCCAGCCCGCCGGCGAACAGGATGAGGACGAGCAAGAGCTTGCGCACGTCGATTCCCGTTCAGGACACATGAACGCTCAAGCTCACGTCGATGTTGCCGCGCGTGGCCTTCGAATACGGGCAAATTTCGTCGGCCGCGTGGGCAATCTGTTCGGCGAGGGCCGGATCCAGTCCGGGCAGGAACACGTTGAAGCGGGCCTGCAGCAAGTAGGCGCTGCCCGACATGCCCAGGTCCACTTCCACCTCCACCGCGCGATCGGCCGGCAATTGCACCTTCATCTGCTTGGCGATGACTTCCAGCGCGCTGGTGTAGCAGGCGGACCAGGCGCCGGCGAAAAGCTGTTCCGCCGTCGGATGCGGCTGGATATCTTCGAACGCGTGGACCAGATCCGGGTTGTTGGGGGTCGAAAGACGGATGTCGAGCCGTTCCTCGCCGCCTTGGGAGGCGTAGCTGCGGGCGAGGGTCGTATGGGTCTTGCCGGTCAAGAGGACTTTCTGGATTCGGGTGGGCATGGTGAGCTCCTGGGATTGAGTTTTTGATCGAATTCGATTAAATCGTATGCGATTTAGGCGCATGGTAAAGATCGAGAATGTCCAGGTCAAGAGTGTTCGAAGGGAAATTGGTATCAAATCGTTTGCGACAGCATCGTATGCGATGTAAAGTGGCGCCATTGACCAGACCAGATCTCCACGAGGTGCAGATGAAGAAGCCCAAGACCGCCACCGATCCGTCGCAGAGAAAGCTCGCGGAATTCCTCTGTTTCGCCGTTTATTCGACCAACCTGGCGTTCGGCCGGGTATACCGTCCCATCCTCGACGCGCTCGGGCTGACCTACACGCAATATGTGACGATGATTGCCCTCTTCGAGGAAGACGCGCAGACCGTCAGCGGCCTGGGCGAAAAGCTCTTCCTGGAATCCAATACCCTCACGCCGATACTCAAGAAGCTCGAAGGCATGGGCTATCTGGAGCGGGTGCGCGACTCGGCGGACGAACGGCAGGTGCGGATCTGCCTGACCGACGAAGGCAGACTGTTGCGCGAGAAGACCGCGGGCATCAACCTGAGCGATGCATGCGGGCTCACGAGCGATCAGTTCGCATCCCTGAGGGCGCAGGTCGTCGCGTTGCGCAACAACCTGGTTGAGGCGGCTCGCTCGAACGGGGGCTAGGCGGGGCAGCCGTCAGTAGTCAAGGCTGAACACGGTGGTAGCCACGGTCTCCAGGGACTGTCGTAGTTTGGCGTGGGTGACCGAGCCCAGTGCCAGCCGGATGGCATGCGGGGGGTGTCCGCCCATGGCGTAGGGTTCCGCGGTGGATACCAGGACGCCTTCCTCCCTGAGCCGCTTGGCGACCGCGTCCGAGCGCACCTCGCCCGGCATGGGCAGCCAGACGAAGTAGGACGCCGGATGACGCACGGTCTGCAAGCCGGCCAGCGCCTTGGCGGCGATGGCCTGGCGCGCGCCGGCATCGCGGCGCTTTTCCCGTTCCAGCCGCGCCACCGTGCCGTCCTGCAGCCAGCCGCAGCAGAGCGACGTCACCAGGCTGGGCGTGTTCCAGGCGGTGGCGCGTATGGCGCGGTTGATCTTTGGGACGAAGGCCGCCGGCGCGCTCACGAAGCCGAAGCGCAGGCCCGCGGCGACGCTCTTGGAAAGGCTGGATACGTAGACGGTGATGTCGGGCGCCAGCGCAGCCAGGGGAGGGGGGGCCTTGGCTTCCAGAAAGGCGTAGACGCCATCCTCCAGCAGCAGCAATCCATGGCGCCGCGCCACGGCAATGAGGGCGTCGCGCTCGGCCTGGGACATGACCCAACCCAGCGGGTTGTGCAGCGTAGGCATGCAGTACAAGGCCCGGACCTTGCGGTTGCGGCATAGCGCCTGCAGCGCTTCCAGGTCGGGGCCGCCCCTGCCTGCGGGGATCGCGACCAGCTCCAGCCTGCACTGCTCCGCCACCACCTTGATGCCGGGATAGCTCAGGGCGTCCACCGCCACCACGTCGCCGGGCTGCAGCAAGGACATGGCGACGGTGGCGAGCCCATGGATGGCGCCATTGACGATGAGCACGGAATCCGCGGCGACCGACAGGCCCCGGCTCCGCAAATGTTCCGCGACGATGGCCCGTTCGTGCGACCGGCCGCCATGTGGCTGGTAACGCAGGACGGATTCCAGTTCGCCCGTTGAGGCCAGTTGTCGCAGCGCCGTGCGCAGCAGCTCGGTCTGCGTGGGCAAGGCCGGGTAGTTGAAGGTGAGGTCCGCCAGATCGCCGCTGGCGATATGCATCCCGACTTCTTCGCTGGAGGGCAGCGGTTCCCGCACATAGGTGCCGCGGCCCACCTCGCCGGCGACCAGGCCCATGTTCCGCAGTTCGGCATAGGTGCGCGTGGCGGTGGCCAGCGAAATGCGTTCGCGCGCCGCCAACTGGCGGTGGGTCGGCAGCGCCGTTCCGGGCTTCAGCCGACCCTGGCGGATGTCATCGGCCAGGCGGTCCACCAACTGCTTGTAGCGCGCTTGCGGCATGATGAAATGTATCCATGACAATAATTTGATTGTACTGATATGCGCGCATACGATGCCTCTTTTCCTTGATTGACGGACGACATGGAACTGACCGTCGGCACCATCCTGGTCACCTTCGCGGGCGTCTTCCTGATCTGCTTCATGAAGGGCGCGTTTGGAGGCGGCTTCGCCATCATCGGCATTCCGCTGCTCTCGCTCGTCATGGATCCCGTGACGGCCGGCGGCCTGCTCGCGCCCCTGTTCGTCGCGATGGATCTTTATGGTCTGCGCTACTGGCGGCCATCCACATGGTCCAGGCCCGATCTCGCCTTGCTGCTGCCCGGCCTGGTCCTCGGTATCGGGGCTGGCTACCTCGTGTTCCGCGGGCTGGACCACCGCGCAATCGCCATTGTGATGGCAGCTATCACATTGGCATTCGTGGGCTTGTGGTTCATGCGCGGCGGTCAGGTCGCAATCCGGCCGCGCTCGCGTCCCAAGGCCGTGGCCGCCGGCGTGGCGTCCGGCATCACCACCATGGTCGCGCATTCGGGCGGACCGCCGCTGGCGATGTATCTGTTGCCGCTGGGCCTGAGCAAACAGGTCTATGCCGGCACCACCAGCATGTTCTTCACGGTGGGAAATCTCATCAAGGCCGTACCCTGGCTGGCGCTGGCGCAGCCGGCGGGGAACGTCTGGATCTTGATGGCGATCTGCCTTCCGGCGATACCCGCAGGCGTGTGGCTGGGCTGGCGCCTGCACGCGAAGCTGGATCAGCGGCAGATGTACAAGGCCTGCTATTGCTTGTTGATCGTCACGGCCTTGAAACTGCTGTGGGATGGGCTGTCGGGGTATATGCCCGGCTGAGAGGCCATGGGCGCCGCCGCCCTTGCCAGCGGCGCAGAAGGACCGCGGGCCCGAGGGGCGACGGGTGAAACCGGGCCTAGAAATCCGTGGACACAGCAACCGCGCGCCACTGTTCCGTCTCACGCTCGACCTCGGCCAATCGCTGCCCGATGGCGTCCAGCGTGTCCGTGCCCAAGGGCAGGCGCGCGGGCGGATTCGGCGCATCGACCAGGGCGAGGATGGCGTCGGCCAGGCGCTCGGGGTTGCCGGGCTGCTTGTGGCTGAGGTCCCGCGCGGCGTCGCGCACCCGGCCGGCGGTGGCGGCGTAATCGCCGATCGTCGCTGGCGATACGGCCAATGAGCTCGAATCCAGGAAATCCGTGCGGAAGTAGCCGGGCTGCACCGAGCTCACGTGAATGCCCAGCGGGGCCAGTTCCGCGCGCAGCGCCTCCGACAGGCCTTCCACGGCGAACTTCGTCGAGCTGTACACGCCGAAGCCTGCAGCCGCACGCACGGCGCCGATGGACGAGAAGTTGACGATGCGGCCGATGCGCTGCCGGCGCATGGCGGGCAGCACGGCGCGGGTGATGTTGAGCAGGCCGAAGACGTTGGTTTCGTACAGGCGGCGGACTTCATCCGCGCTGGCCTCTTCCACGGCGCCCAGCAGGCCGTAACCGGCATTGTTCACCAGGATATCGATGCGGCCGAAGCGCTCCAGGGCAGCGGCGGCGGCGCGTTGCGCCTGCGCTTCGTCGGTCACGTCCAGCGCCACCGGCAGCAGGGCGGGATGCGCGCCCAGCGCCCGGGTCACGGCTTCGGGCTTGCGGGCGGTGGCGACCACGGCATCGCCGCGGTCGAGGGCGGCGCGGGCGATGCGGGCGCCGAAGCCGCGCGATGCGCCGGTAATGAGCCAGACGCGTTGGGAGGAAGAGGTAGTCATGGGTCAGTCCTTTCGAGGGTGGGGTGCTTCGTTTCAGCCGCTTCCGGGTAGAAGCGATGAGATGGACTGTACCGACGAGACCGACAATCAACTACTGCCTATTCCCTTGTTAAATAGACAAGGTTTACTTGATAATCGCGTGACATCCTGCCGACTTCCACTCCATGCCCATCAACGAATTGCGCGCCATCACGATCTTTGCCAAGGCGGCGGAGCTGGGCAGCTTGCGCCAGGCCGCGATCGCGCAGGGCATCTCGCCGCAGGCCGCCAGCCAGGCGCTCGCCCAGCTTGAACAATTCCTGGGCGCCCGGCTGTTTCATCGCACCACGCGCAATATGGCGCTTACCGATGCCGGGCAGCAGTTTCTGGAGGCGGCGCAACCCGGCCTGATTGCGCTGCAGAAGGCCGTGCAAGGCGTGCGCGGCGCGCGCGAGGAAATCGCCGGTCCGCTGCGCATCGCCGGCCCGCGATCTACCTTTCTATCGGTATTGCAGCCGGTGCTGGACGAGTTCTGCACCCTGTATCCCGCAGTGCAAGCCGACGTGCAGCTGGACGATCACATCGGCAATTGGGTGATGGATCGCGTGGACGTGGGTTTCCGCACCGGCACCGCGCCCGCGGATGGCGTGATTGCGCGCCGGCTGTTTCCGCTGCAGCTCGTCATCTGCGCGGCGCCGCAGTACCTGGCGCGGCATGGCATGCCGGCCAGCCTTGCCGAGCTGGTAGCGCACCGTTGCAGCGTCTACCGCCATCCGAACACAGGCAAGCCCATGCCATGGACCGTGCGTGCCGGCGGCAATTGGGCGGAATACGATCTCGCGCCGGCGCTATGCACCAATGACATGGACCTGGAGCTTCAGGCCACCCTGGCCGGCCAGGTCATGGCGCAACTGACCGGCGTCATGGCGGCTCCGCATATCCGCGCGGGCCGCCTGGTGCCGGTGCTGTGCGAGCATGTCAGCGACCATCTGGGCGTGTACGTCTACTATGGCAGCCGCTCGGCGCCGCGGCGCGCGCGGGCCTTCGTGGAGCTGGCCGTCGAACGGCTGATGGATTCGTCCCAGCACACCCTGTCGGACGAGGAATTGAAAGCGGCGCAAGGCAGACGCAAAGCCCGCGCACGCAAACACTGAACCGCAAGCATGGACACCTTCAACTACATGCGCGCCTTCCGGCGCATCGTGGAACTGGGCAGCCTCGCCAAGGCCGCCGAGGATCTGGACATGTCGTCCGCCGGCCTCAGCAAGCAGCTGCGGGCGCTGGAAGCCCACCTGGGCGCCGTGCTGATCCAGCGCACCACCCGCAAGATGAGCCTGACCGACACTGGCGCGGCGTATTACGCCGAATGCTGCCGGCTGCTGGACGAGCTGGACGCCCTGGAAAAATCCGTCAAGCGGGAATCCCGGCTGGTTTCGGGGCGGCTGCGCGTGAACGCGCCGGTCTCGTTCGCCCTGAGCGTGCTGTCGCCGCTGCTGGCGCGTTTTCTGCGCCAGTATCCCGAACTGCGGCTGGACCTGGCCATGGAAGACCGATTGGTCGACGCGGTGGGGCAGGGCTTCGACGTATCGATCCGGCTGCGCGCCCAGCTGGATGATTCGTCGCTGATCGCGCGCCGGCTGGCGTCGCTGACGCAGGTGCTGTGCGCGGCGCCGTCCTACCTGGACAGCCGCGGCCGTCCGGACAGCGTGGAGGCGCTGCGGGGGCATGACATCCTCAGCTATAGCCTGGCCGAAAGCCCCGGCGCCGTTGCGGACGAGCAAGCCGGCCAGCAGGCGGATCCGCTCGCCGGACCCGCGCAGGTGCAGGTCAACAACAGCCTGATGCTGCGGGACCTGCTGGAAGCGGGGTTGGGCATAGGCGCGCTGCCGTCGTTTCTGGCCGCGCCGGCCATCGCCAGCGGCCGGCTCGCGCGCGTGTTGCCGCAACTGCCGGCCGCGCCGCGCCACGTATACGCGGTCTATCCGACCAGCCGCCACCTGCAGCCCAAGGTCAAGGCCTTCGTGGATTTCCTGGTGGCGCACCTGCCGGCGGCGATGCAAGGCGATTGTTGACGGCCAGTTAATAAAGTCCTGCCGGCGGACACCTTACTCCCGCGCCGGCCCGTCCTTAAGCTGGCGTCCATTGAAACGAGATGGACGCCATCATGACTTCGACCCCCGATTACGCACCCGCCGCGCCGCTGACCGTGGACTTCTTCCATGACGTGGTCTGCGGCTGGTGCTATGTAATGTCCCCGCGCCTGCGCCAGGTAGCAGCCGAACTGGGCATTGCCGTGCGCCAGCGCAGCTTCGTGCTGCAGGACTCGCCCGAACAGATGTGCCAGGTGTTTGGCTCGATGGAGCGCGCCAAGCAGGTGATCCTGGGCCACTGGGAAGCCTGCGCCCGCCATGACGACCAGCCCCGCATCGATGTCGAGGGCATGCGCGCCGAACCATTCGATTATCCCAGCGGCATGGCGGGCGCGCTGGCCTGCCAGGCTGCCCACCTGCTGGCCGGCGATGGGGGCCACTGGGACATGTTCGACGCGATCCAGTACGCCCACCTGAGCGAGCACCGCAACATCGGCGATAGCGCCGTGCTGCTGGATATCGCCGCCGCGCTGGGCCACGAGCGCGGCGAATTCGCCGCGTTGATGCAGGGCGAGGAGGCGCTGCGGCGCGTGCAGGCCGACCGCGCGGCCGCCGCGCGGATGGCCATCGATTCCATTCCTACGCTGATCGCCGGGCCGCACCGTGCCCGCCTGCGGACCATGTCGACGGCTGATCTGCGGGACCGGTTGCGAGCGCTGATGCCGGCTGCCGCCGGGGCCTGATCGCCGCGTACCGCGACGTCGCCCACGTTTTCTTTCTTTCCATTCTTGCCGTCCGCAGGACGGCAGCTACACGCACAAGGTGCATCATGACTATCCGCTACACCCGCAAGCTGCTCGGCCTGGCGCTGGGCGCCGCCCTCAGCCTCAACGTCCTCGCGCATGGCGCGCCGGCCCGGGCGCCCGCGTCCGGCCAGGAGGTGGGCATCAGCCCCTGGGGCCCGGACGACGAAATCGGCCGCCTCAATCTGATCACGCCCGAGTCGCGCGCCGCGGTCATGTCGCGCGTGGCCGGCGGCAAGGTCTACGATCTGGCCACGGAATACTACGTGGGCATGCCCAGCTGGCAGGACGCGGGCGATCCCCACTACCAGTTCTGGATGACGCACACGCCGCGCGGCACCGAGGTCGACGACCCCATGGGCGTGGGACAGGACATGAACGCCATGCGCAGCTACACCGGCACGGCGTTCTCGATGTACAGCCACACCGGCACGCACATCGACGCGCTCAACCATTTCGGCATCCACGGCAAGATCTGGAACGGCTTCCGTGCCGATGAGCATCTGGGCGACCGCGGCTGGAAGCGCACCGGCATCGAGAAATTCCCGCCCCTGGTGGCGCGCGGCGTCCTGATCGACGTGGCCGCGCTCAAGGGCGTGGACATGTTGCCTGACCAGTACCGCATCACCCGGCAGGACCTGAAGGCCGCGCTGGCGCGCCAGAAGACCGAGCTGCGCGAAGGCGACATCGTGCTGATCCGCACCGGCCGCATGAAGCTGTACAACGATCCGGCGGCCTACATGGCCAAGCCGCCGGGCATGGGCCTGGATGCGGCGCGCTACCTGGTCGAGGAAGGCGGCGCCATGATCCTGGGCGCCGACAACCTCAGCTTCGAGACCTTCCCCTCTGAAGTGTCCGACGACTATGTGCCGCTGCATACCTATCTGCTGGCGCAGAAGGGCGTGCCCATCATCGAACTCGCTGCGCTGGACGAGCTGTCGCGCGACCAGGTCTATGAATTCGCCTTCATCGGCGGGCCGCTCAAGATCCGCGGCGGCGATGCGGCGCCGCTGCGCCCGGTGGCGATGCCGTTGCGCTGAGGAATCTGGATTACTTGCTGCGCTTGACCATCGCCACGATGGTTTCCATCAACTCGTCGCGCGCCTGCTCCACGCTGATGTCCTGGGCCACGGCCGCGTGCGCCAGGCCATCGGCCGCGCCAAGCATCGCCCACATGCCGGCGGCCGGAATTCCCGCGGGTCCGGCGTAAGGCGCAAGTATGGCCTGGCATTTCTCGATGAAGGCCTGCTGGTACTGATGCTTGACCGCGGCCAGTTCGGGCGAGCCGCCCAGAGCGGCCAGCACGCCGGGAATCTCGCGCCCCTGGGTCATGACGCATTCGATGTAGCCCGATGCAATGACTCGGGCTTTTTCCTTCAGGGCCGGTTTGCTGGCGGCGATCGCGGCGTCGATGAGCGCGGTCTGGCGCACATCGAAGTCCTGGTACAGCGCCACCAGCAAGCCATTGCGCGTGCCGAAGTGGTCATAGGCCACGGGCTTGGTGATGCCTGCTTCCGCCGCCAGCCGTCCCAGGGTCAGCGCGTCCGTGCCTTCGTCGCTGATCAGTTTCCAGGCGACATCCAGCAACTGGCGCTGGCGCTCGTCGCGGGACAGGCGGCGCTGCGTGGCGGCCTTGGCGGTGCTTGGTGCTTTTGCTGTCATGGTTCGACTTCCTCCTCGCGGATTACAGCACGCGAGGAGAAAATCTTCCCGCCGATCGCCTGGGCGGTCGCGAGATGCGCGGCGGGAAAACCGGCGTCCGAGGGCAGCAGCAAGTCCGAGCTGAGCACTTGGGCGCCGCAGTAGCCGAAGATGCCGTGGTCGATCTGCGTCTTCATGGCGCCGAAGTAGCCGTGCCGCGCATAGGTGCGCTGGTTGGCTCCGCCCAGCGCCACCAGATGCACCTTGAGGCGCTGCAGCTTCTTGACCAGCTTGCCATCCGCGTCTTCATAGGCCCAGCCCTGCGTGAACACGCGATCGATCCAACCCTTGAGCAAGCCCGGGAAGGACCACCAGTACACGGGGTAGACCAGCACCAGCGCGTCGGCGCGTTCGAGTCGCGCATGTTCCGCGGCGACTTCCGCGAGCGGCTCGCCCCGGCCCATGGCCAGCGCCGTGTCTGGCTGGGTGAATCTAGGATCGAAACCTTCCGCGGCCAAGTCGGCGACTTCGAAGGAATGCTCGGAATTGGACGCGGAAATTCCTTCCGCGATCTGTTCTGCCACCGCGTGGGTAAGCGATGCAGGGTCGGGATGTGCGACAACAATGAGCGCGTGCATGGCGTATCGACTCCATCAAAATAGTTAACCTACCAATAGTAACTTACTTTTGGTAGGTTGTGGTTTTGATGTGGAGCGCCGGGTTGTTCCCCGGGGGCGCGACGCCGGCGTTCGGTCGAAGACCAGGTCTGCTTCTAGTGGCTTGGAATCTGCGCCAGCACCAGTTGGGTGGTCTGGCGCAGGTGCTGGGCCAGCAGTTCGGCGGCCGCGCCGGCGTCGCGGGCAAGCGCGGCTTCCAGTAGGCCGCGGTGTTCGCCGGCGATGTCGCGTTCCTTGCTCTTCTTTGGGGCCCTGGCGTTCTTGGCGCCGGAATTCCGTTGCACCGACAGGTACCGGTAACGCGCCGTCTGGTCGCGCAGCAACTCGGCGATGGCGATGAGCGACTTGGAGTCGCTGCCGTTGATCAGCGCGGAATGGAAGGCGGAATGCGCTTGTTCCCATTCGGCGGACAGCCCCGATCCGTCCGGCGCATGCAGGGGCAGGCGGCTGAGGCGGTGGTGCGCGCCGGCCAGCCGCTCTTCCCAGTCCAGGCTGCCGCGCGCAATGGCGCGGCGCAGCGCTTCGCATTCGATATGGATGCGGGTTTCGGTGATGTCGAGCAGTTCTTCCGCCGACACGTCCGCCACGCGGAAACCGCGCTGGTCTTCCGCCACCACGAATCCGCTGGTGGCCAGGCGCGAGAGCGCCTCCCGCAGCGGAATGGCGCCGCTGTCGTAGCGGTCGCAGAGATCCTTGATCCGCAGGCGCGCCCCAGGGGGCAGGCTGCCCGTGATGATGTCTGCGCGGATGTCATTGGCCAGGGCCGATGCCGCGGTCCGGAAAGGGGGGGAGGCGGAAGTCATGAGGAACGATAGGGTTTTTGTCTATGAAAATCATAGAGGGAAAACCAGAATATATATATTTAATGTGACTACATATTCTCCGGACAGCCGCCATCATCCCAAGCGCTACATGAAGGACGGCGATACGGTCGAGGTCGATATCGAACACAACGGCATGTTGCGCAAGCGCATCCGCGACGAGACGCCCTCAGCCCAGGTTTTTCATCAGGTATCCAGAAACTCCGGCGCCATGCATGGCGTCGGGGCGCGCGGCCACGATCCCCTCTTGGAGCTCCAGAAATGCGAATCGCAAGTTGCTTGGTGTACCGATCCGTGACGAACCCCGCCCGGCGCCGTTGGGCCAGACTGCTGTTGGCCATGGGCCTGGCGTCCAGCCTGGGCGTGGCGAGCGCCGCGGATTGGCCGGCGAGGCCCGTGAAGATCGTCGTGCCCTTTGCCGCCGGCGGAACCACCGACCTGATCGCGCGGCTGATCGCGACGCCCATGTCGCAGGAGCTGGGACAGCCAGTGGTGGTCGAGAACCGTCCGGGCGTGGGCGGCCTGCTGGGCGCCGATGCCGTGGCCAAGGCCGCGCCCGACGGCTATACGGTGCTGATGGCCAATATTTCCTACCCCTTGGCCGCGCTGGTGGCGCAGGGCGCGAAGCGGCTGAACTTCGATCCCCTGGCCGATCTGCGCAGCGTCAGCGTGGTGGCCAACGTGCCGCTGGTGATCACGTCCACGCCTTCGGTGCCGGCCCGCAACCTGCGCGAGTTCGCCGAGCTGCTCAAGCAGAACCCTTCCACGCATTACGCTTACGGCTCCACGGGTCCCGGCTCCTATATCCACGTGTTCGGCATATGGTTCCAGGAGCAGACTGGCGCCGCCATGACCCACGTGCCTTTCAAGGGCGCCGCGCCGTTGAAGAGCGAAATGCTGGCGGGCCGCATCCAGATGGGCGGTGACCAGCTGTCTTCCTCGCTGAGCGATATCCGGGCGGGCTCCCTGACCGCGCTGGCCGTCACCTCACCCCAGCGTTCGCCGTCCTTGCCGGATACGCCCACCGCCAGCGAGCTGGGCTTTACCGGCATCGACACCGAGGGATGGAACGGCTTGCTTGCACCGGCGCAGACGCCCGACGCCGTCGTGGCGCGCATCGGCGAGGCGGTGGCCAAGGCCGTCCAGCAGCCCGCCATCCGTCAGCGTCTTGCCGAACTGGGCGCCGAACCGCGCGGATCCAGCCCCGCCGACATGAATACCTTGCTGAAGGGGCAGTTCGCGCAGTTCGGCCCGATGGTGTCGCGGCTGAAATTGGAGTGACGCGGGGGCGCTACCACTTGTACGTCACCCGGCCCAGCACCGTCCGGCTTTCTCCGAAGAAGCAGGCGTACGTGCACGAAGCCACGTAGTCCTTGTTGAACAGGTTGCGCACGGTCACATCGGCCATCCAGCCCTTCAGCGCAGGGCTGTGCGTGCCGAAGTCATAACGCAGCGCGGCGTCAAACAACGTGTAGTCGCCGACCTTGGCGCTATTGGCGCCGTTGAAGGAAGAACCGATGTAGCGCACGCCGGCGCCGACATTCAACCCCGCCAGCGCACCGGATTGCACTGTGTAGTCGGACCAAAGCGAGGCCATGTTGCGCGGCACGGCCTCGGGCGTGCGGCCCAGCGTGTTGGAATTGCTCTTGGTGATTTCGGCATCCGTGTAGGTGTACGCCGCGATCAGGTTCCATCCCGCGGCCAGATTGGCGGTAGCGGACAGTTCCAGGCCGCGCGACCGGACCTCGCCTTCCTGCACGTTGTAGATGGAGTTGTCGGGATCGGTCGTGGGCACGTTGGTACGCGTGAGTTCGAACACGGACGCGGTGACGAAGGAGTTCGAGCCACTGGGCTGGTACTTCACGCCAGCTTCCCATTGCTTTCCCTTGGTGGGGTCGAAAGGGGCGGTGCCGCGCGCGGGCGAGGTGGTGCCAGTCTGGGGCTGGAATGAGGTGGAGTAGCTGACGTATGGAGCCACGCCGTTTTCCGCCAGGTAGAGCAAGCCGACGCGGTACGTAAACGCATTGTCGTCAGTGCGCGTATTGCTGTCATTGAGCTTGTTGAGCGTCCTGCTGTCGGCGCTGTCGTAGCGGCCGCCGAGGACCAGCACCAGTTTGTCGTCGAACTTGATCTGGTCCTGCAAGTACAGGCCGACCTGGCTGCGCTTCTCGTTCGTGTAGGTGTTGGGCTCGGCCGGCAGTGCCACGGATGACCCATACACGGGATCAAAGAAGTTGATCGGCGTCAGGTTGTTGTAGCCGGCATACTGCTTGCGTGTGAAAGAGGTCTCGGTGTAATCGAGGCCGAACAGCACGTTCTGTTTGAAGCGGCCGGTCTCCCACTTTGCTTCGAACTGGTTGTCGACGCTGACGCCATGCGCGTCGTCGTCGCGCCGGTAGGCGCCGCGTTCGGCTGTCGAGAAATTGCTGCCAGGCACCCAGGTGTTCCAGTACACATGGTTCACTCGGTTGCGGGATTGGGCGTAGTTCAGGTTCTGCCTGAACTGCCATGTTTCGTTGAAGCGGTGCGCGAATTGGTATCCCACGTTGCCCACTTCCTGGTTCCACTTGCTCCAGTCGGGTTCGCCGGTAAAACGGTCGCGCGAGATGCGGCCGTTGGGATTGGGCAGCACCGACCCTTCCAGCGGATAACCCGCGTTGTTGATGGTCTTGTTCTTCAAGTAGCTCGCAAGCAAGGTCAGAGAGGTGTCGGGCGCAATGCGCCAGGTGAGCGCGGGCGCCAGGTAGAGACGGTCGTCCGGAATATGGTCGATCATGGTGTCGGCGTCGCGCACCAGGCCGGTCAATCGGTAAGTGAGCCGCCCTGCGTCATCGAGAGGACCGCCGAAGTCGCCCGCCAGTTGCTTGTTGTTGTGCGAGCCGCCGCTGAGTTGCAGTTCGTGCAAGGGCGTATCGGTCGGCCGCTTCGACACCACGTTGACAATCCCGCCAGGCGAGGCTTGGCCATACAGGACCGACGCGGGGCCTTTCACGACTTCAATGCGATCGAGCGCATAGGGCTCGGACATTGCGCTGTAGTGTGGCAGCGGCACTTTCAGGCTGTCGCGGAACATTACGCCTGGGTTGGTGCGGACATCGAAGCCGCGAATGATGAACGGATCATCGGTGCGGTTGAAGCCTTCCTGCACCACGATGCCGGGGATGTAGCGCACTGCATCGCCCAGTGTCTGCGGGTTCTGTTCCCGGATCTGCGCGGCCGTGACCACCGAGATCGATTGCGGCACCTCGATCAGCGGGGTATCCGTCTTGGTGCCGGCCAGCGTGGCGGTGGCCACATAGGTTTCAGAGTCGGGCAATGTCCCCACGACATTCACCGCCGGCAGCGTGGCCGTGTGGGGCTGCGGGGTCAGGGTAACCGTGTTGTTCTGGATCGAATAGCGAATGCCGCGGCCGTTTATCAGGCGTTCCAAGGCCTCTGCCGGCTCCATGCGGCCGCGTACGTTCGGACTGCGCAGGCCTTCGACCAGGTCCTGGCTATACAGGACCTGCAGCCGGGCCTGATTGCCAAGCTCGTGCAAGGCACGCGACAGGCTCTGGGATGGAATGTCGATATCGACCGGTGCCGCCTGCGCGCAAGCGGCGCCTAGCCACGCGCATGCCCCCAGCAGCGGCAGGAGGGAACGGCGGGGGATGAAGGGAACAAGCGGTGCGCGGAGGGACGCGGTCGATCTGGCTCGCATGGGCTGTCCAAAAGAGATTGAAAATAATTACCGTTATCAATCTCTGAGACGAAATTCGCGGTCGCGCTAGGAATGGGAAATTGAAACCAAATGAAACTTCAACGCCGAGTAGGCGTTGGCCGGGCGCTATGGAGCCGGACCAGCCACCAGGGCCAGGCTGCCGTCCGGACGCCGCAAGGAGCGGACGGGAAGAATGTTGGGCAGGGCCTGGGCCAGCTCGGCAACATTGCGTACCTCGTAGGTGCCGCCAAGGCGCAGGCCGGCGATCGCGGGGTCGATCGACGTGTAGCGCGCCTCGACGGGCAGGTAGCGATTGATCTGCATGATGGCGTCCCGCAGCGTGGTGTTGTCGAGCACCAGCTTGCCGTTGCGCCAGGCGGTCGACGCTGTGCCGTTGACGCTGCGGGTCTGGGGCTCGTTGCGTTCGGTGTAGCGCGCCTGCGTCAGCGCTTGCATGCTGACCTTCCTGCCGCCTGTGTCGGTGCGCAAGTCGACGCTGCCTTCGAGCAGGGTGACGACGACGGTGTCGCCGGATTTCCAGACATTGAATGCGGTGCCTGTCACGGTGATGGTGCCCCGGCCCGCCTCCACGACGAAAGGGTGGTCGGCGTCGTGCGACACGCGGAAATAGGCCTCGCCGTCGCTCAGGCGCACACGCCGGGTGTCGCGGTAGTTGCGATACACCATGGAGGTGTCGATGTTCATGTCGACTTCGGTGCCGTCGCCCAGTGTGACGGTGGTCATCTGTGTGCCGCTGGCATACCGATGGTAGGCACTGGGGAGCAGGGCGAACCACCAGCCCGCGGCCCAACAACCCAGAGCCAGCGCGCAGGCGCCGAGCGCCCAGCGGGTGTAGGGACGCGGCGTGCGCGATGCCCGGGCGGGAGCCGCTCCGGTCGCCGGAGCAGCCGGCAGTTCCCGGGACAGCGACCACAGATCACGCACCGCTTCGTATTCGCGGGCATGGCGCGGATCCGCCTCGAGCCAGGCCTGCAGGGCAGCGCGGTCCTGTTCGGAACAGGATTCGTCGTGTATGCGCACGCACCATTCGACGGCCTGCTCGGTCAGGAGATCATCCTGCTTGCCGGAGAAAGTCGTGGGAGGGACGGCCATGGCAGTTAATATGAATGAGATTTGTTACACTTCGGTCGCGCTGCGGCGCCGAGGGGTGGAACGCATGGAATCAGGTGGGATTATCCAGGATTTCACCAGTCGCGCCTTATTCGGAATCATCGCGGGGGAATGTCCGAATGGAGCAGTACTACAAAGAGTTGCTGCGGTTTTTGGGGCGCAAGCTCGGCGACGCGAACGACGCTGCCGACGTGGCCCAGGAGGCTTATGCGCGCGTGCTGGACCGCAACGCTGATTGCGTCATCGTCCAGCCGCGGGCCTTCCTGTTTCGCGCTGCACTCAATCTTTGCTCTGATCTGTACCGCAGCCGGCGCGGCATCCAGGCGCTGCCGCTCGATGCCGAAGCGGAAGCCGTGCGATGCGAGGCGCCGCTGCAGGAAGAACAGCTGTACCGCCGTCAGCAATTGACGCGTCTGGAGCGGGCCTTGGACGAATTGCCGTCCGCTTGCCGCCGAGCATTCCTGATGCGGCAGGTCGAAGGCATGTCTCACGGCGAGATCGCCCGCAAGCTCGACATATCCACCGACATGGTGAACAAGCATCTCACGCGTGCGCTGCGGCATTGCCGCACCCGGATGCGTGCCTGGGAGCACGACGCCGGGGTGTAGGCTTTTCCGCTGCCTAGCTGATCGCGTTCATCCCCAGGATCTCCCGCCCCGCGATCAGCGTCTGGATCTCCGTCGTGCCTTCGGGAATCATGCCGCCGCGCGTATCCCGGAAGATGCGCTCTATCGGGTACTCCTCCGAATAGCCCAGCCCGCCGTGCACCTGCAGCGCCATGTTGGCCACTTCATGGGCGGCCTCGGTGGCGTAGAGCTTGGCGATGGAGCAGGCCTGGCGCACGTCCTTGCCGGCTTCCAGCGCGTGGGCGGCGCGCATGCCCAGGGCGCGCGCCGCTTCGACGCGCACCGTCATGTCGACGATGTGCTTCTGCACCAGCTGGAAGCTGCCGATGGGGCGGCCGAACTGCTCGCGTTGCTTGGCATAGTCGATGGACATGTCCAAGGCCGCCTGCGCGGCGCCGACGGCGCCCATGGCGATGTTCAGGCGCGCGGCGTCCAGGCCCTTGAGGGTGCCGGCGAGCGCCGCGCCTTCGACGCCGACCAGGTTTTCCTTCGGGATGCGCACGTCGGTGAAACCCAGTTCGGCCGTGCCGGTGCAGCGCAGCACCATGGTGTCGAGCTTGCGCACGTCATAGCTGGCAAGCGCCCGTTCGACGATGAAGGTCGACAGCTTGCCGTCGCAGGTGGGGCTGAATGTGCGCGCGACCACCATGGCGAAGTCCGCGTCGCAGCCGTTGGTGATCCACAGCTTGCGGCCGTTGAGGACCCATTCGTCGCCCACCAGCTCGGCCCGCGTCTGGATGCCGGCGATGTTGGAGCCGGTGTTCGGTTCCGTCAGGCCGGTGCAGGCCTTGAGGCGGCCGGACATGAGCGGTCCGAGGTACTTCTTCTTCTGCGCCGGCGAGCCATGGGCGGCCAGGCGCTTGATGGAGCCGTTGGTGATGTTGACGATGGTGCGCAACGACAGCCAGTGGTAGCCCAGCTCTTCCATCATCATGGCCCAGGTGGGCATGTCGATGCCGTGCCCGCCCTGGTCTTCCGGCAGGTTGCCGCCCAGGTAGCCGAGTTCCGCCAGCTTGGGCATGAGCTCGAACGGAAAGGTCCGCGCCTTTTCGTGCTGCGCGACGATGGGCGCCACTTCCGCCAGCATGAAGCGGCGGATGCTGTGCTGGAGTTCCTGTTGTTCGGGCGTCAGGTCGATGTTGCTCATGCGTTTACTCCAGCTTCAGGTTGGCGCGTTCCACGAGGTCGCGGGTGACCTCGCGGTGCTCCGCCCAGAACTTGGCGAACGCCTCGGGCGAACTGCTGACCAGCGGCGTGGCGATGCGCTCGAACCGTTCCTGCACGATGGGCATGGCGGCGGTTTCTTCCAGGGCCTGGGCCAGCTTGTCGATGATGGGCTTGGGCGTGCCGGCGGGGACGACCACCGCCTGCCAGGTGGTGACCTTGAAGCCGGGAACGCCGGACTCGGCGATGGTGGGCAGGTCCGGCAGATCCTTGACGCGGGCGGCGCCGCTGACCGCCAGGGGGCGCAGCATGCCGTCCTTGATGTAGGGCAGGGAACTGGAGCGGCTGTCGATCATGAAGGTCAGCCGTCCGGCGATCAGGTCTTGCAGCGCGGGCGCGCTGCCCTTGTACGGCACGTGCGTGAGCTTGGTGTTCAGCGCCAGCGCCAGCGAGGAGGCCGCGGTGTGCGCCGAACTGCCGTAGCCCGGCGATCCGTAGGTCAGCGTGGCCTGCTTGTCCGCCTTGATGGCGGCGATCAGGTCCGCCATGGTCTGGTACGGCGAATCCTTGGGCACCACCACCACCAGCGGCGAATCCGTCAGTTGCGCCACGGGCGCGAAGGCCTTGGCCGGATCGACCTTCAGGTCCTTGTACAGGTACTGGTTGACGGCGATGGTGGCGGCGTTGGTCCACAGGATGGTGTAGCCGTCGGCGGGGGCGCTGGCCGCGGCCAGCAGCGAGAGGTTGCCGTTGGCGCCCGGCTTGTATTCCGGGATGACGGGCTGGCCGAGCTTCTTGCTCAACTCGTCCTGCATCATCTTGAACGCGATGTCGGAAGGCCCTCCCGGCGCAAAGCCGATTACCGCCCGTATCGGCCTGTCCGGCCATTCCCCGGCCGTGGCCGCCGTCGCGAAGCCGGCGGCCAGCAGGGCTGCCGCGACCAACTTGCTGAACTTCATTCCTGTCTCCTGTTTTTCTGGGTTGAGCGCGCTTGCGATGCGCGGGGCAGACTCTTGGGTGGTCTGCTTAATAATTCATTGTGCGAATTATTAATTCGTTTAATGAATTGATGATACTGCGGCCGCCAGGACGCCGCAATAACGGGCTTCCTGTCGGCGGCCAAATCGGCCGTGCATGCGCATGAAAAATCCCTGCCGCGCGCAAGGGCGGGGCAGGGATCCAGGGTGCGGAATATCCCGCTGGCGCGGGGCGGACCTCAGGCGGAATCGACCATCCGCCGGAAGCGCGCGCTGGCCTGCACGCATTCCTGCTGCAGCCGCCGGACGATGCTTGCCACGGGCTCGATGCCGCGGGCAAAACCCACCGCCGGTCCCATGGACAGCATGCCTTCTTCGTGTTGGCCCGCCTGATAGGCGAGGGCCTGGGTGCGCTCGCCGCTGATCAGTTCGCCGAAGTCCGCGTAGCTGTTTGCGCCGGCCTGCTCCAGGGCGGCGACCTTGCGCGCATTTTCGTTGTCGAGGATGCGCCAGGTGTCGCCCAGGCTGCCGAGCACGGCGCGGGTGCCGTGCTCGCTGGTGTCGACCACCCGTTGCTTGTACGCGGTGTGCGCCGGGGTTTCCAGCGCCGGGGTGAAGACGCTGCCCATCACCACCGCGTCGGCGCCCAGCGCCAGCGCCGCAGCGATCTGCCGGCCGTGGCCGATGCCGCCGCCCAGCGCCAGCGGAATGCGCAGCTGTTCCAGGGCGTAAGCGCCGTTGAGGAACGTGGGCAGCTGATTGCTGCCCGGGTGGCCGCCTTCTTCCATGCCGACCAGGGTGATGGCGTCCACGCCCATTTTTTGCGCCGCGACGGCGTGGCGCACGTGCGCGCACTTGTGGATGACGATGGCGCCGGCCTCGCGCAGGGCGGGCAGTAGCGGCGTGGGCGGCAGCCCCGCCGTTTCGAAGAGACGCACGCCTGCTTCAAGGGCGATGCGCAGCCGCGTCAGCATGGCGTCGTTGTGGGCCGCGCGACGCGATAGCGTGAGGTTGACGCCGAAGGGCAGGCCGCCCGTCAGCTCGCCGCAGTCGCGCAGCGTCTGCTTGAAGTCCTCGTCGGTGCGCGAGCTGCGCGCGGTGATGAAGCCCATGCCACCGGCGCGCACCATGGCCGCCACCAGACGCGCATCGGACAACCACATCATGCCGCCCAACAGCAGCGGCCAGCGTATGCCCATCAGTTCGGTGATGCGGGTGGGCCAGCGTTGCGGAACGACGGGGGCGCTGGTCGGCGAGAAAGCCTGGTTCACACGTGCCTCCCCATCAGCAGAATGGGTTGCAGCTCGCCTGCCAGCCGCTGCAGCGTGGGGCCGGCTTCGTCGAGCATCAGCGATCGGGGCAGCAGCGCTGCAGGGCCGCCGCAGCTGACCACGTAGCGTTCGCCGGCGGGCAATTCGATGGCGGCGGCCACCGTATTGATCTGGTAGGCGGGGCGCTCGTGATAGACGAAGCCGCGCTCCGCATACAGGGCGATGGCCTCGGCGATGGCCTGTTGTTCCGCAGTATCGCCGGCCTTGCCGGATGCGCGGGCTTCCTGGAGCAGGGTCTCGCGTTCTTCGGGCGAGCAGCAGGCCAGGTAGGCCCAGCCGATCGCGCTGTGGAACAGCGGAATGCGCGAACCCACGCGCAGGTTCATCAGCAGCGGCGAGTTCCCTTGGCAGCGCAGCAGGTAGACGATGCTGTCGCCGTCGCGCCGGCCCAGGGCCACCGCGACCTGGTAGCGGTCGGCCAGGGATTGCAGCAGCGGCCGGATGACGTCCAGCGCTTCCTGTCCCGCCAGCGCGGCGCCGCCCAGCGCGATGGCGGCGATGCCCAGCTGCAGCTTGTCCTTGCCCGGCACGGCGGTCAGGAATCCCGTCTTTTGCAGGGTATGGCACAGCCGCCAGACCGTGGGTTGGGCCAGGCCGGTCAGATGAGCCAGTTCCGTCGTGCCCAGCATGCGCCGTTCGGCGCTGAAGCAGCGCAGGATTTCCAGTCCGCGGGCAAGCGCGGTGACGAACTGGCGGTCGGGTTCGGCGGCGTCTTCGGCTGCGTTGGGGGCGGGCGTGCGGGATGAGGCTCTTGACATGGACAAGCTCCTTTTCTATTATCAATTCACTAAATGAATTATAAATTCGCATAGCAAATTATGCAAGATCAGGAGGACGATGTGAGCGGTCAGCAAGATTGTGCGCTTCAGGCCCAGGGCGTGATGGCCTGGCCGGGCGTTTGCCACTGGGGCGCGGACGCCCTGGCCAGAACCCTCGCCGCTGCCGGTCCGCGCCTGCGCCTGCCGCTGGTGGTGACTGACGCCGGCACCTGGGGCGCGGTGGGCGCTTCCGTCGCGGTGGCGCTTGCGGCCGTGCCGGGACTGCAATGGCATGTATATGACGGCGTGGTGCCCAATCCTGCCTTGGATCAGGTGCGGGCCGCGCTGCGCGTGGCGCGCGAGCAAGGCTGCGCCAGCGTGCTGGCGGTGGGCGGGGGCAGCGCCATCGACGTGGCCAAAGCGGTCTACGCCTGCCTGGCGGGCGGCTTCGATGCCGACGAATTGCAGGCGCCGCGCGGACAGGCCTGGCTGAACTCCACCGCCGACGGCGCCGATCCGCTCTTCATCGCCGTGCCCACGACCTCGGGCACCGGCAGCGAAAGCAGTTCGGCCGCGTTGATCCAGGGCGACGACGGCCGCAAGCGCCTGTACCGCTCGAACCGCGCCCGTCCGTCGCTGGTGACGTTGCAGCCCGATCTGACGCTCAGCCTGCCGCCGCGCCCTACCGCACAGGGCGGCTTCGACGCCGTGCTGCATGCCTTGGGCGCGTGGATCAACACCGATCCTTCTCCCGTCGGCAAGGCCATGGCCTTGCAGGCCTTGCGCCTGTGCATGCGCGCACTGCCCGAAGTGTTGCGCGCGCCGGACAGCCTGCGCGCGCGCGCCGACATGCAGATGGGCGCCTACATGGCGGGACTTGCCATCGGCATGAGCAAGGTGGACGCGGTGCACGCCATGTGCACGCCGCTGGAATCGCGCGTCCACATGGCGCACGCGGAAGTGCTGGGTCCGATCTTCAGCGTGGTGGCGCGCCACACGGCGCAGACCGCCGCCGCTCCCTACGCCGAGGCCGCGCGCGCCCTGGGCATTGCCGCCAGCGCAGACGAACAACAGGACGCCCTGGCCCTGATCGAGGCGGTCGAGTCGCTGGCGCGGCTGGCGGGCATTCCCCTGCGCTTCGCTGGATTGGCGCTGTCGGCGCAGGACGCCGCGCAGCTTGCCAGCCAGGCCATGCTGAGCGCCTCCATGCCCATCAATCCGCGCGTCCTGGCACCCGAAGAAATCCAATCCCTATACCTGCAAATGGCCGCGTAAGGAGCGCCCGCATGGATGTCATAGATTCCCACCCCTACGAACTGCTGATCGGGGAAAACTGGCGCGCAGGCGCCGAAGGCCGCACGTTCGAGACCTTCAATCCGGCCACGGCGCAGGTGCTCGCCCATGTGCATGAGGCATCGGCCGCCGACGTCGACGCCGCCGTGCAGGCCGCGCACACTGCCTTCGAGACGCATTGGCGCAAAACCACGCCGGCCCAGCGCGGCAAGCTGCTGCGGCGCCTGGCCGAGCTGTTCGAGCGCGACCGCGAGAAACTCGCCTGGATCGAAACGCTGAATGTGGGCAAGCCCATCACGCATTCGCTGGATTCGCTCAAGGGCATGCCGGCATCGCTGGAGTACTTCGCCGGCATCATTCCTGCCCTGCGCGGCGAGACCATTCCCGTGGGCAACATCGACGTGCTCAATTTCACGATACGCGAGCCGCTGGGCGTGTGCGCGCTCATCATGCCGTGGAATTACCCGATGACGCTCACCGTCAACAAGCTTGGCCCGGCGCTGGCCGCGGGCAATACGGTGATCCTCAAACCCTCGGAGGTGACGCCGCTGTCCACCATGGCGCTGGCGCGGCTGTTCGAGGAAGCCGGCTTTCCGCCCGGCGTGGTCAACGTGGTCAACGGCCCGGGCGCCACGGTGGGCGAACGGCTGGTCACCCATCCGCTGGTGTCGCGGGTGTCGTTCACCGGCGGCACCGTAACGGGCGCGCGCATTCTGGCGGCAGGAGCTGCGGACGTGAAGCGGGTCACGCTGGAACTGGGCGGCAAGTCGCCGCTGATCGTGTTCGAGGACGCGCCGCTGGACAAGGCCGCGGCCGTGGCCGCGGGCGACATCATCAAGAACTCCGGCCAGGTCTGCATCGCCTGCACCCGTCTGCTGGTGCAGGAATCGGTGCGCGAGGAATTCCTGGGCCTGCTGACGCAACGCCTGGACGCCGTGCGCATCGGCTCGCCCGCCGACCCGGCCACCGAGATGGGGCCGCTGGTCAGCGCGGCCCAGAAGCAACGCGTCGAGCAGTACGTGGCGCTGGCGCAAGAAGAGGGCGCGCTGCCGGCGCACTACGGGAACGCGAAGCTGGAAGGCGACACGGCCAAGGGCTACTTCGTGTCGCCCACGCTGCTGCTGAACTCCCATGTGCGCATGCAGAGCGCGCAGGACGAAATCTTCGGCCCGGTGCAATCCGTCATCGGCTTCAGCGACGAGGCCGACGCCTTGCGCATCGCCAACGACACGCGCTACGGCCTGGCCGCGGTGCTGTACACGCGCGACGGCGGCCGCGCCCTGCGCATGGCGCGCGGCCTGCAATCGGGCAGCGTGGCCATCAATACGGGTTTGCGGACGTCGTTCGACGCGCCCTTCGGCGGCTACAAGCAGTCCGGCATCGGCAAGGAGCGCGGGCTGGAAGCCATCTACGAAAACACACAGCTCAAGAACGTCAAGTACGACACCACCATCTAGCGTGGCGTACAGGGGAGACAGCATGAAGTTCATCGTCAAACTGGCCTCGGGCCTGGCCGCCTGCATGCTGGCGGCGGGCGCGCACGCGGAATGGCCTGACCGGCCCATCCGCATGGTCATCGGTTTCGCGCCGGGAGGCGCTTCGGACATTGCTTTCAAGATGGTGCAGGACGAACTGTCGAAAAAGCTGGGGCAGCCCATCGTGCCGATCTACAAGCCGGGCGCCAACGGCAATATCGCCAACCAGGCCGTGGCCACGGCCGACCCCGACGGCTACACGGCGCTGTGGGCCAACGTCGGACCGCTGGCCATCAACACCTATCTCTACAAGGGCGTGCAGGTCGATCCGGGCAAGGCATTCGTGCCGGTCACGCAATTGACCGATTCGCCGCTGGTGGTGGTGGTGCCGAAGTCCTCGCCGTTCCACACCATGCAGGACCTGGTGCAGGCGGTGAGGAAGACCGACGCCGGGCTGTCGTACGGGTCCGCCGGACATGGCAGTTCCATGCACGTCGCTGGCGCCGCGCTGTCGCTGGCTCTGAACGCGCCCATGACGCACGTGCCCTACAAGGGCAGCGCGCCGGCCTTGCAGGACCTGATCGCCGGGCGCTTGTCCTTCATGGTGGACAGCCGCTCCACCACCGCGCCCTTCATCAAGGAAGGCGCGTTGCGTGCGCTGGCGGTCAGCGGCGACCAGCGCGTGTCCGACATGCCCGACGTGCCCACGGTGGCCGAATCCGGGGTGCCCGGCTTCAAGGTGACGACCTGGCAGGCCGTGGTCATGCCGGCCGGCACGCCTCAGCCCATCGTGGACAAGTTCTCGGGGGCACTGCGCGAAACCTTGCAGATGCCTGAGGTGCGGGAGCGCTTTGCGCGCATCTACACGCCGCTGGTGGGCAGCACGCCCGAAGCCTTCGCAGCGTTCTGGGCCAAGGAAAGGGCGGGCGCCAAGGCCTTGGTGGAACAGGCGCGCTTGCAGGTCGATTGAACGCCGGGCCCGGTCGGGCCCGGCGCGGCAGGAACATTGAAACTCGAATGGAATGGCATCATGGATCTGGAACTGAAGGGTTGCACCGCTTTCATCACGGGCGGCGCGGGCACCTTGGGCATGGCGATGGCCAGGCGCTTCGTGCAGGAAGGCTGCAATGTGGTGGTGTGCGACGCCAATGAAGAGGCGATCGAATCCGCCTGCAGGGAACTGTCGGCCCTGGGCGGGCAGGTGCTGGGCGTGCGCGCCGACGTCACCAACAAGGACGAGGTGGGCAGCGCCGTGCAACAGGCGGCGCAGCGCTGGCAGAAAGTGGACATCCTGGTCAACAACGCGGGCTTCGCGCGCGACCGCTATCTGACCAAGATGTCCGAGGAAGACTGGCACGCGGTGCTGGACGTGACGCTGCTGGGCGCCTTCCATTGCTCGCGCGCCGTGCTGCCGCTGATGATGGAGCAGCGCTTCGGCCGTGTCATCAATATCGCCTCGCGCGCCCACCTGGGCAATCCGGGGCAGACCAATTATTCGGCGGCCAAGGCCGGGCTGATCGGCTTCACCCGGTCGCTGGCGCTGGAGTCCGGCAAGTTCGGCATCACTGCCAACGCGGTCGCGCCCGGCGTCATTTCGACTCCGCGCATGCAGAAGCGCCCCGACTATGAAGATCTGACCGAACGCGCCAAGACCAACACGCCGGTCGGCCGTCTTGGGGATCCGGCCGACGTGGCCGCCACGGTGGCCTTCCTGGCGTCGCGCCTGGCCGGTTTCACCACGGGCGAAACCGTGCACGTGACGGGAGGGCGCTACGCATGAGCACGCCATTCGATCTGGACGAACACCTGGGCCGGCGCCTGTACTTCGAGGACCTGGCCTCCGGGCAGTCCTGGGAAAGCCCGCGCCGCACGGTCACCGAGGCCGATGTGGTGCAGTTCGCCGGGCTGTCCGGCGACTACAACGCGCTGCACACGGACGCGGTATTCGCTGCCGGCCATCCCTTCGGCCAGCGCGCCGCGCACGGCATGCTGACGCTGGCCATCGCTTCGGGGCTGACCACGCGCATGCCGGTGTACCGCCTGATGGACGGCACCCGGCTGGCGCTGACCGAACTGCGCTGCCTATGGCGCAAGCCGGTGCTCATCGGCGACACCATCCACGTCGAGCTGAGCATAGGCGAGAAGACGTTGTCGCAGAAGCGCCCCGGCACGGGCCGCGTGGCCATGCTGCGCACGGTCAAGAACCAGAATGGCGAGATCGTGGTGGAATCGGAATGGACCACCTTGATGAAATGCCGACCGGAGGCCGCATGAGCGCGAGTCCTTCCCAGTTCGATCCCCACGTAAGCTTCGACGACCTGGTGGAATTGACGCGGCCGCGGTCGGTCATGATCGTGGGCGCTTCCAGCAAGCCTGGCACGCTGGGCCACACGACCGTGGTCAACGTGCTGGAGCATTCGGATTTCGACGGCGAGGTGCATCTGGTCAACCCCAAGGGCGGCGAGCTCTTCGGCAAGCCCTTGCATGCCAGCGTGGACGCGGTGCCGGTCCATGGCATCGACGTGGCCCTGTTGCTGGTGCCGGCCGAATCGGCCGTTGCCACGCTGCGCGCCTGCGCGGCGAAAGGCGTGCGCTACGTCATCGTGTTCACGGGCGGCTTTGCCGAACTGGGCGAGGCGGGGCGCTCGGTCGAGGCCGAGATGCTGGCCGTGGCCCAGCGCAGCGGCATGCGCCTGTACGGCCCCAACTGCGCGGGCATGACCATGCTGGCGCCGCGCCTGGGCCTGACTTTTTCCACCGAGTTCCGCAACGACGGCAGGACCGGCAAGCTTTCGCGTATCGGCCTGGTGACGCAGGGCGGCGGCCTGGGCCGCTCGCTGATGCAGGGCAACGAGCGGGGCGTGTGCTTCTCGCGCTGGTTCTCCACCGGCAACGAGCTGGACCTGGATAGCGCGGACTTCATCAACTGGCTGGCGCATGACCCGGGCACCGACCTGATCTGCACCGTGATGGAAGGCATACGCAGCGGTCCGCGCTTCATTGCGGCCGCGGCCGCCGCCCGCCGCGCGGGCAAGCCGCTGATCGCGCTGAAGATCGGCCGTTCGGATTTCGGCAAGAAGGCGGCGCAGTCGCACACCGCGTCCCTGGCTGGCGAGGATGCCGTCAACGACGCCGTGTTCTCGCAGTACGGCGTCATCCGCGTGGAAGACCTGGACGAGCTGCTGGATGTGGCCAGCCTGATATCGCGCGTGGGCGTGCGCAGCCTGCGCAACATCTGCGTGTATTCGTCGTCGGGCGGCGCGGGCGTGCTGTCGGCCGACAAGGTGGGCGAAGCCGGTCTGGCCATGGCGGTGCTGGCGGAGGACACGGTGGCCGAGATGGCCCGTCACGCGCCCGCCTACGCGGCCCTGACCAATCCCGTGGACCTGACCACCAAGGCCTTGACCGATCCGGACCTGGCGCGGCGCTGCCTGGCGCCGCTGTTCGCCGATCCGGGCGTCGATGCGGTGCTCTATCCCATCACTTCCAATTATTCGGCCAGCACCGAAGGCCTGGTGCGCAACATGCTGGCGGTGGCGCAGGGCGGCGCCAAGGCTTTCGTGCCCGTCTGGATGAGCAGCCGCCGCGGCCCGGCGCATGACCTGCTGATCCAGGAAGGCTTCGCGCCCGTCTACAGCCTGCGCAACGCCATGCAGGCGCTCAAGCGCGTCAGTTGGTATGCGGATCTAACGTTGAACGACATTCAGGACGTCCCGCCCACGGGCTTGCCGACTGCCGCGCCTGCCGTACAGCTGCCCTGCAACGAAGCGCAGGCCAAGGCGCTGCTGGCGCAGTATGGCGTGCGTTCGCCTCGGGAATCCCAAGCTGCTTCCGCTGAAGAGGCGTCCGCGGCGGCGCGCGCCATCGGCTTTCCCGTGGCGCTCAAGCTGGTGGCCGACGGCGTGCTGCACAAGAGCGAGATTGGCGGCGTGCAGCTGCGGCTGCGCGACGAGGCCGAGGTGCGCGAGGCCTTTGAACGCATCCTCGCGAACGCGGCGCGGCATCAGGTGCCGGCCGCCGCCATTCGCGGCGTGCTGGTGTCGGAAATGGTGGTGGACGGCGTGGAGATGCTGGTGGGTCTGCATCGCGACGAAGTCTTCGGCCCGGTGCTGAGCGTGGGCGCGGGCGGCGTGTGGGTGGAGGTCGAGGCCGACGTGGCGCGCTGCCATCTGCCGGCGAGCCGCGCGCAGATCGAGCAGGCGCTGGAGCAGACGCGCATCGCTCGCCGCCTGGCCAGCCATCGTGGCCTGCCGGCGCGGGACAAGGCAGCCCTGGTGGACGCCGTGCAGCGCATCGCGGCCCTGTTCACCGCCTTGGGCGATGGCGTGCAATCGCTGGAGGTCAACCCGCTGGTGGTGCTCGACCAGGGCCAGGGCGTGGTGGCTCTGGACGCGGTCATCGAATAGCGAACCGGTGCAGCGGCCATCCGCCATCCGCGCGGCCGCTGTCCAAAAAATACGGAGATTTCAGATGTTCGACAGCAAGATCGGAGGCGGCGACGCCCATACCATCCTGGTGCGCGGCCACGACCTGGTGCAAGACCTGTTCAAGCGCGACTTCATCGACGTGCTGGCCCTGGAGTTGCTGGGCGAGTTCCCCACGCCCCAGCTCAAGACCATGCTCAACCTGTTCCTGGTGAGCGCGACCGACCACGGCCTCACGCCCAGCGCCTTGTCGGCGCGGCTGACCCTGCATGGCGCGCCCGAGGCCATGCAGGGCGCCCTGGCGGCGGGACTGCTGGGCGCCGGCAGCCGCTTCCTGGGCGTGATCGAATACGCCGCGCGCTTTCTGCGCGACGCCTTGCCCCAACAGGACAGCTACACGGACGAGGAACTGCGCCACTATGCCGAGGAATGCGTCAAGGCCAACAAGGCGGCCAAGCGCAAGATTCCTGGCGTAGGGCACCCGATACACGTCGATGGCGATCCCCGTTGCGAAAAGATGTTCGAGATCGCCAGGGACTGCGGCTATTACGGCAACTATTCGCGCTTTGCCGTGGAACTGGCTGCCGCGGCCGCTCGCCAGTCGGGCCGCAAGATCCCGCTGAACGCCACCGGGGCCAAGGGCGCCATCGTGCTGGACATGGGCCTTACGCCAGAATTGGGCAAGGCGCTGACGATGATAGGGCGTTCGGTGGGCCTGATGGCCCACATCATCGAGGAACAGAAGAACCCCATCGCCCAGAAGGTATGGGACATGGCCGCCGGCAACGAATGAGGCCCCGGGCGGGCCGGCTTCAGTCCCGGTCCGGCGCGCCCAGCGGAAACAGCGGCCGGTATGGCCGCGCTTCTTCGACGGCCCGCGCGAACGAGGGGCGCGCCAGCAGGCGCGCCCGATAGGCGCGCAGCACGGGATACGTATCGGCGATCCGGTGCGTCCAGTCGCCATAGAACAGCGAGGGTGCGGCGGCACAGTCCGCCAGCGTGAAGTCTGCGCCGGCGGCCCAGGTCCTGCCGGCCAGATGCGTTTCCAGCCAGGCGTAGGCGACTTCCAGTTTTTCCACGGCCAACGCCAGCGTTTCCCGCCGCTTGGCCTCGTCGCCAGACAGTGCGCCGCCGACCGCATGCTGCGTCCAGCTCATGACGTGCAGGTCGAAGAAGCGATCCAGGAAGCGTACTTCCAGGGCGGCCTTGGCATCGGCGGGCAGCAAGCGTTGCGGACCGGGATGCTCCAGCTGCAGGTGCTCGATGATGATGCTGGTCTCGGCGACGTTGCGATCGCCGTCTTCCAGCAGCGGAAACTTGTGCAGAGGCCAGCGCCGCAGCCATTCCGCCGCGTGTTGCGGCGTGTCGGGACCAATGCAGCGGAACTCGAACGGAGTGCCGTTTTCATACAGCGCGATCAGCACCTTCTGCGTGTAGGAGGAGAAGGGATGGCCGTATAGCGCGAGCGACATGGTGGGGTCTCCTGACGGAATCGCTACAGACGATACCCGGCATCCCTCAGGTGCGAAACAATCGCAACAAAGAATTTCAAACGGCGGGTGCCACCGGCCCTGGCGCATCCTGGTGGCGGCCAGGCGCGATGCGCCCGCAGCCCGCGCCGGTGCTGGCGTTGCGGCCGCAATTCGTGCGTGGCTGCTCGCGCGCGGCCGCAATGGTCCGGGCGAGCCCGCCTGGCGCCATGTTTCAGCTTTCACGCAAGTATTGCGATCCGGCCCCGAGCCAGTAGTATCCGCGCTCGACAGACCGATTCCGCTTACACCAAGGACCGCTCCATGACCCTGACGCGACCGCGACTTGCCTTGTCCGCCCTGACGCTCACGCTGGCCCTGTCGGGCTGCGCGCCCCACCCGTTCCTGAGCGCCGAGGGCACCCGGAACGATCCGCGCTACGCCCAGTTGCTGGACCTGATCGACGCGGCGCTGAAGGACGATATGGCCGTGGTGCTGGTGGCCGACATCATGCCGCATCGTTCGCTGGGCGACGCGTTGGAAATGACCAAGTGGACCTCGCACGTCATCTGGATGTTCGAAAAGGACCCGCGGATAACCTTCAGCCGCCGCTTCGAGACCAATTCGCTGCAGCGGGACAAGAAGGCGACATATCTGTTCCAGGCCTTCGAGGTGCATATCCTGCCGCCCGGCAAGTACCTGCTGACCGGCGGCGACGACTACAAGCTGAATGCGCTGCTTGAGCAGGTCGGCGCGCCGAGCGGCAAGGTGGGTTCGGGCCGCGGCGCCAACGGCACCGCCTATCTGTCGCCCGAGCTCTACCGCGAGTTCTACCGGGAAACCAACTGGCGCGATGCCACCTATGGCACCGAAACCAAGACGCGCAAGGTCTGCACCGCCGTGCACATGGCGTCGGGCGCCTGCGTGAGCTGGGGCGAACAGCAGTACAGCGAGACCACGCAGCTCGGTGCGGCGGGCTACGTCGAAGAGACCGACTCCCGCGACATTCCCGCGATCAAGGTGCAGGCCCGCATCCCGCCGCAGCAGGCGCTGGCAAGCTTCACGCTCAAGGGCGGCCAACTGGTGCTGAGCCAGCGCATGCATTTGAAGACGCCGAGCTACAAGTACCGGCAATCCGCCTGCCGCGCGGTCGATCCCAAGATGATCGAATGCCCGCTTGAAGACCTGACCGTCTACACTCGCCCGGCGCCCATGGAGTTCACGCAGAAGTACATGGAGCGGCTTGAGAACGTGAGCGATGAGCACCGTAAGCTCCTGTCGACGATGATACCGATGCAGATCACGCCGCTGGGCAAACAGGGCATGGAAGACCCGGTCTGGGGCGTGCCGCTGTCGCTGCGCAAGGCCAAGTAGGCGGGGAGCGCGGCGGCGCAACGCTGCCGGACCGCAACCGACAAGGACGATGCAGTTGAAAAAGACCCGGCACTACTGGTTCGGCATCGCGGTTTCCCTCCTGCTGGCGGGACTGCTGGCATTCCTGGGCGTCGTGTTCGTTTCCACCCCGAATCTCGGTTGGGGCGCGCAGGCGCTGCTGAGCTATGGCGTGCTGTTCGGCGGGCCGCTGGCCGTGGTGCTGGCGCTCTGCTGGATCGTGTACATGGTGCGCGACAAGGGCCAGGTGCCTGGGCGTGTCCACGCGCTGCTGTTCCTGCCCTCGTTGCTGGCGGCGGCTATCGTGCCCGTCAGCGATTCCATCGAGCGCAGCAGGCAGGACAGTTTTCGCGAGTCGCACCCGGCGATCGAGGAGACGCACGTCAATCTGAGCAGCCGCACCATCTGGCCGGACCGGCGCGGAGGGAGCTTGTCTGCCGGCGCATCGTCATACCTGGAACCCGGGACGGCGGAGCAACGCATGTTCTTGCGCTTTCGCCGCTATCCGAATCAGGGGCCCGCGGCCGGCGAGCAGTTTTCCTATGAGGGTGCGCGCCTGAAGGACGGCGTGGACCGCTACGTGTACTCCAGCCAGGACGGAACGCCCGGCGCAGCCGTGCCACTGCGCCGCCTGCCGTATCCCGACCTGGGCAAGCTGCCCTCCGCGTTCTCGTATGGCGAAGCCGCGCTGGTGGTCTACCACTACTTCCACTATGCCGATCACGTCGAGGTTGCGCCGGGCATCGCGCGTTTCTCGGGCATGACCGAGGATGAGATGGAATCGGCTGGCATTCCGGGGCTGGCGATCTTCGGCCTGGAGAACCTCACGCCGCAGACCATCGCCAGGGTGGAAATCGGTGGCCAGACCTACGACATGGGCTCGCATGCCGACCGCAGCCTCTTGTCGCGGCCTTGCGATCCGGTGCGCGGCGGCAGCCCGGTCTTGCTCGATCTGGAGCAGCCCGTGCGGGTGCGCTGGCAGACGATGGAAGAGCCCGGGGCCTGGCGCGAGGTGGCGGTGACCGTGCCGGCCTTCAGCGCGGCGAGCAAAAAGGATCCGGACAAGGGCCTGTTGCGCGTGCGCCTGTATTTCCTGCCGGACGGAACCGTGGCGGCCGAGCGCTACAGGCTGATCCGCATGCGCGGTGAAACTTCCCTGCGCGCGACTGGATTGCCCGCCGCCGCGAAGCCCCATACGGGCTGCGGCGGCGCATACTTCGGCTACAACCCGCAGACGGTGAAGCTGCTGGACAACTGAGTCTGGCGCACGCCCCGTACGTCTTGGCTGGGCGGCTACCACGCAGCCGGAAGCGGGGCTGGGCCTTGGTGCGAAGGAAAATGCGGCAGCACTTCCTCTGCCAGTTCCTGCAGCACCTCGGCCGCCGGCCGTCGCGAGAACTGGATGCCGAGCGCGGCATGATTGACGCCCGCCGCCTGCCATTCCTCCAGCAGCGCGATCAAGCCCTTCCTGCCGGTGCGCAGCACGAAGCCGTTGTGCAAGGGCGTGCGCGGATGGTCGGGGTCGTCGGTCAGGTCCAGCCATTCGTTGGTCATGTGCGGGCGGAAGCCGCCGTCGGGTATCAGCGCGCGCCAGGCGCGGATTTTTGCCGCCAGGCGTTGCGGTCCCAGCGGGTTGTCCGTGGCGTCGGGATAGGTCAGCCAGCCATCCGCATGTTCGCCTATCCATGGCAGCGACTGTCCCGAGGAACTGGTGACGACAAGCGGAATGCTGCCGGCAGCGGGCTTGGGCAGGAACTCCGCGCGGTTAAAGCGTCCCAGCGCCGAATCGATCTCCAGAGGCCCTGGGCGCATCAGCTGGCGGAAGTACGAAACAGCCTCGGCGAAACGCGTGCCGCGTTCGCCATGCTCCAGCCCGTAAGCGGGAAATTCGACAGGCCGGTCTCCCGAGGCTATGCCCAGCACCAGCCGGCCGCCCGACAATTGGTCGATGGTGCTCGCAGCCTTCGCCAGATCGATGGGATGGCGCAGGGAAAAGATGGCGCTGCCCGTCGCCAAGGCGATATTTTTCGTGTGCCCCGCCAGAAAAGCCAGATACGTGAACGGATCGAAGACCTGTCCGGCGTCGCCAAAGGAGGAGGCGTACAAGGGCACGTCGCGTACCCAGACGGCGGCAAATTCCTGCCGGTCTATCTGTTTCACCAGTTCCGCCTGCCCCGCCAGGACCGCCATGCTGCCTTCATAAAAGCGCAGCGGCAGGAAGATGCCCAGGGTCAGGCGGTCTGGCGCGAACATCCGCCGATAACCGGGATGCGCGGAGAAGGCGAAGTATGACGCTCCCGTCGTGTCGTGGAGCGTATGAGTGGTATCCATTCCGATGGTCCTCGTTCTTACGCGCCCGTTGCCGGCGCAGGCACGGTGATGCCTTTGGCGACCGCAGGCCGGGCCGCCACGCGTTCGTGCCATGCGCTCAGGTGCTGGTGATGGCTGAAATCGAAGTCGATGATCCGCGCGATATGGCTCCAGCCGAAATGCGCGATGTCGGCGATGGAGTAGGTGTCGCCGGCAAGGTAGGAATGGTTGGCCAGCCTGCGGTCCAGCACCGCGAGCGCGTCCTCGGTCAGGCGCTGGTAGCGTTCCAGCGCGGCGGGGTTGCGCGCCTTGTCGAACACTTCGAAATTGACGCGCTGCCCGATGATGGGGCCGACGCTGCTGGAATGGAATTGCAGCCACTTGATGGCTTCCCATCGTCCCTGGATGTCGGCGGGAAGCAGCTTCCCGGTTTTTTCGGCGAGGTAAAGCAGTATGGCCGCCGACTCGAACAGCACGACGCCGGTTTCTTCATCGGCCAGGGCCGGGATACGGCCATGCGGGTTCAACGCCAGAAAGTTCGGCTGGCGGTGTTCGCCTTGCGCGATGCGCACGTGATGCAGGCGGTAGGGAAGTTCCAGTTCTTCCAGGGCGATGGTGGCCTTGTAGCCATTCGGAGAACTATCGGTGTAAAGATTCAACATGCGCTTGCTCATTTAGGAAGGGCTGAATATTCAGGATCCGTTGCGATCCGGAAATTCTCCTTCTCATGCGAGAGCGAGTACAACGATCATTTCTCAGTCTTGAATTTAGGAAATCTAAAGTGACTGCGGCGTCTCCCTGCAAACGCCGCGCACCTGTTCCTACACCGCGACGGATTCTCCCGTCTCGAAGCGCCGCGCAGCCTGCAACAGCAGGCGCTCGCCGTCCGCGCGGCCCAGCAGTTCCAGGCCGACGGGGATGCCGCTGTCCGTGAAGCCTATGGGCACGCTCAAGGCCGGCAGTCCCGTCACCGCGGCGAGCAAGCCATTGCCGCCACGCTGTGGTTCGCCCAGCAGCACTGGCGCGCCGCGCACGCTGGGGTAGGCCAGCAGGTCCAACTGGCTTTGGTCCATGGCCGTCAGCACGTCATCGCGCAGCGTCCTGGCGCGTGCCAGCACCGCCAGGCGCGCGCCGCCATCCGGATCGCGCAGCGCATCGCGCTCGCGCAGCAGAGGCGCGACTTCCGGATGGGCATAACCGCCGTCCAGGATGTCGGTCAGGCTGCGCACGGGCAGGTCGGCATCGCGCAGGCAGCGTGCCAGCGCATCGCGGAATTCGTAGCCGGTGACGTTGGCGGCGGTCAGGCGGGCGTCTTCCAGCGGCAGCGCGGCCGGCTGGATGTGCGCGCCGTCGGCTTGCCAGCCCGCGAGGGCCGCCCGGACATGCCGGGATACCTCTGGTTCCGCGTCGGCACAACCGAAGAATGCGTCCAGCGTGCCGATGCGCCAGCCCTGGCCTGCACGGCATGCGTCTTTGCTTTGTCCATCCGGATCCGCCATCACCGACCACAGGATTTCGAGATCGGCATGGCTGCGGGCCATGGGGCCGACGGTATCCAGCGTCGGCGACAGGGGCACCACGCCGGCGTTGCTGTAGCGTCCGGCCGTGGGCCGCAGCCCCCATACCTGGTTGAAGGCGGCCGGGATGCGGATGGAGCCGCTGGTGTCCGTGCCTATCGCGGCCGCCGCGAAGCTTGAGGCCACCGCGACGGCGCTGCCGCCACTGGACCCGCCCGGCACGCGCGTGGCATCGTAGGCGTTGCGCGTACGGCCGGAGAGAGAAGAAACGTTGGTGATGCCGCAGGCCAGTTCGTGCAGCGTGGTCTTGCCCAGCACGATGGCCCCGGCCTCGCGCAGCCGGCGCACGATGTCGGCATCGCGCTGCGGCCGGCGGCCAGCCAGCGCCCGCGAGCCTGCGGTGGTAGGCATGCCCGCGGTATCGATGTTGTCCTTGAGCAGGATGGGAATCCCGTGCAGGGCGCCCAGCTGCGCGCCGCGTTGCCTCTCCACATCCCGCGTGGCGGCCTCGGCCAGCGCCTGGCCATTCAAGGCGAGCACCGCATTGAGCGCCGGTCCGGCCTGGTCATGAACCGCGATGCGCGCCAGGTAGGCGCGCACCAGGTCCATGGCGCTCAGGCTGCCGGCCGCCATGGCCGTCCGCAGCTCGGCGATGCCGCGGCCACAGACCGGATCGTGGTCCGGCAGCGGACCTGCCAGCAGGCGCGGCGCGTTCATCGGAAGTGGCACGCTACCCACTGTTGTCCCGCCTCCGAATTGCCGGGTCGCTGCGTCAAGGCAGGCTGCTGGTCCTTGCAGACCGGCTGCGCCAGCGGACAGCGCGTGTGGAAGCGGCAGCCGCTGGGCGGATTCGCCGGGCTGGGCGGATCGCCTTGCAGCAGCTTGCGCTGCGCCGGCTTGTGCGGATCCGGGACCGGCACTGCGGACAGCAGGATCTCGGTGTAGGGATGCAGCGGACGCGAGAACAGCGTGTCGCGGTCGGCGACCTCGACGATGCGGCCCAGGTACATCACCGCGACTCGATGGCTGATGTGGCGCACCACGGCCAGGTCGTGGGCGACGAACAGGTAGGCGATGCCCATCTCTTCCTGCAGGTCCATCAGCAGGTTGATCACCTGCGCCTGCACCGACACGTCCAGCGCGGAAACCGGCTCATCGCACACGATCAGCTTGGGCCGCAAGGCCAGGGCGCGCGCGATGCCCAGGCGCTGCCGCTGGCCGCCGGAGAATTCATGGGGAAACTTCTTCATCGCTTCCGGACGCAGACCGACCTTGGAGAACAGCCAGGCGATCTCGTCGGGGCGGGCGCGGCCGCCCGAGGCAGGGAAGTTCTGCAGCGGTTCGCCGACGATGTCGCCCGCCGTCAGGCGCGGGTTGAGCGATGCGTACGGATCCTGGAAGATGATCTGCATATCGCGCCGGCGGCCGCGCATCTGCTCGGGCGTCAATGCCAGGATTTCCTCGCCTTCCAGCCGCACCGATCCCGAGGTCGGCTGGATCAGCCGCAATACGGATTTGCCGGTGGTGGTCTTGCCGCAGCCGGACTCGCCCACCAGCGCCAGGGTTTCGCCCTTGGCCACGGTGAAGGACACGCCGTCCACGGCCTGGATGACCTTGCGGCGCGGCTTGAACCAGCCGCCCGCGCCGGGGTAGTGCATCTTCAGGTCGCGCACCTCCAGCAAGGGCGTGGCCGCGGCGGCGGGCTCGTTGCGGGCGCTCATGCTTGGACTCCAGTGTGGGCGGCGCCAGGCGCGGCCGAAGCCGCCGCCTGCGGGGCGGGTTGCGCGGCGACGCGCGCCGCTTCGTGGCAGGCCACCACGTGGTCGCTGCCATGTTGCATCAGTTGCGGCGCTTCGGCGCGGCAGCGCTCGGTGGCGTAGGCGCAGCGCGGGGCGAAACTACAGCCTTTGCCCAGTTCGCTGGGCGCGGGCACCATGCCGGGGATCTCGGCCAGCCGCTGCTTCGAGGTGTTCATCGACGGCATCGACGCCATCAGCGCCCGCGTGTACGGGTGCAAGGGGCGGTCGAACAATTCGGCGACGGGCGCTTCCTCGACCTTGCGGCCGGCATACATCACGGCCACGCGGTCACAGGATTCGGCCACCACGCCCAGATCGTGGGTGATCAGCACGATGCCCATTCCCAGGCTCTGTTGCAGGCTGCGCAGCAGGTCGACGATCTGCGCCTGGATGGTCACATCCAAGGCCGTCGTCGGCTCGTCGGCGATCAGGACCTCGGGGTTGCAGGCCAGGGCCAGCGCAATCATCACGCGCTGCCGCATGCCGCCGGACAGTTGGTACGGATACTCGTGCACGCGCCGCTCGGGTTCGGCGATCTGCACCAGGCGCAGCATGTCCTCGGCGCGGCGATAGGCCTCGCGGCGGCCGAGCTTCTGGTGCACCATGACCGTTTCCGCGATCTGGCGGCCGACCGTCAGCACGGGGTTCAGCGAGGTCATCGGCTCCTGGAAGATCATCGAGATCCGGTTGCCGCGGATCTGGCGCATCTGCTTTTCCGTCAGGCCCAGCAAGTCGGTGCCGCGATAGCGGATCTGGCCGCCGGCATAGCGCCCGGGCGGCGTCGGAATCAGCCGCAGGATGGACAGCGCGGTGACGCTCTTGCCGCAGCCAGACTCGCCGACCACGCCCAGCGTGCGGCCTGCCCGCACCTGGTAGGACACGCCGTCCACTGAGCGCACAGTGCCGGAAACGGTATCGAAGTAGGTGCGCAGATTGTCGACTTCGAGCAGCACGTCGCCAGGGGCGACGGCGGCGGGAGAGATTGCCATGGCGTGCTCCTGGGTCTTAGCGTTGGTTGGTCAGGCGGGGGTCGAGCGCGTCGCGCAGGCCGTCGCCCATCAGGTTGATCGCCAGCACGGTGATGGCCAGCAGGATGCCGGGATACAGGATGGTGTAGAACGCCACCGCCACGTAGTTGCGGGCGTCGGCCATCATGTTGCCCCAGCTGGGAACCTGGGCCGGCACGCCTACGCCCAGGAACGACAGCACGGCCTCGGTCAGCACCGCGGTGGCGGCGATGAACGTGGCCTGCACCACCAGCGGCGTGACCATGTTGGGCAGCACGTGGCGGCGCAGGATCACGGGCAGGCGCGTGCCCACGGCATGGGCGGCCTCGACGTAGAGTTGCTCGCGCAGCGTCAGCGCCAGGGACCGTACCAGCCGCACCACGCGCGGCACCTGCGGAATCGCGATGGCGATGATCACCGTGGTCAGGCTGGCGCGGATCACCGCCATCAGGGCGATGGCCAGCAGGATGTCGGGGATGGCCATCATGCCGTCCATGATGCGCATGATGATGGCATCGGCCCAGCGCACGAATCCCGCCACCAGGCCCAGCACCACGCCGACGGCGGTAGCGACCAGCGCCACCACGATGGCGACCACGAGGGACACGCGGCCACCCCAGACCACGCGGCTGAATACGTCGCGGCCCAACGCGTCGGTGCCGAAGTAATGCTCGGCCGAGGGTGGCTTCATGCGTTGCAGGGGATTGATATTGACGGGGTTGTGTGTGGCGATCCAGGGCGCGGCGAGCGCCAGGCCCGCCACGATCAGCAGCAGCGCCAAACCGAGGATCAGGGTGGGATGCTTGCGTATCCAGCGCCAGCGGCGGCCGCTGGCGCTCAGCGCCTCGTGCAGCACGATGGGTGGGCTGGTGGAAATCGAACTATCTGACATGATTTCTTCCTGCGGCGGCTCAGTAACGGATGCGGGGATCGAACAGCCGGTAGCTGAGGTCGATCAGCAGATTGATCAGCACGTAGGCGCCAGCCGACAGCAGCAGCACGCTCTGGATCACCGGGTAGTCGTGGTGCTGGACCGCGTCGATGACCAGCCGGCCGATGCCAGGAATGGCGAACACCGTCTCGGTCACGACCACGCCGCCGATCAGCAACGCGATGCCCACGCCCACCGTGGTGGCGATGGGAATGGCGGCGTTGCGCAGCGCGTGCTCCAGCACCGGCAGCACCGCCAGTCCCTTGGCGCGCGCCGTGCGGATGTAGTCCTCGTGCAGCACCTCGACCACCGTCGCACGCGTCATGCGGGTGATCAGCGCGATGTACACCAGCGCCAGATTGATACAGGGCAGGGTCAGGTTGCGCAGCCAGGGGGCGATGCCCTCGGACAGGCTGACGTAGCCCTGCACCGGCAGCCATTGCAGCTTGATGGCGAAGCCGTAGATGAGCAGGTAGCCCACCAGGAAAACCGGCACGGAGAACGCCAGCACCGCGAACAGCATGACCAGCCGGTCGATCCAGGTGCCGGCCCGGTAGGCGGCCAGCACGCCCAGCGGCACCGCCACGATGATGGACACCAGCATCGTGAGCGCGGCGATCGACAAGGTGGGTTCCACCCGCTGCGCCAGCAGCTGCGTCACGGGCACGTGGGTGAAGATGGACGTGCCCAGGTCGCCTTGCAGCAACTTGCCCGCCCACAGGCCGAACTGCCGCCACAGCGGCTCGTCCAGGCCCAGCGCCACGCGCAGCTTGGCGATGTCTTCCGCGGAAGCGAAGTCCCCGGCGATGAGTGCCGCCGGGTCGCCGGGCGACAGGTGGATCAGGAGGAAGACGATCACCGCCACCACTGCCATGACTGGCACGATGGCTAGCACTCGCCGGATGATGTAACCCATGGTGGTCTCGCGTATCGATTGGGCTGGCGGCGGACTACTTGTCCAGCACCCACAGGTTGGGCAGGCTCCAGATCTTGTCCGCGTTCTTCAGACTGTTGTGCGAGGCGAACGCGCGCGAGTACTGGCCCACCGAGATCGCGGGGAAGGCTTCATAGGCGCGCTCCTGGAACAGGTCGAGCACGCGCTTGCGCTCGTCCGAGCTGGTGGCCGCGATCCACTGGGCGCGCAATTCGTCCAGCTTCTTGTCGCAAGGCCAGCCCGGCAGGCTGTTGCCGCACACCGCGCCCAGATAGGTGTTGCTGATGGGCGAGTCGACGTTGAACTCCGAAGCGGCCGACAGGAAGATGTTCCAGCCGCCCTTGTCGATGGGCTCCTTGCGGGCGCGGCGGGCAGTCAGCGTGGCCCAGTCCATGGACTGGATGTCGAGATTGACGCCGATGTCCTGCAGCGCCTGGATAGCGACCAGCGTGGCGGAGTTCAGGTAGGCCAGGTCCGTGGGCAGCAGGATCGCGAGCTTCTCGCCCTTGTATCCGGCTTCGGCCAGCAGCTTCTTGGCCAGGGCGGGGTCGGGCTTGGCGTAAGGCGCCGCGCCGGCGGCGGTGTCATAAGGTCCGCCGCAGATGAAGACCGTGGCGCAGTATTTCATGCGCAGGTCGTCGGGGTAGCCCATGGCGGCGGTGAACTTGTCCTGGTCCACCAGATGCGCAACCGCCTGGCGCGCCTTCTCGTTGTCGAAGGGCGGCATGGACTGGTTCAGGATGATGTAGCCCTGGGCGCGTTCCATCACGCCGATCTTGACGTTCTTGTTGCCGCGCAAGGCGTCGATGTAGTCCGCCGGCGCCTGCTCGATCATGTCGACTTCGCCATTGGTCAGCGCGGCCGTGGCGCTGTTGGAGTCGGGCAGCACGCGCCATTCCACGCGCGGGATACGCGGGGTCTTGTTGCCCGCCAAGCCGTCGGCCTGCGCCTTGGGACCGACGTAGTTGGGATTCTGCTCGAACACGATCTTGCTGCCCGGCACCCATTCGGCGCGCTTGAAGACGTAGGGGCCGGAGCCGACGACTTCGGTCAGCGGACGGTCGGCGGGCTGCGAGGCCAGGCGCTTGGGCAGGATGAACGCGGGGTAGCTGGACACCTTCGCCAGGCCATCGAGCACCAGGTCGAACGGCTGGTCCAGCGTCAGCTTGAAGGTGCCGTCGTCCACGGCCTCCCACTTGCCGCCGGCGCGCGTGATGGCCTGGCCGATGTTGTCGCGCGCGGACCAGCGCTGCAAGGACGCGATCACGTCGGCGGTGGTCAGCGCCTGGCCGTCGCTGAACTTCAGGCCGGGCAGCAGGGTGAAGGTCCAGGTCTTCTTGTCATCGCTGGCCGAGTACTTCTCGACCATCTGCGGCTGCGGCTTGCTGTGCGAGTCCATCGCGAACAGCGTGTCGTACACCATGTAGCCGAAGTTGCGCGTGATGTAAGCGGTGGTGAAGGTCGGATCCAGCACCTTCAGGTCGGCGTGCGGCACGATGCGCAGGGTCTTGGCCTGCGCGTGCGCCGGGGCGGCGCCAAAAGTGAAGGCCAGGCCGAGCGTGGCCGTCGAGAACAGGCAAAGCAGGCGTTTTTTCATCGCGCTAGGCTCCCATCGTGTTGGTGGATGCGCCGGCGTCTGTGCGCCGGCAGGTTCTTAGAGCGGCCACTTGGGCAGCCGGATGTTGCGATACGTGAGCGTCTTCCAGTCGGGCGTGGCGACGCCCTTGCCGCCGACATAAATGATGTGGCGCGCGACTTTCGAGAACGAAGCATGGAAATGCTGGGCGGACTTGACCACCACGATCTGCTTGGAAGCAAGATCGCAGCCCAGCTGCGTGAACAGGTCCATGTTGATGGCCTGGTTGCGCAGCGAGGTCAGCAGGATCTCGATGCCCTGAGTCTCGACCAGCGCGCAATCGCCCATGGCCGCCGGCGCGCCGGATAGGCCTGTCATGATCATGTCGGCCTTGATCGCCTTGACCGTGCAGCGCAGGTCCAGCGGGTCGCCGGACAGCGGGCCGACCTTGCCGCCGATGCGCAGATCCAGCTCCGCGCCGGGGCCGGCGTCGAAGGCAATGCGCGCCGATACCGGATCCCACATGGGGCCCAGCGCTGCATTCGTGACGCCGCGTTCCAGCATGCGGCCGAGGACAAACGTGGCGTCGCCCGGCGCGCCGCTGCCGGGATTGTCCGGCCGGTCGGCCAGCACGATGGGACCGTCGCCGAAGGCCAGGGCTTCGTCCAGCGCCTGGTCCACGCTGCGGTACGGCACCATGAGCTGTTCGCGCATGCCGATGAGTTCGTCGGCCAGGCGGCGTGCCAGGGCTTGAGCGCGGGCGGCATCGCCATCGGCGTAGACCAGCACCTTGGTGCCCATCTCCGGCACGTCGCCGGTGGCAAAGCCTTGCGCGGCCGAGATCGACAGGATCCCGTCGCGGCCTTCCAGCGCCTTGATGC
>NZ_JBARYB010000262.1:0-23864 GCF_049647645.1 Achromobacter sp.
GCCACGCGGGGCGGCGGCCTTGTTGTCCGACGGCGCCGAATCCAGCGCGCCCACCGGCGGCGCCAGCGAAGCCAGCTGCACGCCGCCCGTGCCGGGTTCGCCCGGCACCAGCAACGACTGGCCGGACGCGGATTTCTGGCGCGAGCCGATGTCGTTGGTCTGGCGCAGCGTGGCTTCGCTCACGCCGAAACGCTTGGCGATCGAGGCGTAGGATTCGCCGCGGCGCGAGTGGTAGATCTTCCAGGCGCTGAGGTCGCCCTTGTAGTTGGTCAGGTTGGCGTTGAAGATCTCGACGCGGTCGGCCGGCAGCAGCAGGGTGGGACCGTGGTCGCCGCGGATGACGGGACGGTTGAACGAGGGATTCAACGCCTTGAATTCGTCCAGCGGCATTTCGGCCAGCTTTGCGGCGATTTCCTGGTCGATGTCGCTGTTCTTCTGGACCGTCACGAAGTAGGGCGTGTTGCCCACCGGGGGCAGAGCCACCGCATAGCGCTGCGGATCGGCGATGATGTTCTTGATGGCCTGCAGCTTGGGTACGTAGTTGCGGGTTTCATCGGGCATGTTCAGGGACAGGTAGTCCGTGCCCTGGCCGGCCGCTTCGTTCTTGGCCATGGCGCGCTGCACCGAGCCTTCGCCCCAGTTGTACGAGGCCAGCGCCAGGTACCAGTCGCCCTGCATTTCAAACAGCTTTTCCAGGTAGTCCAGCGCCGCGTTGGTCGAGGCGATGGGGTCGCGGCGCTCGTCGCGCCACCAGTCCTGCTTCAGGTTGAAATGCTGGCCCGTGGCCGGCACGAACTGCCACAGGCCCGAGGCCTGGGCGCGCGACAGCGCGGTCGGGTTGTAGGCGCTTTCGACGAAGGGCAGCAGCGCCAGTTCGGTCGGCAGGCCGCGGCGGTTGATCTCGTCGACGATGAAGTACAGGTACTTGCCGGCGCGTTCCGCCATGCGCTGCACCGACTCGGGGTGGGACGCGTAATAGTCGGTCCACTGCTGCGAGAGATCGGTGTTCAGGTTGGGGATGGCGAACCCGCGGCGGATGCGGTCCCAGGCGTCGGCGGGCGGGTTGGTCAGATCCACCGTCCGGGACGTGTCGCGGGCGATGTATCGCCCTTGGGAATTGGTGGTGAGGTTCTTGCTATCGGGGGCTTTGGTTCCTGCGCAACCGGCGAGGACTGCCAGCATGAGCGGCAGAAGGAGTCGGGATAGATTCATCGGGCTGTCACTTGAAATCGTTCTTCCATTCACGAAGGGAGGCAAAAACCTCTACCGGCGTAGCGTGGCTGTGGCCGGCCCAGCGCTCTGCGGCGTGGACGACCTCAACTTCTTGCGTGCGCAAAAACGGATTGGCCGCGCGTTCCTGCCCGATCGTGGACGGAAGCGTGGGAAGACCTTCTGCTCGTAATTGCTGGGCCTGCTGGTGCCACTGTTGCAGGCTGCGGTTGGCCGGATCGACTGCCAAGGCCCAGCGCAAGTTCGCTAGAGTGTACTCGTGCGCGCAAAAAACCTGTGTATCTGGCGGTAAAACAGCAAATTTCCCTAAAGAATCATGCATTTGCGCCGGAGTGCCTTCGAAAAGACGGCCGCAGCCACCCGCAAACAGGGTGTCGCCACAGAACAGAACCGGCTCCTGGCCGGCCGCGCGGCCGTAGTAGGCGATGTGGCCGGCAGTGTGTCCGGGCACGTCCAGCACGGCCAGATCCAGGTCCAGTTCCGGGATCGCCACGCGGTCGCCTTCCGCCAGGCGTACGTCGCAGCGCGGCAGCGGTTCATGCGCGGGGCCGTATACGGTGATGCCCTCGATGCGGGACAATTCCGGAACACCGCCCACGTGGTCGCCGTGATGGTGCGTGAGTAGAATGGCGCGCAGTCTCAAGCCGTTCTGGGCCAGCCATTGCAGCACCGGGCCGGCATCGCCGGGATCCACCACGGCGGCTTCGCCGCCATGGACGATGGCCCAGATGTAGTTGTCGTTGAAGGCGGGTAGAGGCAAGACCGCGGCGTTGCGATCGCGGCCGCCTGTGGGGGCGGTCATGGCTTGCATGGGATTCGAAGGAATAGAACGTGGCAGAAGATACTCCGCCGATTGTAGAACTGGCCGAATGGTTCCAGACGCCGCCGGGACAGTACGTCCTGGCCTGGGAGCGGGCGCAGTTCGATGCGGCTGTCGCGGACGTGTTCGGATATTACGCCTGGCAGGTCGGCCTGGCCGACATGAATCTGCTGCGCGCCAACCGCATGCCCTTCAAGGGCTACATCGGCACCGAGACCCCGTCCGCGGAAAGCGCCGCCAGCTGGCAGTCGCGGGTGGTGCTGGCCGAGCCCGAGGCCTTGCCGTTCGAATCCCAGAGCGTGGACCTGTTGATCCTGCCGCATGCCTTCGAGTGCGCGGAGGATCCCCACAACGTGCTGCGCGAGGTCGAACGCGTGCTGGTGCCGGAAGGGCGGGTCGTGATTTCGGGCTTCAACCCCTGGAGCATGTGGGGCGCGCGCACCCGCATGCCCGGCATGGAGCCGTGGCTGCCGCAGCCGCCGGCGTCCCAGGTGTCCTTGCCGCGCCTGAAGGACTGGTTCAAGCTGCTGTCGCTGGAGGTCGAGGCCAGCCACTTCGGCTGCTACGCGCCGGCCTGCCGCAGCGAAAAATGGCTGCAGCGCTGGTCCTTCCTGGAGTCGGCGGGCGCCCGCTGGTGGAGCCTGGGCGGTGCGGTCTACATGGTGTCGGCCGTCAAGCGGGTGGCCGGCATGCGTATCATTGGCCCGGCCTGGAAGAAGGCCAAGCCCAAACGCGCCCGTGCCGCATCGGTGGTGGTCAACCGCCAGACGGACGACGGCTCCTGAAGGGGCCTGAAGGGCATGGCCCTGCGCCGCGGGGCCAATTTTTAAGCAAGGAATACCAAGCAGCACCATGCAGGACGACAAAGCGAACGACCAGAAAGTGGAAATGTGGACCGACGGCGCCTGCAAGGGCAATCCCGGTCCGGGCGGTTGGGGCGTGCTGATGCGCGCCGGCGGCCACGAGAAGACGCTGCACGGCGGCGAACTCCAGACCACCAACAACCGGATGGAACTGCTCGCGGTCATCCAGGGCCTGCGCGCGCTCAAGCGCCCATGCACGGTCACCATCCATACGGACTCCCAGTACGTGATGAAGGGCATGACCGAGTGGCTGGCCAACTGGAAGCGGCGCGGCTGGATGACGGCCGACAAGAAACCCGTCAAGAACGTCGAGCTGTGGCAACTGCTGGATGAACAGGTGCAGCGCCATGCGGTGTCCTGGCGCTGGGTCCGTGGACACGCCGGCGATCCGGGCAACGAACGGGCCGACCAATTGGCCAATATGGGCGTGGAATCGGCCCGGCGGGGCTGAAGGCATCGGGATATACCCTCAAATCCGCCTTTTGGGGCGGATTTAGTTCTTTCATCCGGCTTCAGGATTGTTCCAGTATGTAAATCCGGGTGCTAAAGTGCCAACCCTCATTCCAGTTCCTGCGGCGCAGTCCGCGTGGGGGCATGCCTGGCCCGCGCCGCAATACCGCCACATTCGCGCATGAAAAAAGCAGTACTGCTCGCCGCCGTAGCGGCAGGGTTGGCCGCGGGGGCCGCGCTCGGCGTGTTTGTGCCGCGCTGGCTCGCCTTCGGAACCGTCAGTCCACAACCCGGCGCCATTGAGGCGCCCCTGGTCACGCGCGCCGCGCCGGTCCGGGTCGAAGTGGCCGCCGTCGAAGAGATTCCTTTCGCGCGCGGCATCTCGGCCGTGGGCAGCCTGCGGTCCGACGAATCCGTGGTGCTGCGGCCGGAGGTCGCCGGCCGCATCCAGTCCATCGATTTCAAGGAAGGCCAGCCGGTCAAGCGCGGCGACGTGCTGATCCGCCTGGATGATTCCGTGCCGCGCGCGGAATTGGCCCAAGCGCGCGCCAACCTGACGCTGGCGCAAAGCCACTACCGGCGCTCGGTGGAGCTGCAGGGCAAGGGCTTCGTCAGCCAGCAGGCCCGCGACGAGTCCGCCAGCACGCTAAAGGTGCAGGAAGCCGCCGTGGCGCTGGCGCAGGCGCGGCTGGACAAGATGACGATCTCGGCGCCGTTCGGCGGCATCGCCGGCTTGCGCAGCGTGTCGGTGGGCGACTACGTCAACCAGGGCCAGGACCTGGCCCCGCTGGAGGCGATCGATCCGCTCAAGGTGGACTTCCGCGTTCCCGAGATGTATCTGAGCAAGGTGGGCGTGGGCCAGCCGCTGACGTTGCGCATGGACGCGCTGCCGGGCCAGGAGCGCCAGGGCGTGGTCTACGCGGTCAGCCCGCTGGTCGATGCCGGCGGGCGCTCCATCCTGCTGCGCGCCACGGTCGCCAACAAGGATGCGGTGCTGCGCCCGGGCATGTTCGCCCGTGTGCAGCTGCAGTTCAGCCAGGACAAGGCGCTGGTCGCGCCGGAAGCCACGCTGTCGCCCTCGGGCGCGACGCAGTACGTCTACCGGGTCAAGAACGGCGTGGCCGAGCGGCGCGAGGTCACCATAGGCGAGCGCCGCGAGGGCCGCGTCGAGATCCTGACCGGGGTGGCGGCGGGCGACCAGCTGGTGGTGTCTGGCTTGCAACGGGTGACGGACGGCGCCGCGGTGACCGTTCTGGGCAACGGCGCGTGACGCCGGCCTTTTTCCCTTTTTGGCGGTAGCGCAATGCGTATCTCGGAAACCTGCATCAAGCGGCCGGTGTTCGCATCGGTCCTGTCGCTGATCATCGTGCTGATCGGCCTGATTTCGTATTCGCGGCTGACCGTGCGCGAGTACCCCAAAATCGATGAGCCCATCGTTTCGGTGGACACCACCTACAAGGGCGCCTCGCCCGAGGTGATCGAATCGCAGGTGACCAAGCCGCTGGAAGACCAGCTGGCCGGCATCGAGGGCGTGGACGTGATGACCTCGCGCAGCCGCTCGGAACGCAGCCTCATCAACATCAAGTTCAATCTGTCGCGCAACCCGGATGCCGCGGCCGCGGAAGTCCGCGACAAGGTCTCGCGCGCGCGCCGCTTCCTGCCCGATGAAATCGACGAGCCCATCATCGGCAAGGTCGAGGCGGACTCCCAGCCCATCATCTACATCGCGGTCGAGTCCGGTACGTACTCCGCGATCCAGACCTCGGACTACATCAACCGCTACATCAAGACCCGCCTGTCGGTGCTGCCCGGTGCGGCCGAGGTGCGCGTTTTCGGCGAACGCTTGCCGTCCATGCGCATCTACGTGGACCGCGACAAGCTCGCCGCCTACGGCCTGACCGTGCAGGACGTGGAGGCCGCGCTGCGCAGCCAGAACGTGGAGATTCCGGCCGGCCGCATCGAATCGCGCGCCCGCGAGTTCTCGGTGGTGTCTTCCACCGACCTGCAGACGCCGGCGCAGTTCGAGAACGTGATCGTCGCCAACGTCAAAGGCTACCCGGTGCGCATGCGCGACGTGGCCAATGTGGAGATCGCCGCCGCCAGCGACCGCGTGCTGTCGCGATTCAACGGCAAACCCGCCATCAACATCGGCGTGACGCGGCAGTCCACCGCCAACCCGCTGGAACTGTCCAAGGCGGCGCGCGAGGAAGTGGCGCGCCTGAATGAGAACCTGCCGGCCGGCATGAAGCTGAACATCGCGTACGACTCGTCGGTGTTCATCGAACGCTCCATTGATTCCGTGTTCCACACCATCGGCGAAGCCATCGTCCTGGTGGTGCTGGTGATTTTCTTCTTCCTGCGCAATCTGCGCGCCAGCATCATCCCCATCGTCACCATCCCCGTGTCGCTGGTGGGCGCCTGCGCGCTGATGTACCTGTTCGGTTTTTCCATCAACACGCTGACCCTGCTGGCCATGGTGCTGGCCATCGGCCTGGTGGTGGACGACGCTATCGTGGTGCTGGAAAACATCTTCCGCCACATCGAAGAGGGCATGCCGCGCAAGGAAGCCGCGCTGCGCGGATCGCGCGAGATCGGCTTCGCGGTGGTCGCGATGACCATGACCCTGGTCACCGTGTATGCGCCCCTGGCCTTCGCCACCGGCCGCACCGGCCGGCTGTTCATCGAGTTTGCGCTGGCGCTGGCGGGCGCGGTGCTGGTGTCGGGCTTCGTGGCGCTGACGCTCACGCCCATGATGTGTTCGGTGCTGCTGCGCCACGAGAGCAGCCATAGCCGCTGGTACAACCTGATCGAAGGCTGGCTCAACGCCATGAGCAACGGCTACCGGCGCGCCCTTGGGGCCTCCCTGCGCCATCGCTGGCTGGTGGTGGTCATAGGGGTGGCGGTCGCGGGCGCGAGCGGGGTGCTGTTCAAGGTGGTCAAGAGCGAGCTGGCCCCCATCGAGGACCGCGGCGTGGTGTTCGGCATCGTCAGCTCGCCCGAAGGCGCCACGCTGAACTACACGCTGGAAAGCATGCTGGGCATCGAGAAGTTCTATTCCGAGATCCCGGAGGCCAGCGGCAGCCAGGTGACCGTGGGCTTTCCGACCGTGACGGATGGCACCGCCATCCTGCGCCTGAAACCCTGGGAAGAACGCAGCCGCAAGCAGCAGGCCATCACGCAACAGCTGCAGCCGCAGTTCGCCTCGCTGCCCGGGGTGCGGGCGTTTCCGACCAACCCGCCATCGCTGGGCCAGTCGGCGCGCTCCAAGCCGGTGGAATTCATCATCATGAGCCAGGCGTCCTACGCCGAGCTGTCGCGCCTGACCGATGTCTTCCTGACCGAACTACGCAAGTATCCGGGCCTGATCAATCTGGACACCGACCTGCGCCTGAACACGCCCGAGCTGCGGGTGCGGGTGGATCGCGACAAGATGGCCGACGTGGGCGCCAATGTGGATACCGTGGGCCGCACCCTGGAGTCCATGCTGGGCGGCCGCCAGGTCACCCGCTACAAGGACGAAGGCGAGCAGTACGACGTGATCGTGCAGGTGACCCCGCGCGACCGCGCCAATCCCACCGACATTTCCGGCATCTACGTGCGGGCGCGCGACGGCAGCATGGTGCAGCTGGACAACCTGCTGGGCGTGCACGAGGGCGTGTCGCCGCAGTCGTTGAACCACTTCAACCGCCTGCGCGCCGTGAAGATCGACGGCGCCGTGGCGCCGGGCTACGCCCTGGGTGAAGTCCTGGCGCACATGCACCAGGTGGCGCGCGACGTGCTGCCCAACACCATCGTCACCGACCTGGACGGCCAGTCACGCGAGTTCCGCGATTCATCCGGCAGCATCTATCTGGTCTTCGCCATGGCGCTGGCCTTCATCTACCTGGTGCTGGCGGCGCAGTTCGAAAGCTGGCGCAATCCCTTCATCATCATGCTGTCGGTGCCGCTGTCCATGACTGGCGCGCTGCTGGCGCTGTGGCTGACCGGCGGCACGCTGTCGATCTACAGCCAGATCGGCCTGATCACGCTGGTGGGGCTGATCACCAAGCACGGCATCCTGATTGTCGAATTCACCAACCAGCTGCGCGACGAGGGCAAGGAACTGTTCGAGGCCGTGGTCGAGGCCAGCGTGCTGCGCCTGCGTCCCATCCTGATGACGACCGGCGCCATGGTGCTGGGCACCGTGCCGCTGGCGCTGTCCACCGGCGCGGGGGCGGAATCGCGCCAGCAGATCGGCTGGGTCCTGGTGGGCGGGCTGATGCTGGGTACACTACTGACCTTGTTCGTCGTGCCGGTGGCCTATACCTTGATCGCCACCGCACGCAAGAAACCCGGCCAGGCCGGCAGCGCAGCGCATCATCCGGACCCCGCTCCGGCGCCGCAAGCGCAGCCCGCCGCGCCTGCCCAAGCGTCGGAATAAGTTATGCGCCAGATCATCTTTGACACTGAAACCACCGGACTGGACCCTGCCCAGGGTCATCGCATCGTCGAAATCGGCTGTGTGGAAATGGTCAACCGGATGAGCACCGGCAACAACCTGCACATCTACCTGAACCCGGACCGCGACAGCGACCCCGAGGCCTTGGCGGTGCACGGCCTGACCACGGAGTTCCTGTCCGACAAGCCCCGCTTCGCCGATGTCGCGGACGAGTTCATCAAGTTCATCCAGGGCGCCGAACTGATCGCACACAACGCGGCGTTCGACGTCAAGTTCTTCAACGCCGAACTCGCCAAGACCGGGCGAGGCCCGGTCACCGAGTATTGTGAGACGGTCACCGATTCGCTGCTGCATGCGCGTTCGCTGTTCCCCGGCAAGCGCAATTCGCTGGACGCGCTGTGCGACCGCTACGGCATCTCCAATGCCCACCGCACGCTGCACGGCGCATTGCTGGACTCGCAGCTGCTGGCGGAAGTCTGGCTGGCCATGACCCGCGGCCAGGACGCGCTGCTGATCGACGTCGACGATGGCGCCGGCGCAGGCAGCAACGGCGTCGTGCTGGCCAGGTTCGACGCATCGGGCCTGCCCGTGCTCAAGGCCAGCGAAGCGGAACTGGCCGAGCATGAAACCTACCTTGCGGCGCTGGACAAGTCCGTGGGCGGGGAGTGCACCTGGCGCAAGATCGACGCGCCGGTGGCGGCCGCATAAAGTTTTTCCGAGGCGACTTGCGCACGTTCAAAAAAACGTGCTAATATTTCGCCTCTTTCGGGGTGGTTAGCTCAGTGGTAGAGCACTGCCTTCACACGGCAGGGGTCACTGGTTCGAACCCAGTACTACCCACCAAAGACCCTTGGAAGACAACGTAAGCCCCAGGTTTGTCGTTGTCGGCGTACCAAGGTTAAAAAAGACGCAAAGCAAAAAGCCAGCCGCAAGGTTGGCTTTTTTGTTTTGCGCGCGGCGGACCTATGACCTATCGAGTCCGCTGTCGAACCCGCGTGCTTTGCATATGGGGCGCCAGCCATTGCGCTGAACCGTCCCTTTCATTACCCTTCTCTTGATTTGACGCAAGCGGACTCTCATCGATTGAGCCGCGTCGCATGCGAGCCTGTCTATCATTGATAACAAAGGCTTTGGCCCGTGGGCCAGGCATAGGCGAACAGGAGAAGGTCAATGTCCGAACACACCAACATCATGTTGATCATCATTGGCACGGGCGTGGCGCTCATGCTGATCGGCTTCGGGCTGCGCGACCGCAATATCGGCATGGGCTTGATGGGCATAGGCCTGATCACGGCGCTGGGCTCGATCATCTACAAGGCCTACATCACCTTCTATTGACGGCTGGGCCCTCAGCCCTTCTGCGCATTGCGCGCCGCGCGCGCCAGCAGGCTGTCCAGCTGGTTGGCGAAGGCCTTGCGGTCAGCCTGGCTGAACGAAGCCGGCCCGCCCGTATCCACGCCGCTGGCCCGCAGCTCTTCCATCATGTCCCGCAGCGCCAGGCGTTCCCGGATGGTTTCCGGCGAATAGCGCTCGCCACGCGGGTTCAGCGCCATCGCGCCTTTTTCCAGGACTTGCGCGGCCAGCGGGATGTCGCCGGTGATGACCAGATCGCCCGGTTCCGCGCGTTCGGCGATGTGGGCGTCGGCGACGTCGAAGCCGCGCGGCACCTGCACCGCGCGGATCAGCGGCGAGGGCGGGGTGTAAAGCATCTGGTTGGCCACCAGCGTCAGCGGCACCTGCCAGCGCTGGGCGGCGCGGAACAGGATGTCCTTGATGACCGCGGGGCAGGCGTCCGCATCGACCCAGATGTGCATGCGCTTACTTGTCCAGCGCGTTCTGCAGCACTTCGGCCACGATGTCGTTGGTGGACACGCCGCGTTCGGCCGCCAGGGCGCGCAGCTTGTCGGCGTGGGCTTGCGACAGCTTCAAGGGGAAGGGCACCAGGCCGGCGGCCTGGTCCAGCTTGCGCTGTTCGCGGCGGTCGGGCGCTTGCGAGGCGGTGCCGAAGCGGTCCGGCGTGGCGGCTTGCTTGAGTTGGCCGGCCAGCTTCAGGGCCTGGTTTTTCTGCAGATCGAATTTATTCATGGGAATTCCTGGTAAGGAGCGCAATCATAAGCGCAACCGGCTTCATTGCGGCTTGGCCTGTTCAAGCTTGGCCAGCCCTTCCTGGGCGCCGTCGTGCAGCGGCACGGTCAGCCCGCGCCGGGCGGTAGCCAGCCCTACCTGGGCGCCCTGGGCCGAGCCGGCGGCCAGCAGATCCTGCCCGGTCACGTAAACCGCGCGCACGATCACCAAGGCTTCATCGCGGGTCAGGTCGGCCGTGGTGAGCAGCAGCGCCGCCATGCCCACGGTGGGTATCGGCTCCAACTGGTTGGGATAGGTGCCGGCGGCGATTTCCAGCGGCATCAGCGCACTGTCCTCGGCCGCGGTCAGCGTCTTGATGGCGGCGGGGTCCAGCGGCAGCAGCTTCAGGCGCGCCTGGGTCAGCGCGTCGCGCAGGGGCGTGGCCGGTACGCCGATGACCTGGGCGGCGGCGTCGACCGCGCCGGAGTTCAGCGCCGGCAGGGACTCGGTGAACGGCGTGTCGGCCACCTTGTAGTCGCGACCGGCCTGCAGGCCGTGGGCGGCCAGCACCGTTTCCAGCGTGGCGCGCACCGCCGAGCCTTGCGGCCCGAGGGCGATGGTCTTGCCCTTGAGGTCGCGCACGCCGCGCAGGGCGGCATCGTCGCGCACCACGATATGGACCAGTTCCGGATACAGGCTGCCCAGGGCGCGCAGGCCGGTGAACGGACCCTGGCCGGCGAACGGCCCCTTGCCGTCGTAGGCGAGCCGCGCCGTGTCGGCCTGGGCCAGCCCGACCACTGCATCGCCGCTGCGCAGCAGCGCGATGTTCTCGGCGCCGCCGCCGGTGATCAGGGGCGAGACGCGGATCTGCTGCTTGCGCGCCACGTCGCTCAGGGCGCGGGCGAAGGCCACGTACTCGCCGCGGTCCGGGCCGCCGGCCAGCGGATAGCCCTGTTGCATGCGGGCCAGCCGGCCGTTGATACGCGCCACCGAGCGCTCCAGCTCCTGCTGTACCACGTGCTGCGCGGTGCTGGAGGCGCTATAGGAAACCGAATGGGTGATCTGGTCCAGCGTGTCCAGCAACTGGCGCGTGACGGGCGGCGGCGCGCCGGTGTCCAGGTTGGGCGCCTCGGCTGCCTTGAATCCGGCCGGGGTCACCAGTTTCCAGACGTCGCCGTCCTGGCGGTAGATCGCGCTGGCGTGCGCGACGATGCGGTCGCCGGCCTGGTTGCCGCCGGATTTCACGCCGCTGATGCTGCGCGGGCCGGCGCCCAGCAGCGTGACCAGCGCGGCGGCGCCGGGCTGGTCCCAGGCGCCCAGGGTGACGTTGCGTCCCAGGTCCAGTTCGACGTCGTAATAGACCACGCGGCGGGTTTCGCCGGCCGGGGCGCTGCTGTCCGCGGCCGATCCCATGCGTTTGAGCTCCGCGATCCGGAACAGTCCCGCGCCGTAGGCGGCGGTCAGGCTGTGTTCGACGTCGGCGCGCAGGACATCGGTGTCGGGCGCGCGGCCGCAGGCCGCCAGCAGCAGGCAGAGGCCGAGGATGATGAGGCGCTTGAACATGGTCACATACCCCCCACGAACGGCAAGGAGATCAGCGAGGTCAGCACGATCACGTTCAGGATGTCGACCAGGAAGGCGCCGGTGACCGGCACGACGATGAAGGCTTCCGGCGCCGGGCCGTGGCGCCGCGTCAGCGCCTGCATGTTGGCGATGGCGGTGGCGGTGGCGCCCAGCGCAAAGCCGCAGAACGCGGCCGACATGATGGCCGCCTCGTAGTCGCGCTTGAGCATGCGGAACACCACCCAGGCGGCATACAGCGCGCAGAACAGGGTCTGCACCGCCAACATCAGCGCCAGCGGGCCGGCCAGGCGCGCCACGCTGGACAGGTCCAGCGTCATCATGGTCATGCCCAGGAACAGCGACAGGGAGATGGTGCCGATGACCTCGGTGGCGCGGTCGTCCAGTTTCAGGCCCAGCCGTTCGCCGCCGTTGCGGATCAGCACGCCGGTGGCCAGGCACCACAGGAAGTTGGGCAGGCTGACCGGGGCGTCCTCGACCAGCGCTGCCAGGTAGCCGCCAGCCACCAGGCAGACGAAAGCGGCCGTCATCGAGACGATGAACGAGCCCGCGTTCGGCGGGGGCGTGTTTTCCGTCAGGTCCGGCGCGTCATGGCCGTCGCCGGGCACGTGGTCCAGGCTGCCGGCCAGCTTGTGGCGCCGCATGAGCCATTCGGCCACCGGTCCGCCCACCACGCCGCCCAGCACCAGCCCCAGGGTGGCGGAGGTCATCGCCAGCGCCATGACGTCCTGGATGTTGTTGAAGTCGGCGAAGCGCGTGGCGTAGGCCGCGCCCGTGCCGTGCCCGCCCACCAGCGTAATGGTGCCGCCCAGCAGGCCCATCAGCGGATGCATGTCCAGCAGCCAGGCCATGCCCAGCCCCACGGCGTTCTGCAGGATCAGGAACGGGATCAGGGCCAGCAGGAAGGCGATCAGCCGGGGGCCGCCCTTGGCCAGCAGTTTCAGGTTGGCGGTCAGGCCGATGCTGCCGAAGAACAGCAGCAGCAAGGTCGGCTTGATGCTGGTTTCGAGCGAGACGGAAACGCCGCCCCAGGTCGCAAGCAGGTAGGCCAGCACGGCGAACAGCAGGCCCCCCACGATGGGATCGGGAATGCTGTAGCGGGCGAGGACGCCGATCCTGGTGGTGAGCACGCGTCCGATGACCAGGACGAGGCAGCATGCCAGCAGCGATTGAACGGGCGTAAGCGAGATCATAAATACCTTTGCGCCCTGTCAGGGCGCGTGAATTTTCTGGCTATTGGAACCCTGCCGCCTCACGCGGGCTGAGGCTTATGTTACGTCCGCCGCGATAACGGTGTACATGGGGCAGGGATGCGGCGCGCGGCGCTGCGCCGGGCGGGCGGGAGGCCGTGGCGGGAGGTGGGCGCGGCCGGGGCGGCTAGAGCGGAAACTCGCGCGACATGTATTGCGCGCGCGGTCCGTAGCCGGCCAGTTTTTCGGCCAGGTCGGCGCTGTCTGCGCTGACGGGCTGATAGCCGTGGCGCTGCCAATAGCCCACGGCGGATTCCAGGGACACCAGGCTTGCCCGGCGCAATCCACCTTCGTGCGCGCGGGCCGCGGCGGCGCGCAGCAACGCCTGGCCCACGCCCAGTCCTTGCGCCGAGGGCGCCACGGCGCAGTCGTGCAGGAACCAGTGGTCGGTAGCGGCCGGCAGCGCAGCCAGCGCGACATCCAGGGCGGGAGGCAGTCCCGCGTCCCAGGGATAGGAGATCAGGTAGCCCAGCAGGCCGTCCTGGCTGGCGCAAGCCTGCGCGACCCAGCAGTGCGCCGGGGCGAGCGCCAGGCGGTTCAAGAAGAAACCGGCGCTTTCCAGCAGGAAGCCGGGGTAGGCCAGGGTCTGGAGGGCCAGGATGGCGTCCACGTCGCCGGCCCGCATGGGCTGGACTCGATATTGCATGACAACCTGCGAAAACAAGAACTCGGGCGCATTTTACCGATGCGCGCGCAAGGGGCCGCTTTACATGGCTTCACAAATCGGGGACACAGGTTCACGGGACTTTATTGTTTTCCGGCGGGCGCTCCCTAGAATCCACCAGAGTTTCCCCGGAGCCGCAGGCAATCTTGCATTTCATGAAAATTCGACGAGCCCCTACGCATACTGCTCGGCATAGTCCTGCACTCCGAGTCTAGAGCCATGCACATCCAGTTCCGGTCCGCCCCCGTCACCCAGCAAGTACTGACCAAATCGTTTCCCCTGGAAACGGTCTGGCCGGCGGCCGAGGCGCGCGTGCCGTACGACACCTGCGTGACTTGCGTCATTCCCTGCCTGAATGAATGCGAGAACCTGCGGGTGCTGCTGCCGCTGCTGCGCAACCGCCTGGAGGCGCTGTGCACCAGCTGGGAAATCATCGTGGCCGACGACGGCAGCACCGACGGAACCGAAGCGCTGATGGCCGAATGGACCGAGCACGATGGCTTCCGCTATGTGCAGCTGTCGCGCAACTTCGGCAAGGAGGCCGCGATCAGCGCCGGCCTGGAAGCCGCGAGCGGCAATGCGGTGATCTGCCTGGACGCCGATTTGCAGCATCCCCCCGCGCTGATCGAGCAGATGCTCGCCCGTTGGGCCGCCGGCGCCGAAATGGTTTACGCCGTGCGTGAGACGCGTGCCGATGAATCCTGGGCCAAGCGCGCCGGCGCGCGCTGGTTCTACAAGCTGCTCAGCGGTGCGCGCGGCGTGGACGTGCCGGCGCATGCCGGCGATTTCCGCTTGATGGACCGCAGCGTGGTGAACGCGTTGATCGCCTTGCCCGAACGCACCCGTTTCATGAAGGGCCTGTACGCCTGGGTCGGTTTCAAGGGCGAGGCCCTGAGCTATACCCCCGAAGAACGCATGCACGGCGACAGCCGCTTTGGCGGCATGCGCCTGTTCCGGCTGGCGCTGGATGGCCTGACCGCTTTCACCACCTGGCCGCTGCGCCTGGTCAGCCTGGTGGGCGTGGCCTTCGCCATGCTGGCGCTGGCCTATGCGGCGTATCTGGTCGGCGAGTACCTGTTCTTTGGCAACGAGGTCTCCGGTTGGACGACGATAGTGACGGCGGTGCTGTTCTTCGCCGGCGTGAACCTGATTTCGCTGGGCGTGGTCGGCGAGTACGTGTCCCGGATCTTCGATGAAGTGAAGGGGCGGCCCCTGTTCGTCGTGCGACGCCGTCAGGGCCGGGCTTCGCGGCCGGGCCAAGGTCTGGACTGAGATGTCCGCCACGACTTTCTGGCGGCGCTCCGATTGGACTCCGCCAGCGGGACGCTTCCTGCTCGCGATAGGCGTGTGGCTTGCTTTCCTGGCCTGGCTCCGGCCGTTGACCCTGCCCGATGAAGGGCGCTATGCGGGAGTGGCCTGGGACATGCTGCGCAGCGGCACGTATGCGGTGCCTTTGCTGGACGGCATGCCGTACTTTCACAAGCCGCCGCTGTATTACTGGCTGACCGAGCTGTCCTTTTCGGTGTTCGGCGTGCATCCGTGGGCGGCACGGGTGCCTTCTTGGCTGGCTGCCTGGGGCGCCGTGGCGGCCCTGTACTGCTTCGTGCGGCGCCACCGCGATGCCGCGACCGCCGCGCTGGCCGCGCTCATCCTTGCCACCATGCCCTTTTTCTATGGCGGCGCGCAGTTCGCGAATCTGGACATGCTGGTCGCCGGCATGATCACGTTGTGCGTGCTGGCCGCGGTGGAGACGGTGCTGCGCGTCGAACGCGGAGAGGCCTGGCGCTGGATGTCGGCGGCGGCCGGTGCGCTGGCGGCGCTTGCCGTGTTGGCCAAGGGCCTGATCGGCCTGGTGCTGCCAGGCGCCATCCTGCTGCTTTGGCTGGTGTGGGAACGGCGCTGGCGCGGCCTGGCAGCGCTGCTGTGGCCACCTGCGCTGCTGGTGTTCATCGCCGTGGCCGCGCCGTGGTTCGTGCTGATGCAGCTACGTTATCCCGGTTTTTACGATTACTTTTTCGTCTACCAGCATTTTCAGCGTTTTGCGGCCGGCGGCTTCAACAATGCGCAGCCGTTCTGGTTCTACCTGCCGGTGATCGTCGGGCTTAGCCTGCCCTGGTCGCTATGGGGCGGCGGCATTCTGCGCAAGAGTTTCTGGGAAGGCCCGGCGCGCAGCCTGCGGCGCCTGGCCGTGCTGTGGTTTGCCGTCGTGGTCGTGTTTTTCTCGCTGCCGAATTCCAAGCTCGTGGGCTACGTCCTGCCGGCGCTCGCGCCGCTGGCGTTTCTGCTGGCCGAGGTAGCCCAAGGCGCCCGACGCGCCGACGCCGAGTCGACCGCGCGCTTGCTGCGGCTGAGCGCGGCGGTGGCGGCCGGGATTTGCGTCGTCGCGGTGGGCATCGCCGCCAATAATGCGCGCGGCAGCGCGGGTCCGCTGGCCAAAGTGGTGCGGGAGCAGATGCGGCCGGGCGACACGTTTGTGTCGCTGCACACCTATCCCTTCGATCTCGCGCTGTATGCAAGGGCTGCGCAGCCCGCCTGGGTGGTGGACGACTGGCTCGACCCGGAGGTGCCGGTGCGGGACAACTGGCGCAAGGAGCTGTACGACGCCGCCCAGTTCGACCCGGAAACCGGCGGCCAGGTGCTGCTCAGCCCCGCGGAATTCAACGCGCGCCTTTGCCTTGCGGCGGAGGGCAGCCGCTACTGGGTGTGGGGCACCGCGGCGGACAACCCGGTCTATTTGCCGCTGCAGGGGCTGGCGCCCGTGGTCAGCAGCGTGAAGTACGTCATGTGGCGCGTCGATGTCGACGCGGCCCTCAGGCAGCGGGTTTGTGGCGGAACGCCCAGAACCGGCTAGCAATGAAGGTCGCGACGGCGAGTCCGAGCAGGATCAGGGCGAGCAGGATGTCGTAGCGGATGGTAGTGCTGTGCAGCAGCCATGCATAAGCGGCTTCATTGATGAGGAAGCCCGCTGCTGACACAAAGAAGAAACGACGCGCTGCTACCGTCCAGGGAGTTTTGGAATGTCGGAACGTAAGCCGGTAGTGGCCGGTGAAGGAAACCGCGAAGGCGATCAGCCAGCCGACCAGGTTGGCGGCCAGGGGCGGAATCCGGAAGGCCTCGACGCAACCCACGGCGACAGCCCAATGGGTGGCTGCGGCGGCGCATCCGACGGCAATGAAGGTGCTTACTTGTTGCAGCAGGGTGCGCATGAAGGCAGTGATGAAAGGGAAGTCAGGGGTATAGCGATGAGCAAACGTATTGTGGTCTGCGGTGACGATTTTGGCATGAATGCCGACATCGATGAAGGCATGATCGCGCTGGCCGGCATGGGCCGCCTGAGCGCGGTCAGCTGCCTCACGCTGGGCCCTTCGTTCGCGGCGAACGCAGGGCGGCTGGCGTCGATGAACGTGGATATCGGCCTGCACGTGAACTTCACCGAAGCGCTCGCGCCCGACGCCGAACCCATGCCCACGCTGGGCCGGCTGATCCTCAACGCCTATACGGGCAGGCTGGACGGCGTTTGGGTCGAGACGCAGCTGGAACGCCAGTTCGACGCCTTCGAGGCCGCGTTCGGCCGCGCGCCCGATTACGTCGATGGCCACCAGCACGTGCATCAGCTGCCCGGCATCCGCCAACGCCTGCTGCAGCTGCTCAAGCGCCGTTACGGCGCCCGCATGCCGTGGCTGCGCCAGACGGCGCCGGGCATGCAGTTCGGCATACCCATGAAGGAAGCCATCAAGGCGCGCATCATCGGCGCGCTGGGCTCCGGGGCGCTGGCGCGCCAGGCGCGCAAGGACGGCATGCGCACCAACCGCCGGCTGTTGGGCGTCTATGGGTTCGAAGGCGGCAAGCGCCGCTACGCGGATCTGCTGCAGAACTGGCTGTTCAACGCGCGCGATTGCGACCTGCTCATGTGCCATCCGGCGATGGGCAGCCAGGATGGCTGCGCCATGTCGCGCCAGCGCCGCGCGGAATTCGACGTGCTGGCCAGCCCCAAGCTGGGCGATTGGCTCAACGTCAATGGCGTGCACATCTCGCGTTTGCCTGCCACGGCGCGCTGACCGGCTCCAAGGCCTGTCGCGGCACTAGCCGCCCGTCAGGCTTTGCAGCAGCCAGGCGCCCGCCGGTCCCAGCGCGAGGCGCCGTGACCAGACCGCATCGACGCGGATGTGGCGCGGCCAGCCCGGCGCCTTCAGCTCCACCAATTGGTCCTGGCCGAAGCGCTGGATCATCCAGCGCGGCAGCTCGGTCCAGCCGAATCCGCGACTGGCCATTTCCAGCAGCATCAGATAGCCGGGCGCCGACCAGGTGGCATAGGCCGGCTCGGCTTCCTTGTCGCCCAGTTCATATGTGCTCAGGCGCAGCGCGCGCTCGGATTTCAGCTGGTCCTCGGTGACCCGGGGCAGCTTGGCCAGCGCGTGGCCGCGGCCCACGCACAGGACGATCTCCGATAGCTCCGCCAGCGTCGCGTGCGCCACGTCGGGCGGATAGCTGTCCTGCGCGGCCATCAGCCCCAGGTGTGCGCGTCCCTGCTGCACCAGCGCCACCACGTCCTCGTACTCCGCGATCAGGCATTCGAAGCGCAGCGCCGGATAGCGCTGGTCGATCTGGCTGAGCATGGTGTCGAAGGTCTCGGACTGGAAGGTGTCGGACAGCACCACTGTCAGCCGCGGCTCCAGGCCCTCGGCCAACTGGCTGGCACTGCGGTTCAGCCTGTCGTTGGCCGCCAGCACCTGCAGGGCCTGGCCTAGCAGGACCTGGCCGGCCTCGGTCAGCGTCGGCTGCCGCTGGCTGCGGTCGAACAGCATGACGTTCAAATCCACCTCCAGGTTGGCGACGGTCTCGCTGACGGTGGACTGGCTCTTGCCGAGCTTGCGGGCGGCGGCGGAAAACGTGCCTTCGGAGGCGACCTGGGCGAACGCCGCCAGGGATTCCAGGGAGTGGCGCATGCGGGCAGGCTCCGGGGTAGGGCTGGGAAGCTATCGGTTTTTCCGATGAAAACCATCTTTATGGTAACGGAAATATCGTCGAAAATCGCTTCCACTCAGTATCAACCGACCGCAGGTGGGTCATGACGCAAGCCAAGAAAACCCTCAAAGAACGTTTCCTTCACGCCTTTCTGTTCGAAATCATCGCCATCGGCCTGTGCGCCCCGGCCGCCGCCTGGGCCATGGGCAAGTCCCTGTTTGAAATGGGCGTGCTGACCGCGGTGATCGCCTGGATCGCGCTGGTCTGGAACATGATCTACAACGCGGGCTTTGACCGCATCGAGAACCGCATGGGCTGGACCCGCACGCTGCGGCTGCGCGTGGTGCACGCCTTCGGCTTCGAACTGGGCCTGATCCTGATCGTGATCCCGCTGGCGGCCTGGTGGCTCAATATCAGCCTGTGGCAGGCATTTGTGCTGGATATCGCGCTGGTGCTGTTCTATCTGCCCTACGCGTTCCTCTACAACCTGGCGTATGACCGCTCGCGGCCGCGGGTGCTGCAGTGGCTGGCCCGCGCCGATACGAGCGCTAGCCCGCCTTGCGCGGATACGCGCGGCTCGCGTCCCGCATGAAGGTCTTCACGGCGGTTTCGTATTGCGCGCCGCTGCGGAAGGCGCCCGAATGCGTGGCGCCTTCGATCTTGACCAGGCGCTTGAGCTCGGGCGCGACATTGCTGGCGGCGGCGTAGAGTTCGTCGCTCATGGTGTGCGGCACCACGCGGTCGGCGGTGCCATGCATGAACAGCATGGGCGTGCGCATGCGCGCCAGCTTGTCCACCGAGGCGAAGGGCTGCGTCACCAGCAGGCTGGCGCCCGGCACCTTGCCCCAGCGCAGCGTGGCCAGCATCGCGCCGATGCTGGTGAAGCTGGACTCCACGATCAGGCCGGCGAATGCCGGCTGTTCCGGGCGCGCAGCCAGGTCGATCGCGATGGCGCCGCCCAGGCTGTGGCCGTAGACGAAACGGCGCGATGGATCGGGCTGGATCCGGGCCAGTTCCTTCAACCCGGCCATCGCGTCTTCCAGCGCGCTGTCCTCGGAGGGCAGGCGCGGGGTAGACGCGCCGAAGCCGCGGTAATCGATGGCCAGCACCGAATAGCCCATGCGGGTCCAGCCGTCGATGCGGAAGGCGCTGCCGTTCAGGTTCCAGCGCGCGCCGTGCAGGTACAGCACGGTGGGTGCGCCGGCTTGCGGGCTTTGCCAGTACCAGGCGCGCACCTTGTCGCCGCCCGCCAGCGTCAGGTCATAGACCTGGGTGCCGGCGGCGGGCTCGCGCCACCAGGTCTGCGGTTCGGACTGGGGAGAGAAGATGGTCTGCCGCTGCCAGGAATCGAGCTGGGTGCAGCCTACCACGCTGGCGCCGGCAAGCAGGGCAACGGCGAACAGGCGGCGGGGAGAGAGGCGGGGCAATGCGGGCATGGGATATCTGACCCGGACGGGGCGACTGGGTTCCGCCATCAGCATACTTCGGGATGGACCTCGCGCGTCAAGGCCAGCCAGGCCTGGGCGGCGTGCGACAGGTAGCCGCCACGCCGCCACACCAGCACCATTTCCCAGTCCGTGCCGGCATCGCGCAGCGGCACGCGCGCTACGCCGGCGTGCAGCTCTTCACGGGCCTTGAGCCGGGGCAGGAAGGCCACGCCCAGTCCGGCCGCCACCAGCGCCACGATGAAATCGATCTGGCCGCTGCGCGCCGCAATGGAAGGCGCGAAGCCGGCGCGCTGGCAGGCGTCATGGAGAATGCGGTTCAGGGCGAAGCCCGTCTCGAACAGGATGAAGGGCGAGTCCCGCAAGTCGTGCAGGCTCACGGCTTCGGCGCGCGCCTTGGGATGGTCGGCGGGCAGCAGCGCCACCAGCGGTTCGCGCGCCACCGGCTGCCACTCGAAAATGTCGGGCACCGGCTTGAGCGAACCCGCCAGCTCGATCTCGCCGGCCATCACCATTTCCTCCAGGCGGCGGCTGCCGTGTTCCACCAGGCTGATCTCGATCTGCGGGTAGCGGCTGCGGAAGCGCGCGAACATGGGCGCGAACAGGGTGCTGCTGCCCAGCGGCGGCAGGCCCAGCCGCAGCACGCCGCGCTTGAGTCCCTTCAATTCGTCGAGTTCGGCATACAGGTCGTCGCGCTGCGCCAGCATGGCCACGGCGCGGCGGTAGACGATTTCGCCGGCGGCGGTCAGGCGCGGCGGCTGGGCGTGGCGGTCCAGCAACGGCATGCCCAGCTCGTCTTCCAGCTGGCGCACCGCCTTGCTGACGGTGGGCTGGGTGGCGAAGACGGCTTTGGCCGCCTGGGAAAAACCGCCTTGGCGGACAACCTCGACCAGGGCGCGCAGGGGACGCAGTTCCATGGTTATGCCTGTTTGGAATGAGCGAGATTCAATGAATTCATTTTATCTATGGACGGCGCGGGCGTAAAACATCTGCTTGCCGCAGGAATCCTCCATTCAATGTCTCGCCCCCGCCTCACCATTCTTCTGCGCAGTTGGCTGCGCCGCAGCCGCGCGCTGCAGATCTGCCTGCTCGTGCTTTTTTCCCTGCTGGGCCAGGCGCTGGCCCAACTGCTGGGCCTGCCCGTGCCGGGCGGCGTCATCGGCATGGCGCTGGTGCTGCTACTGCTGGCCACGCGCCGCCTGCGCGTGCGCAACGTGCATCGCGGCGCCAGCTGGTTGCTGGGCGAGATGCTGCTGTTCTTCGTGCCCGCCGTCATGTCGCTGCTGGATCACCGCGAATTCCTCGGGCTGCTGGGGTTGAAGCTGCTGGCCGTCATCCTGTTGGGCACGGCCCTGGTGATGACCGGCACGGCGCTGACCATCGATCTCTGCTACCGCTGGATGAACCGCCATGCAGGCTGATTTCAACCTGTTGTTCTGGCCCGTCGCGACCGTGCTGGCCTACGTCTGCGCGCGCCTGTTCTACCGGCGCTTTGCCTGCTGGTGGACCTCGACGCTGATGGTGGCGCCCGCGTTGCTGCTGGCGCTGGCGATTGCGCTGCACACTGGCTATCGGGAGTACATGGCGGGTTCGCACTGGCTGATGGCGATGTTGGGGCCGGTCATCGTCGCGTTTGCTTTGCCCCTGTACGAGCAGCGCGAGTTGATCCGCCGCTACTGGCCGGTGCTGGTGGCGGGCGTGGCGGTGGGCAGTCTGATCGCGGGCGCCAGCGCCTGGATGCTGGGCAGCCTGCTGGGCCTGTCGCCGGACCTGCGCCTGAGCCTGCTGCCGCGCTCGGTGGCCACGCCGTTCGCGCTGGCCGTGTCGTCGCATGTGGGCGGGACGCCCGATCTGACGGCCGTCTTCGTGATCGTCACGGGCGTGTTCGGCGCGGCCATCGGCCAGTTGATGCGGCGCTGGCTGCCGCTGCGCTCGGCCTTGGCGCGCGGTGCGCTGTTCGGCATGGGCGCGCACGGCGCCGGTACGGCCAAGGCCCGCGAACTGGCGGCCGATGAGGGCGCCGTCGCGGGCCTGGTGATGGTGATGGCGGGCTTGTTCAACGTGCTGGTCACGCCCGCCGTGGTGGTGGGGCTGCTGGCCTGATGGCCCCTTAGCGCAGCATTTCCAGCGCCACCGGATACAGCGATGCCACCAGCAGCAGCGCCATGCCCACATTGAAGGCGCGAATCGCCCAGGGCTTGTGCAGCACGCGGCGCAGCGCCGTGCCGAAGGTCACCCAGATGCCGATGCTGGGCAGGTTGACGATGCCGCAGACGATGGTGGCGATGACCAGGTTGGCGAAGAAGCCGTTCTGCGGCGTGTAGGTCGCGATCACCCCCACGGCCATGACCCAGGCCTTGGGGTTGATCCACTGGAAGGCGGCGGCCTGCAGAAAGGTGAAGGGCTTGCCGCGCGCCTCGCCGTCGTCCATTTCGCCCGAATTCGCGATCTTCCAGGCCAGGTACAGCAGATAGGCCGCGCCGGCGTACTTCAGCACGGTGTACAGCTGCGGTATCTGCTGGAACACCGAGCCCAGTCCGACGCCCACCAGGAAGATCATCAGCGTGAAGCCCAGGTTCACGCCCAGCAGGTGCGGCACGCTGCGGCGGAAACCGAAGTTCAGGCCCGACGAGGCCAGCATCACGTTGTTGGGGCCAGGCGTAATCGAACTGACCAGTGCGAACATGGCCAGCGGGCCCAGCAGGGACAGGGACATCAGGGGCACGTCGGCCCAGTTGGAGGGGAGCAGATTCATTTTTTGGTCCTGACGATGGCGCGGCGTCCGCCGGCGATAACGGCGATTACGGCAGCGGCGAAGAGATACGTCGCCGGCTCCACGGATTCGCCAAACAACAATGCGGCCGCCACCACCGTCAGGAACGGCTGCAGCAACTGCACCTGGCCGACCCGGGCGATGCCGCCCACGGCCAGGCCGCGATACCAGGCAAAAAAGCCCAGGAACATCGAACCCAGCGCCAGATAGGCGCAGGCATAGACCACCGAGGCGCTGGGCCAGCTGGCCTGCTGCGCCGCCATCCAGCCGACAGGCGCCGCCACCACGGGCGCGCTGATCACCAGCGCCCAGCAGATGGTGCGCCCGCCGCCCAGCGTGCGGGAAGCGCGCGCGCCTTCGGCATAGCCCATGCCGCCCAGCACCACGGCCAGCAGCAGCCAGAGGTAGCCTGTCTCCAGCGTGCCGTTGCCCTGGCGCAAGGCATAGGCCGTGACCAGCGCGGCGCCCAGCACTGCCCAGGCCCAGAAGCCGGGCGAGGGGCGTTCGCCGCTGCGCAGCGCGGCAAAGGCCGCGGTCGACAGCGGCAGCAACCCGTTGAAGACGGCGCCCTGCGCTGCCGGCACGGTCTGCATGGCGAGCGAGGACGCCAGCGGCCAGCCCACCACGATGCCCAGCGCGGCCAGGATCACGCCGGGCCACTCCTCGCGGTTCGGCCTGCGCGCGCGGGTCAGCCAAAGTACGGCGATGGCCGGCACGGCCGCCAGCAGGGCGCGGCCCAGGCCCACCAGCAGCGGCGTCAGTTCGCCCACGGCCAGGCGGGTCATGGGCAGCGTCAGGGAAAAGACCAGCACCCCCAGAAAGCCATAGCCGTAGCCCTCCCAGGGCACGGCGGGCGCGGCTGGGGAGGTCGGATAGAAAGCGGGACGGGTCATCACAGCCACCAAGGTATGGGAACGCCGCGGGCATCGCGCCCGTCCGCTCTTGCGGGTTTTCGGCATTGCTGTCACTCTACGCATAGTTATCGGTACAGTACCGGTACACTTTTGCATATCACTTTAATCACTGGCCTGGTGAAATTCCCATGACAGTTGCTGCCGCCGCTTCATCCTCCATGCCCTGGCAGCCTGTGCGCCAGGCCGATGCCACCCTGGTGGCGCAGTTGGCCGACGGGCTGGCGCGCCGCATCGACGAACAGGGGCTGCGGCCCGGCACCCGGCTGCCGTCGATCCGCAAGATGGCGGAACAGTCGGGCGTCAGCCGCTTCACCGTGGTCGAGGCCTACGACCGGCTGGTCGCCAGCGGCCTGGTGCAGTCGCGCCGCGGCGCAGGGTTCTTCGTGCGGGCGCGCAGCGGCCAGTTG
>NZ_JBARYB010000263.1:0-6866 GCF_049647645.1 Achromobacter sp.
GCGGCCACGGCGGCGGCCGAACCGCCCGAGGAGCCGCCGGGCACGGCGGCGTGGTCCCAGGGGTTCTTCACGGCGCCGTAGGCGGAGTTCTCGTTGCCGGAACCCATGGCGAATTCATCGCAGTTCAGCTTGCCGAGCGATACGGCGCCGGCCTCACCCAGGCGCTCGACGACGGTGGCGTCGAACGGGCTGACGTAGCCCTCGAGCATCTTGCTGCCGGCGGTGGTGCGCCAGCCGCGGGTGACGAAGGCGTCCTTGTGGGCGATTGGGATGCCGGCCAGCGGGCCGGCCGAGCCGGCAGCCAGCGCGGCGTCGGCGGCGCGGGCCTGGGCCAGCGTCAATTCGGCGTCAATATGTAAAAAGCAATTCAGGCCGCTGGCCGCTTCGGCGGCCGTCAAGGCGCTTTGAGCGAGCTCGACGGCGCTGACCTGGCGTTGCGCAAGGGCCGCGCGCAAGGCGGCGATCCCCTTGAATTGGGTGTGCAGAGCGGGTTTCGTCATGACTTAATCCAGGACCTTGGGAACCAGGAACAGGCCTTCCTGGGCGTCGGGGGCGTTGGCCAGCAGCTCCTCGCGGCGGGCCTCCGAGCTGGCTTCGGTCACGGCATCTTCACGCAGGCGCAGCACGATGTCTTCGTGGGCGGACAGAGGGTGCGCCAGGGGTTCGACCCCCTGGGTGTCGACGGACTGGAGCCGTTCGATCAGGTGGAGGATGCCGTTGAGTTCGGCCTGCGCGAGGGTGCGCTGGTCGGGGGTCAGTTCGATTCTGGCCAGCCGGGCAATGCGGGCCACATCTGTGTCGTTGAGCGCCATGGGGGATTGCAAATCGATAAGCGAAGGCCGAAGGGCGGGACGGGGCAGTATGCATACGCCGAACCCGTTACAAAGCTTGAATAGCCTGCATTTATGCGCTATTTCCGGGGAAATTATAAGTTATGATTCACGGTTTAATCGCCGTGATGACAGGCGGACCCGTTCTTTTACGGGCCCTACGCCCCGCGGCATGTACCTCATTCCCCCCCAGAATTTAGCTGAGCTCCCATGTTCGGATTCCTGCGCAGTTATTTTTCCAGCGATATGGCGATCGACCTCGGTACCGCCAATACGCTGATTTACGTCCGCGGCAAGGGCATCGTGCTCGATGAACCGTCCGTGGTCGCAATCCGTCATGAAGGCGGTCCTCACGGCAAGAAGATCATTCAGGCCGTCGGTCAAGAAGCCAAGCAGATGCTCGGCCGCGTGCCCGGCAATATAGAGGCCATTCGGCCCATGAAGGACGGCGTCATCGCCGACTTCACGGTCACCGAGCAGATGCTCAAGCAGTTCATCCGCATGGTGCACCCGCGCAACATGCTGGCGCCCAGCCCGCGCATCATTGTCTGCGTGCCCTGCGGCTCCACCCAGGTTGAACGCCGCGCCATCCGCGAATCGGCCCTGGGCGCGGGCGCGTCCCACGTCTTCCTGATCGAGGAACCCATGGCCGCGGCCATCGGCGCCGGCCTGGCCGTGTCCGACGCCAGCGGCTCCATGGTCGTCGACATCGGCGGCGGTACCACCGAAGTGGCGGTCATTTCGCTGGGCGGCATGGTCTACAAGGGCTCGGTGCGCGTCGGCGGGGACAAGTTCGACGAAGCCATCGTCAACTATATCCGCCGCAACTACGGCATGCTGATCGGCGAACCCACCGCCGAACTGATCAAGAAGGAAATCGGCTCGGCCTTTCCCGGCTCCGAAGTCCGCGAGATCGAGGTCAAGGGCCGCAACCTGGCCGAAGGCGTGCCGCGCAGCTTCACGGTCTCGTCCAACGAGATCCTGGAATCGCTGACGGATCCGCTGAACCAGATCGTCTCGGCCGTGAAGATCGCGCTGGAACAGACCCCGCCCGAACTGGGCGCCGACATCACCGACAAGGGCATTGCCCTGACCGGCGGCGGCGCGCTGCTGCGCGACCTGGACCGCCTGCTGCAGGAAGAGACCGGCCTGCCCGTGGTGGTGGCGGACGATCCGCTGACCTGCGTCGTGCGCGGTTGCGGCGAGGCGCTGGAACACCTTGAGAAACTGGGCGCCATCTTCATCAACGACTAATTTTGCCCGCCAGCCCGGAGCCCCGCTTTTTCACGGCTCCGGCCGCTGCCGGAGCGACGGACGCGGGCGTCCGGGCTGAGATTCATGCAACGACAAGGGACTCCTCCCCTATTCAGGCGCGGCCCACCTGCGGAGGTGCGGCTGGTCGTTCTGGTCGTCCTTGCTTTGGCCCTGATCGTCATGGATTCGCAATGGCGCATGCTGGAACCGGCGCGCCGCGCGATATCCGTGGCGCTTTACCCCTTCCAGCGCGCCGTCATGGCGCCACGCGACCTCGTCCAGCAAGTGAACGAATGGGTCAACGCGGCCAACCTCATTCGTAGCGAAAATGAAGCCCTGCAGCGCCAGCGCATCGAACTGGCCCAGGTGACCACGCATGGCGCGCAGCTGGCCGCGGAAAACTCGCAGTTGCGCCGGCTGCTGGGCGTGACCGACACCGTGGCGCAATCCGCCGTGGTGGTCGAGGTCATGTACGAGCCCACCAACGCGTTCACGCAGCGCCTGGTGTTCAACAAGGGCAGCAAGGCGGGCCTGGCCCCGGGCATGCCGGTGATCGACGAAGGCGGCGTGGTCGGGCAGATCGTGCGCGTCACGCCGATGACCGCCGAGGCCGCGCTGGTCACCGACGAGCAAGTCTCCATCCCCGTGCAGTTGCTGCGCAATGGCCTGCGCCTGATCGCGTTCGGCGGCAACTCGCCCGGCAAGATGGAAGTCCGTTACCTTGCCGCCAATGCCGACATCAAGGAAGGCGATACTATCGTTACCAGCGGCGTCGGCGGATTGTTTCCGGCCGGCCTGCCGGTGGCCAAGGTGACCTCGGTCGAACGCGATACCGCCTCCGGCTTTGCGCGCGCCGTGTGCGAACCGCTGGCCCATCCCGAACGCTACCGTCACTTCCTGGTTCTGCAGGTCGATGTGGAACGCGCCGAGTCCAACCGTCAGGAGGTCGATTCCGGTGGATCGGACTAAGCAATCCTCGGGGCAGGCCACGCGCCGCCTCGGCACCCCCAGCAATGTGCAGCCCGACCGGCTCTCCGGCCCCGCGCACGGCGTATTCGTCTGGGCCACGGTGCTGGTGGCGTGGCTGGTGTCGCTGCTGCCGTGGCGCCTATGGCAGGGCGCGCCCGACATCCTGCTGCTGATCATCGCCTTCTGGTGCGTGCACGAGCCGCGCCGGATCGGCCTGTTCACCGCCTTCTTCTTCGGCCTGCTGATGGACGTGCACGACGCCGGCCTGTTGGGCGAGCACGCGCTGTCGTACACGCTGGTCGCCTACGGCGCGGTGGTGCTGCATCGCCGGTTGCAGCGGTTCGACCTCTGGAGCCAGGCCATGCATATGCTGCCTGTGTTCTTCATTGCCCGCTTCGTGACCCAGATCATTCATGCATGGCTGGCCGGCAAATGGCCGGGCTGGGACTGGGGCATCAGCGTGCTCCTGACCGCCGCCTTGTGGCCGCTGGCGGGCTGGGTTCTGCACTTGCCGCAGCGCGGTGTCGACGACGCCGAATCTTCCTCCGCCTGACGGCGGCGCCGCGTCATGTTCGAGTTCAAGAAAACCGGCCAGCAGCAGAAGCAGCGTTTCCGCCTGCGCGCCTGGGTGGGCGGGCTGTTCGCGCTGGCCTGCTTCGGCGTGCTGGTCGGCCGGTTCTGGTACCTGCAGGTCGATCGCTACGAGGGCCTGTCCGAGCGCGCCGACCGCAACCGCATCGCGGTCGTGCCCATCCCGCCGCGGCGCGGCGAGATCCTGGACCGCAATGGCGAAGTGCTGGCGCGCAACTACCGCACTTACACGCTCGAAGTCGTGCCGGCCCACGCCGGCAATCTGAGCCAGCTGTTCGAACGCCTGACCGAGGTCGTGTACATCAGCCCGGCCGATCAGCGCCGCTTCAAGCGCCGCGCCGCCGAGTCCAGCCGCTACGCCAGCCTGCAGCTGCGCAACAATCTCAACGAAACCGAGGCCGCCTGGTTCGCCGCGCATTCCTTCCAGTTTCCGGGCGTGGAGCTGCGCGCGCGCTGGGTGCGTGAGTATCCGCAGGGCGCATCGGCGGGCCACGTGGTCGGCTATATCGGCCGCATCGCGGAGGGCGACAACGAAGAGCTGGAGCGCGCCGGCCAGTTGGGCAACTACCGCGGCACCGACGTCATCGGCAAAAAGGGCATCGAGAAGACCTGGGAAGAGCAACTGCACGGCCGCACCGGCCTGGAAGAGGTCGAAGTGACCGCGGGTGGACGGCCCATGCGCACGCTGCGCCGGATCGATCCCGTGCCCGGCTCCGACATCATGCTGTCCATCGACCTGGGCCTGCAGAAGGTGGCCGAAGCGGCTTTCGAAGGGCAGCGCGGGGCGCTGGTCGCCATCGACCCCGACACGGGCGAGGTGCTGGCTTTCGTCTCGCAGCCTTCGTTCGACCCGAATCTGTTCGTGGATGGCATCGACGTGGACAACTGGCGCATGCTGAACGAATCACCGGATCATCCGCTGATCAACCGGCCGCTGTACGGCACCTATCCCATCGGTTCGACCTACAAGCCTTTCGTGGCCCTGGCCGCGCTCGAACTGGGCAAGCGCCGCGCCACCGACCGCATCTCCGACCCCGGCTACTACGAATTCGGCGGTCAGAAATTCCGTAATGCCGGCGGGGCGGCCTACGGCATGACGGACATGCACAAGGCCATCGTCGTGTCGTCCGACACCTACTTCTATTCGCTGGGCCCCGAGATCGGCGTGAACGCCCTGCACGATTTCACCAAGCAGTTCGGCTTCGGCCAGATCACCGGCATCGACCTGGAAGGTGAAAAGCGCGGCGTGCTGCCCTCGACCGACTGGAAGCGCTCGGCTTACAAGGACAAGGAGCGTCAGCGTTGGTACGCGGGCGAGACGATTTCCGTGGCGGTGGGGCAGGGCTATAACGCCTTCACGCTGTTGCAGCTGGCGCAAGGCACGTCCACGCTGGCCAACAACGGCCTGTACCGCCGTCCGCACCTGGTGCATGCGGTGCGCGACCCGCGCAGCGGCGTGGCCAAGCCCACCGAGTCCGCGCCCGACTACCGCATTCCTCTCAAGCAGGCCAACGTGGACGTGATCAAGAACGCCATGGCGGACGTGGTGCGGGCCGGCACGGCGCGGCGCGCGTTCGCCAACACGCCTTACCAGGCGGCCGGCAAGACCGGCACAGCGCAAGTGTTCAGCCTGCGCGGCGGCCATTACCGCGCCAGCGCCATCGACGAACGCCTGCGCGACCACGCCCTGTTCATGGGCTTCGCGCCGCTTGAACACCCGCGCATCGCGGTGGCGCTGATCGTCGAGAACGCCGGCTGGGGCGCCAGCGTCGCCGCGCCGGTCGCCCGCAAGGTATTCGACTATTGGCTGGCCAAGGACCGCCAGGACAAGATCGTGCGGCCCGATCGCGCCGACCCCCTGGCCTCGGTCGAGGAAATCGCTTCCGACGTGGTGCGCCAATAATGAAACGCCTGGGCCTTATCCTGCTACGCGTGTTCACGGCCTTCGATTGGCCGTTGCTGGCGATCCTGCTGATGTTCGCCGCGCTCGGCATGACGGTGATGCATTCCGCGGTGGGCGGCACCGACTGGCGCTTCGCCGAACAGTCGCGCAACTTCATCATCGCCTTTTTCGCGATGTGGGTCATGGCGCTGATTCCGCCGAAGTGGCTGATGAAGCTGGCCTTGCCCTTCTACGTGGTGGGGGTGGTGCTGCTGCTGGGCGTGGAGTTTTTCGGCGAAACCAGCAAGGGCGCGACCCGCTGGCTGAACCTGGGCGTGACCCGCATCCAGCCCTCCGAGATGATGAAGATCGGCGTGCCCATGATGCTGGCCTGGTACTTCCAGCGCCACGAGGGCGCGGTCCGCATCCGCGACTTCCTGGCCGCCGCCGCCATGCTGGCCGCGCCTTTCGGCCTGATCGTGCTGCAGCCTGACCTGGGCACGGCGCTGCTGGTGTTCGGCGCCGGTTTCTTCGTGATCTACTTCGCGGGCCTGTCGTTCAAGCTGCTGGTGCCGGTCATGCTGGCCGGCATCATCGCCATCGGCACGCTGGTCTATTACGAGGACCAGCTTTGCGAGCCCGAGGTGGACTGGGTGGTGCTGCACGACTACCAGAAGCACCGGGTGTGCACGCTGCTCAATCCCAGTTCCGATCCGCTGGGCAAGGGCTTCCATACGATCCAGTCGATGATCGCGGTGGGCTCGGGCGGGATGTACGGCAAGGGCTACATGAAGGGCACGCAGACGCACCTGGATTTCATCCCCGAACGCACCACCGACTTCATCTTCGCGGTGTACGCCGAGGAGTTCGGGCTGTACGGCGGCATCGCCATCCTGGTGCTGTACGGGCTGATGATGGCGCGCGGCCTGACGATCGCATCACGGGCGTCGTCGCAGTTCGGCAGGCTGCTGGTGGGGGCGTTGACGATGATGCTGTTCATCTATGTATTCGTGAACGTGGGGATGGTGACGGGGATTCTGCCGGTGGTGGGGGTGCCGTTGCCGTTCATGAGCTATGGGGGGACGGCTTTGTTCACCATGGGGATTGCGTTTGGGATCATGATGAGTATTAGTCGGCATCGGTCGGTTAAGACTTGATCGGATCTTGGGTTTTTATCGGGCGGGCGATGTCTTCGTAGGTCGCCCGTCGTCGCGGGCGGCGTGGCGGCTCGCGCCCACGATTGCGGTCCGGAGCGTTCGCTCCGGACTTCCCCGTCGTCATCCTCGTCCTCGCCTTCGGCGACTCCTTCGGATTCCCTCGGGCGCATCGAGGTTGCGAGC
>NZ_JBARYB010000264.1:0-108184 GCF_049647645.1 Achromobacter sp.
GGGGTGGACGCGGCGGCTTGTGGCGCGCCTTCAGGCGCTGCGTTCGACGAAGAAGCGGCGTTCATTGAATTCGCCTTGTTTGCCGGTGTTGAAGGAAGCGACGGGGCGGTGGTAGCCCATGACGCGGGTCCAGATCTCGCAGCGCACGCGCTGGCTGTCGTCCAGCCTTAGGGCGGGAGCGGTGGTGACTTCGGGAGCGATCAAGGTTTGCATGGCGGTTCCTCAGGGAGTGAATGCCGGGCGGCTGCCCGGCGGTCCGGCCGGGGCCTGTCGTGGTGACCAGGCCCTAAGCCGGGGTGCAGCATGCCGATTGCTTGGCCAGCAGCTCGGCATCGCATTTCGGGCAGAACTCGTGGTGCCCCGCCAGATAGCCGTGGTTGGGGCAGATGGAGAACGTCGGCGTGACCGTGATGTAGGGCAGCCGGAAGTTCGACAGCGCGCGGCGCACCAGCTGCTTGCACGCGGCGGCGGAAGACATAGCCTCGTTCATGTACAGGTGCAGCACGGTGCCGCCGGTGTACTTGCCTTGCAGCGTTTCCTGCAGTTCCAGCGCATGGAAGGGATCGTCGGTGTGGCCCACCGGCAGCTGGCTGGAGTTGGTGTAGTAGGGCTGAGTCTCGCTGCCCGCCTGCAGGATGGCGGGATAGCGCTTCCTGTCTTCGCGGGCGAAGCGGTAAGTGGTGCCTTCGGCGGGCGTGGCTTCGAGGTTGTACAGGTGGCCCGTCTCTTCCTGGAACTCGGTCATGCGGGCGCGCACGCGGTCCAAGAGGCGCACGGCCAGCGCGTGTCCCGCGGCGGAGGTGATGTCCTCGGCGTCGTCCGTGAAGTTGCGGATCATCTCGTTGATGCCGTTCACGCCCAGCGTGCTGAAGTGGTTGCGCAGGGTGCCGAGGTAGCGGCGGGTATAGGGATAGAGGCCCTGGTCGATGTAGCGCTGCACCACCTTGCGCTTGGTTTCCAGCACATCGCGGCCCAGTTCCAGCAGGTGGTCCAGGCGCTGCATCAGCTGCGCTTCGTCGCCGCGGCAGGTGTAGCCCAGGCGCGCGCAGTTGACCGTGACCACGCCGACCGAGCCGGTCTGCTCGGCCGACCCGAACAGGCCGTTGCCGCGCTTGAGCAGTTCGCGCAGGTCCAGCTGCAGGCGGCAGCACATCGAGCGCACCATGTGCGGTTCCAGGTCCGAGTTCAGGAAGTTCTGGAAATAGGGCAGGCCGTAGCGCGCCGTCATCTCGAACAGGCGCTCGGTGTTGGGATGGTCCCAGTCGAAGTCGGGCGTGATGTTGTAGGTGGGGATGGGGAAGGTGAACACGCGGCCCTTGGCATCGCCGGCCATCATGACCTCGATGTAGGCGCGGTTGATCATGTCCATCTCGGTCTGCAGTTCGCCGTAGGAGAACGGCATTTCCTCGCCGCCGATGTACGGGATCTGGTCCTTCAGGTCCGGCGGGCAGGTCCAGTCGAACGTGAGGTTGGTGAAGGGCGTCTGCGTGCCCCAGCGGCTGGGCACGTTGAGGTTGTAGATGAGTTCCTGCATGGACTGCTTCACCTCCGCGTACGTCATGGCGTCGCGGCGGATGAAGGGCGCCATGTAGGTATCGAAGGAACTGAAGGCCTGGGCGCCGGCCCATTCGTTCTGCAGCGTGCCCAGGAAGTTGACGATCTGGCCGATGGCCGCCGACATGTGGCGCGCCGGCGTCGCTTCCACCTTGCCGGGGATGCCGTTGAAGCCTTCGGTCAGCAGCTGGCGCAGCGACCAGCCGGCGCAATAGCCGCTCAACATGTCCAGGTCATGGATGTGGATGTCGCCTTCGCGGTGGGCGCGGCCCGCTTCGGGCGCGAACACGTTGGACAGCCAGTAGTTGGCGGTGACCTTGCCCGCCACGTTCAGGATCAGGCCACCCAGGCTGTAGCCCTGGTTGGCGTTGGCATTGACGCGCCAGTCGCGCTGGTCCAGGTATTCCTCCATGGCGCTTTCCACGTCCACCAGCGTGTGGCGCAGCGCGCGCAGCCGGGCGTGCTGTTCGCGGTGCACGATGTAGGCGCGCGCGGTGCGCCAGTGGCCCGCCTGGACCAGGGCTTCCTCGACGCGGTTCTGGATGGTTTCGACGCCCGGGCAGGGGTTGCCGGCCAGCGCGGCGATGACGCCGTCGGTCAGCATTTGCGCGTCCGCCAAGTCCAGTTCCCCGGTGCTCTGGCCGGCCGCCGCCATGGCCTGGGCGATCTTGTCGCGGTCGAACGCCGCGACCCGGCCGTCGCGCTTGAGGATGTGCTGGATATGCATGACTGACACCATATGTAGTAGGGTGTGAAAACTCTACCACCACATATGGTGCGTGTATCGCCACGCGCCCCTGGGATGTCAGCCTTGCTTGATGCGCGTCAAACGCGCGCTTCAGAAGCCGATGCCGACCCCGGCCAGGGATATGGCGACGGCCAGCGCGGCGGTACCGGCCGCCGGGCGGGGCGCCCAGGACAGCATGCCGACCCAGAGCAGGGCGCCGGCCGAGAGCCAACCCAGCCATGCCACCACGCCCACGGTATTGCCCCACAGCCCGACGCAGGGCAGCAAGGCCAGCGCCAGCAGCAGCACGCCGGCGCCGCGCAGCACGCGCGTATGGCTGGCGGACGGATCGCGTCCCCAGATCTGGTCGTAATGGCGCGGCATGGCCAAGCTCAGGCAAGCCATGCCCGAGTAGGTCAGCAGCAGGGCCATGGAAATTGCGTACAGGTCGTTGGTGTTCATGCGGCCGCCTCTGCATTACTGCGGGGATTGCGCCGGGCGGGCGCGCTTGCGGGCCGCCGCCACAACAGCAGGGCCGCCCAGGCCGATAGTACGCCGAATGCGACGGACGTCAGTTCGACGCCCGCGCTTTCCCAGTCGCCGCGGGCGATCTGCGCCACGGGATGGTCGCCCAGGGTGACGAACGACAGCATTGGCAGCAGCAGGCACAGCGCCGACAGCAGGGCCAGTTGCGAGATCCAGGCGCGGCGCGGGCTGCACAGCCAGGCATGCGCCAGCGTCAGCGCCCATATCAGGAAGAAGCAACGCAGCTCCCACAGCGCGCGGTTTTCCAGCGCCACGGGCAGCAGGCGGTTGGCCCAGAAGTAGCCGATGCAGGCGATGGCCAGTCCGGCCAGCGCGGCCACATTCAATCCTTCTATCAGCCGGTACACGCGCGCCGTGGCGCTGCCGAATTCGCCGCCATGCTTGGCGCGGCGCTTGACCATGAACAGCAGCGCGCCCGTGGCCATCATGGCCGCGCCAGCCAGGCCGCAGATGAAGTACAGCCATTTCATGGCCAGGCCGCCGAATTTGACCATGTGCAGGCCGCTCATCACCTGGAAGGTCAGGGAAGGCGCGCCGCCGTTGACGCCGCCCGCGGGCCGCAGGCGCAGCAGTTCGCCGCTGGCGGAGAACTCGGCCATGCCGGTGGTGGCGCTGATGTTGTGCGCTTCGTCGCTGTCTTCATTCCAGCCATAGACGCCGATGCGCATGGAACTGTCTTCGGGATTGTTGATGACGATGGCGCGCGCCGCCTGCCCGATCAGCTGCTCGCCGCGGGCCACGATGGGTTCCAGCGCCGGCATGGCCTGCGCCACGCCGGTGCGCGCCGGCCGGTCCTCGCCCGACAGTTCGGCCAGATACCGGCTGCTGGCCTGCGAGTCGGCGCCATAGGTTGCGGCGACGGGGGCGGGCATCAGTATGGCGCTGGATATCACAATGCCGGTGTAGGCGATCATGAACTGGAACGGCAGGGTCAGGACCGCCACCGCGTTGTGCGCGTCCAGCCAGGAGCGCTGGCCTTTTCTGGCGCGGAAGGTGAAGAAGTCCTTGAAGATGCGCTTGTGCGTGACCACGCCGGAAATCAGTGCGACCAGCATGGCCATGCTGGCGAAGGCCACGATCCACAAGCCCAGGCCGGCGTCGTGCAAGGTGTAGTGGAAATCCACGAAATGCGAGCCGCCCCGCGTGGCGCGGGCTTCGGCCTCGTGGTGGTCGTCAAGTTCCGCGCCGGTGTCGGGGTCCAGTTCGGCGTCGGCATACTGGCCGTTCTTGTCGAACCAATAGGCCGTCAGGCCATTCTCATGATGACGGTTGACCGGCCAGATTTCCCACATGCCCGCGCCCGGATGGTTGCGCGACATGTAGTCCACCGCCAGATCCAGCCGCCGCGCCCGGTCCACCGGGGCGCCTTTCTTTTGCGCGGCCAGGATTTCCGCCTCGTGATGCTCGGGCGTCATCCAGTGCGTGATGGGTTCGGAGAAAACGGCCAGCGAGCCCGTCAGGAAGACGGCAAACAGCAGCCAGGAAAACCACAGGCCGACCCAGGTGTGGAGCCAGGCCATGGACAGGCGGAAACCGGATTTCAGGACGAGCCTCTTTCTTGTTGACGCCGCCGCGAGCCGGGCGGTCTGATTTTATTGAGAATAGTTCCGATTCTAATCTAATTGGGGACGTGGTTGTGGGCGCCAGCGGGTTTGCGGCGCCTGTCGGGCACGGCGGTTGCTGGGAACGCGGTCCATCGGCAAGTCCGCCGCGCGGCCGACTTGTGGCGATGCCCCAACCGACAGAGGAACGCCCAATGAAACGCAAAGCCGGAAATACCTCGCAAATCGAGGAGTTGCTGTACCAGGCCCTGGAGACCGAGATAGGCGGCTTGGCCGTGTACGAAACCGCCGTGACCTGCGCGGTGAATGCGGACCTGAAGAAGGAATGGCTCGGTTACCTGGAAGAAACGCGTACCCATCGCCGGGTGCTGTTGACGGTATTCGAGCAGTTGCGCCTGGATCCGGAGGCGCAGCCCCCGGGCAGGCAGGTGGTGCGCCATATCGGCGAGTCGCTGGTCAAGGCCATGAAGATGGCGATCAACGCGGGCGATCCGGAGGCCGCGCAACTGGTTGCCACCGAATGCGTGGTGCTGGCCGAAACCAAGGACCACGCGAACTGGTCCCTGATCGGCGTGATCGCCGAGCAGCACAGCGGCGACCAGGCCAAGGTGCTCAAGCAGGCGCATGACGCCGTCGCCACGGATGAAGACCACCACCTCTATCACACCCAGGGCTGGTCGCGCGAGTTGTGGATCCAGTCGCTGGGATTCCCCGCCGTGCTGCCGCCTCCCGAAGAGGTCAAGCAGGTGGAGACCGCCATCGGCGCATCGCGGGCCGAGCAGGCGCGCGGCAAGATGCTGAGCCACTAGGAGATTGCGATGCCAGGCAGCCATCCGGCGCTCAAGGGCGCCGCGGCCGTGGACGCGGCGGCCCTGGCCAAGAGCGTAGCCGCCTGCATCGATGCCCTGGCCAGGCACCGCCATCCGGCAAGGGAGACGTCGCCGCCCATGGCGTGAGTATGCCCAGGCGCCAGCACGGGTGCGGACGCCTCTTGACAACATATATGCCCCTGCCAATACTGAACTGGCAAGTCGGGGCGAGCGCGCTTGGCGCTTGCCGTCCTTCAGACAAGGAGGCTGTATGCGTCGCGCGTCCGTTTTGCCTATGCAAGGTCAGGGTTGGCTGTGGGCCAGCCTTTTTTTGTGGGCTGCCTGTTTTTTCTTGCCGCCGCAGGCCAGGGCGGAGTCTGCGGCCGAGCTCAGCCAGGAGGCGCGGGGCGCGCTGGAGCGCCTCTACCAGCAGGAGCCCAGGACGCGCGAACTGGGCAACAAGGCGGTGGGCGTGCTGGTGTTTCCCCGCATCCTGAAGGGCGGCCTGCTGGTCGGCGCGGAAACTGGCAACGGCGCGCTCATCCGGGGCGGCAAGGTCCAGGGTTACTACAACATATCGGCGGTGTCGTTCGGCCTGCAGGCCGGCGCGCAGGAGTTCAGCTATGCGCTGTTCTTCATGAACGAGCCGGCGCTGCGGTACCTGGACCAAAGCGACGGCTGGTCGCTCGGCGCCGGCCCCAGCCTGGTCGTGGTGGACGACAGCTATGCCGCCAGCATCACCACCACCACCCTGAGCCAGGACGTGTACGCCGTGCCATTCGGCGGACAGGGACTGATGGCCGGCATGGGCTTGCAAGGGTCCAAGATCACCCGCACCCAGCCGGACTGAGGCCAAGCGCCAGCCCGCCGGCCGCTAGTCCAGGGTGATGCCGGCGCGCGCCGCTACGTCTGAAAAGGTGCGCAGTTCCTTGGCGATCTGCGCCTTGAAGGCAGGAGCGGGCAGATACACGGGATCCAGCGCCAGGTCTGCGACCGACTTGCGCACCTGCGGATCCTCCATGATTTCCGCTACGGCGAGGCTCAGCGTGTCCACCACCGGGGCCGGCGTGCGCGCCGGCGCGACCAGCGCGTACCAGCCGACGAAAGACACGTCCGGCATGCCGGCTTCGGCGAAGGTGGGCACGTCGGGCAGTTGCGGCATGCGGCGTTCGCCCGTGACCGCCAGCGCGCGGATCTTGCCGGCGCGGACTTGCGGCGCGGCGGAAGACACGGTGTCCACGCCGAGGTCGACTTCGCCGCCTATCATGGCCGTTACCAGCTGCGCGCTGCCCTTGTAGGGCACCGGCATCATCTTCGCGCCCGCGGCCTCGGCGAACATCTCGCCGGCCAGGTGGGGCGCCGATCCGGGACCGAAGGTGCCGTACATCAGGCCGCCCTTGCCGCTGTGCTGTTTGGCCAGCGCGGCCGCTTCCTGCGCGGTAGCGGCCGCCAGCCCGCTCTTGGCCAGCAGCACCACGGGCGCCATGGCGACGATGGCGATGTGTTCGTAACTCTTTTGCGGATCGTAGGGCAGGCCGGGCTTGAGCGCCGGCAGCACGGTGTAGGTGGTGCTGCCCGACAGCATCAGCGTGTAGCCGTCGGGCTGCGCGCGCGCGGCCGCTTCCGCGCCGATCACGGTGGATGCGCCGGGGCGGTTTTCCACGATGACGGCCTGGCCGAATTTGCCGGACAGCTTGTTGGCCAGCAGCCGCGCCACGGCGTCGGTCGCGCCGCCCGGCGTGAAGGGCACGACGATCTTGATGGTCTGTTCGGGATAGGCAGCGTGGACGCCGCCGGTATGCGCGGCGGCGGCAAGGCTTGCGGCCGCCACGGCGGCGCGGAGTGTGACGGTCATGACGGAAGTCCCGGTCGGTTGGCGGTGGAAGACGGGCTGGCGGTTGCCTGGCGCAGGGCGTTACCCTGGTCGCCCAGGTCCCAGAACAGGCCGGCCATGATGGCCAGCCCCTCGCGGGCGACGCTGCCCAGCAGGTGTTCATTGGGCGCGTGCTGCGCGCAAGCGGGATAGGAATGCGGTACCCACAAGGTGGGCAGGCCCAACTGGTCGGCGAAGATGTCGTTCGGTAGCGAACCGCCCAGGTTCGGCAGCAGCGCCGGCCGTTTGCCGGTGCTGCGTTCCAGCGAGGCCGCGGCCCAGCGCACCCAGGGATTGTCGGGTGACAGGCGGGTGGCGCCGGCTTGCATGCCGATGCGCACCTGGATGTCCTCGAAGCCCGCCGCGCGCAGATGTTCCTTCACGTGCGTCTCCAGCGCGCGCCAGTCCGTGCCCACCACGAAACGCAGCTGGCACCAGGCCACGGCTTCGGGCGGTATGGCGTTGACCGGCTTGGCCGGATCGCCGGCGCCAAAGGTCAGGACGTCCAGGCTGTTCCAGCCGAACACTTTTTCCGATGCGCTCAGGCCGGGCTCGCCCCACCAGGCATTGATGTCGGGATCGTCTTCGCCGCCGCCGACTTCCAGGTCGGCCAGCGCCTCGGCCACCGCCTCTGGAATAGGGGGCGGGCGCAGGCCCGGCACCGTGATGCGGCCGCGCGCATCGACCAACGTGGCGATGGCGTGCGCCAGCACGATGGCGGGGTTGGCCAGCAGGCCGCCCCAGTTGCCCGAGTGGTAGCCGCGTTCGCGCGCCCGCAGTTCCAGTTCGAAGTTCACCGCGCCGCGCGAGCCCATGAATAGGGTCGGGCGCTGCGCGCTCAGGCGCGGGCCGTCGCTGGCGATGAATACGTCCGCCGCCAGGGCTTCGCGCTGGGCCTCGCAGAAGGCGGCCAGCCCGGGGGAGCCCGCTTCCTCGCCGGTCTCGATCAGCCAGATGGTATTGAAGCCCAGCGCGCCGCTGCGCGCGGCGATGACCTGGCGCAGGGCTTCCAGATTGATGCTGTGCTGGCCCTTGTTGTCGGCGGTGCCGCGCCCGTACCAGCGGTCGCCCTCGACTTGCAAACGCCAGGGATCGCGCCCGGCTTCCCATTTGGCGGCATTGCCGCGCACCACGTCGCCATGGCCGTACATCAGCACCGTGGGCAGGCCGGGCTGCTCGATGCGGCGCGCCACCAGGATGGGCAGGTCGGCGCCGGAGGGATTGGGATGCACCTCACAGGCGAAACCCAGTTCCTGGAGCAGCGGAACCAGTTCTTCGTTCAGATAGGCGTGCTGGGCGGGAGCCTGGTCAGCCACCTCGCTTTCCGTCGCGTAGGCGACGCGGCGGGCCAGGGCCGCCTGAAGATCGCCGTTGTCATAGGCTTGAACGGCTTGGAGCAGGGCTTGTTCGCGTATCACTTCGGGGCCTGGGTGCTGAGGGAGGCACAAAGTTATTACGCTTCATCACATGCCACAATTAGATAATTAGCATTTTTGCGTTGCCATAAAGGCATGGTTAAAGGGGCGCCATGATTTCACTGGGTCTGAGGTACTTCCTGGAGGTCGCGCGCTGCGGCTCCATCGCCGGCGCTGCAACTGCGCAACACGTGGCGGCCTCGGCCGTCAGCCGGCAGATCGCCAAGCTGGAGGACGGGCTGGGCATTGCGCTGTTCGAACGGCAGGCGCGCGGCATGGAACTGAGCGAGGCCGGACGCCAATTGGCCGCCTATGCCAATGCCGCCGCGCTGGAAGCCGAGCGCGTCACCACCGAGATCCGCCAGCGCAGCCACCTGGGCGACGTGACCATACGCCTGGCCTGCACCGAAGGTTTCGCGCACCGCTTCCTGCCCATGTGCATGGCCGAATTCAAGCGGGTCCGCCCCGAGGCCCGTTTCCATCTGCACGTGGAACGGCCTGAAGAAGTCAGCCGCCAGATCCTGGAAGGCCTGTCGCAGTTGGCGCTGCGTTACACCACCGCGCAGGATGACCGCCTCAAGACCGAACTGCTGGTGCGCGCCCCGGTCTACGCGGTGATGTGCCGCAACCATCCGCTGGCCAGCCGGCGCAGCCTCGGCATGCGCGACCTGACGAAGGTGCCGCTGTCCCTGGGCGACCAAGGCACCACGGTGCGGCAGTTGTTCGACGCGGCCTGCGCGAATGCCGGGCTGCATATCGAGCCGGCCTACGTGTCCAACCACTCCGCAGCCTTTCTGCCCATGCTGCCCGGCAGCGACATTGTGGCGCTGTCGGGCTACCTGACCATGTTGGGGCAGCGCGACGGCGAGGGCCTGGCCGCGGTGCCGTTCAGCAATCCGGAGATGCGGCAGCGGAGCATCCAGGTCCTGACCTTGCAAGGCCGGACCCTGCCGGCGCTGGCCCGCGAGTTCCTGGAGTTCATGGCGCAGCGGCTGACGGCGACGCCCAAGGCGCCGGAAGCGGAAGCCTGAGGCGGATGCCTGAGGCGGGACGCCCGAGGCAGACGTCATAGGCCCTCGTCCGGGAGGGAGGCCGCGGCGCGCGGCCCCCCTTGGCGGTTTCAGTCCAAAGAGATATTGGCCTCTTTGACGACGGCCGCAAAGCGCGCCGCATCCGCATCGCGGGCCTGGGCCAGCGCGGCGGCGTCCTGCGGCCAGGCGTCAAAGCCATAGGTCTCGAAACGCTTGCGCACCGCAGGCGTCACCACGGCCTGGGCGATGGCGTCATTGATACGCTTGACCACGGCATCCGGCGTGCCCTTGGGCGCGAAGGCCGCGACCCAGGTCTTCAGTTCGAAGTCCTTGGGACCGCCGGCTTCGCTGACCGTGGGCACATTGGCGTAGGAGCCCAGGCGCGTCGGCGCCGCCAGCGCCAGCAGCTTGACCCGCTTGGCCTGGTACAGGTTCTGCACCGTGGCGGCGGTGCCGAAGGCCCAGTCCACCTCGCCGTTGGCCACCGCCGTATAGAGCTGGGCCAGGTCCTTGAAGGGGACGTGGGTCATGTCGGTCTGCGTGGCGGTCTGGAACATGGAGGTGCCCACGTGCGCCACGCTGCCCATGCCCCAGGTGCCGTAGGTCAGCTTGCCGGGCTGGGCCTTGGCCGCCGCGATCAGGTCGGTGACGTTGTTCCAGGGCGACGAGGCCGATACGACCATGAAGAAATGCGTGGTGTAGATGGGCGCCACCGGCACGAAATCCTTGACCGGATCGAAGGGCAGGTTGCGGTAGAGCTGCGGCTGCAGCGTCATGTGGGTGTTGTCCACCACGGCCAGCGAGTAGCCGTCGGGCGTGGCGCGCTTGACCTCGCCGATGGCCAGCCAGCCGTTGGCGCCGGGCTTGTTTTCCACGATGAGCGGCTGTTTCCAGGCCGCCGTGAGTTGTTCGCCCAGCATGCGGGCGACGGCGTCGGGACCGCTGCCCACCGAGTACGGCAGCACCATGCGCACCGGCCGCTCGGGGTATTTGTCGGATTGGGCCTGTGCCGAGGCGCAGGCCAGGGCGCCGGTCAGCGCCATGCACCAGAGGGTATTTTTCATGTCTCCTCCACTTTCCATGGATGGTTCGCGGCGCTTGCGGCGCCGCTTATCGTTGAGGCCGCAAGCGCGGATCAAGGCGCCGCGGCCGGGTACTCAAAAACAGCGGCGGGTGGTTCAGGACACGGCGGCGGCTTCCGGGTGCAGCGCCTCGTAGGCGGCGGCGAATCCCGGGTCGCGCTGGCGCAGGTCGTCGTGGCTGACCTGGCCGGTGCGGCGCATGTAGTCGTAGACGAAGGACACCGGATCCAGCTGCATCTTCTCGGCCACGTTCTCGTACCAGTCCAGGCTACGCGCGGCGGCGGCCTGGAAGTTGGCGGATGCCGGGCGGCGCTGCGCCTCGAAATGCGCGAACGCGGCCTGCGTGTCGTCCGGATGCTGCGTCAGGCCCTGATGCAGCGCGATCGCGTCCTGCATCGCCATCCGGGTGCCGGAGCCGAGCGAGAAATGCACGGTGCGCAACGCATCGCCCAGCAGCACGATGTTGCCGTGCGACCAGCGCTCGTTGCGCACGATGCTGGCCTCGAACCACAGGGAGCGGTTGCCCAGCAGTTCATTGGCGCCCAGGTCGGCGCGGAACACCTCGGCGCAATAGCGCCGGCTGGCGTCTTCGCTGGCCGTGTCCAGGCCGGCGCGCTGCCAGGTGTCCGGGTCCACTTCCACCAGGAAGGTGCTGAGGTCCTTGCTGTACTGGTAACTGTGGGCGATGAAGATGCCGTGGTCGGTTTCGCGGAAGATCAGCGACACCGGGTGGAAGCGCTGGCGGGTGCCGTACCAGGCGAATTTATTGCGGCGGCGTTCGAAGCTGGGGCGGAAGTGTTCGGCGTACTGCTTGCGCACGGCGCTGTTGCTGCCGTCGGCGGCCACCACCATGTCTACTTCCGCGGCCAGCCGTCCGACGTCTTCGACCCGCTGCCCGTGCAGGATCTGCACACCGGCTTCCAGGCAGGCCTTTTCCAGGACTTCCAGCATGTCGATGCGGGCCGTGCGCGAGAAATGGTTGCCCTGGACCTGGACGCGGGCGCCCTGGTGGATGATCTCCATGTAGTCGCAGCGTTCGTGGTGCGCCACGAAGGCCTTGAAGAATTCCGGGTCGGCCTCGCGCAGGAAGGACAGGCCGATGTCCGAGAACACCACGCCCCAGCCGTAGGTGGCGCCGCGCGGATTCTGTTCGTACACGGTGATGTCGTGCTGCGGGGCGTGCTTCTTGGCCAGCAGCGAAAAGTACAGGCCAGCGGGGCCTGCTCCGATGACGGCGATCTTCATTTGGCTTGGCTCCTGTTTGCTTCGGCCTGCGCGCAGGCTTCCTGATAGGACTGCAAGGCGCCGCGCAGCGCGGCGGGCACTTCGATGGCGCGCCGTTCGCCGCGCGCCACGCAGATCGGGGTCAGCCGGGCATCGAAGGCGGGCTGGCCGCGTACGCTGCCGGCGACATGCAGGGTGTAGGTGCGGGTACGGATTTCCTCGACCCTGACGCACATGTCGAATTCCTCGTCGGGCCATAGCGAGGCCTGGAAGTCGAAGGACAGCGCACGGGTAGGCGTACCGAAGCCATGCTCATCCTTGATGCGCTGCGGCGTGCCGTTGAACAGATGGCCGTAGAACAGTTCGGCGGCCGACAGCACGTACTCGCCGAAGGTGACGGTGTAGACCACGCCGGCGGGATCGCAATCACCCCATTTGACGCGGCGGCGCACGATGAACGGCGTCTCGCTCACTACGAATTCAGTGCTGGTCATTGCCGTTCTCCCTGGCCTTTGCGGCCTCCTGGTTGAGCATTTCCGCGACGGTATGGCGCAGGGCGGCCTTGTCGAGCTTGCCGACCTTGGTGACGGGGAAGGCCTCGATCTGCTCGATGCGTTCCGGACACTTGTATTTGGCCAGCCCCTGGCCGGTGAGGAAATCCGCCAGTTCCGTCAGGCTCGGCGCCATCTGTCCGGGCCGGACGATGACGAAGACGCAGCCTTTCTCGCCATAGAACGGGTCGGGCATGGCCACCAGCCGCGCCTCGGAAATGGCCGGATGCGCGCCCACCAGCGCCTCGACTTCCTCGCAGCCGATCTTCTCGCCGCCGCGGTTGATGTTGTCGCGCAGGCGGCCCTCGAAGGAGTAGCAGGTCGCTCCGTCCACCACGCGAGCGGTCATCATGTCGCCGGTACGGTAGTAGCCATCCGAGGTGAATGCGGAAGCGTTGGCCGCAGGGGCGTCGAAGAAGCCCGGCAGCGTGGCGGGACCGCGGAAGCAGAGCTCTCCCATCTGGCCCTCCGCCACCGGCTCCTCGGTGCCGGGCGCGAGCAGGCGGATGTCGTCCTCGGGGCAGCCCGAGCGCCCCTGGGTATGGTGCCGCTCGTACTCGGACGCGTCGGCGGGCGAACCCAGCAGCAGCCCTTCCGTGATGCCGAACAGGTTGGAGCAGGGCACGTTCAGGTGGGCTTCGAGCCGGTCCGCCGCGCTCATGGTGATGAACAGGCGCAGCGTGGACAGGTCGTAGCGCGCCAGGTCGGGGAAGGCCATGAGCTGCGGCGCTATCGGCCCGATGGACATGGCGCGGGTGACGCGATGGCGCTCGATCAGCTCCAGCATGCGCGGCACGTCCACCCGCGGCATCAGCACCGCGGACACGCCCATGGCAATGACGGGGATCAGCACATAGACCTGGGCCGCGTTGTGCAGCAGGGGCAGGGCCCAGATGATGCGGTCGTCATCCTGCATCTTGTAGCGCCGGGCGCAGGCCAGCGAATGGCCCAGGTACTCGGCGTGGAAGCGCGGGATGATCTTGGGCATGCCGGTGGTGCCGCCCGACAGCTGGAAGCTCAGCACGTCTTCGCAGCCGGGGCCCTGGTCCGCCAGGATGAGGCGGGCCTCGGCCAGCGGCATCGCGTCCAGCAGCGCGTGGAGCGACACGCCATGCGGCGAATCGCCGCGCGCGACGACCAGGTGCTCCAGCGTGTCGCTCGCGGCCAGCATGCCTGCGGCGAAGGCCGGCAGGTCGAACTTGCCGAAGTCGGCCTGCACGAAGTAGCCGCGGGCGCGGGTCTGGCGCGTCAACTGGCCGATCTCCAGCTCGCGGTGCTGCGGCAGCGAACAGACGGGGACGATGCCCGCCTTGTAGCAGGCCAGCAGGGCCAGCGCCGTTTCCAGCGTGGTGCCCATCTGGAAGATGGCTCGGTCCGCCGGCGCCAGGCCCAGCTTGAGCAAGGCGGCGGCCAGCCGGTCGGTCTGTTCGTCCAGTTCGCGGAAGCTCAGGCTACCTTCGTCGATGATCAGCGCGGTGCGCTCGGGGCAGCGCAGGGCGGTGGCGTGCAGCGCCGCGCCCACGGTCGAACGTTCCCAGGCGCCGCTGGCGAAGTACTGGCGGGCCCGTTCGGCGTGGTGGTAGATCACGCCCTCTATGGGGTGGCGTATATCTCGCATGGTTGTCTCCTCCTGGCCCGTGTCTCAGTGGCGCGCGGCCGAGATCAGGACGCGGTCCCGATCCAATACGTCGATCGTGCCGCTGACGCCGCCGGTGAACAAGCCATACCAGACGGCGGGCTTGAGCCCCAGGGCCTTGCGCTGGAACTCCAGCGGGCCGTCGGCGACGATGCAGTCGAAATGTTCGCCGGGCACCACGGTGCAGTTCTCGCGCCCGGAAGCGTCCTGTACCAAGGAAGAGAATTCCTCGACCCGGGGCACGAAGATCCGCACGCGCGGCGCGGCGGCGCTGTCCGCCATCTCCAGCCGGTCTTCCAGCAGCGCGGCCTTGCGCGCCCAGACGTCGTCGATATGCCGGATGCGGCCGCCGGCCGATTCCGCATCGGCTTCGGCCTGCATGGCCGCCCGCAGCGTCAGGTCGGCGTCGATCGCGTCGACCTCGCTCAGGGGGCGCAGCTTGCGCGTGAATTCGATGAAGTAGCCGTTGGGATCGCGTACATAGATGGACTCGATCACTTCGTGGCGGGTTTCGACGGAGACCTCCAGCCCGGCGTTCTGCAGCTTCTGCTTCCAGGCCTTGAGCTCGTCTTCGCTGTCGACCAGCCAGGCGGTGTGGGTGGCGTCGAACACATGGTCCTCGGGCAGCGGCCGCATGCTGCTGCGTCCGCGCAGCGCCTCGGGCTCGTCCGATCCCAGGTAATAGAAGAACGCGATCGTGCTGCCTTGGCCGCTATCGAAAAAGAAGTGCAGGAAGTCCGGGTGCGTGGCGGGGCCCCAGCCGCGCGCCGAGATCACATGGACCAGCGGCAGGCCGAGGATGTCGCGGTAGAAGGCGACGGTTTCGCGCAGGCGCCAGGTGGGCCGCGCCGTGTGGTCCACGCCGTGCAGGCGCAGGGGGGCGGGGGTCTTGGGGGTTGCAGTCATGACTTGCTCCGTCGACATTCGGATTAGAGGAAACGCAGGCGCAGCCAGGCGGCCAGTTCGCGGCCGGCGGCATAGCGCCCGGGTTCTTCGCTTTCAGCCAGGGCGCGGCCGTGGTGGTCGCCGCGGATGCGCAGGTGGGTCTTGTCCGGCGCGGGGATGGCGTCATGGATGGCGCGCACGTCGGAAGGGAAACAGGCCTGGTCGCCGGTGTATTCAATGATCAGCGTGGGCTGGACGATGCCGCCGGCGGTGCGTTCCATGCTGGCGTTGGACGACAGGCCGGACCAGGTCGACAGCCAGCTCTCTGGCGTGCAGAAGCGGGCGAAGCCGACGGCGCCGAAGTTCGACGCATAAGGGTCCTTGCCCCACAACGAGCCCGGGTGGCGGTCAGACGGATCCAGGCTGAGGTCCAGGCAGCGCAGGTCGGCGTCGGTGCGCCAGACCACCAGGACCGGCGTGTGCGCCGCCTGCCGACGGCGCTCGGCGGAAGCGTCGGAGCCGCTCTTGACGTCGGCGCGGGCCGCCAGGCGGTCGGCGATCATCTGCCGCGCCTGCGCGTCCAGACGCGCCACGCGTTCGCGCTGCGCCAGACGGTAGCGGGCGACGAATTCCGGCGCATAGCGCGCCTGGCCTTTGGGCCGGTAGCCGTTTTCGGGCGCCAGGGGATCAAGCTCCGCCACCACCGACAACGCGTCGTTCTCGTCGCCGACGGACGGGTCGATGCAGTTCAGCAGCAGCGCGCCTTGACCGGGGTGCGGGCCTACCAGCACCAGCCCATGCACTTCGGGCATGTCCAGTTCGCCCAGTCCGCTGGGCTTGCCGCCCGGCGTGCGGGCGACGCGTTCGCTGGCGGGCAGGCCGGCTTGCTGGGCGTAGAAGGCGTACAGCCCGGCGCCGCCGGAATTGCCCAGCAGCACGATCTTCTTGAAACCCTGTTCGCGCAGGAAGCGCAGGCCGGCGGCCACGTCCTGCAGCGCTTGTTCATGTTCCAGCCTGAGGTCGTTGCCGACCGAACGCGCGCCTTGCGACCAGGCGGCAAGGCCGGCGCCGACGATGTCGGGGATCAGGTAATGGCAGGCCATGAACTCGCGCGGATGCATGACGCAGACCACGGTGTCAGGGCGCGGGCCGGCCGGCTGGTATAGCGATCCGGAGGTAGCGGCGCCATCCGCGGTGCGCAGCACGACGTTGCGGGTCGAGGCGCCGGCGGGCAGGTCGCGGGGATTCCAATCGGTGTTGAGAAAACCTGCGGTGATCTGGTTGGAGGGGGCGGCGGTAGTCACATTCGTCTCCTGTTGCGATGGTCCGTGGACCTCGGTTTGACGTATTAGACGAATATTTGACTTTAGTGTCAATTAAATTTAAAAAATTGACAGTAGCGTCAAAAATGAGGGACTCAACATGGGCAAAACAATGGCCGGCGCGGCCTGGAAGCGCAATCGCGCATGCCATAATTTCGGGACGGGACCGTCCCGGACGGTCTATTCGAGGAACATCGCAACGTGAACGACGCAAGCACCAAGGGAGCGCTGAAGGGCGAAGCGCTGCGCACCGCCATACTCGACGCCGCGGCCACGCTCTTCATCAAGCGCGGCTCCGGCGGCACCAGCATCCAGGACATCGCCGAGTCCCTGGGCCTGAGCCGCACTGCCGTCTACTACTACTTCAAGAGCAAGGACGCGATCCTGCGTTCGTTGACTGAAGATGTGCTAAGCGCGGCCAAGAAAATGGCCGGCGAGACCGCCACCCGCGAGGACCTCGATCCGGTCGAGGCGCTGCGCGCCCTGGTCACGCAGCATGCCGACCTGATCCTGTCGCGCACCGCCGAATTCCGCGTGGCCGACAGGACCGAGGCCGACATGACGCCCAAGCAGCGCGCAGCCGTGCAGGCATCGCGCCGCAACGTGCTGGAGAACTTCAGCCGGGTCATCGAAAACGGCATCCGCGACGGCCAGTTCCGCATGGTCGATCCGCACGTCGCGGCTTTCAGCCTCATCGGCATGTGCAACTGGTCGGCGTGGTGGTACAAGCCGGACGGCCGGCTGGGCCGAGCCGAAGTCGCGGCCATCATGGCCGACATGGCTGTGCAATCGCTGTTGCGTGACGCCTCCCGGCGGCCTAGGTCGCCGGACGTGAGCGAGTCCTTGCGGCTGGTGCGCGAGGATCTGGACTACCTGGAAAAGCTGGTGCTGCCTGGCGGGCCGCAGCCCTGATTGCCGTGGACGCGGGCGGCTTGGGGCGGTAGGGCTTCGCGCTTGCGGATGTCAGGGTTCTTTAGCCGCCGAGGCTGCCCTGCGCCATTCCGATGCTCGCCCCGGCGGGGCTGCGCTTCGGATGGCTCCGGGGTCCTCGGCTGGCAGTCGCGTAATGCATTGGTTTCGGACCCCGTTCAAAGCACGGGTTCTTTTGTACTGCCTGGCCGCAGCAGCGCCCGCCGCGCCCGGGTCCGCTAACCGACTTTCCCCGTCAGGCGCCGCGCCGCCTCCCGCACCGCCGCCAGATGGGCGGCGACATAACGATGGATGGGCGCGGTCAGCGTCACTGCCGCGGCGATCTCGCCATTGAGCAGAAAGACGGGCGCGGATATGCCGGCCACTTCCGCCAGGCGGTCGCCCATGGCGGCGAAATAGCCGTCGGCGCGGATGCGGGCGTACAGCTCCTGCTCGGGCCCGGGCGCGCGGCCCAGCACCGGGTCGTAGGCCGTCAACACGCGTCCGCCGCTGCCGCGATCCAGCGGCAGCAGATCGCCCGCGCGGATGTGGTCGCGCACGGGGTGAGGTGAATCCACGCGATACAGGCACAGGCGGGCATCGCCCTGGCGCACGTGGTAGGCCGCGCTTTCGCCGGTAGCCGCGACCAGGTCGCGCAGCACGGGCAGGACGACGTGCTCCAGCGAAAACGAGGAAGCGTAGATGCCATGCAGGCGCGCGACTTCCCCGCCCAGGGCATAGCGGCCGTCGTCCAGGCGTTGGATCCAGCCGGCGTGTTCCAGCGATGCCAACAGCCGCAGGACGGTGCTCTTGTACAGGCGCGTGCGCTCGGACAGCTCGCCCAGGGACAGGGCCTTGTCGCGAGCCGTGAACACCGACATCAAGCTCAACGCGCGATCCACCGCCGCCACGCCGCCTTGAGCGGCATCGGTGTCGGCGAGCGATTCCGTGGCGGCTTTACGCGGCATCCCGATCTCCGGCGCGTCGAATCATAGGTGGGGCCATATTCCATCCTTTAGAACGAATCAGGCGCATTGTAGGCGGCGTCTGGCGCTGGGGTTCGTGGTTTTCCCTGGGCGTATGGCGCTTGACAGCGGAAAGCTGCGCGCTCAATAATTCTATCTTAAAGAATATCGTTCTATTAGATAGAATATATGGAAAATCAAACCATGGCTCAATCCAACGCCCACACCCCCGACGTCCTGATCAGTGAGGTCGGCCCGCGCGATGGCTTGCAGTCCGTCAAGGCGACGATGGCCACGGCCGACAAGTTGCGCTGGATCGACGCCTTGGTGGCGGCCGGCGTGCGCGAGATCGAAGTGGCTTCCTTCGTGCCGGCGCGCCTGCTGCCGCAGATGGCCGATGCCGCTGAAGTGGTGCGCCATGCGGCGGGGCATGCCGGCATCACGGTCATGGCCCTGGTTCCGAATCTGCGCGGCGCCGAGGCGGCGCTGCGGGCCGGCGTCCACAAGCTGACCATGCCGGTTTCGGCGAGCCGCGAACATTCGTTGGCCAACGTGCGCAAGACACCCGAGGACATGGTCGAGGAAGTGCGCGCAATCGCGCGGCTGCGGGACGAGCTGGCGCCCGCCGTGAAGCTGGAGGCCGGCATCTCGACGGCCTTCGGCTGCACCCTGCAGGGCAGCGTGCCCGAGGACGAGGTCATCCGCCTGGCCGCGCTGTGCGTGGCGGCGGGCGCCGATGAATCGGGGCTGTCGGACACCGTGGGCTACGCCAATCCCGCGCAAGTGCGCCGGCTGTTCCGCCGCCTGCGCGCCGAGCTCGGGGATAAGGCGGGCGCGGCGCATATGCACAACACGCGCGGTCTGGGCCTGGCCAACTGCCTGGCGGCCTGGGACGAGGGCGTGCGCACGTTCGACAGTTCCCTGGGCGGACTGGGCGGATGCCCCTATGCGCCGGGCGCGTCCGGCAACGTCGTGACGGAGGACCTGGTCTTCATGTTCGAGGCGATGGGCGTGCGCACCGGCATCGACCTGGATGGAATCGTTGCCGCGCGCGCGCCGTTGGCCGCCGGCCTGCCCGGCGAGCCGCTGTATGGCATGACGCCCGATGCCGGCTTGCCCAAGGGATTCGTCCGGCGGGCTTGATCGCCCATACCCCTGCGGCCCTATACACCAGAAACAGGCGGTCAAGCCGGCCTTTGCCGCAACCGTCGTCATTTGCAGAAGATCCACGCCCATGTCCAGCCACGCCCATCCGCGCCTTCCGTACGAACACATCCGCGTCGTCGAATTCACCCACATGGTCATGGGTCCCACTTGCGGCATGCTGTTGGCGGACCTGGGGGCCGAAGTCATCAAGGTAGAACCGGTGGGCGGCGACAGCACGCGCCGCTTGCTCGGGTCGGGCGCGGGCTTTTTCCCCATGTTCAACCGCAACAAGAAGAGCATCGCCTTGGACCTGAAGCAGCCCGAGGGAATCGAGGCCGCATTGCGCCTGATCGATTCGGCCGACATCGTCAGCGAAAACTTCAAGGCCGGCGTCATGGAGAAGCTGGGCCTGGACTACGCCACGCTCAAGCAACGCAATCCCCGCCTCATCTACGTCAGCCACAAGGGCTTCCTGCCCGGTCCTTACGAGCACCGGACGGCGCTGGACGAAGTCGTGCAGATGATGGGCGGCCTGGCCTACATGACGGGACGCCCCGGCGATCCGCTGCGCGCGGGCGCCAGCGTCAACGACATCATGGGCGGCATGTTCGGCGCGATTGGCGCCATGGCGGCGCTGGCGCAGCGCGAACAGACGGGCGTAGGCACGGAAGTGCAGGCCTCGCTGTTCGAGAACAACGTCTTTCTGGTGGGCCAGCACATGATGCAGTACGCCGTCACCGGCCGGGCCGCCGCGCCCATGCCCAGCCGCATTTCGGCCTGGGCCATCTACGACGTATTCACCGTCAAGGGCGGCGAACAGATCTTCCTGGCCGTGGTCAGCGACAAGCAATGGGCCATCTTCTGCCGCGCCTTCGGGCTGGGCGAGTTGCTGGCCGACCCCCGCCTGGCCAGCAACAATGATCGCGTGCAGGCACGCGATTGGTTGATGCCGCAGTTGCGCTCGCATCTGGCGGAGCGCAGCGCGGCGGAGCTGGCGGACGTGTTCGAGCGCGAGGGCCTGCCTTTCGCGCCGATCACGCGGCCCGAGCAGCTGTTCGAGGATCCCCACCTGGCAGCCACCGGCGGCCTGGCGCCCATCGTGCTGGAAGACGGCCGGGAATCGCGGGTGCCGCTGGCGCCTTTCACGCTGGGCGGCGCCCAGCCCGGAATACGCCTGCAGCCGCCTGCGGTGGGCGAACACACCGATGCGCTGCTGCGCGGCGTCGGCTATCGCGACGATGAAATCGCGGCCTTGAAAGCAAGGCAAATCACACAAGGAGACTAACCATGATCACGCTATCCCGCCGCGCCTTCCTGGGCGCCGCGCTTTGCGCCGCGGCCTTGCCGCTGCGCGCCCAGGGCGCGGGCGGCTATCCGAACGGCCGGCCCGTGCGCCTTATCGTTCCCTACACCCCGGGCGGCGGCACGGACTCGGTGGCGCGCGCCATCGCGGCCAAGGTCACGGCGATGGCCGGCTGGTCGGTGGTGGTGGAAAACCGCCCGGGCGCAGGCGGCAACATCGGCATGGACTTCGTGGCCAAGGCCAAGCCGGACGGCTACATGCTGGGCCTGGGCCAGACGGCCAACCTGGCCATCAATCCCGCCCTGATGCCGCAGATCCCGTTCGACGCGGAAAAGGACTTCGCGGCAGTCTCCCTGATCGCTTCGCTGCCGGTGGTGCTGGTGGTCAAGGCCAACGCGCGCTGGCAGACCCTGGCCGACCTGGTCAAGGATGCGCGCGCCGAGCCCGGCGGCATCAAGCAGGCTCTGGCGGGTTCCGGCACGGTGGGCCATCTGGCGGGCGAACTGCTCGCCTATCAGGGCAAGTTCCAGGTGTTGAACGTGCCGTACCGCGGCGCGGCGCCGGCGCTCAACGACCTGTTGGGCGGCAATACCGACTACATGTTCGCCACGCCGCAGGCGGCCCAGGAAATGCTCAAGGGCAAGGTGCTGCGGTCGTTGGCCGTCAGTTCCCGCGCGCGGCTGGCGATCCTGCCCGACGTGCCTACCGTGGCCGAGTCCGGCTACGAGGGATTCGAGGCGCTGGACTGGAAGGCGCTGGTCGCGCCGGCCGGCACGCCGCCCGAGGTCGTCAAGGCCGTCAACGCGGTCGTGGAGAAGGTGCTGGCCGATCCGGCCACGGTGGCCATGTTCACCGCCGAGGGCAGCACCGCCATGGGCGGCTCGCCGGAGGCGGCGCAGCGCTACATCCAGGAAGAACAGAAGAAATGGGCGCGCCTGATACGCGAAGCCGGCATCCAGACCGCCGCCTGACGCGCCCCGCAAACATGCCAGGAGACAAATTCATGAAGCATCTTTTAGGAATCGCCGCGCTCGCCTGCGCGGCCGCGACGCAGCCCGCCCTGGGCAATACCGGGGCGCAATGGCCCGAACGTCCCATCCGGCTGGTCGTTCCATTCCCCGCCGGCGGCCCGACCGACATCGCCGCGCGCGTGGTCGGCAAGGCGCTCGCCGACCGTCTGGACACGCCTGTTGTCATCGAGAACAAGGCCGGCGCGCACGGCTTCATCGGCGCCAGCGACGCCGCGCGCAGCAAGCCGGACGGATACACGCTGATGATGGCCAGTATCGGCACCATGGCGATCAATCCTGGCCTTTATCCCGACATTCCCTACGACGCGAACAAGGACTTCACGCCCCTGGCGCTGGTCCTCACGGTGCCCATCGCGGTCGTGGTCAACCCGCAGCAGATGCCGGTGCAGACCGTGGGCGAGCTGGTGGACTATCTGAAGGCCCACCCCGACCGCGTGAACTACGGCTCGGCGGGGAATGGCGGTTCGTCCCACCTGGTGCCGGAATACTTCAAGTACAAGACCGGCACCTCCATGACCCACATCCCCTACAAGGGCTCCAGTCCCGCCGTGACCGATCTGGTGGCCGGCCAGGTCCAGGTCATGTTCGATACGCTGCTGACCAGCACGCCCTTCGTGAAGGCCGGAAAACTGCGCATGCTGGCCGTCACGACAGCGCAGCGGCTGCCGGACTATCCGCAGGTGCCGACCATGGCCGAGGCCTTGGGTGCGCCGGATTTCGAGGCCTCGTCCTGGTTTGCGATGTATGCGCCCGCCGGCACGCCGCAGGCGGTGCAGCAAAAGTTGTCGCTGGCCATCAACCAGGCCTTGGGCGACGCGGCGGTGAAGCAGCGGCTGGCTGAACTGGGCGCGATTCCGGCGGGCGGCACGCCGGGCGAACTGGCGGACTTCCAGCTGGCCGAGCAGCGCAAGTGGGCGCAGGTCATCCAGGCGGCGGGAATACTCCCGGACTGAACTTGCAGACTGGCCCGTGCTTCAGGCCTCGGGGCCAGGACGCAGCCGGCCAGCCTTCCATTTCAGCCGTAGCCGTTCCAGCGCCAGATACACGATGGGCGTGGTGTATAGCGTCAGGAACTGGCTGATCAGCAGGCCGCCGACGATGGCGATGCCCAGCGGCCGGCGCAGTTCCGAGCCTTCGCCCATGCCCAGCACCAGGGGCAGGGCGCCCAGCAGCCCCGCCAGGTTGGTCATGACGATGGGCCGCAGCCGCAGCATGGCGGCGCGGTGGATGGCCTGCTCCGGCGTCAGCCCTTCGCGCCGTTCCAGGCCGAGCGCGAAATCGATCATCAGGATGGCGTTCTTCATGACGATGCCCACCAGCAGGAACAGCCCCAACAGCGCAATCAGCGTGAATTCGATGCCGGCCAGCCGCAGCGCCAGCAGCGCGCCCACGCCGGCCGAGGGCAGGGTGGACAGGATGGTGAGCGGATGCAGCGGGCTTTCATACAGGATGCCCAGCACCAGGTAGATCGCCACCAGCACCGCCAGGATCAGCCAGGGCTGGTCCTGCAGGCTTTGCTGGAAGTTGCGCGCGTCGCCGCCCAGGCGGGTCTGGATGTAAGAGGGCACCATCAGCTTGGCCATGGTAGCGTCGATGGCCACCAGGGCCTGTTCGAGCGACACGCCCTCGGCCAGCGAAAAGCCCACGCCCACGGCCGCGAACAGGCCGTCGTGGAACACGCGGTCGTTGACCAGCCCGTAGTCGTAGGTGGCGAAGGCCGTCAGCGGCACGCGAACGCCGTCCGCCGCCACCACCTGCACCTGTTCCAGGACCTCGGGATCCTCGGTGTAGCGCGGGTCCAGCTCCAGCACCACGCGGTACTGGTTCATGGCGTCGTACAAGGTGGCGACCTGGCGCTGGCTGAACGAGTTGCTGAGCACGCTGCTGATGGTGCCCATGTCCACGCCCAGGCGCTGCGCGGCCGCGCGGTCGATGTCGATCACCACCTGCTGGGTGGCGCCGTCGCCTTCCGCGTCCACGTCGCGCAGCTCGGGTATCTCCTGCATGGCCTTGGAGATCTTGCGCGACCATTGCCGCAAGGCTGGCACGTCGCTGGCCATGATGGCCAGCTCATGGTCGCCGGAGTTGCCGAAGCCGCCGGGCATGCGCAGGTCCTGGTCCACGTTCAGGAAGAACATGCCGCCCGGCACGGCGGGGGCGTTGGTGCGCAGCCAGTTGATGACTTCGGTCGACGATTCCGCGCGCTCGGCGGCGGGCTTCAGGCGGATCAGGAACAGGGAATTGCTGATGCCCAGGCTGCCGCCGTTGTAGCCGATGACGTCCTGAACCGCCGGATGCTTGAGCACCAGTTGCCGGTACTGGTCGATCTTGGGCTGCATGACCTGGAACGAGAAGCCGTCGTCGCCGCGCACGAAGCCCACCAGTTGTCCGGTGTCCTGCACCGGCAGGAAGCCCTTGGGCGCCTGCACGTACAAATAGACGTTCAGCCCGACCACGCCGGCCAGCAGCAGAAGCGTCAGCCGGGCATGGCCCAGCACCCGCCACAGGCTGCTGCCGTACCAGGCGTGGACGCGTTCGAAGGCCGCCTGCATGCGCGACGGACGCAAGTCCGCGCTAGTCGCCTGCGGGCTAGCGGGCTTGAGCCAGCGGGCGCACAGGCTGGGGATGATGGCCACCGAGACCACCAGCGAGATGACCGTGGCGGCGACCAGGGTGATGGAGAACTCTCGGAACAGCCGCTCGACCAGGCCGCCCATGAACAGGATGGACACGAAGACCACGCTCAGCGCCACCGTCATGGCCACCAGCGTGAAGCCCACCTCGCGCACGCCGCGCAGCGCGGCCTTGCGCGGCGACAGGCCGCGCTCGATGTGGCGCGAGATGTTCTCCAGCACCACGATGGCGTCGTCGACCACCAGGCCGGCAGCGACGATCAGCGCCATCAACGACAGATTGTTGAGCGAGAAGCCCCACAGGTACATGACGGCGAAGGTGGCGATCAGGCACACCGGAATCGCCACGCTGGGTATCGCCGCCGCCCGCGCATTGCCCAGGAACGCCCACACCACCAGGATCACCAGCGCCGTGGCCAGCCCCAGCGTGATGTGCGCTTCGCGCAGGGTGGCGTTGATGCCGGGCGAGCGGTCCAGCGCCACGGTCAGGTCCACGTCGGCCGGCATCAGTGCGCGCAGGCCGGGCAGGGCCTGGTTGATCGCGCCTATGGTTTCGATGATGTTCGAGCCGGGTTGGCGGCTGATGGTCAGGACCACGGCCGGGTTGCGGTTGTGAAAGCCGCTGCTGTAGCGGTTTTCGACCGAGTCGCTCACCCGAGCAACCTGCAACAGCCGGATCACCGCGCCGTCCTGGTGGCGCACGATCAGGCTCTCGTAGTCGCGCGCGGCGCGCGGCTGTTCGGGCGTGCCGACCTCCCAGCGCCGGCTGGCGGAATCGAGCTGACCCTGCGGCCTCATGGGCGCGGCGTCGGCGATGGCCTGGCGCACCTCGTCCAGCGCCACGCCGTAGTGGGCCAGGGCGTTGGAATTGACCTGCACCCGCACCGCGGGCAGGGAGCTGCCGCCCAGGGTCACTTCGCCCACGCCGTTGATCTGCGAGATCTTCTGCGCCAGCACCGTCGAACCCAGGTCGTAGAGCTCGCCCGCGGGGCGGGTGGCGGAGCTGAGCGCCAGCGCCATGATGGGCGCCTGGGACGGATTGACCTTGCGGTAGCTGGGATTGCCGGGCATGCCGGAGGGCAGTTCCGCGCGGGCGGCGTTGATGGCGGCCTGCACGTCGCGGGCGGCTTCGTTGATGTCGCGGTCCAGGTCGAATTGCAGCTGCACGCGGGTGGCACCCTGGTTGCTGGACGAGGTCATCGAACTGACGCCCGCGATACTGCCCAGCGCGCGCTCCAGCGGCGCGGCCACGGTGCTGGCCATGCTCTCGGGGCTGGCGCCCGGCAGTTCGGCCCGCACTTCGATGGTGGGGAAGTCGACCTGGGGCAGCGGCGCCACGGGCAGCAGCCGCCATGCGACCGCGCCCAGCAGGGTCAGCGCGATCGCCAGGAAGATGCAGGCGGTCGGGCGGTGCAGCAAGGCGCGGATCATGGCGCCCGGCCTTCAACCCCGGGCTTGCCGGCCGGCGCGCCGCGGCGCTGGCCCAGGCGTTGAAAGAACAGGTACACGGCGGGCGTGGTGAACAGGGTCAGCACCTGGCTGACCAGCAGCCCGCCCACCATGACCCAGCCCAGCGGCTGGCGCAGTTCCGCGCCCGAACCCGTGGCCAGCATCAGCGGCAGCGCGCCGAACAGCGCCGCCAGCGTGGTCATCAGGATGGGCCGCAGGCGCAGCAGGGCGGCCTCGCGGATCGCCGCCTGCGGCGCCAAGCCGCGCGAACGTTCGGCCTCCAGCGCAAAGTCCACCATCATGATGCCGTTCTTCTTCACCAGCCCGATCAGCAGGATGATGCCGATGACCGCGATCAGGTCCAGCGGGCGTCCGGTAAGCAGCAGCGCGAGCAAGGCCCCGACGGCGGCCGAGGGCAGGGTGGACAGGATGGTCACCGGATGGATGGCGCTTTCATATAGCATGCCCAGCACCAGGTACATGGTGACCACCGCGGCCAGCATCAGCCACAGCGTGTTCGACAGCGAGGCCTGGAACGCCGCCGCGGCGCCTTGCAGACGCAACTCCACGCTGGCCGGCATGCCGATTTCCTGCCGCGCGGATTCGATGGCGGCGATGGCCTCGCCCAGCGAACCGCCCGCCGGCAGGTTGAACGACAGGTTGACCGCGGGAAACTGCGCCAGGTGGTTCACGGCCAGCGGCACCGCGCGTTCGCTGACCGTGGCCAGCGCCGACAGGGGGATCGCCTGCCCGTCGTCGGTCTGCAGATGGATACGCTCCAGCGCGTCCGGGTCCAGCGCCAGCTTGCGGTCCACTTCCAGCACGACCCGGTACTGGTTGGACTGCGTGAACAGCGTGGCCACCTGGCGTTGGCCGAAGGCGTTGTAAAGCGTCTGCGCCACGTCGTCCATCGTCACGCCCAGGCGGGCCGCGGCATCGCGCGAGACCTGCAGATAGGCCTGGCGGCCGTCGCCTTGCAGGTCCGTGGAGATTTCGGCCAGTTCGGGCGCTTGCGCCAGGCGCGCCGTCAGCGCGTGGCTCCAGCGCGCCAGCAGCTCGCTGTCCGGCGAGGTCAGCGTGAACTGGTACTGGCCGCGGCTCACGCGGTCCTCGATATTGAGCTCCTGCACCGGCTGCAGGAACAGCGAGATGCCCTGGACCTCGCGGGCGCGCGCATCCAGCCGCGCCATGATGTCCGCCAGCGGCGCGCTGCGTTCCGACCAGGGTTTCAGGTTGATCAGCAGCCGGCCGGTGTTCAGGGTGGTGTTCATGCTGTCGATGCCGATGAAGGACGACAGGCTGGCCACGTCCGGGTCCGCCAGCAGCGCCTCGGCCACCGCCTGCTGGCGCCGCGACATGGCGTCGAACGAGGTGCTTTGGGACGATTGCGTCACTCGCAGCGTGCCGCCGTCCTGGGTCGGAAAGAAGCCCTTGGGCACGGCCAGGTACAGCAGGCCGGTCAGCGCCACGGTCGCCAGCATCACGGCCAGGGTCAGCCGCTGATGGCGCAAGGTCAGGTCCAGCCAACCGGCGTAGCGCGCCTGGACGCGGTCCAGCAGCCCGGGGCGCGTCGGCTCGTGCGCCGGCAGCAGCCGCGCGCACATCATGGGCGTCAGGGTAAGCGACACCGCCAGCGATATCAGGATGGCCACCGCCAGCGTGACCGCGAACTCGCGGAACAGCCGACCCACCACGTCCTCCATGAACAGCAGCGGGATCAGCACCGCAATCAGCGACAGGGTCAGGGATACCAGCGTGAAGCCGATCTGTCCGGCGCCCTTGAGCGCCGCCGCCATCGGGCTGTGGCCCTGCTCGCGGTAGCGCGCAATGTTCTCCAGCATCACGATAGCGTCGTCCACCACGAAGCCCGCGCCGATGGTCAGCGCCATCAACGTCAGGTTGTTGGTGGAGAACCCCGCCAGATGCATGAAGCCGAAGGTGCCGATCAAGGACAGCGGCACGGCCAGGCTGGGTATCAGCGTGGCGGGCAGGTTGCGCAGGAACAGGAAGGTCACCAGCACCACCAGGCCCACGGCGAAGGCCAGTTCCCATTGCACGCCGCGCACCGACGCGCGGATGCTTTCGGTGCGGTCCGTCAGCACGCGGACCTGCGCGGCCGCCGGCAGGCTGGCCGTCAGCTGCGGCAGCAGAGCCTTGACCTGATCGGCCACGGCGATGACGTTGGCGCCCGGCTGGCGCTGGATGTTGACCAGCACGGCCGGCTGCTTGTCGACCCAGGCGGCCAGGTAGCGGTCTTCCGCCCCGTCCTCGACGGTGGCGACCTGGCCCAGCCGCACCGGCGCGCCGTTGCGCCAGGCCACGATCAGCTCGCGGTACTCCTCGGCGCTCTGCAATTGGTCGTTGGCGTCCATGATGACCGAGCGCACCGGCCCGTCGAAGCTGCCCTTGGGCTGGTTCGAGTTGGCCTTGGCGATGGCTTCCTGCACGTCGGCCAATTGCAGTCCGCGCGCGGCCAGCGCCATCGGATTGACCTGCACCCGCACCGCCGGCCGCTGGCCGCCGGCCAGGCTGACCATGCCCACGCCGGACAACTGCGACAGGCGCTGCGTCATGCGCGTGTCGACCAGGTCGTAGACCTGGGGCAGCGGCAGGGAATCGGAGGTGACCGCCAGGGTCAGGATCGGCACGTCCGCGGGATTGACCTTGCGGTACACGGGCGGGGTCGGCAGGTCGTCGGGCAGCAGCGAACTGCTGGCGCTGATGGCCGCCTGGACTTCCTGCTCCGCCACGCCCAATGACACGTCCAGCGAGAATTGCAGCGTGATCACCGAGATGCCGCTGCCGCTGGTGGACGACATCTGCTTCAAGCCCGGTATCTGCCCGAAGCGCCGCTCCAGCGGCGCGGTGACGGTGCGCGCCGTCACGTTCGGACTGGCGCCGGGATACTGCGTGGTCACCTGGATGATGGGGTAGTCCACCTGCGGCAGCGCTGCCACGGGCAGCATGCGCCACGCCAGGATGCCCGACAGCAGCAGGGCGATCATCAGGAAGGACGTGGCGACAGGGCGCAGGATGAAGGGACGCGACAGGCTCATGATTTCTGCGGCTCGACAATCTGCACGTCGCGGCCGTCGTGCAGGCGGTCCACGCCTTCGACCACCACGCGTTCGTCCTCGGCCAGGCCGGATTGCACGACGATGCGCCCGGCATTGGCGGGACCCAGGTTCAGCACGCGGCGGCTGGCGCGACTGTCTCCGTCTATGACGAACACAAAGGCTCCCTCGGATCCATATTGGATGGCCGCGGTGGGAATGGTGATGACGTGGTCCTGTTGCACTACCGCCAGCCGGATATTGATGAACTGGTTCGGAAACAGCGATTCGTCCGCATTGTCGAAGCGCGCGCGCAACCGGACCGTGCCGCTGGCGGCCTGGATGCGGTTGTCCAGCGCTTCCAGCGTGCCCTCGGCCAGCAGGCGGCGGTCATCCGCATCCCAGGCTTGCACCCGCAGCGCGGAGTCCCGCGCCTGCGCCGCGCGCAGGATGTCCAGCCGCGTTTCGGAAATATTGAAGAGGGCGGAAATTGGCCGGGTCTGCACCAGCGTAGTCAGGCCGTTGGCGTCGTCGGCGCGCACGTGGTTGCCGGCATCGACGCGCCGCAGTCCGATGCGGCCGTCGTGCGGCGCGACGATGCGGGTGTGGTCCAGCAGCCGCCGGGCGTCAGCCACCTGGGCCTGGTTGCGTTGCCGCTGGGCGGCGTAGGCGCGCACCTGGGCTTCGGCGGTATCCAGTTGCTGGCCCGCCACCGCTTCCTGCCGCGCCAGCTTGCGATAGCGCTGCAGGTCTGCCTCCGCGTTTTCCAGCAGCGCCTGGGTGCGCGCCAGTTCGCCTTCGGCTGCGGCCAGCGCTGCGAGATAAGGGCGCGCATCGATCTCCGCCAGCAACTGGCCGCGCGTCACGGCCTGGCCCTCGGTGAAATGCAGTTTGAGCAGTTCGCCGTCGACCTGGCTGCGCAAGGTCACCTGCGCCAATGGCGTGATGGTTCCGAGGGCATGCAGGTCGCGCTGCAGCGGGCCGGCGGTTGCGGCCTCAATCGCCACGGCAACCGGAATCTGCCCATAGTCGGGCGGGCGCGCGGCGGGGGAACCCTTGGATCCGGCGTACCAGAACGCCAGGGTGGCCAAGACCGCCAAAGCCAGCGCGGCGGCGATCAGGACCAGGCGTTTGCGTGGGAAATGAGGGCCCGGGGAAGGGGGCAGGGACATCGGGACTGCCAGGCTAGGGGGTTACACACAGTCCGGATTCTATATGAATAATAACTATTCGCGTTTTTGCGTCAGTAAATTGTCAGGTTGTGGCGTGAGCCTCAAGAATGCGAGGTCGCCGTTCGCGCTACGTCGACTGAATCCCGATACGCAACCGCATACATCGTCGCCACTACAAACGTGATCGGGACGCACAGCAGGACGCTCACTGCGCTCTGCGCCAACTCGGCATCCGTGTAGCCGGACGCGAGCATGCGCAGGGTGTAGCCGGCGTGGCCGGCCGCCGCGACCAGCAGCAAGAGCGCGAGCATCAGCGGCCAGCGCTTGTAAGGCATCGCGCCCCGCGCGCCGCGAAAACCGTACTTGCCGGCCACCGCCGCGCGCGGCAGGCTCAGGCCGTACACCGCAAGCGCGTACAGCATCGGCGCCCAGATCAGCGCCAGCGAGGCGAACAAGGCGCCCCAGAACAGCTTGTCGTTCGACCCGCCCAACACCATGTAGATCACGTAGGGCAGGTCCCCGGTGGCGCGGGCCACAGCGGTGACCGCGATGACCAGCGCGCCGAGCAGCGCCAGATGGCGGGCTTGCGCCGCGCCGCCGCGGGCGGCGGCGACGCCTGGCGAGTCTGGCAGCGTGATGACGCGATACCAGGCGAACGTCATGCGCGCCAAGGCGATCAGATTGATCAGCGCCAACGCAAGAAACAGCCAGCCGCCGTACGGAAACAGGTTGGCAATCAACAAGGCGAAGGGCAGCGACAGGGTGAATACCGCCAAGGACCAGGGCGCGGCGGCCAGCATGGCGCGGCCCTGCCGGCGGATGGCGCCAGCCGTCGCTGCGAGAAAGCGGCGTGCTCCGGGTTTGCTCGACAAGGGGGGGCTGCGCCTTACTTGCTACGGTAGTTGTTGGCGTCGCGTTCGCCGGCCCATTTGCGCAGGGCGGCGATGAACTCGGGGCATACGTTGCCGTCCACTTGGCTGTCGATGATGATGCTGTTCTGCATGCGCATCACCACGCTGCATTCGTAGACCTTCGTGCGGCCGCTGTAGTAGCCATGGTTGGTATTCTGGAACACGGGCGTGGCGGCGCTGGTCGACGTGGCCGGGATCATGCCGACCACCTGCTGCGAGGTGCCGGTCGAGACCCATTCGGTATAGGGCGCAGTCTGGTAGTCGGACCAGACCATTTCCATGGTGTTGCCGACCCCTTGCTTCTTCGAGGGTTCGCCCAACGCCGTGATGGCGTCGGCGACCGGCCGGCCTTTCATGTTCTTGGCCACGTTCACGCTGGGCGACAGCGACAGCCCCGACGAGAAGATATTGGTCAGCGATGGCAGCGTCGAACTGCCGCCCGTGGGCATCGGCGCGCAGCCGGCCAAGGCGGCCAGGGCCAGCGACACCGGCAGGGCGCGGCCCAGCCACCAGGTCGAACGGAGTCGCGATTTATTCATGCTGAGCCCAAGCTCCCTCAAAGATCCGGCGTGCCGCAACTTAATTCAGTGGCCGCAAAATCTTGTCTTGTTTTAGTTTCGTTTCGTGACTAGTCGTATCGCGACGCCCCAACTTTAACAGGCCGGCGGACACGCTCAGGCGGCCGCGCGGTACGGCGGCAAGCGTGGCCGATGTTACCGAAAAAATAGTGGCGCATCAGCTTTCCGCCGCTGAAAAATTGGTTACGTATTACCTGGAAATGCGAAAAAGCGGGCGATGGAAGACAAACTGTAACGTGCTACGATCCGCGCGTTCTGCGCCCCGGGGGGGCTTTGGCGATGAGATATCGCTGGGCCCGCGGCGCCACAACTACTGGATATTGCACACCCATGATGCTCACGCGATTGCTCGTTCAATTCCGTCCCACCGTGGCCGCACTGGCCGGCGCAGGCGCGCTGGCCTTGGGTCTGGCAGCCGCGCCGGCGGCGCATGCCGACACCCTTTACGGCGCAGTGGCCACCGACGAAGCGCACGCCAAGCTGTATTGGGTCATGCCCGAAACCTCCGCCAAGGAAGCGCAGGACGCCGCGCTGGCCAAATGCAACAAGGCTGGCGGCAAGGGCTGCAAGAGCGTCACCTCGTTCTCGGACAGCTGCGTGGCGTTCTCGCGCAATTCGCGCAACGACTTGTTCTGGGGCACCAGCGTGTCGTCAGAAGTGGCGGCGAAAAAGGCGATCCGCACCTGCACCAATGACAGCGCCGACGGCAAATGCAAGCTGGCCGTCATGCCGCTGTGCGCCGGTCCCGGCTACAGCGAAGCCGATCTGAAGGCGCCCGATACCGCCACGCCCGCCCAGTTGGAGGCCCTGTCGGCCAAGCTGGATTCGCGCGGCTACTGGGGCTCCGTGGCCGAGAAGGACTCGGGCCAACTGACTTACGCCGACGGCTATCCAAGCGAGAAGGAAGCGGTCGACGCCTTGCTCAAATGGGAAGACTGCGTCGGCTGCCGCACGGTGCTCACCTACACCGATACCTGCGTCGGCATGGCCTGGGGCAAGGGCAGCGAGGGCCGCGGCACCAGCTTCACCGCGAAGAATCCCGATCCGGTGAGCGCGCGCAACGAAGCGCGCGCCACCTGCGACGCCAAGAGCGGCGGCCTGACCTGCGTGGCCTTCGTGCGCTGCTCGGGGCGGGCTTACATCAGCGGGTACAAGGGCGAGGACGAGAAGGCCAACTGAGCGCGGCGCTCAGGCCACGATCCGCACGGGCGCTGCGGCCGGCGCCTGCGCCGCGGCGCGATGGCATTGTCTTCATTGTCGGGCAATACTTGACCAAAGGCGTGGCCGGAACGATTCTGTGGAAGATAGCCTGCGCCGCGCAGCGCCATGGCAATGAATTTTTTCCACGCGGGCGCCGCAGCGCGAGTTTGCTACCGGTTTATCCGGTTGACCCCGGATAGAGGAGGTTCCCATGGCCCTCGTCGTCCGACCCGCGCGTGCCGAGGACCTGCCGCGCGCGCAGCAACTGGTCACCCGCAGCATCAACGACCTTACCGTTCGCCACGGCTTCGGACCCATTGCCACGCCGCGGCCTGCTGATTTCCAGGCCTTTTGCCTGCGGGACGATCCGCGCGGCCTGTGGCTGGCCGATGATGCGGGCGATGTGGCCGGCTTTGCCATGAGCTGGGTCTGCGACCGGCTCTGGTTTCCCGCGGAGCTGTTCGTTGCCCCTGGCCGGCAGGGGCAGGGCATAGGTGACCAGCTGCTGCGCCGCACCTTGGCACAGGCGAGCCAGGCCGGCGCCAGCGAAAAGTGCCTGATTACCTTTGCCTTCAATCTCGTGTCGCAAGGACTGTATGTGCGGCATGGCCTGTTGCCGCGGGTGCCTATCCATTTATGCCGCGTGGAACGCGAGTCCTTGGCGCTTCAGACGCGGGGCGCCGCTTTTCGCGCCACGCCGATCGAGCAGACCGGCGCCGACCTCGATGCGCTGCGCAAGCTGGATGCGGCAGCCCTCGGCATTGCGCGAGAGAAGCATCACCGCTATCTGCTGGGCGATGCCAGCATCAAAGGGGTTTTCCTGAACGATGGGGGCGGGCGCGTCGGCTACGCCTACATCGCCGCAACCGGCCACATAGGTCCGATGGCGGTCATGCACGGGGACGCGATGCCGGGCGCATTCCGGACCGCACTGGACATCGCTGCGGCGGGACAGGGCAAGCAGGTCTCGGTCTTCGTTCCAGGGACCAGCGCGGCGCTTGCGGTCGCCGTTGAACTGGGCATGCGGTTTGCGTTGCCCATGGTGCTGATGTCGGCGGGGGAGCACGGCGATTGGACGCGGTATCTGCCGCGCAACCCGGGCTTCATGTAAGTCTGCCTGCCTCTGGCAAAAGCAGGTGGTTCGGGCTCGCGGCCGTTGGCGCGAAGAGGCCCATGACGGGGCGGACCAAGCGAGCTTGGGTGGTGGACGGAGGGGGATGGCCTTACATTGCGACTGAGAATAAATCTCAGTACAATCCGGCCACTTTCAACCGACCCGCGCCTTGTGGCTGGGTCGATGGCCAGCCAGCGGTTCCGTGTTCGTCATCCCGTTCCCTCCATTCTCCATTCGCCGAGCCGAGGCCCATCCAGGGCGCGCTCCCTCGTGGACGGCGCGTGCCTGCAACACGGGATGCACGGGATGAGCCGCAATCCCTTGCTGGCGTCCAGCGGCACGGCCGCGCCGGACAATGACAAGCGCGATGACTCGAGCGCGATCGCCAAGGCTTACGCGCGTTGGCGTCTGCCGCTCCTGCGCGGCCTGGCCCGCTTCAAGGGCAGCATAGGCAGCGCAGAGGACGCGCTGCACGATGGCGTCGTCAAATGGGTGGCTGCCAACCCCGCGTTGAATTCCTCCGATGAGCAGGGCGCGTATCTGCGCCGGACGGTGCTGAACGGCGTGGCGGACGAGTTCCGCGAGCGCCAGGCTGGCAGGCGTCTGCAAACGGTTTCGTTCGATGAGGCCGAAGAGGGCATGCAGGTCCTGGCGGCGGATGACGCTTCGTGTCCCATGCGCGCGGCGGCGCATCAACAGCGTTTGGATCGTTTGGGCGAGGCGATGCGGGAACTCCCCGAGCGTCAGCGCGAAGCCTTTGTGCTGAGCCGTTTCGACGGGCTGACCCAGGACGAAGTGGCCGCTCGCATGCAGATATCGCGACGCATGGTGGTCAAGCATCTGGCGCGGGCCATCGCTTACTGCGAAGTCCGGGTGCAATATGCTACGGTTGCGCAGATGCAGCAATTGCATCGCCCTGCCGGCGATGACGCCGGCCCGGACAATAACAACAATAGCGGTTCCGCCCCGTCATGACCGACCCATCTTCCTCAGCTCCGCCGGATACGCTTGCCTTGCATGAGGCCGCAGCCGAATGGCTGGTGCGGCGCCAGGATGCCAGCTGGTCGGCCGCGGATGAGCAAGCGCTGCATGCCTGGCTGGCTGCTCGTCCCGCGCATCGGCAGGCGTACTCCCGGGTATCGCGAACCTGGCAGGATTTGTCGCAGGCGCCCCGGCCTGCGTTGGCGTCGGATGGGCGGGCAGCCGCCAATCCACCCAGGCCCTTGCCGCAACACTCACGGACAGAGCCATCCGGCCGCCGTGTGGCCCAGCCCGGTTTCTGGGGCGCGCTGCTGGGGCGGCCCGTCTTCTCGAAGGCGTTCGCCGCCGCCTGTGCGGCCCTGGTCCTGGGGGGAGGCTACGGCTGGTATCGCTGGGACAACACCCCCGGCTATGTGCTGGACGTGAGCACGGCAGCGGGAGAAGTGCGTCAGGTGGATCTGCCCGACGGCTCCCACGTCGCCCTGAATTTCGCCAGCACGCTGCAGGTGCGCTACTACCCGCGCCGCCGCGAGCTGGTGCTGAACCGGGGCGAGGGGTTCTTTGACGTGGCGCCCGATACCGGGCGGCCGTTCACCGTCGACGCGCGCCAAAGCCGGATCACCGTGGTGGGCACGGCCTTCAATGTGCGCAACACGCAGGATGAAGTCATCGTCAAGGTGTCGCATGGCCGTGTGCGGGTGCAGCCCGATCGCGGCAAGGCCGGGTCGGAGTTGTCGCTGGGCGCGGAGCAAGGCGTGACCGTGGACGCGCGAAACGCCACCTATCAAGCGGTGGCGGCAGTGCCGGACGGCGTGGGCGGATGGCGCAATGGCCGTCTGGTGTACCGGCGCACGCCCTTGGGCGAGGTGGCCCAGGAAGTTGCGCAGTACTTGGGCAAGCCGGTGGCGCTGGCCAGCCCGGGCCTGAAGTCCTTGCCCGTCTCGGGCTTCGCCGCGACCAACGCGCCCGCCGCATTCCTGGAAGCCTTGCCGGATTTGCTGCCGGTGCAGGTCAAGCGCGCGCCCGACGGCGGCTATCTCATCCTGGACCGCTGAGCGTCCGGCAATCTAGCTGAAAATTATTTTTGTTTGCATGCGGTGTGCGGGTTCCCAATCCCGTCCCGCAATCCGTTTACTCCCGCAAGGCCGGTAGCGGCCAACAACGATGGGAGTGGGAATGGGACGGGGATTGTTGAAAGACGCGCTTGCAGGCGGCGCGTTGACGGCGGGCATGCAGCTCAGGGCCATGCCGGTGATGGTGGCGTGCGCGCTTGCCGTTCTGGCATCGCCCGCCGCGGTACAGGCACAGCAGGCGCAGGTGGATTTCAGCATTCCAGCGCAGCCGCTGGAACATGCCTTGAGACTGTTTTCGGAGCAGTCCCGGCATCAGGTGCTATTCGATGAGGCGGTGGTGGCGGGCAAGCACGCGCCTGCGGTCAATGGCCGTTACGCGCCGCGAGAAGCGCTCGACCAGCTGCTGGCCGGCACGAATGTGCGCGTGAACAGCGCCAGGCCGAACGTGTACACCTTGACGGTGGTCGGGCAATCCTCGTCCGACGCGGTGATGCTGCAATCGGTGACGGTCACCGGCAGTGGCATGGGGGGGCCGACCACCGAAGGAACCGGCTCGTACACCAGCGATGCCATCACGATCAGCAAGATGACGCAGTCGGTCAGGGAAACGCCGCAGTCGGTCAGCGTGCTTACGCGCCAGTTGCTCACCGATAAAAACCTGACCACGCTGGACGAGGCGCTGGCGCAGACGACAGGCGTAACGAAGTCGGCAAGAAACTTTGGCAACCACAAGTTCTCGATACGCGGGTTCACGGTGGACGACAGCAACTACCTGGTTGACGGCGTGGCCGGTGTGGTCTATGCCCCGGTCGGTTGGCTGCCCATCGACACCGCCGTCTTTGACCGGGTTGAGGTGCTGCGCGGCGCGGCCGGCTTGATGCTGGGATCGGCGGATCCCAGCGGCGCGATCAACATGGTGCGCAAGCGTCCGCGCAGCGAAGGCCATTTCGAGGGATTCACGACGGTGGGTTCCTGGGATAACTACCGCATGGAACTCGACGGCGGCGGCCCGCTCAACGAGTCCGGCACGGTACGCGGCCGGCTGGTCACCGCGTACCAGGACCGCCATTACTTCTACGACGGCACCAAGTCGAAATCGCCCCTGGTCTACGGCGTTATCGACGCCGATCTCGGGAGCGACACGACTCTGACGTTCGGCGCGCGCCACCAAGCCACCGACACGGACGGCTACTGGATTTTCGGCCTGCCGCGCTATACCGACGGCGGCGCGCTGGACGTTTCGCGCTCGACCTCGTTGCTTCAGGACTGGAACCGGCAGAAGGGCGAGGTGAACGAAGTGTTCGCTGAAACCGAGCACCGGTTCAACAAGGACTGGAAGGCGCGCCTGTCGCTCAACCATACCGAGGTCGACCTGGATCAGCGCGTGGCCATTCCGAGGGGGGGCGTGGATCGGGCGACCGGCGTGGGCTCGAGCTTCTACACCATCTATTTCAACAATGCGCACGTGAAGAGCGACGGCATCGACCTGAACACCACGGGCAGTTTCCAGGCGCTGGGCGGTACGCACCAGGTCCTGCTCGGCGCCAGCTGGTCGCGTCAGCGCGTCAACCAGAAATGGGCGTATCTGGACAACGACACGCCCATCAATGTGTATGACCCTGACCATTCCTCCATCCCGAAACCGGCGCGTCCGGCCTGGGACGGCGGGGAAACGTCGCGGCTGGAGCAGACCAGCCTGTACGGCAGCATGCGGCTGCAACTGGCGGACCCGCTGCACTTGTTGCTGGGCGGCAAGTTCAGCTGGTTGAAATACCGGTCCAATGATGGGCTGACAGGCGAAAAAACCCGGGACTATGAGCAGAAACATGAGTTCACGCCCTATGCCGGACTGGTCTACGACCTGGACCAGCAATGGTCCGTCTACACCAGCTATGCGGACACCTACCAGCCGCAGAGCAGCTACGTAACGTCTTCGGGCAAGCCGCTGGACCCGACCATCGGCGCCAACTACGAGGCTGGGGTGAAGGGTGAACTCTACGACGGACGCCTGAACGTTTCTGCGGCGGTGTTCGCCGTGAAGAAGTCCGGCGTCGCGGTGGAAGACATGGCGGCCACCGGAAGCTGCCCGGGGACGCAGGGCAACCCCGTTTGCTATCGCAACGGCGGCACCCTGCGCAGCAAGGGCTTCGAACTGGAAGCGAGCGGCGCGCTCGCGCCGGGCTGGCAGGTGATGGCAGGCTATACCTATCTCACCAGCCGCGACGACGAGGGTGGGACGATCAGCGCGGAGACCCCGCGCCATCTGTTCCGCCTGTCCACCACGTACCAACTGCCGGGCCGCTGGAATGCCTTCAGCGTCGGCGGCGGCGTGTCGGCGCAAAGCGGCTACTCATACGATGCCTACGACGACGAGTCGGTGCGGATGGGCGCGCCCGGCCGCGCGGTATGGGATCTGCGCGCGGGCTATCGCATCAACAAGCACTGGTCCGCCAGCCTGAACGTGGCGAACGCGTTCGACAAGGACTATTACGGCATGGTCAGCCAGATCCGTCGCGGCAACCATTATGGCGAACCTCGCAACGTGATGCTGACCTTGCGGGGGACGCTGTGACCGGCCATGCGCCTGGCGGTCCTTGCGACCGCCTGCGGACGCAGTCGTGACGGGGGGATTCCGCCAGAGCATGTCCTGGCTGCACACCTGGTGCGGCCTGACCTGTGGCTGGCTGCTGTGCGCGATTTTTCTGACCGGCACGCTCAGCGTGTTCCGGGAACCCATCACGCGCTGGATGGAGGCGGGCCCGTCGCCGGGCCCTGCCGCCGAGGCTGCCGACGCGCGGCAGTGGCTGGCAGGCGCTACGCAGGAGCTGTCGTCCCGCGCCGCGGGGGCTTCCGCCTGGGACATCTCCTTGCCGGCCCAGCCAGGGTGGCCCGTGCAGCTGTCCTGGCGCACGGGCGATGGCGGCCGTCATGAGATCTGGCTGGACTCCCGTACGGGCGTGGTGCAGCCCGCGCCCCAGATACGCGAGACCGAGGGCGGCCGGCATTTCATGTCCTTCCACTACACCCTGCACGGCGGCCTGCCGGGCTACTGGCTGGTGGGCTGGATATCCATGTGCATGCTGGTCGCGCTGGTGTCCGGCGTGGTGGTGCACAAGCGCATTTTCAAGGACTTTTTCACCTTCCGGCCGGGCAAGGGATTGCGCAGCTGGCTGGACGCGCACAATGCCACGGCGGTGCTCACGCTGCCGTTCCTGTTCATGATCGGCTACACCGGGCTGGCGTTCTTCTACACCAGCTACATGCCTTGGCCGCTGCATGCGGCGTATGGCGGGGACGCTGGCGCCTATCGCCGCTATCAGGCGGAACTTGCGCCCACCCCGCCTGCGCCTCGCATCGCAGGGCAGGGCGTTGGCGCAGTTCCGGATCTCTACCTCTTGCTGTCGCAGGCACGCGAGCTGACGGGACAGGACGCGGCGCGGATCACCATCGATCATCCTGGCTACGCGCGCAGCGTCGTCCTGGTGTCTGGCCGCAAGCCCCTGGCCGGCGCGGCGTCGCGCCTGCTCACCGAGAGCAGCCGGGTCGCGTTCGATGCGGACAGCGGAGCGGTCTTGCAGCTGACGCCAGCCCATCACGAGGAGCTGGCAGCGAAGCAGGTGCACGAGACGATCGAAGCCCTGCACAAGGCGGACTTCGGTGGCTGGACCATCAAGTGGCTGTACTTCTTCAGCGGCTTGATGGGCACCGCCATGATCGCCATCGGCACGCTGCTGTTCTCCATCAAGCGGCGCAAGAAGAGCGAGCACGAGTTCGGCGCGGCCACGGCGCGGATCTACCGCTGCGTCGAGGCCTTGAACGTGGCGGCGCTGGCAGGTATTGCCTTGGCGAGCATCGCCTACTTCTACGGCAACCGGCTGATCCCGGCCGCCTGGCCGGAACGCAGCGCCTGGGAGATCCGCTTCTTCTTCGCCGTGTGGGCGGCGACCTTGGTCCATGCCCTCTGGCGTGCGCCGCGCCAGGCCTGGATCGAGCAATTGGCCGCGGCGGCCGTGCTCTGCCTGGGGCTGCCGATATTGAACTGGGCTACGACGGGCCGTCATTTGTGGGCCTATGCCGCGAGCGGGGAGAAGCTGCCGGCGGCAGTGGAACTCACCGCGCTTGCGTCAGGGCTGCTGCTTGCATACATGGTCCGCGCCTTGCGGCGGCACTGGCACGGTGCGCCGGCGGGCGCCGCGCAGCCGTCACGGAAGGCGCGGGCCGCCATCGACGGCGCCGCAGTCCGTCGATGGGGGATCGTCAGCCGCGTGATCGCGGCCGCTGCAGGCGGCTATCTGCTGTCCGCCCTGGCCATGTCGGCGCTGGCGTTGGCGTGGCCGGCCGCGGCTGGCGCATCGCCGGCAGTCGGCGTGCTGGCCGGAACGCTTTTGAGCTTTGTCGTGTACACCGCGATTGGAGTGGGTGTGTTCGGCTCCCGTAGCGCGGGACGGGTGTGGGCGTTGATCGCGGTGGCTTGCCTGATGTCTGGCGTGGCCGTGCTCGGTCTGCGCGCATAGAGTTGCATGGTTCTATCCGCAATCACCGAGGGGAGATGTCAAGAATAGTCTCCCAACCCTCTCAATCGCGCCTGCATCAACTCCAGCAGCCCCCGCACCCGAGCGGTGGCTGAATGCCGGTGGCTATAAGCCCCCAGCAGCTGCAGTGGCGCGGGCCGCAGATCCAGCGGCACTTCCACCAGGCGGCCCGCCGCAAGGTCTTCCTGGCAGCCAAAGGCCGCCAGTATCGCGAAGCCTATGCCTTGCCGCGCGCCTGCGCCCGCAAGTTCGCCGCTGTTGACGCGATAGCGGCTGCGGACCGGCACTTTGACGATCTCGCCGGTGGCGTCGATAAATTGCCAGGGCTGCCCTTTGAGCGCGCTCAGCGTGGTGATGCAGGGCAGGGACTTGAACTCCCGCGCGTGGCGCGGCGTGCCGGTCTTGGCCAGCAAGCTCGGCGCGGCGACGACGATGCTGGGCAGCGTGGCCAGTTCGCGGGTGATGAAGGCGCTGTCGTCCTCGCGGCCGCGGTGGAAAACGATGGCGAGGTCCACGTCTTCGTCCCGCAGCGCCTCCAGGCCCGTCATGCGCGTGTCGCATTCCAGCTCCACGCCGGGGTGCTGGCCGCAGAATTCGGCCAGGATGGGAGCCAATAGCCTAGGGGCTTCGCCGGGCATGCACATCTTCAGGGGGCCGCGCAGCTCGCGTTGCGCCGCGCCGAGCTCTTCCTCGGTGGCGAGCAGGGCGTCGAGCAAGGGTTTGGCGCGTTCGTACAGCAGGCGGCCGGCTTCGGTCATGCGCAGGTGGCGGGTGCTGCGTTCCAGCAGGCGCACGCCCAGCTTGCGTTCCAGGGCGGCGACGTGGCGGCTGACGTTGGACGAAGGCAGGGCCAGCAATCGGGCTGCGCCGGCGAAGCTCTGTTCGTCGACGACGGCCGCATAGACGCGGACGGTGTTCAAGTCGAGGGCGTCGCGCATGATTGTCCCATTATAGGTATTAAACATCCCCATTTTCACATGCTAGTTCTCTTGGGTGGCGAAATCTAAGATGCCGTCACCGTTCGATGCGCCACCGGGGGTGGCGCGTTGGGGCGGTCTTTACAGGAGCGCTGCAGCGTGGAAATCGGAATACTGGGAGGCGGCATTGCGGGCTTGAGCGTGGCGCTGGCTTTGCGCAAGCAGGGGCACAAGCCGCGGGTCTACGAACGCCGGGCAGGGCCGGCGACCATGGGGGCTGGCGTGACGCTCTGGCCCAATGCCGGCTTTGTGCTGGAGCAACTCGGGTTGCTGCAGGACATCGCGGCGGTGGGCGGGCGGCCGGTGGCGATGCGCCGCCAGGATGCGGCAGGCAATCCGCTCGGTGGCCTCGATATCGCGTTGCTGGATCGGATGATGGGATATCCCACCCACACGGTTCTGCGCCGGGATCTGCTGGCAGTGCTGTTGGATCATGTGGCGCACGCCGGAATCCCGGTGGAATATGGGCATCGGGCGGTGGCGATCGATCTGGACGACGATGGCCGGGCCGTGGCGCGGTTCGAAAATGGCTCGAGCATCCGCCCGGATCTGCTCATCGGCGCCGACGGCCGCATGGATTCGGTGGCGCGCCGATTCGTCGCGGGCGACAACGCGCCGGTTTATCAGGGCTTCGTGAACTGGATAGGCGTGGCGCAGGCGGATAGCGCACTGGTCGACGAAATCGCCATCCAGGACTACTGGGGCGCGGGCGAGCGCTTTGGCGCCGTGGCGGTGCGGCCGGGAATGGTCTATTGGGCAGCGGCACAGGCGCGGCCCACTCCCCCGGCGGGGCCCGCAGCGGACTTGCGCCATGAGGTCGAGGGGGTGTTCGGAAGATGGCCCGAGCCCGTCGCTCGCCTCATCCGCGCAACGCCGGCGCATGCCATTCACCAGATCGCCGTGCATGATCTGGAACCCCTGAAAACCTGGCATCGGGCCAATGTGTTGCTGGTGGGCGATGCGGCCCATGCGCCCTTGCCGACATCCGGGCAGGGCGCGTGCCAGGCGTTGGAGGATGCCTGGCATCTGGCGCGATGCCTGGACGGCGCGGACCAGGGGCTGGATGCAACCCTGCGGGGCTTTGCCCGGATACGCGTTCCCAAGACGACGCAGTTGATCGAACAGGGGCGGGTATTTGCCCGCGGCCTGTTCGCCACCGATGCCGCGACCTGCCGCATGCGGGACGAGCGCGCCAAGACGTCCAATCCCTTGCGTGACGCGCAAGTCCTGGCGGGGGGATGGGCGCAAGGCTTGCCGATGCCCGGCGGCTTGGAAGCTACCGCGGCGGAAGAAGTCGGCTGCGGCAGCCTGTATCGGGTCTGAAGGCGGCCGCGGGCACGCGGCTTGCTGAGTGTGATGTCCGGTTGGACTGGAACAGCACCATGCCGAGCACCCGCATTTCCCAACGGCAGTCACCCGGCAAGCGATCGGACCGCGCCGAAGGTACCGTTCGCGCCTCAGCGGGCCGCGCCAAAGTCGGCCGCGTCAAAGCTCGCCGATCCGCGGCCGGCCGCGCCTCAGCCGGCCGCGCCTTAGCCGGCCGCGCCTTAGCCGGCCGCGCCAATCCAATATCCCGCTTTTTTGATCATTTCGCCGCGCATGTGACGAGGTGGGCCGGGTCGCCGATCGCGTTCGGGCTGGCGCTCATCACGGTGATCATCTGGGGCGCGTCCGGGCCGGCCTTTGCCTATTCTGAAGTCTGGCAGTTGGTGATCAATACCGGGACGACCATCGTGACCTTCCTGATGGTTTTTGTTATCCAGCAGAGCCAGAACAAGGATAGCGAGGCGCTGCACTTGAAGCTGGATGAACTGCTGATCGCGCTCGAGGGCGCGGACGAGCGGCTGGTCGATGCCGAGCGCTTGGACGAAGACAAGCTGCTGGCGCTGGCCGCCGCCTGCACGGCGCGCGCCAGGAAGGAACGGCGCCAGCGCCTGCGTAGCCGGAGACAGCCATGACCGAGACCAAACCGATGGTGCGCAAGGGGCAGTACGCCGGCCCGCTCGCGCGCGAGGAATTTCGCTTGCGCTTCATGCGGCGCTTCTACGATCCGGCCTTCCAGGGAGAGCGCGAGGCGCTGGAGCGCCTGGAAGCGATCGCCTGGAACGCCTACGAAGAGGGCCGCAAGTCGCCCGTCACAGTCAAGGCCGGGCCGGGCTACGCCGATCCCGACTACGACTTGTCGGTCGAATGGAAGGAAACGCGCGACCGGCTGGAGCGCGCCGCCGTGGCGCAGCGTGATCCGGGCGCGGCATCGCGCGTCCTGGTGATCATCGGCGCTGCGCGCAATGACGGCACCTGTCCGGGCGAGGTCTCCAAGAGCTGGCGGCTGGCGCGCATCGTCCTGAGTGAATTGCAGGCGGCCGGCGTGCAGGCCGATATGCTGGACCTCAGCCGCCTGACATCCGAATACCAATACCAGATCCATCCGTGCAAGGGCTGCGTGTCGACCGCGATGCCCTTGTGCCATTGGCCGTGCAGTTGTTACCCCAACCACTCGCTCGGGCAGGACAACGACGCCATGGCCGGCATCTACGAGCAATGGGTGGCGGCCCACGGGGTGATCCTGGTCGCGCCCACCTACTGGTACCAATCGCCCAGCCCCTTGAAACTGATGATAGACCGGCTGGTCTGCGGCGATGGCGGCAATCCCGATCCCACCTCGACGCGCGGCAAGGATCCGCTGAAGGCCAAGCAGGTCGAACTGGCCGGCTGGCCGTATCCCAAGCATCTGGCTGGCCGCGCCTACGGCCTGGTGGTGCACGGCGACGTGGCCGGGATCGAATTGCAGCGGCGCGCGCTCGCTGACTGGCTGGATTGGATGGGGCTGATCGACGCGGGCGCTGCCTCGCGGCTGGACCGTTACATCAGCTATTACCGCCCGTATGCCACCAGCCACGACGATCTCGACCAGGATCTGGCGGTACAGCAGGAAGTGCGCAATGTGGCGCGGGCCATGGCCAATATCCTGCCGCGTCTGCGGCGGGGCGAATTCGCGGCGCAGGACCAGGGCATCCGCAATCCCCGGCCCAAGTGAACCGCAGTAGCATGAAAGCAGGTTTCGACAGGAGGCCCTATGGAAAACGCCAAATGGGATTTCGAGCTTGAGCGTCCGATCGAGGACCAGGGCAGCTGGAGCATAGGATACGTGCTGGTGCCGCCGCTCGCGGGAGCGCCGCAAGAGCGGATTGCCGTCGAGGAACGCTTTGTTTCGGCCCAGGTGGCCATCGATGAAGCGACGCGGCTGGCGCAGATCCACGTCGCGGATCTGAATGGCGATACGGCGGCGTTCGAAAAGCCGACGGATACGGAAGTGCCGTTCGGCAAGAATCCGCGCTTCTGAGCCTCTGGCGCTGGCGTGGTGGCACGGCGCTTGCTGATTCCGGGCTGCGGCGGATGTCGCCGCACTTCCTGATAGGTGACGCGATGCCCCAGATCCAGTTTGAGTTGGCCTTGCATCCGATAACGATGGCGTCAGCGCCGCCACCCGGGACTGCGGCCCATCGTCCGCCGCCGGTAAACCCGGACGACGCCAGCGACAGCGCTCAGGGCGACGAAGTGCCAGACGAGGACATCGAGCCCGCCGACACGACGTCCGAGGACAACGCCGCCGAGGGCTCGGCTGACCGATAGCCTCGAGACCCGGGCTGCAGTCGCGAGGACGCATGCCCGGGGCTAGACATCGGGGCATCGGCAGGCGCCGCCGCGTCTAAAATGGCGCTCCGATCATTTCAAGGCGCCCATGGCGCCGCCTGCCCAGGTTCCCCATGCAAGAAAACACGTCCGCCGCGCAGCCGGCATCCGGAACGCCGCAACGCCAGAGATTCGAGTCGCTCGCGCAGAAGCTGGAGGCGCAGCGCGCCCGCCTGCGCTTGTGGCAGACCGTGCTGCCGGAATATCAGAAGAAGTACGAGGAAGCGCTGGCGCCGCTGGAGACCGTCGAGGTCGAACTGAAAGCCAAGCTGGTGGCCTGCTTCGACCATGCTTGCAAGCAGAAGGAACTGACCAAGGCGGAACGCGCCCTGGCGTCCGAGATCGCCGCGCAACTGGCGCAAGAGACGCTGGACGCCATCGTGCTGGACGGCACGCCGGCGGAATGCGATATGGATAGATTGAGGGCCCTGTATCTGAAGCATGGCGGCTCGGACTACGACGCCCAGCTGGACGAGGACGAAGAGGGCGGGGCAGCAGACGAAGCGGCGCGGCCGGCAGCCGCGCCGGCTCCGCAGGCGCTCGCGGAGATCGAGGCGTTGGCGGCCGCCGGCCCCGAGCGGCTGGCCGAAATCGATGAGGACCGCTACGCGCAATACAACCAGGCGCTGGAGGCGCAGCTTGCCCTCCTGGCCGGCGCAATCGCGGCGGAGGAAGACGGCTTCAAAGCCCGGTACCACTTCGATCCCGCGCAATCCATCGATCCCGCAGACCTGATGGAAGACCTGGACGCGGAGATCGCCGACGCCCAGGAATACATAGGCGAGCTCGACTTCGAACTCTCCCAGTTCGTCGACATGCAGCAGGTCAAGGCCTGGCTCAAGGCCATGAAGCAGCAGCTGGCCGCCACGCGCCGGCGCGAAGGGCGTGGCTGAGGATCAAGCCGCCGGACGCCGCGCGACGGGCACCGCCTTCATCACCGGCGCGGCGGTCTTGCCGGCGTCGGCCCGCGGCCGGATCATCATCGGGAAGAAGCGCCACAGGTACAGCGCGAAGGCCAGCGCCCAGGCCGTCGCCGAGGCATGCAGAAAGCCGATGGTGGCGGCGGTCGGGAGCAGGGCGGCCAGGCGCAGCAGGGCCGCCAATATCATCAGCGCATAGCTCAGCACCATGCTGCGGTCGGTCCGCAGCGGCCGGCCCAGGTGGCCGAGCGCGGTGCGCGTGACCATGCCCAGGATCAGCACCGAGAAACCGGCCACGCCGATCACGTGCGCGGGCCAGGCGGGCCGCAGCACATAGCCGGCCAGTTGCGCCGCGCCCACCAAGAGGCCCATGCCCAGGCCGCCATAGCCCGCGTACAGGATCCATAGCAGCGGCACCTTGCGCACTGCCCAGGGCTTCCACGATATCCATTGCGCCAGGGCGATCAGCCCGGTTGCGGCCAGCGCCAGCGCGGCCGCACGCGGCTGGCCCGCCAGCAGGCAGGCGATGGCGACGATGCCCGTGCCCAGCTGCCAATGGCCGCTGCGGGTGTGCGGCGGGATGTCCAGCCCGGCCACGGCGCGCTTGGCGAAAAAGGGAATGACGCGGCGGGCGATCAGCAGCGTCAGCACCGCCATGCACAGCAGGCCGGCATTGAAGTAGCGCATCAGCGCGTAGTAGTCGCCCTGGACCGCGGCCCAGAGGTAGAGCGCGTTGGTGGCAGCCAGGCCCAGCAGCAGGAAGGGAATGCCGTAATTGCGCTGATTGCGCGTGACGGCGACGGCGCGGCCCAGCGCGCCCGCGGCCCACAGGAAGAACAGCAGATCCGCGGCGGCGGCCACCACGAAAGCCGGCCGTCCGGGCGCCAAATAGCCCACGCGGGCCACGATCCACACCGCGCACAGGACCGCCAGGGGAGTCCCCCGCAAGGGGTTCTTGCCTGTCCAGTTGGCGCCTGCCGTCAGCAGGAAGCCCACCGCGATGGTGGCGACGAAGCCCCACAGCATTTCATGCGCATGCCAGGGCATGCCGCTCAACACGCCAGTCAGGCGCGCGGGCGCATGCACCCATAGCAATACGGACGCCAACGCCCAGAAGCAGCCCGCCAGGTACAGGGGCCTGAAGCCCATTTCCGTGAAGGCGCGCCACTGGGGACGCGGACGGGGCGGGGCAGCGGCGGGTTCTTCGATGCTAAGCAGCGTGCTCATGAGGGTCTGCGCGGCGCCGTTTCGGCTTCGCGTTTAAAGGTGTATTTGAAATGCATATTAACGCCAGTGCCGCGCGGCCGCCAGCGCCAAGGCTTGATCCAGCGCAAGCCCGGCCGGCAAGAAAGCGGTGACTAGTCACATCGGCAAGGGGCTTCTGGTCGGGTGGCGAATGGTCCGGAAGGCCCGCGGTGCCTAGGCTAGCCACATGTCTTCGTGAGTAAAGCGAGAGTAACCATGGCAGCAAGTCATTCCTCGGCCGGCGCGCCGATGCGGGTCCTGATTTCAAGCACGTTCGCCTTCACCATCTGTTTCGCGGTGTGGATGATCTTCGCGGTGCTGGGCATTCCCATCAAGGCGCAGCTGGGCCTGTCCGAAACCGAATTCGGCCTGTTGGCCGCCATGCCGGTGCTGACCGGTTCGCTGGTGCGCGTGCCGCTGGGCATCTGGACCGACCGCTACGGCGGCCGGCCGGTGTTCTTCATCCTAATGCTGCTGGCGGTGGTGCCGATCTGGCTGCTGTCCTATGCCACCGAGTACTGGCAGTTCCTGGTGCTGGCGCTGTTCGTCGGCCTGACCGGCGGTTCGTTCTCGGTGGGCACGCCCTATGTGGCGCGCTGGTTCCCGCGCAACAAGCAGGGCCTGGCGATGGGCGTGTTCGGCGCGGGTAATTCGGGCTCGGCCATTACCAAGTTCGTGGCCCCGGCGCTGATCGCGGCAGCCGGCGGCGCCTGGGTCATCGTGCCCCAGGTCTATGCCGTGGCGCTGCTGGTCACGGCCATACTGTTCTGGCTGTTCTCTTCTTCCGACCCGTCGCACCGCGTGAAGAGCGGCGCCAGCCTGTCGGCGCAGATGGCCATGCTGAAGGATCCCCGCGTCTGGCGCTACTGCCAGTACTACTCGGTGGTGTTCGGCGGCTACGTGGCGCTGGCGCTGTGGATGACCAAGTACTACATCGGCGAATACGGCTTCGACATGAAGCTGGCGGCGCTGCTGGCGGCTTGCTTCTCCCTGCCCGGCGGCGTGCTGCGCGCCGTGGGCGGCTGGATCTCCGACCGCTACGGCGCCTACAAGACCACCTGGTGGGTGATGTGGGTGTGCTGGGTGGCGTTCTTCCTGCTGAGCTATCCGCAAACGGAATTCACCGTCGCGACCGCCAACGGCCCGCGCAGCTTCGGTATTGCGCTGGGACCAGTCGCCTTCACCGTGCTGCTGTTCGTGGTCGGCATCGCCATGGCCATCGGCAAGGCCTCGGTCTTCAAGTTCATCTCGGACGAGTTCGGCGAAAACATCGGCGCGGTTTCCGGCATCGTCGGCCTGGCTGGCGGCCTGGGCGGCTTCGTGCTGCCGATCATGTTCGGCGTGCTGCTGGACCTGACGGGCGTGCGCTCCAGCGCCTTCATGCTGCTGTACGGCACCGTCTGCGTCTCCCTCATCTTCATGCACTTCAGTTTCCGGCCGGAAAGCGCGGCCATCGCCCGGCAACACGCTGCCTCTCCCTCCACCACCTCCTGAGAGTATCCCTATGTCTTCCACTCAAGTCCTTGCGCGCTGGGAGCCGGATAATCCCGGCTTCTGGAAGCAGACCGGCGCCCGCGTCGCCAACCGCAATCTCTGGATCTCGATTCCGGCGCTGATGCTGGCGTTCAGCATCTGGATGCTGTGGAGCGTGGTGGTGGTCAACCTGGACCGCGCCGGTTTCATGCTGTCCAAGAACCAGATGTTCTGGCTGACGGCGCTGCCGGCGCTTTCGGGCGCGACCCTGCGCATCTTCTACTCCTTCCTGGTGCCGGTGTTCGGCGGGCGCAAGTGGACGGCGATTTCCACCGCCTCGCTGCTGATTCCGGCGCTGGGCATGGGTTTCGCCCTGCGCGACCCGACCACCACCTTTCCGACCCTGCTGATCCTGGCGCTGCTGTGCGGCCTGGGCGGCGGCAACTTCAGTTCCAGCATGGCCAACATCAGCTTCTTCTTCCCCAAGGAGAAGAAGGGCTTGGCCACCGGGCTGAACGCGGGCATCGGCAACCTGGGCGTGTCCCTGGTGCAGTTCGTGGTGCCGGTGGTCATTTCCATCGGCGTGTTCGGCGTGGCGGGCGGCGAGCCCCAGGTCATCACCGCCAATGGCGCGCAACAGAACCTGTGGCTGCAGAACGCCGGCTTCATCTGGGTGATACCGATAGCGCTGGCATCCATTGCCGCCTGGTTCGGCATGAACGACATCGCCGACGCCCGTGCCTCGTTCGCGGACCAGGCCGTCATCTTCAAGCGCAAGCACAACTGGCTGATGTGCTGGCTGTACGTGGGCACCTTCGGCTCCTTCATCGGCTTCTCGGCGGGCTTCGCCATGCTGACCAAGACGCTGTTCCCGCAGGTCGATCCCATGGCCTATGCCTTCCTCGGCCCGCTGCTGGGCTCGCTGACGCGGCCGTTCGGCGGCTGGGTGTCGGACAAGCTGGGCGGCGCGCGGGTCACGCTGTTCACCTTCGCGGCCATGATCGCGGCGGTGCTGGGCGTGGTGACGTTCCTGCCGGTGGCCGGACAGGCTGGCAATTTCACAGGCTTCCTCACCATGTTCATCGTCCTGTTCGCGCTGACCGGCGTGGGCAACGGCTCGACCTTCCGCATGATTCCCGTGATCTTCCTGCGCGAACGCACGCAGGCGGCCGAGGGTAAGGGCGCCGCGGCGCAGAAGCAGGCTCAGGCGGACGCCGCCAAGGAATCGGCCGCGGTGCTGGGTTTCTCCGGCGCGATCGGCGCCTACGGCGGCTTCTTCATCCCGCGCAGCTTCGGCACCTCGCTGGAGATGACGGGCAGCGTGCAGGCCGCTCTGTATTGCTTCATAGGCTTCTACGCCACCTGCATGGTCATCACCTGGTGGTACTACGCCCGCCGCAATGCGCCGGTGCCCTGCTGAGGGGAAGCGGACGCGGCCGGAGTGACTAGTCATTCTGCCGCGCCCGGCCTGTGCCACCGGCGAATGGTCCGGAAGGCAGGCCGCGCCCACAATGGATTCAACAGCATCGATCGCAGTACGCGCCGGCCGGACCGGCGCTCTTGGAGAATAGAGAATGAGCCATTTTCTGGACCGCTTGAAGTTCATGTCGCGGGTGAAGTCCACCTTCGCGGACGGTCACGGCGAAACGGTCAACGAGGACCGCAAGTGGGAAAACGCTTACCGCGCCCGCTGGCAGCACGACAAGGTGGTGCGCTCGACGCACGGCGTGAACTGCACGGGTTCCTGCTCGTGGAAGGTCTACGTCAAGAACGGCCTGATCACCTGGGAAACCCAGCAGACCGATTACCCGCGCACGCGGCCCGACCTGCCCAACCATGAGCCCCGCGGCTGTCCGCGAGGCGCCTCGTACAGCTGGTACGTGTATTCGGCGCAGCGCGTGAAGTACCCGATGATCCGCGGCCGCCTCATCCAGATGTGGCGCGAGGCGCGCAAGACCATGGATCCCATCGCGGCCTGGGAATGGATCAGCCAGGATCCCGTGCGCGCCAAGCGCTACAAGGCCGTGCGCGGCCTGGGCGGCTTCGTGCGCGCCGACTGGGACACGGCAATGGAAATCGTCGCCGCCGCCAACGCCTTCACGATCAAGAAGTTCGGCCCCGACCGCGTGATCGGCTTCTCGCCGATTCCGGCCATGTCCATGGTCAGCTACGCGGCGGGCGCACGCTATCTCAGCCTGCTGGGCGGCGCCTGCCTGAGCTTCTACGACTGGTACTGCGACTTGCCGCCCGCCAGCCCGCAGATCTGGGGCGAACAGACCGACGTGCCGGAATCGGCCGACTGGTACAACTCGACCTACTTGATGGTGTGGGGCTCCAACGTGCCCCAGACCCGCACGCCCGACGCGCACTTCTACACCGAGGTCCGCTACAAGGGCACCAAGACGGTGGCCGTGTCCAGCGACTTCGGCGAAATGGTCAAGTTCGGCGACATCTGGCTGGCGCCCAAGCAGGGCACCGACGCCGCGCTGGCCATGGCCATGGGCCATGTGATCCTGAAGGAATTCCACCTGTCGGGCGCTTCGGACTATTTCCGCGACTACGTGCGGCGCTACACCGACATGCCGATGCTGGTGCTGTTGAAGGAGCGCGACGGCTTCCATGCCCCCGACCACTTCCTGCGCGCCTCGCACCTGGACGGCGCGCTGGGCGAACAGAACAACCCCGACTGGAAGACGCTGGTGCTGGACGCCAAGAGCGGCGACCTGGTCGCGCCCAACGGCAGCATCGGTTTCCGCTGGGGCGAGGGCGCGGTCAACGGCGGCGAGAAGGTCGGCCGCTGGAACCTGGAGTCCAAGGACGGCGGCAACGGCCGCGAGATCGAACCCACGCTGAGCCTGGTCGATCAGTCCGACGCCGTCGTGAGTGTGGGTTTCCCTTATTTCGGCAGCGAGCATGGCGAACTGCAGGTGCGCAACGTGCCGGCGCGCCGCATCCGCCTGGCCGACGGCAGCGAGGCCCTGGTGGCCACGGTCTACGACCTGCAGATGGCCAACTACGGCCTGGACCGCGGCCTGGGCGGCGGCAATGTCGCCAGCTCCTATGACGACGACGTGCCGTACACGCCCGCCTGGCAGGAAAAGCACACCGGCGTGCCGCGCGCGCAGGTGATCCAGGTGGCGCGCGAGTTCGCGCAGAACGCCCATGACACCGAAGGCAAGTCCATGGTGATCGTCGGCGCCGGCCTGAACCACTGGTACCACATGGACATGATCTACCGCGGCATCATCAACATGCTGATGATGTGCGGCTGCGTCGGCAAGAGCGGCGGCGGCTGGGCCCACTATGTGGGCCAGGAAAAGCTGCGTCCGCAGTTCGGCTGGGCGCCGCTGGCCTTCGCCTCGGATTGGGTTCGTCCGCCGCGCCAGATGAACGGCACGTCCTTCTTCTACGCCCACACCAGCCAGTGGCGCCACGAAAAGCTGAACGTCCAGGAAATCCTGGGACCGACGGCCGATCGCGGCCGCTACGGCGACCTCAGCATGATCGACCTGAACGCCCGCGCCGAGCGCATGGGCTGGCTGCCGTCGGCGCCGCAATTGCGCACCAACCCGCTGGACGTGGTGGCGCAAGCGGAAAGCCAGGGCAAGGATCCGGTGGCGTATGTCGCCGAACAGCTCAAGTCGGGCGACCTTCGCATGTCCTGCGAGGACCCGGACGATCCGGCCAACTTCCCGCGCAATATGTTCGTGTGGCGCTCCAACATCCTGGGCTCCAGCGGCAAGGGCCACGAGTACTTCCTGAAGTACCTGCTGGGCACGCAGAACGCGGTGTTCGGCGACGAAGCCGAAGCGATCAAGCCTACTGAAGTGACCTATCAGGAAGACGCGGCCGAAGGCAAGCTGGACCTGCTGACCGTGCTGGACTTCCGCATGAGCACCACCTGCCTGTACGGCGATATCGTGCTGCCCACGGCCACCTGGTACGAAAAGGACGACCTCAACACCTCGGACATGCACCCGTTCATCCATCCGCTGAGCGAAGCCGTGCAGCCCTTGTGGGAAAGCAAGACCGACTGGGAGATCTACAAGCTGCTGGCCAAGAAGTTCAGCGACATCGGCGGTCCCTATCTGGGCAAGCGCCGCGACGTGGTGCTGACGCCGCTGATGCATGACACCCCGGGAGAGCTGGGCCAGGCTTTCGAACCCAAGGACTGGAAGCTGGGCGAATGCGACCTGATCCCCGGCAAGACCGCGCCCAACATGACCGTGGTCGAGCGCGACTACAACGACATCTACCGCAAGTTCACCTCGGTGGGGCCGTTGCTGGACAAGCTGGGCAACGGCGGCAAGGGCATCAACTGGAACACCGAGCACGAAGTGCACGAGCTGGCCGGCATCAACGAGGCCGTGACCGAGCCAGGCGTGAGCCACGGCCGGCCCAAGCTAGACACCGCCATCGACGCGGCCGAGATGATCCTGACCTTCGCGCCCGAGACCAATGGCCACGTGTCGGTCAAGGCCTGGGAAGCCTTGAGCAAGATCACGGGGCGTGAGCACGCGCACCTGGCCATCGGCCGCGAGCACGACAAGATCCGCTTCCGCGACATCCAGGCGCAGCCGCGCAAGATTATTTCCGCGCCCACCTGGTCGGGCCTGGAAAGCGAAGAGGTCAGCTACAACGCCGGCTATACCAACGTGCACGAGCTGATTCCATGGCGCACGCTGACTGGCCGCCAGCAGTTCTATCAGGACCATCGCTGGATGCTGGACTTCGGCGAAGGCTCCTGCGTGTACAAGCCGGCCATCGACACCAAGACGGTTGCGCCCATGCTGGGCCGCTACCCGAACGGCGAGAAGGAACTGGTCCTGAACTGGCTGACGCCGCACCAGAAGTGGGGCATCCACAGCACGTACTCGGACAACCTGCGCATGCTGACCCTGAGCCGCGGCGGTCCCCACGTGTGGATTTCGGAAGCCGAGGCCAAGCAGGCCGGGCTGGTCGACAACGACTGGGTCGAAGTGTTCAACGTGAACGGCACCCTGACGGCGCGGGTGGTGGTCAGCCAGCGCGTGCCGGTCGGCATGTGCCTGATGTACCACGCGCAGGAAAAGATCGTGAACGTGCCGGGCGCGGAAACCAGCGGCAAGCGCGGCGGCATCCATAACTCGGTCACGCGCACGGTGCTCAAGCCCACGCACATGATCGGCGGCTATGCCCAGCAGGCCTACGGCTTCAATTACTACGGCACGGTGGGCGCCAACCGCGACGAATTCGTGGTGCTGCGCAAGATGAAGAAGGTGGACTGGCTGGAAGGTCCGCTGGTCGAAACGCAACAAGAAGAGAAGCAATCATGAGGATACGCGCCCAAATCGGCATGGTGCTGAACCTGGACAAGTGCATTGGCTGCCACACTTGCTCGGTCACCTGCAAGAACGTCTGGACCAGCCGCGACGGTGTCGAGTACGCCTGGTTCAACAACGTGGAAACCAAGCCCGGCATCGGCTATCCCAAGGAATGGGAGAACCAGGAGAAGTGGAAGGGCGGCTGGAAGCGTACCGCCGGCGGCAAGCTGGAACCGCGCCAGGGCGGCAAGCTGCGCATCCTGGCCAATCTCTTCGCCAACCCGAATCTGCCGCAGATCGACGACTATTACGAGCCGTTCACCTTCGACTACGAGCACCTGCAGAAGGCGCCGCTGTCGCAGACTCCGCCCACCGCGCGTCCGGTGTCGGTGCTGACCGGCAAGAAGATGGACAAGATCCATTGGGGCCCGAACTGGGAAGACGACCTGGGCGGCGAGTTCAGCGCGCGCAGCCGCGACGCGCTGTTCGAGGGCGTGCAGAAGGAGATGTACTCGACCTTCGAGAACACCTTCATGATGTATCTGCCGCGCCTGTGCGAGCACTGCCTGAACCCGGCCTGTGTCGCCAGCTGCCCGTCCGGTTCCATCTACAAGCGTGAAGACGACGGCATCGTGCTGGTCGACCAGGATAAGTGCCGCGGCTGGCGCATGTGCATCTCCGGCTGCCCGTACAAGAAGATCTACTACAACTGGAGCAGCGGCAAGGCCGAGAAGTGCACCTTCTGCTATCCGCGCATCGAGGCCGGCCAGCCGACCGTGTGCTCGGAGACCTGCGTGGGCCGCATCCGCTACCTGGGCGTGATGCTGTACGACGCCGACCAGATCGAGCACGCCGCGTCCACCGCCAACGAGCAGGACCTGTACCAGTCGCAGCTCGACCTGTTCCTGGATCCGCATTCGCCCGAGGTGATCGCCGCCGCGCGCGAACAGGGCATCCCCGAATCCTGGCTGGAAGCCGCCCGCAAATCGCCGGTCTACAAGATGGCGATGGAATGGCGCGTCGCCTTCCCGCTGCATCCGGAATACCGCACCTTGCCCATGGTCTGGTACATCCCGCCGCTGTCGCCCATCCAGACGGCCGCCGAGTCCGGCCAGATGCCGAGCCGCACGGTGGGTAAGAGCGCCATGATCCCGGACGTTTCCAGCCTGCGCATCCCGGTGCGCTACCTGGCCAACCTGTTGACGGCGGGCAAGGAAGCGCCTGTGGTGCAGGCGCTGGAACGGATGCTGGCCATGCGCGCCTACAAGCGCTCCGAAACCGTGCACGGCGAACGCGACACCGCCTTGCTGGAGCAGGTCGGCTTGTCCGAGGCGACCGTGCAGGACATGTACAAGATCATGGCCATCGCCGACTACGAAGATCGCTTCGTGGTGCCCAGCAGCCACAAGGAAGTGGTCGAGGACAGCTTCAACGAGAAGGGCAGCTGCGGCTTCACCTTCGGCAACGGCTGCTCGGGCGGGGTGTCGGAAGGCACCTTGTTCGGACGCAAGCCCCAGGGCAGCGAGATCTTCATCGAGATGCCGAAATCGCGCAAGAAGGCCGCCACGGCCTAGGAAAGGAGAAAAACCATGAGTCTGTACCGCCTGCTTTCCGCCTTGCTGTGCTACCCCGAGCCCGAGCTGCTGGACGCGCTGGGCGAGGTCGAAGCCGCCTTGTCCGACTATCCCGATGCGGAGGAAACCCTGCAGCCGCTGGTGGCCTACCTGGCCACCAACGATCTTATCGCGCTGCAGGAAAACTACGTCGCCACCTTTGACCGCAACCGCTCGCACTCGCTGCACCTGTTCGAGCACGTGCACGGCGAAAGCCGCGACCGCGGCCAGGCCATGGTGGACCTGCTGGACACCTACCGCGAGCATGGCTTCGAACCGGTGGTGTCCGAGCTGCCGGACCATGTGCCGCTGTTCCTGGAGTTCCTGGGGGTGATCGACCCGGCCCTGGCGCAGGACCTGCTGGATGACGCCATCCACGTGCTGGCCGCCATCGGCGCGCGCCTGGCCAAGGGCGAAAGCCCCTACGCCTGCATCTTCGCGGTGCTGCGCGCGCAGTCCCGCGTGATTCCGCGCGAACAGACCGAGGCGCCCGTGCGCGACATGGACGAGGCGATGGAGACCTTCGGCACCGGACCGGACGGCGTGGAACCGCTGCTGCGGCCTTTCTCGGGCGATGGCGCGCAGACCGTGCGCTTCTATCCCCGTGCGCCCGCGGCTCATTAATCTTCAGGACGACGCATCATGAACTCCCTGAATCAGTTTCTTTTCGGCATCTATCCCTACATCGCGCTGACGATCTTCCTGCTGGGCAGCCTGGTGCGCTTCGAGCGCGAGCAGTACACCTGGAAGACGGACAGCTCGCAGCTGCTGCATCGCGGGCAACTGCGCCTGGGCAACATCCTGTTCCACATCGGCATCCTGGGCCTGTTCTTCGGGCATCTGGCCGGCCTGCTGACGCCGGTGGTGGTGTGGGACACGCTGGGCGTATCGCACACGCTGAAGCAGACCGTGGCCATGGTGGCCGGCGGCGTCATGGGCGGCCTGTGCCTGATCGGCCTCCTGATCCTGATCCACCGCCGCCTGAGCGATCCCCGCATCCGCGCCACCACGCGGCCCGGCGACAAGCTGCTGCTGCTGTGGATCCTGGTCACGCTGCTGCTGGGCCTGTCCACCATCGTGCTGTCGGCCGGCCACATGGACGGCGAAATGATGGTGCGCCTGATGACCTGGGCGCAGCACATCGTCACCTTCCAGGGCGACGCCGCCAGCCATATCGCCGGCGTGCCGCTGCTGTTCAAGGCGCACCTGTTCATGGGCCTGACGCTGTTCGTGATCTTCCCGTTCACGCGCCTGGTCCACGTCTGGAGCGGCTTCGCCTCGGTCGGCTACCTGGGCCGCGCCTGGCAGCTGGTCCGCCCGCGCTGATTCCACGCACCAGGACTAGGAGCCGAACATGCCTGTCATCGTCAATGGCGTCGAACTGAACGACGCGGATCTGGAACGCGAACTGCCGCTGCATGCCGAGGCCGGCAATCCCATGCGCGAAGCGATCACCGCCCTGGTACTGCGCCGCGTACTGCTGGACGAGGCCGGCCGGCTGGGCCTGGACGCCGCCACGGACGAGGAGGGCGCCATCGGCGCCTTGCTGGCCCGCGAGGCGCCTGCGCCCGAGGCCGACGACGCCGCCTGCCGCCGCTACTACCAGATGCACCCGCAACGCTTCATGGCGGGCGAGCTGATCGAGGCCGACCACATCTTGTTCCAGGTCACGCCCGGCGTGAATCTGGACATGCTGCGGGCGCACGCCAATGTGGTGCTGGCCGAACTGCTCGAAGATCCTTCGCGCTTCGCCGAGGTGGCGCGCGAGCAATCGAACTGCCCCTCGGCCGCCCTGGGCGGCTGCCTGGGCCAGCTGGGCCGCGGCGACACGGTGCCGGAATTCGAGCGCGCGGTGTTTGCGCTTCCGGCCGGCGGCCTGCTGCCGCAATTGCTGGAAACCCGCCACGGCCTGCACATCGTGCGGGTGACGCGGCGCATCGAGGGCCGCATGCAGCCCTACGAACACGTGGCCGCACAGATCGCCACGGCGCTGTCGTCCATGAGCCGCGATACCGCCTGGCGCCAGTACGCCAAACGGCTGGTCGAACGCGCCGACATCCAGGGCATAGACCTGCAAGGCGGCGAACCCGAGCGCGTCTACGGCGGGAGCGCCGCATGATGGACGAGCCGGCTGCAAGAACTTTGGTGGACGGCCATGGCCGCCGCATCGATTATCTGCGCGTGTCCGTCACGGACCGCTGCGACCTGCGTTGCAGCTACTGCCTGCCCAAGGATTTCAAGGGCTTCGAAACCCCCGCCAATTGGCTGCGCCACGAGGAAATGGCGCGGCTGGCAGGGCTATTCGTCGGCCTGGGCGTCAGCAAGGTCCGGCTGACCGGCGGTGAGCCCCTGCTGCGCCGCGGCGTGGTTGGGCTGGCGGGCGTCATCGCCGCCATGCCTGGATTGCAGGATCTGTCCGTGTCCACCAACGGCACCCAACTGGCGCGCCACGCGCAGGACCTGCGCGCCGCCGGGGTTGACCGACTGAACATCAGCCTGGACACGCTGGACGCCGCCGCCTTCAGCCAGATCACCGGCCGGGACTGCCTGGAATCGGTGCTGGCGGGCCTGGCCGCGGCTAAGGACGCGGGCTTTGCGCCCATCAAGCTCAATAGCGTGGTGCACGCGGCCACGCCCGCGTCCGAGGTGCGCAGGCTGCTGGACTATGCGGTGGAGCAGGGCTTCGTGCTGCGCCTGATCGAGCCCATGCCCATGGGCAGCTGCGGCCAGGGCTACGCCCATACCGACCTGAACGCCATGGGTGCGCGGCTGGCGGCCGACGCTGGCCTGGTGCCCGCCCTGGGCGGAACGGGCGCGGGCCCGGCGCGCTACTGGACCACGGGCCATGGAACACCGGTGCTGGGCGTGATCACGCCCATGTCGCGCCACTTCTGTGCCGCCTGTAACCGCGTCAGGCTGGGCGTGGACGGCACCCTGTACCTGTGCCTGGGCCAGGAAGACCAGGTGCCGCTGGGCCGGATGCTGCGCGAAGGCGCCAGCGATGCCGAGCTGATCCAGGCAATCCGGGCCGGCATCGCCGCCAAGCCCGAGCGCCACGACTTCTTGGCCCGTCCCGAACGCATCGTGCGCTTCATGGCGCAGACGGGAGGTTGAGATGCGCGATATCGAACGGCTGGTCGACGGCTTCCAGCGCTTCCAGCAGCAGTATTACGAAGACGCGCCGTCGCTCTACCGCAATCTTTGCGAAGGCCAGCACCCCAGCACGCTGCTGGTCGGGTGCTGCGATTCGCGGGTCGATCCGGCCATGCTGCTGGGTTGCGATCCGGGCGACATCTTCACCGTGCGCAATGTCGCCAACCTGGTGCCGCCGGCCAGCACCGACCGCGGCCTGCAGGGCGTGCTGGCCGCGATACAGTTCGCGGTCGAGCAGCTGCAGGTCAGCCGCATCATTGTGCTGGGCCACGCCCATTGCGGCGGCATACGCGCGCTGATGGACCGGCGCACGCGGGGCGACGGCGAGACCGATTACCTGGAGCGCTGGATGGACATCGCCGAGCCGGCGCGCAGGCAGGTGCTGCAGCAGATGCCGCAGGCGACGGCCGCCGAGCGCCGGCGGGCCTGCGAGCAGGCGTCCATCCTGATTTCGCTGCGCAACCTGGAAGACCTGCCTTTTGTCCGCCGCGGGGTGGAGGCGGGCAGCCTGACCCTGCACGGCTGGTATTTCGACCTGGTGGCGGGCGCTTTGCTGGCATACTCGGCGCGGGCGGACGCCTTCCTGCCCATCGTGTGCCCCTTGTTCACGGAGCTTGCATGACCCCAGTTTTCGGCATCGCCGGCCGTTCCGGCAGCGGCAAGACCACCCTGATCGAGGCCATGCTGCCCTTGCTCGCCGCGCGCGGCCTGCGGGTCAGCGTCATCAAGCACAGCCACCACGATTTCGAGATGGAGCCGCCAGGCAAGGATAGCGCGCGCTTCCGGCAGGCTGGCGCGCTGGAGGTGATGGTGGCCTCGCCGTTCCGCTACGCCATCGTCCACGAGCTGCGCGATGCGCCCGAACCCACCTTGCAAGAGCAACTGGCGCGCCTGGCGCCGGCCGACCTGGTGCTGGTCGAAGGGTTCAAGCAGGCCGCGATCCCGCGCATCGAGGTCTACCGGCCCGCGCTGGGCAAACCCCCTCTGCATGCGGAAGACAGCAGTTTCCTGGCGGTCGTCACCGATGTACCGCTGGAGGCCGGCTGGCCCTGCCTGCCGGTCAACGAACCGGCGCAAGTCGCGGATTTCATTTGCCGCACGCTCGGGCTGGACTGAAGAGCCGCCGGGGAAAGGCGGCGCAGCGGCTACACTGGAACCCGCAGCATTCCTCGAGCAAGCCCGCGTTGAAAGCCATGAAGCCCACCGATACCGCCGCCGAAGCCGACGGCCTGCCTTCGCCCCGGCATCGCCTGTCCACGCGCATCGTCATCAGTTCCCTGGTGGCGCTGGTGGTGGTGCTGTCCATGGTCAGCTGGACGCTGTGGCTGTCCTGGCAGCTGGAAGGCGCGGGCGCCGCCATCAACGACACGGGCAGCCTGCGCATGCGGGCCAACCGCGTGGCGGTGGAGCTGATGCGTCCGCAGGCCGGGCGCGAGTTCCGCACCAATGAACAGGTCCAGCAGATGGACGACACCATCGCCCGGCTGGCGCGTGGCAATCCTGCCCGCCCGTTGTTCATCCCCAACGACGAGGCCATCCGCAAGCAATGGCGCGATGTGGCTGCCTACTGGTACGACATCATGAAACCGGCAGCCCGGCGCGCCCTGGCGCAGCCGGACGCCGCCACCTATCTGGAAACCTTGCCGGAATTCGTGTCCCGGGCGGACATGCTGGTGCGCATGATCGAACAGGACAACGCCGGCAAGACGACCTCGCTGCGCCTGTCGCAGGGCGTGCTGGCGGCGATCGCCAGCGCCGGCACGCTGGCGATGATCTACCTGCTTTATCTCTGGATCATCTCGCCGGTGCTGCGCCTGCGCGACGGCCTGCAGCGCATGGCCGCCAGGGAATTCAGCACCCGCCTGCCGGTGGAAAGCAAGGACGAATTCGGCGTGCTGGCGCGCGGCTACAACCGCATGGCCGACGAACTGCAGGATCTGTACACCGGCCTGGAGCGGCGCGTCGAAGAGAAGACCGCCCAATTGGCCGCGCAGAACCGCGACATCGGCGCGCTCTATGACATGGCCGCCTTCCTGAACCAGCCCAACGAGATCGAAGCGCTGTGCGACGGCTTCCTGCGGCGCGTGATGCTGCAGTTCGACGCGGAGGGCGGCAGCATCCGGGCGCTGGACCCCAACAACGAGCAGCTCAACCTGATGGTGTCGGTGGGGCTGTCCGACGAGCTGGTCGAATCCGAGCATTGCATGCGGGTGGACGACTGCTATTGCGGCGTCGCCACGCGGCAGGCCGGCGTCATCGTCATCCAGGATTTCCGCGAGTCGCCGCCTGCGACGGAGCTGAACTGCCAGCGCGACGGCTTCGCCAGCGTGGCTGTGTTCCGCATCGTCACGCGCGACGAGGTGCTGGGGTCGTACTCCCTGCATTTCCGCCGGCAACGCCGCCTGTCGCCGGCTGAATCCCAGCTGCTGGAAACGTTGGGCCAGCATCTGGGCGTGGCCCTGGACAACCGCCGCCTGAGCGCCCAGGCGCGGCAGTTGGCGGTGGTGCGCGAGCGCGGGCTGGTGGCGCAGGGGCTGCACGACAGCCTGGCCCAAGGCCTGAACTTCCTGAATCTGCAATTGCAGATGCTGGACGCCGCCGTCAAGCGCGGCGACCAGGCGGAGATCGACGAGATCCTGCCGTTGCTGCGCACCGGCGTGGACGAAAGCTACCAGGACGTGCGTGAGCTGCTGACCAACTTCCGCACCAAGCTGTCGCAGGGCGACCTGCAGGCCGGCATCGAAGACACCGTGGCGCGTTTCCGGCGCCAGACCGGGATCGAGACCGAATTGCGCTTCGGCCGGGGCGAAGGCGCGCCGCTGCCGCCGGATGAGCAGTTGCAGGTGCTGTTCATCCTGCAAGAGGCACTGTCCAATGTCCGCAAGCATTCCGAAGCCAGCCATGTGCGCATCGAAGTCGCCAATGACCGCGACTTCAGCCTGGTTATCGCCGACGATGGCCAGGGTTACGACCCGGCCGAGGTCGCGGAGCGCGGCGAATCGCATGTGGGCCTGCACATCATGCGCGAGCGCGCCGCGCGCATGCGCGCAGTGATAAAACTCGAATCGCAGCCCGGCGCCGGCACGCGCGTCGCGCTGACCCTGCCTGGCAGCGAACGCCAGGCCGCCTGAACTTTCTGACCATGCCCATCCGTATCCTCCTCGTCGACGACCATACCCTGTTCCGCTCGGGCGTGCGCCTGCTGCTGCAACGCCAGCCCGACTTCGAGGTCGTGGCCGAGGCCGGCGACGGCGTCGAAGGCCTGAAGCGCGCCAAGGAACTCAAGCCCGACGTAGTCTTGCTGGACCTCAACCTGCCGGGCCTGTCCGGACTGGAAACGCTGCAATTGCTGACCCAGGAACTGCCTTCGTGCGCGGTCATCATCCTGACGGTGTCGGAAGAGGCCGACGAGCTGGGGCAGGCGCTGCGCGATGGCGCCCGCGGCTACCTGGTCAAGAACATCGATGCCGAGGCCTTGACCTCCGCGATCCGCCGCGCCGCAGGCGGCGAGCCGGTCATCGCCGACAGCATGACCGCCAAGCTGGTCGAGCAGTTCCGCGGGCAAGCCAGCCTGGCGGCGCAGGCGCCGCAGAATGCGGGCAGCGCCGAGCGCCATCGCCTGACCGCGCGCGAGACCCAGATCGTGCAGTGGCTGGCGCGCGGCGCCAGCAACAAGGTCATCGCCCGCGAACTGGACGTGAGCGAAAGCACGGTCAAGATCCATGTGCAGAACGTGCTCAAGAAACTCAACCTGACCAGCCGCGTTCAGGTCGCGGTGTATGCGGTGGAGCACGGGTTGTACACGGAAGAATAGGGCGGCTGTCACCGGACGGTTTCAGGAGGCCCAAAGGGGTCTCGCGACCTAGTTCTTTTCTATGCCGGCGATATCGACGGCCTTGCCCCAAAGCGCGTAGTCGTCCTGAATGATCCTGGAGAATCCGGCGGCGTCCGTCGGCGCGAGTTGCAGTCCGATTTTCCCCAGGCGTTCGCTCAGGCCGGGAGTGCTTGCGGCCTCCTTCAGGGCCGCCTCAAGCTTTTGGACGACATCGGCGGGCAGGCCAGCCGGTCCCGCCAGGCCCACCCAACCTTGAGTAGCCAGGGGAATGCCCGCTTCCCTGAAAGTGGGCGCGTCCGGGAACAGGGGGGATCTCGCCGCCTGGGGCACGGCGAGTGCCCTGGCTTTGCCGTCGTGGACCAGCAGCGCCGCCAGTCCGTCGCCCAGAATCGCCATGTCGACTTCCTTGCGCAGCAAGCCGACGCGGGCTTCGGAGGTGCCCTTGTAGGGCACGTGGACGATGCTGAGGCCGGCTGCGGCGTTCAGCATTTCCCCTGCGAGATGGCCGCCGCTACCGACGCCGAACGAGGCGAACGTCAGTTTTCCCGGCTCGGCGCGGGCTTTGGCGATAAGCTGGTCAAAGGATTTGAAGGGCGAGTCTTCCGGGACCACGAGGGCGATGCCCAGGCTGCCGAAACGGCCGATCGGCGTGAAATCCGTCCGGGGATCGTAGGGCGGCGTCTTGCGGATGTGCGGAACCAAGGTCAGGGCCGCTTGAAACGGGGCGGCCAGGGTATAGCCGTCCGGTTTGGCGGTAGCCACGTACTTCATCGCGATCTGGCCGCCAGCGCCGACGCGATTCTCGACCACGACCGGCTGTTTCAGGCTGCGTCCCAGCCCGTCCGCCATCAGGCGGGCGATGGTGTCGGTATCGCTGCCTGCAGGCAAGGGCACGACCAGCGTGATCGGGCGCGTTGGGTATTCAGACTCGGCCTGGGCCGGCCCAGCTCCAAGCAGGGTGGTGCATAAGATGGCCGGGGCCAGCATGCGGGTGAACGTTGTCGTCGGCATTTTTTTCTCCTCGTGTTGCTCAGGTCTGGCCTGAATCAATTGCCTGACTGGATCAGGCGTGCGGCTTTTTCCCCTATCATCATTGAGGGCGCATTTGTGTTGGCGGAACACATGGTCGGCATGATTGATGCGTCTGCCACCCGTAGCGAGGAAACTCCCCTGACCCTGAGGCAGGGGTCCACCACGGCTTGAGCGTCCGCTCCCATCCTGCACGTGCCCACCGGATGGTATGAGGTCTGTCCGATGGTTTTTGCATAGTCCAGCAGATCGGATCCTTGCAACTGCCGGGGACCTGGGCGGGTTTCCCTGACGACGAAAGGGGCGAGCGCGGGTTGCGCCGCGACCTTGCGCGCCAATTCGATGGCAGCCACGGTAATTCGCTGGTCCTCGTCGCTGGAGAGATAGTTGGCGCGGATTGCCGGTGCTTCGCCCGGTTCCCGTGATCGGATGTGCACCGAGCCGCGTGACGTCGGCCGCAAGGGGAAGGTACCGATGGAGAAGCCGGGAAAGTCGTCCAGCACGAGTTTCTTGGGGTCGCGCGCATCTGGGCTGGATAGCCAATGCAGCTGTAGCTTGACATCCGGTTGCGCCTGCGCTGGGTCGGATTTGGCCAATGCGTGCGCGACGGCGCTGGCGCAGCTCATCATGCCGCGTCCGCGCAGCGCGAAATCCGCGGCCATCCAGGCTTTGCGTAGCGGATTTCGCATGATCTGGTTCAGGGTGACGGCATTGCGGCATTCATAGGTCACCCGCGTATGGAGATGGTCTTGCAGATTCTCGCCAACCGCGGGCGCATCTTGCAGGACCGGGATGCCAAGTCTGTCCAGCAAGTGGCGCTGGCCGATGCCAGATAGTTCCAGTATCTGGGGCGATTGGATTGCGCCGGCGCAGAGGATTACCTCACGGCTAGCGTTGGCCTTGACGAGCTGGCCACCATGCCGGTATTCGACGCCCGTGGCCGTGGTTCCGTCAAAAAGGATCCTGGATACCAGCGCGCCCGTTTGCAGGCGCAGGTTTGCGTCTTTCGCCAAGGGGCGGATGAACGCCTCGCGGCTGCTCCAGCGCCAGCCTTTGCGGATGTTGTGCTGGATATAGCCCACGCCCTCGTAGTCGACACCGTTGTAATCAGGATTGCGCGGGATGCCCGCGGAAACACAGGAATCGACGAAGGCGTCCATGAGCGGATGGCGCGACCGGAACTCAGTGACTGAAACCGGCCCGCTGCGCCCGCGCACGGCGGGATCACCGCCCGCATAGCCCTCGATCTCACGAAAAATCGGCTTCAGGTCATCGTAGCCCCAGCCGGTCGCGCCGAATTCATCGCGCCAGCGGTCGAATTCGGCCGGGTCGCCGTGCACCCATATCATGCCATTGACCGAAGACGAGCCGCCCACGACTTTGCCGCGCGGCCAGAAAATGCTGCGGTTGTTCATGTGTGTTTCGGCCTCGGTGTGGAACCGGCGCAGCCCGCGTTCGCCGCGAAGAATGTATGCCACGCCTGCGGGTATCCGGATCCAGATCCACCGGTCATCCTCGCCCGCCTCCAGCAGCAGCACCGAACGGCCGCTCGCGGCCAGCCTGGCTGCCAGCGCGCAACCCGCCGAGCCTGCGCCCACGACGATGTACTCATAGTTCTCGGGCCGATTCACCAGTCTGCTCCCAACCGCTCGCGCAGTCGCGCGGCTTCGTCGCCCATGCGCTGGAAGCGCTTGTCCGGCTGTTCCGGAAAGGGGTTGTCCTTCCCGAGGACGGGGGGGCAGGGCGTGATGGCCAGTTCCACCATGACGGGCGCAGCGGCGGCCATGATGTCAGGCAGCGCGGCAGCCAGCTGCGCCGCGTCGCCGATGTGGAATGCGGCGGCGTATCCCGCAGCTATCGCCGCGGCGGCGAAGTCGACCCTTCCGCAACCTGGCATGCCGAGATTGGCGTTACCGTTGAATTGCACGCCATTGGCAAATACAAAATGGATGTAGCGCGGCGGCGCCGCGCCCGCCACGGTAGCCAGGACGCCCAGTTCCATGAGCAGGCTGGCGTCGCCGTCCAGGACAACAACGGTACGTGCTGGTTGCGCCAGCGCGATGCCTAGCGCCAGCCCCGCCGCTCCCCCCATCAGCGGGACGGACGACAAGGCGAGGGGGGCACCCGGGGCGACCTCGTCCATGGCTTTCATGGCGCTCATGGTGCTTACCACGACGGCGTCGCCGCGGGCCGCGTGGATGGCGCGGCAGGCTTCCAATGTAGTCATAGGCATATGCGGTTCAATCCCATTCGGTGTGGCGGCCGACAATGACGGCAGCGGGTGTATGCGAGCGTTTTGCGTGGTTCCACGCTGTTTCGACCGCGCCCAGGTCCGCCTCGGTCTCGATGCTCCAATGGGCGATGGTCAGCGCGTCCAGTACCGGCTCCAGCAAACTCACCATGTGGCGCCGGGACGCCCGCATCTCCTGGCCGAAGTTGCTGAACTCCCGTCCGAACTGGCCAATCATCAGGAGCATAGGGATCCGCGCGTCCAGTCCGCAGGCCCTCAATGAATTGACGCAGTTATAGAGCCCCTGGTTCTGCATCATGATCACCGGCTGGCGGCCGCCGACGTACAAGCCGGAGGCGACGTGCAATGCCTGATTCTCATTGGCGCAGTAGGTGACGTCGATGCGGCCGCGGTCGGCATCCAGGTATTGATGGGTGGCGATCTGCACGAAGTCGGGCACGACGGTCGCGGAATCGATGCCACAGTCCGACAGGGCACGCGCGATCGCGCTGCCCTTGACTGCAGGCGGAATTGAGGAAGGCATGGCTGGTCTCCTGATTTTTCGTTTGATGTCGGCCCGCCGTCATTGCTTCGGCAGGGTGCGAGTTCGGCATCCAGCTGTAGCGCCGAACTCGCTATTCCCGAGCTCTGCGAAGAAGTGTAGGCTTGCGATTGATCCGGTATTAGTCATTTGTTTTTATCAATCGATACGTTTTAGGTATTGCCATGAACATGCCCACTTCACTTGTCCGCCGTCTGCGCGCACGCCATCTGGAGTTGTTGCAGATCCTCGGAGAAGTCTCGACGGTTCACGCGGCCGCCAAGCAGATGAACCTGTCGCAGCCGGCGACCACGCGCATGCTCCGCGAAGTGGAAGAGATGTTCGGCGGCCAGCTGTTTGAAAGGAGCGCGCGAGGCATTGCGGCGAACCGGTCGGGCGCCGCGCTGATCGCGCGCGCGGCGATACTGATGCGCGAACTGGCGACGATCGAGAAGGAAGTTGAGCTCGAGCGCCAAGGGCAGCAGGGGCTGCTGCGTGTCGGCGCTCTCAGCGGCAACCTCAATGCGACGCTCGCCGTGGCCCAGTTGCTCAAGCAGGCGCCGGCGGTGCAAGTGTCGGTACGGGAAGGACAGATCAACCTTCTGATTGCGGCGTTGCTCGGGGGGGAGCTGGATTGCGTGGTCGGTCCCATCACGGACGAGGAACTGCGCAATGCGCGCATTGATGAGTTGCGTCTGGAACGGCTGGTTGAGGATTCGATGGCCGTGGTCGCGTCGCCGAAGAGCCCCTGGTGCAGGCGTCGGCGTATCAAATGGGGCGATCTCAGCGGCGAACGCTGGATTCTTCCTCCGCCGGAGTCGGTGTTGCGGCGGGCTTTCATGCGAGTCTATCTGGAGCTCGGGATGAGTCCGCCCGAGCACAGGGTGGAAGCCTTGTCCCCGTTGACTACCCGGTCGCTGATCACCTTGAATACGGTCGAGCTGGGATTGCTACGCATGGCGCATGCCAAGGAGGAAGCGCGGCTGGGCGGCCTGAAAGTCCTGTCGATGGTTTCTGAACCCAAGTTGCCTCCCTTGGCCCTGCTGGCGCGCCGGGCGCCGAGCTTGAGGCCCATGCTGCTAGATCGATTCATCAAATTGCTGAAGGATTCCTCCGCCGCGATCCATGGCGACTAGGGTGATGTCGCCGTTTGATCTGCGACAAGGCCGTGGGCGTGGCGGCCCCATAGACTGGCCGGCATGGAAACTCGAACCTCTCCCATGGAGCTCGTGGCCCCCGCCGGCAGCCTGGCCGCGCTGAAGGCCGCCATCGACGCCGGCGCCGATACCGTCTACCTCGGGCTCAAGAACGCCACCAATGCCCGCAACTTCGCCGGGCTCAACTTCACCGAAAGCGATATCCGCGCGGGCGTGGAACTGGCCCACAGCCGCGGGCGGCAAGTGTTGTTCGCGATCAATACGTTTGTGCAGGCGGGCAGGGCGCCGGAGTGGCGCGCCGCCGTGGACGCTGCCCACGGGCTGGGCGCGGACGCCGTCATCATGGCCGACGCCGGGCTCCTGGCCTACGCCAGCGACCGCTATCCCGACCTGCGCCTGCACCTGTCGGTGCAGGGCTCCGCCACCCACGCCGACGCCATCGAGCTGATGAAGGAACAGTTCGGCATCCGCCGCGTGGTGCTGCCGCGCGTGCTGACGCTGGCCGAGGTCGCGCGCATCTGCGCCAACGTCAGCGTCGAGGTCGAGGTGTTCGGCTTCGGCAGCCTGTGCGTCATGGCCGAGGGCCGCTGCCTGCTGTCGTCCTACGCCACCGGCGATTCCCCCAACAACAAGGGCGTCTGTTCGCCCGCGCATGCGGTGCGCTGGTCGGAGGAAAACGGCCGCATGGACGCGCGCCTGAACGGCATCCTGATCGACCGCTACGAGCCGGGTGAACCGGCGGCCTATCCCACCCTGTGCAAGGGCCGCTTCGATGTGGACGGCCAGTCCGACCACGCGCTGGAGGAGCCCACCAGCCTGAACGCCATCGGCCTGTTGCCGCGCCTGGCGGAGATGGGCGTGTCGGCCGTCAAGATCGAAGGGCGGCAGCGCAGCCCGGCCTATGTCACCCAGGTGGTGTCGACGCTGCGCGCGGCCTTGGATAGCGCGCACGCGGACGCCTCCCGCTTTTCGCCCCGTCCCGAATGGAACGCCATGCTGGCGCGCCATTCCGAGGGTTCCCAAGTCACGCAAGGCGCCTTCGAACGTCCATGGAAATGAAACCTAGCGCATACCGGATCTCGGTCGCACCGCTGCAGTACTACTGGCCGCGCCAGCACACGCTGGATTTCTACGCGGCCTTGGCCGACAGCCCGGCCGACATCATCTACGTGGGCGAAACCGTCTGCAGCCGCAGGCACGAGCTGCGCGCCGAGGACTGGCTGGAGCTGGCGCGCGACCTGCGCGACGCCGGCAAGACGGTGGTGCTGGCGGGCCGCACCTTGATCGAGACCGGCGCGGAAGCCAGCGCGCTGAAGAAGCTTTGCGGGCAGGACGACTTCATGGTCGAGGCTGGCGAACTGGGCGCGGTGCGGCACCTGAACGGCCGCGCCTTCGTGGCCGGTCCCCATATCAATGCCTATCACGGCGGCACCTTGGAATGGCTGGCCGGGCGCGGAGCGGCGCGCTTCGTCGCGCCGCTGGAAATGGACAGCAAGACGCTGGCCCGCCTGATGGCTGAAAAGCCCGCCGGCCTGGAGGCGGAAGTCATGGTGTGGGGCCGCATGGCGCTGGCATTCTCGGCGCGCTGCTTCACTGCGCGGCACTTTCGTCTGAAGAAGGACGATTGCGGCTTTCGCTGCATCGAACATCCGGACGGCCTGGACATGCGCACGCGGGAATCGCGCGACTTTCTCGCGATCAACGGCATCCAGGTGCAGTCGGGCGCCTGTCTGGACCTGCTGTCGCAGGCGCCAGAGCTCGCTGCCATGGGCGTGCAGGTGCTGCGGGTGAGTCCGCAATCGGCCGGTACGCTGGAAGCGATCGCCGCGCTGGATGCGACGCGGCGCGGCCTGGCGCCGCTCGAGGCGCAGCCGCCTGCGGGCATGGTCCGCTGCAACGGCTACTTCTATGGACAGCCCGGCATCGATCTGCTGGAGGCGGCGGCATGAGCGCCGCGATCCAAGTTCCCGCGGTGTTTGCCAGGCTGGGCCGGCGCCTGCCCGCGCCGTTCATCTCGCTGCACTTCACCGCCGGGCTGGAGGTGGCGCGACGGTTGAAATGGCTGACGCCGCCGGCCGAGCTGGAGGGCCGCAGCTTCGCCATCACCGTCGAGGATCTGGGCCTGCGCAGCAGCTTCGCCGTGCGGCAAGGGGCTTTTCGCCCGGTATGGGGCGGGGCTGCCGCCGAACTGGAATTGGGCGCAAGGCTGGCCGATCTGCTGGCCTTGATGCGTTCGGAGACGGACGCCGATACCCTGTTCTTCCAACGCCGGCTGCGGATCTCGGGCGACACCGAGTTGGGGCTGATCGTCAAGAACTGGCTCGATGCCGCGCCGCGGCCGGCGTGGCTGCAAAGCGCTGGCGCAGCGCGTTGATGCTTGCGCGATGCCCGCCGCTGCTTGCGGGCATTGCGGGAAGCCATGAAGGATCGTGCTATACCGTGCGTCGTTGCCGTAGGGAGCGTTGCCGTTTTCCCGGGCGTGTATGACGGAGGTTGGCATGCGGGTCATGGTGGTAGGCGCCAGCAAGGGGCTGGGCAAGGCGTTCGTGGAGGGGTTGAGCCAGGACGCCGCGTTGATTGCGGGCGTGGCGCGTCGCGCGCCGTTGGACATCTCGGCATCGCCGGGCTGCGAACTCCGCTGGATCGAAGCGGACCTGTCGCGGCCGGAGGCTGCCGTCGAGCAGATTGCCGCGCAGGCGCCGGAAGCGCTCGATGCCATCCTCTACAACCTGGGCGTGTGGGAAGAGCACGCATTCACCGAAGGCTACGATTTCCTGGCGGACTCCCCGACGGCAATCGCGCGCATGGTGGACATCAACGTCACTGCAACCATCCTGTTGCTTCAGCGCCTGATTCCCCGCGTTCTCGGCGCGCGCAAGCCGCAGATCATCCTGACCGGCTCCACTTCCGGCCTGGCCGGCAGCGGCCGTCCGGAGGTCACGTTCGCGGCATCCAAGCACGCGCTGCGAGGCATCGCCGACGCCTTGCGCGAGAGCTTCCGGGCGCGACGGCTGGCGGTGACCTGCCTGCAGCTGGGCTACCTGAACACGGATGACGGCCTCGAGGTGCCGAGGGAAACCGCGAGCCTGCGGGGAGAGGGCAGCCTGATACCCATGCACGACGTGGTGGCGATGACGCGCACGCTGTTGCATCTGTCGGACGCATCGTTCGTGCGGGAAATCGTGATGCCGGCGCTGATGGACGAGCGCTTCTGAACGGCGCGCCTTGCGGTGATATGGTTATGAGCGCCGGGCGGTATCCATATCGAGCCCGCATAACTACAATCGGCCTGGACGGCATACACCGCTATCAGCATCAATAAAGGAGACACGCGTGACCCAACCAGACAAGCCCTGGCGACTTGAGACCATTGCCGTACATGGCGGCTACCGCCCCGATCCGACCACGCGCGCCGTGGCGGTGCCCATCTACCAGACCGTGGCCTATGCGTTCGACGACACGCAGCATGGCGCCGACCTGTTCGACCTCAAGGTGCCGGGCAATATCTACACCCGTATCATGAACCCGACCACGGACGTGCTGGAACAGCGCGTGGCGGCGCTGGAAGGCGGCATCGCCGCGCTGGCGCTGGCCTCGGGCCAGGCGGCCGTGACCTACGCTATCCTGACCATCGCCGAAGCGGGCGACAACATCGTCTCGTCGAGCACGCTGTACGGCGGCACCTACAACCTGTTCGCGCACACGCTGCCGCAATACGGCATCACCACGCGTTTCGCCAATCCGTCCGACCTGGCCGCCTTCGAGGCCCAGATCGATGACCGTACCAAGGCCATCTTCGCGGAATCGGTCGGCAACCCCTTGGGCAACATCACCGACATCGCCGCATTGGCCGAGCTGGCGCACCGCCACGGCCTGCCGCTGATCGTCGACAACACCGTGCCGTCGCCTTACCTGCTGCGTCCCATCGAGCACGGCGCCGACATCGTGGTGCAGTCGCTGACCAAGTACCTGGGCGGCCACGGCACCAGCCTGGGCGGCGCCATCATCGACTCCGGCAAGTTTCCTTGGGGCGAGCACAAGGAGCGCTTCAAGCGCCTGAGCACGCCGGACGTCAGCTACCACGGCGTGGTCTACACCGAAGCCTTCGGCCCGGCCGCCTACATTGGCCGCGCTCGCGTGGTGCCGCTGCGCAATACCGGCGCGGCGATCTCGCCTTTCAATTCGTTCCAGATCCTGCAGGGCATCGAGACCCTGGCGCTGCGCGTCGACCGCATCGTCGAGAACACCGTCAAGATCGCCAACTACCTGCGCGAGCATGCCAAGGTGGAATGGGTCAACTACGCCGGCCTGCCGGACCATCCCGACCACGCCTTGGCGCAGAAGTACCTGGGCGGCAAGGCGCCCGGCCTGTTCACCTTCGGCGTGAAGGGCGGCCGCGAGGCGGGCGCGCGCTTCCAGGATGCGCTGCAGCTGTTCACCCGCTTGGTGAATATCGGCGATTCCAAGTCGCTGGCCACGCACCCCGCGTCCACCACGCACCGCCAGCTCAACCCCGAAGAGCTGCAGAAGGCCGGCGTGCGCGAGGAAACCGTGCGCTTGTCCATCGGCATCGAGCACATCGACGATCTGCTGGCCGATCTGGACCAGGCCTTGGCGCAGGTGTGACCAGCCGGGCCACGTGCTGAAGCCGGCCGCGGGGCTGCCCGCGCCGGCTGCTGATACGGTCGACCGGGCAGAGCAGTTTGCGGGCATCATGGGGAAGTGCGCGAGTACGCGCGCGCACTGGCTTCCATCATGACCCGCAGGAGATCCTCATGGCCCGTTCGCCCGCCCACGCCGCGCTGCCGGCAGATCTGAAGGCCTGGCTGCGTCAGCACGCCGATGCCTTGGACGACGGCAGCCTGGATGCGGCGACCGTGCTGCCCCGGCTGGCCGCCGCCGATGCCTTCCGCCATGGCGTGCCGGCGGCGCGCGGCGGCTTGCCGGACACGGATATCGGCGATGCCATCGAAGCGATAGCGCAATTGGCGGAGCTGTCCGTCGCGGCCGCCTTCGTGGCCTGGAGCCAGCGCGTCTTCATCGAGTACCTGCTGCGCAGCCCCAACGCCGACCTGACGGACGCATGGCTGGCGCCGTTGCTGGAAGGCGAGCAGGCGGGCGCGACCGCGCTCTCGAATGCCATGAAGTACCTCAGCGGCATCGAATCGCTGCAGATCGCCGCGCGCGAGGATGGCGATGAGTGGGTGCTGGATGGCCAGATGCCCTGGGTCACCAACCTGCGGACGCAGGGCTTCCTGGTGGCCGCCGCCGTTTCCGCGCCGGATGGCACGCCGGCGGTGGTGGCGCTGCCGCATGGCATCGCGGGGCTGGAACGCAGCCCGGACCTGTCCTTGCTGGCGCTGCAGTCGACCAATACCGCGGCGCTGGAAGTGAGCGGCGTGCGCATCGGCCCGCAGTGGCTGATCCATCCCGATGCGCGCCAGTATCTGCCGCAGGCCAGGCCGGCCTTCGCCGGCATGCAGTGCGCGCTGTCCATCGGCCTGGCGCGGGGCGCCCTGCGCGCCGCCCAACAGGCAGGCCTGGGGCAGTCCTCGCGCGGCATCCTGGGCCAGCCGCTGCAAGCGCTGGCGGCGCAGGTGGAGACCTTGACCTCCCGATTGATCGAAGGGGTGCGCAACGGCGGCTTCGTGGCCGAGCCGTGGCGGCTGTTCGAAATCCGCATCGCATTGGCGGAAGCGGCCCAGCAGGCAGTGCAGCTGGAATTGCAGGCCAGCGGCGGCGCGGCCTATCTGCTGCCGGCGGGAGCGGGCTTTGCGCGGCGCTGGCGCGAAGCCGCGTTCCTGCCCATCGTCACGCCCAGCCTGGTGCAGTTGAAAACCGAGCTGGTCAAGCGCCAGGCGCGGTTGGCGGCCAACACCGCCGGATGACTGCGCCTGCGCGGCAGCGCGGCGTTATCGGAACGGTGCAGTCTTACTTGCGTGGGCCTTTGCCATTCGCCGGGCAAACCATCTCGCGCAGCTTGCGCTGCACCGGGTCTTGCGCGATTGGCGCATTGCGGATGCCGGGCGGGGGCAGCGACTCCACAATGGGGCCGGTGGCATTCTCGCCCGCGTGGTGCACGACCTGGCTGACGGTATAGGTGCCGGCGGAGCAGTTCATGGTGACCGGCTGGGTCACGGAGCGGTAGGGTTGCCCATTGGCCGCGGAGATCTTGGGCTGGGCGTAGAACCAGGCCACGTTAACGGCCATGACGGCTGGACGCTCCGATACCATCTTGATCGATGCGCTGTCGTAGAACACGCCCGGCATGGCTTGCGGGTCCACCGGCAGCCAGTCGGCTTCGGCGGACAGCATGCCGCCGGGTCCTGGATCGTGCGGCACGATGTTCACGGCGCAGGCGCCGGCGGGTACCGGATCGCCTTCGCGGACGGTAATGGTTTCGCAGGCGCCGGGCGGGGCGGCCTGCGCGGGGTGGACCCAAGCGGCCACGGCCAGCGCGATGAGGGATGCGTGCCTAACGGTCATTGGTGTTTTCCGGTGGGGGCGCTACGCGCCGTCGCCAGGCTTGTGGCCGTGGCGTGTACCCGATCATACCGGGCAGGGCGGGCGCACGCGGCGCGAATGCGCCTTAGGACGTGTTGACGCTAAGAGAGACGCCTTAGTGTTGATGGGCGCTAAGCCGTTTGCACATATTCCGGATAACGTTTGCAGATCTCGGCCACCTGGCTGAGGGTGCCAGACAGATGTTCCCGCAGCACCTGCTGGGCGCGCAGGGGATCCTGCGCGACGATGGCGTCCAGCAGGCGCTGGTGATCGTCAAGGATGCGTTCGGCCTTGCCGGCTTCAGGCAGGTGCAGGCGGCGCAGGCGGTCCAGGTGGCCGCTGTAGCGCTGCTCCAGTTCCCACAGCCGGGCCACGCCGGCGGCTTCGTGCATGTCGCGGTGGAAGGCCTGGTCGGCGTCGATGAAATGCTGGTACTGGCCGCTGGCGTGGCTGGCGCGCTGCAGGTCGATGCTGGCCTGCAGGCGCTTGAACAGCAGCGGGTCGGGGCGCTGCGCCAGCACCTGCACGATCTCCAGTTCCAGCGAGCGGCGCAGGAAATGCGCCTCGCGGGCGGCGGCGACGTCGATGCGGCTGACCACCGTGGTGTGCTGCGGGTAGATTTCGACCAGCGCTTCCTCGGCCAGGCGCATCAGCGCGTCGCGGATCGGGGTCTGGCTCAGACCGTAGGTTTCCGCCAGGGTGATGCGCGACAGCGGCGCCCCGGGCGCGAGTTCCAGGGACACGATCTGTTCGCGTAGGTGTTCGAAGACCTGCGGCGCGGCGTGGCGCGAGCGGTCCAGTCTGAGCTTGGTGCTTTGCATCGGGTCGCGTGCGGAATGGGGCCTGAAGAGTAACGGAGTTTAGCGGGTTTTTACCTAGCTGACGCACTAATGTATTAGTGTTTAAATGGCCCGGTCGCCATCACGAAACACCGCCACGCCCTATGAAACGCTCTTACGAAAGCCTGCGCAGCGCCGCCTGGATGGCCAGGGACGACCTGCGCTCCTTCGGCCACCGTTCCCGCATGATGCAAATGGGGTACGGCCCCGACGACTGGGCGGGCCGCCCCATCATCGCCATCATCAATACCTGGTCGGACCTCAATCCCTGCCACAGCCACTTCAAGCAGCGCGTCGAGGACGTCAAGCGCGGCGTGTTCCAGGCAGGTGGCTTTCCGGTGGAACTGCCGGCGATCTCGGTGTCGGAATCGTTCGTCAAGCCGACCACCATGCTGTACCGCAACTTCCTGGCGATGGAGACCGAGGAACTGCTGCGCAGCCATCCGGTGGATGGCGCCGTGCTCATGGGCGGCTGCGACAAGACCACGCCAGGCCTGCTCATGGGCGCGGTCAGCGCCGGGCTGCCCTGTGTCTACGTGCCGGCCGGCCCCATGCTGCGCGGCAACTGGAAGGGCAAGATACTGGGCTCGGGCTCCGACGCCTGGAAGCTCTGGGACGAGCGCCGCGCCGGCAAGATCACGCAGGAACAATGGACCGAGGTCGAAGGCGGCATCGCCCGCAGCTACGGCACCTGCATGACCATGGGTACCGCCAGCACCATGACCGCCATCGCCGAAGCCATAGGCATGACTCTGCCGGGCGCATCGTCGATCCCGGCGGCAGACGTCAACCATATGCGCATGTCGGCCGAGTGCGGCCGGCGCGTCGTCGAGATGGTCTGGGAAGACCTTACGCCGCAGCGCATCCTGAGCCTGGCGTCCTTCAAGAATGCCATCAACGTGGCCATGGCCATGGGCTGCTCCACCAACGCCATCGTGCACCTGGTCGCCATGTCGCGCCGTGCCGGCTGCGCCGTGGGCCTGGACGACTTCGACGCCGCCAGCCGCAAGGTGCCGGTGATCGCCAACATCCGGCCCAGCGGCGACACCTATCTGATGGAAGACTTCTTCTACGCGGGCGGGCTGCCGGCGCTGATGTCGCGGCTGCACGATCATCTGGACAGGTCCGCCATGACGGTCACCGGCAAGACGCTGGGGGAGAACATCGCCGGCGCCGAGGTCTACAACGACGACGTGATCCGCCCGCTGGACCGCGCCATCTACGACGAAGGCGCGCTGGCCGTGCTGCGCGGCAACATCGCGCCTGACGGCTGCGTCATCAAGCCCAGCGCCTGCGCGCCGCAGTATCTGCGCCACACCGGTCCGGCCCTGGTATTCGACGACTATCCCAGCATGAAGGCCGCGGTGGACGACGAAAACCTGGACGTCACCGCCGACCACATCATGATCCTGCGCAACGCCGGTCCCCAAGGCGGTCCCGGCATGCCGGAATGGGGCATGCTGCCGATTCCGACCAAGCTGGTGAAGCAGGGCGTGCGCGACATGCTGCGCCTGTCCGACGCCCGCATGAGCGGCACCAGCTACGGCGCCTGCATCCTGCACGTGGCGCCGGAAAGCTATGTCGGCGGCCCGCTGGCGCTGGTCAAGACGGGCGACCTGATCTCCGTGGACGTGCCCGCGCGCAGCATCCACCTGAACGTCAGCGACGACGAATTGGCGGCGCGCCGCGCCGCCTGGACGCCGCCGCCCAGGCGCTACGAACGCGGCTATGGCTGGATGTACTCGAAGCACATCCTGCAGGCCAATGACGGCTGCGATTTCGATTTCCTGGAAACCGGCTTCGGCGCGCCGGTGCCCGAGCCCGAGATCTTCTAGGCGCCACCCGAGTTCCATCCCCACAGTCTTCAGCCCCCCCCCCGGAGCCATCGTGTCCCAAATGAATCCCGAAACCCGCGCCCGCCTGGCTGGCGTCAGCACCGCCACCCTGTGCACGGCCTTGTTCAAGCGCGGTTTGCGCAACCAGTTCATCCAGGACGTGCGTCCGTTGAATGCCGCGCTGCCGAATATGGTCGGTCCGGCCTTTACCCTGCGCTACATTCCCGCCCGCGAGGACCTGAACACCATCAAGGTGTTCGAGGATCGCGCCCATCCGCAGCGCGTTGCGGTCGAGACCTGCCCGGAAGGCGCGGTGTTGGTGATGGACAGCCGCAAGGACGCGCGCGCGGCGTCCGCAGGCTCCATCCTGGTCACGCGGCTGATGAAGCGCGGCGTGGCCGGCGTGGTGACGGACGGCGGTTTCCGCGATTCGCCCGAGATCGCCGAACTGGGTTTTGCCGCCTATCACCAGCGGCCGTCGGCGCCGACCAATCTGACCCTGCATCAGGCGCTGGACATCAACGCGCCCATCGGCTGCGGCGACGTGGCGGTGTGGCCAGGCGACATCGTCGTGGGCGACCGCGAGGGCGTGGTGGTGATACCCGCCAATCTGGCCGATGAGATCGCCATTGAGGCCGTGGAGATGACGGCCTTCGAGGATTTCGTGACCAGCGAGGTGCAGCAGGGCGCGTCCATTCTCGGGCTGTATCCGCCCACCGATCCGGGCGCCAAGGACAAGTTCGCCGCCTGGCGCAAGCAACAGGGCCGCTGAGCCTTGCCGCCGGCGCAGCCGGCAACCCATAAGCCAAACAAGAGGCAGGAGACAACCATGAATACGCAACGACGCGGCGCGCTGGCCGCGCTGCTGGCCACCACTGTATTGGGCGCGCTGGCATTGCCCGCCCAGGCTGCCGACTGGCCCGCGCAAAAGCCGATTTCCTATGTGGTGCCATTCACCGTGGGCGGTTCGACCGACGTGGTGGGCCGGGTGCTGGCGCAGAAGCTGGGCGACCGCCTGCACCAGAACGTCATCGTCGAAAACAAGCCTGGCGCGGCGGGAGGCATCGGCGCGACCTATGTGGCCAAGGCCCCGCCGGATGGATATACGCTGTTCGGCGGCACCATCAGCACGCACGCCATCAACGCCAGCCTGTACAAGAACCTGAAGTACGACCCGGTCAAGGATTTCGAGCCGGTCTCGCTGATCGCCTACCTGCCCAACGTGCTGCTGGTAGATCCCAACCTGGGCGTGAATTCCGTTGCCGACCTGATCGCCCTGTTGAAGCGCGACCCGAGCAAGCGCACCTTCGCGTCCTCCGGCGCGGGCACCTCCACGCACCTGGCCGGCGAACTGTTCTCCAGCATGATAGGCGTGCCGCTGACGCACGTGCCGTACAAGGGCACGCCGCCCGCCATGGTGGACGTGTCGTCGGGGGCGGTGACCTTCATGTTCGACCAGATGACCGCGGCCTTGCCCTTGCTGCAGACCGGCAAGCTCAAGCTGCTGGCCGTGACGACCAAGGACCGCATCGCGCTCGCGCCCGAGGTGCCGACCATGCAGGAAGCCGGCGTGCCGGGCTTCCAGATGGCGTCCTGGCAGGCCGTGTACGCGCCCAAGGGCACGCCCAAGCCCATCCTCGACAAGCTGGCGCAGGAAATCGCGGTGATCCTGAAAGAGCCGGACGTGCAGGAGAAGCTGGGCAAGACCATGGGGATGGAACTGGTCGGCAGCACGCCGGATCAGCTGCGCGACCTGATGGCGACTGAAATCCCGCGCTGGGCGGAAGTGGTGAAGAAGTCGGGCGCGACGGTCGAGTAGACGGGCCAGGCTTGCGGGCGTGACGCGTCGGCGCCGCGCCCGCTGCCGTTCAGGGTTCAACAATCAGGGCTTCAAGCCTACGGCTTCAAATTCAGCTTCGGCACCAGCGCCTTGAACGCCTCCTCCTGGCGCGGCACGTCGGCCGTGAACTGCGGCAGGTCGGCGTAGGAGGGCGTCAGGTTCTGCTTGCGCATCAGCGCCTGGAAGTCCTGCGATTGCGCCACCTGGCGGGCTGCGGCCCGCCATTTCTCCACCGCGGCCGCGGGCGTGGCCTTGGGCAGGCCGATGCCGCGCCAGACGCTGAACTGCAGGTCCGCGCCTTTTTCCTTCATGGTGGGCACGGCGGGCAGGTTGTCCAGGCGCTTGGGCGCCATGACGGCCAGGGTGCGCAGCTTGCCGGTTTCGACGTGCTGCTGCAGTTCGGCGTAGGCGACTGTCGTGGCTTGCACGTCGCCCGCCAGCAGGCCCATGATGGCCGGGGCCGAACCCTGGTAGGGCACGTGCACGAACTTCACGCCGGCCTGTTCGCCCAGGGCCGCGGCCGCCATGTGCGGCACGGTGCCTATGCCGGCATTGGACACGGCAACGCGCTCGGGATTCTTCTTCGCGTCCGCCAGGAATTCCTCCACCGTCTTCCAGGGCGCATCGGCGCGCACCGTGACCGACGAGGGATCGTCGGTGAAGCGGGCGATGGGCTGGAAGTCGCCAACCGTGGTCTTGCCTATGCCCATCAAGGGAACCACCAGCATTTCGGGCGTCATCAGCACCAGCCGGTAGCCGTCGGGCTGCGCGTTGGCGACGTAGGCCCAGCCGATGGAACCGCTGGCTCCGGGCTTGTTGATCACCACCGTGGGCTGCGCCAGCAGCGGCGGGCGCACCGCCTCGGCGATGGCGCGCGCGGTGTTGTCGCTGCCGCCGCCGGGCTGGTAGGCGACCACCAGTTCCATCGAGCGGGCGGGGTAGTCCGCGGCATGCGCGGCGGACAGGACGGAAACTGCGGACAGGGCGCTGATGGCCAGCGCGGACAGGCGGTAGGGGCGCATGGTGGCGGCTCCGGTATCAGTAGCCCAAGGCGGAAAGGTCCGCGAGCGTCTGCTTGGTGATGGCGATGGTGCGTTCGCGTTCGGCTCCGGCCAGGTCCAGGCGCGGCGGCTTGACGGCTTCGGCGCTGCCGGTGATCAGGTGTTCGGCCAGTTTGATGTGCTGCACCAGCTTGACCACCGTGTCCAGGTGGAACAACGGCGTCAGCGCGGCATAGAGCTTGCGGGCCCGCACGAAATCTCCTTCGACGGCCAGTTTCAGCAGGTCGACCGAGGCCTTGGGCACCGCATTGGCCATGCCCGACACCCAGGCGGTCACGCCCAGCGCGGCGCTTTCCAGAATCAGGTCGTCCACGCCGCAGACCACGGCCAGCCGGTCGCCAAAGCGCGTGATCAGGTCGGTCACGCGGGTGGTGTCGTAGGATTCCTCCTTGATGGCGACGATGGTGGGCTCTTCCAGCAGTTCCGCCACCAGGTCCGGCGTCAGGTCCACGCCGTAGCCGCGCGGGTTGTTGTAGAGCAGAATGGGCAGGGCGCTGGCCCGCGCCACCATGCGGTAGAAGGCCACGGTCTCGCGGGCGTCGGATTTGTAGGTCAGGCCGGGGAACACCATCAGGCCGTTCACGCCGATGCGCGCGGCTTCCTGGGCGAAGGCGGCGGCGCGCGCGGTGCCGGTTTCCGCCACGCCCGAGACCACCGGCACCCGGCCGCGCACGGTGTCCACGGCGGTGCGCAGCACCTGCAGTTTCTCTTCGGGCGAGAGCTGGGCGTTTTCGCCCACCATGCCCATCATCACCACGCCGCCCACGCCGTTCTCGATCAGGCGTTCCAGTCCCTGGCCAATAGCCTCCAGGTCCAGTGAAAAATCGGGTTTCAGCTTGGTGGTGACGGCGGGGAATACGCCTTGCCATTGAATGCTCATGCTGCGACTCCTGATGCGTGGTCCATCCGGCTTGTTCCGGTTGGATGTTGGTTATTGGATATTGGATCCAAAAATATGGGACTTAAAAAAACGAGGCTGGGGCCTCGGGCCGTCGCTCAGGGAGTGGCGGCTTGAACTGGATCATGGATCCAATATACTCACATTAAACGGGCTGCGGGCACCGGCTGTCTCTCGGGGTTTTCCTGGGCATGGACGGGGCCGGTTCCGGCAACCCTACGCCGTGCGGCTCCCGCCCGGCGGCTCAACCAGGCAGGTTATACGTGTCCCAGAATTCGCCGCTTTCCGCTCCTCCGCAGTCCCGTCCCCAGGCCGCTACTCCCGGCCGTCTCGTGCGCAAGACCGCCGTCGAACTGGTGGTCGACGAATTGCGCGACCGCATCCTGTCGGGCGCGATTCCTCCCGGCTCCGCGCTGCGCCAGGAATTGTTCGCCGAGGAACTGGGCGTGAGCCGCCTGCCCGTGCGCGAGGCCATCCGCCAGCTCAGCGCCGAAGGGCTGATCGACATGATCCCGCACCGCGGCGCCTATGTGTCCATGCTGTCGCGGGCCGAGGTGCAGGAGTTCTTCGATATCCGCCTGCGGCTGGAGCCGTGGCTGTTCCGCCTGGCCGTGCAGCAGCGCGAGGTCCTGGATCTGGACCTGGCCAGCCAGGTGGTGGCGCAGATGGACGCCGCCGAGCCCGAGCAATGGGGCCGCCTGAACTGGCAGCTGCATGAACTGCTGTACCGCTCGGCGCAACGGCCCGCCGCGCTGGCCATGGTGCGCGCGCTGCATGAAAAATCCGAACGCTATTTCCGCTTCCAGATCGTCAACGCGCCGATCCGCCAACAGGCCCACGACGAACACAGCGAACTGATTGCGCTCGCCCGGCAGGGCCGGGCCGAACAGGCCGAGGCCGCGTTGGAACGGCACATCGCCGAGGCCGCCGAGCAGATACTCGCCATCGTCGACCATCTGCTGGATGCGTCGGCCTTGCAGGAACCGGCCTAGACGTCCAACTCCAGCGTGCCACAGCCGCGCGACACGCAGACCATCATGCTGCGGTTGGCGGCGCGTTCCTCGTCGCTGAGCACATAGTCGCGATGCTCGACCTCGCCGGATAGCACGCCGGCCTCGCAGCTGCGGCACAGGCCTTCGCGGCAGGAGTGGGGCCAGGCGACGCCCGCCGCCTCCAAGACGTCCAGCACGGACTTGTCCGCCGGCACTTCGTGGCAGCCGCCGCTGCGCGCCAGCCTGATCTTGAAAGTCGCGGCGGCTTCCGCCACGGGGGGCGCGGCAGCGGCGAAGCGCTCGAAATGCACGCGGGCTGGGAGGATGCCGCCGCGTTCACAGGCGGCGGCCACCGCATCCATCAGCGGCCCCGGCCCGCAGCAATAGACATGCAGGCCCGCCGCTTGCCGCTCGCTCAGATACCGGTCCAGGTCGCAGCGCGCGCCGCCTCGTTCGCTGTCGACATGCAGATGCACGCGTTCGCCGTGGACGGCGAGTTCGGGCAGATAGGCGGCCGCGTCGCGATCGCGCGCGCAATACAGCAGGCGCCAGGGCTCGCCGCGCTTTTCGCATGCATGGATCATGCTGAGTATGGGCGTGATGCCTATGCCTCCCGCGATGAAGACGTGGCATGCGGCCTGCGCATGCAGCCCGAACAATTGCCTGGGTTCGCCGATATCCACCAGGTCGCCTTCACGCAGCTGTTCATGGACGTAGCGCGAGCCGCCGCGCGAATTGGCCGCGAGGCCGACGCCCAGCCGGTAGACGCCCAGCTCCGCCGGATCGCCGCATAGGGAGTACTGCCTGAGCAGGCCATTGCCCAGCGCCACATCCACATGCGCGCCGGCTTCGAATGCCGGCAGCATGGCGCCGTCGGGGCTGCGCAGATGCAGGCCCAGCACGCCGCTCGCCTCGCGCACGATGCGGCTGACCATCAACCGCCGCATCTCAGGCCACCGCCTGAGCCGCGTGCACGGCGGACCCGCCAGCCGCGGCCTGCTGCTGCTCTTCCTCGACGCGGCGCGCCACCACCCAGCGGAACTGGGACAACGCGGCGTCGATGGACAGCGGCACCATCTTGAAGTCGGGCGCCAGGGACAAGGAGCGCTGCTGCGCGGTGATGATGTCGCGGTCTTCGTCGAAGGCGTCCACCACGCTCTGATGGATGGACGCGGTGATGTCGGGCCGGTCGATGGAGAAGTTGTGCGGATGCGCGAAGAAATAGTGGGTGGATGTCGCGGTCTCCGGCGTCAGGGCTTGGCAGCCGCGGAATTCGATCCCGCCTGCGCGATTGCCTTCCTGCGCGCCGCCGCCTGCCGGAGCCATGCCCGAATCCATCAGCAGGATGCCGGGCAGCGTGAAGTTGTAGATGTTCCAGCGGTCCACCAGGCCTGGCCACTCGCGGACCTTCTTTGCGAAGGCAGGCGCTTCGGTGTTGAGCGTCCAGCGCGTGATACGAACGCCATCGGGCAGCCGGTCGACCTTGGGCGATACCGAGGCATAGTCTTCGCTGCCGCCCAGGGTGGTGGGGTGCACGAAGGGCAGATGCGAGAAATCGAGCAGGTTGTCGGCGATCAGCAGATAGTTGACGTCGTAATGGATGTAGCCGTCCAGGCTGCGCCAGTCCGGATGGTCCAGCCATTGGGTGTCGGGGATGAGGGCCGGGTCGGCGCGTTCCGGGTCGCCCATCCAGATCCAGATCCAGCGGTGCCGCTCCACCACCGGGAAGGTGCGCACCCTGGCCTGCGGCGGAATGCGCGCCTGCGCTGGCGCTTCGACACAGGTGCCGGTCGGGTCGAACTTCAGGCCGTGGTACATGCAGCGCACGCAATCGCCTTCGCGCCGGCCCACCGACAAGGGCGCGCCGCGGTGGCAGCAGCGGTCTTCCAGCGCCACCAGCCGGCCCGCGCTATCGCGGTACATCAGCACGGGCACGCCGATGATGGTGCGCGAGAACAGGCCGTCCGCGCTGACTTCCTGGTCCCAGGCCGCGACGTACCAGGTGTTTTTGATGAACATGGGTTTGCTCCTGTGTTTACTTGACGTAGCGCCAGGCGCCGTCCTTGATCTGCACCATGACAGCGGCGCGTTCGTCATAGCCGACGTGGTCGGTGGGCGACATGGTGGACACGCCTTGCGAGGTGACGGCGTCGCGGGTGGCTTCCAGCGCGTCGCGCAGGCCCGCCCTGAATTCCGGCGTGCCAGGTTTGGCCTTGGGCAGCGTGGCCTTCAAGGCCTGTTGCAGCACGATGGCGGCGTCCCAGGCGTTGGCCGCGAACACCGACATGGAGTCCTTGCCGTGGGCGGCTTCATAACGCTGGGTCAGGTCCATGGCGACCGCGCGCACCGGGTTGGACTCGTCCAGCTGGCTGGCGACCACGACCGGGCCCACCGCGAACAGCGCGCCTTCGGCGTCCTTGCCGGCGATGCGCAGGAACTCGCGGTTGGCGATGCCGTAGGTCTGGTAGATGCGGCCGGCATAGCCGCGTTCGCGCAGCGATTTCTGCGGCAGTGCCCCGGGCGTGCCGGACGCCGCCACGATGACCGCGTCCGGCTTCGCGGCCAGCAGCTTCAGGGTCTGCGCCGTGACGCTGGTGTCGGTCTTCACGTAGCGTTCGGTGGCGACCAGCTTGATGCCGGCGCGCGCAGCCTGCGCGGAGACTTCGGCCAGCCAGCTGTCGCCGTAGGCGTCGGCGAAACCGATGTAGCCCAGCGACTTCACGCCGGCGGCCTGCATATGCGCGACGGTGCTGGCCACCATCAGATTCTCGTTCTGCACCACCTTGAACACCCAATGGCGTTGCGCGTCCATGGGTTCGACCAGCTTGGCCCCGGCCGCCAGGCTCATCAAGGGCACCTTCTTCTCCTGGGCGATGGGCAGCAGGGTCAGGGTGGCGGGCGTGACCGAGGTGCCCAGCACCACGTCCACGTTGTGCTCGTCGACCAGCCGGCGGAAGGCGCGGGCTGCGCCGGTGGCGTCGGACGCGTCGTCCAGCACGATGTAGCGCACCGCCTCGCCCGCGACTTCGCGCGGCAGCAGGTCTATCGCATTCTTGGCCGGGCCGCCCAGCGACGCGGCCGGACCGGTGAGCGACAGGATGACGCCGACGCCGACGCCGACATCGGCCGAGGCGGCGCTACAGGACAGCAGGGCGCACGAAACCAGCACCGCGCGCACGGGGTGTAGAAGGGGTTTCAAGATCTTGTCTCCTTGTGGAAACGCCGGTCTGCGCGGCGTTTGACAAGACGATAGATAGCGGCGGAATATGCGTCAATATCATGAACCTGATTCTGGAAATGCACGTTATGCATAACGAGAAACTGGACCTCAACCTGCTCGCCGTCTTCGACAGCCTGATGCGCGAACGCAGCGTGACGCGCGCCGGCGAACAGCTGGGCCTGTCGCAAAGCGCCATGAGCCATGCCGTGAACCGCTTGCGCGCATTCTTCGACGATCCGCTGTTCGTGAAGACCGGCCAGGGCATGCAACCCACGCCGAAATCAGAGAGCCTGGCGCCGACCATCCTGGCGTTGATGGCGACCATACGCGGACAGGTGCTGTCGCAGGCGCAATTCGATCCGGCCTCGGCCATGCGCGTCTTCACCCTGTGCATGACGGACATGGGTGAACTGGTGTTCCTGCCGCCGCTGATCAAGCGCCTGCGCGAACTGGCGCCGCACTGCACCCTGCGCACGCGCCAGGTGCCGCTGCAGCAGGTCGAGCCGCTGCTGGCCTCGGGCGAGGTGGACCTGGTGCTGGGATCGCTGCGCGCGGCGCCGCAGGGCCTGTTTCAGCAGCAGCTGTTCATGCATCGCTTCGTGACGCTGGTCAGCGTGAAGAACAAGGAGGTGGGCGACGAGCTGACGCTGGAACAATTCCAGCGCATGCCGCACATCGTCGTGACGCTGGCGGGGCGTTCTTCCGAAGCCTATGACAGCGCGCTGGAGGAGCAGGGCGTCAAGCGCAACATCTTCCTGTCGACACCGCACTTCCTGGTGGTGCCGCTATTGCTGGACCAGCATCCGGACCTGATCGCCACGGTGCCGCAGGAGCTGGGCAATGTGTTCGGTAGCTACGGCGTGGTCAAGGTGCTGGAGCCGCCATTGCCGCTGCCGTCCTTCGCGCTGCGCCAGCATTGGCATCCGCGCTTTCACCAGGATCCGGCCATTATCTGGCTGCGGGAACTAGTGAAGGATACGTTTGACGGCTATCCCTGGGACGGGGCCAGGCCGAAGCGGCGGCTGGGCTAGAGATCCGCGTAGCGCGGCAGCAGGTCCTGGTCCACCAGGCGCATCTCGATGCGGTTCGCGAGTTCCACATGGCTGGCGTTGTCCAGCGAAAACACTTCGTTCGCGACGCTGACGATGATGGTGCCGGTCTGTTTTTTCCCGGCGACGGGAACGGGAATCAGCGCCTGGGCTTCCGGGACTTGCTCGGCGGTGATCACTTGCGGAAGGTATAGCATCCAGCCGACGCCAGGTTTGTCGTCGAAAACTTTTTGGGCAGAGTAGGCGCGAGGGTGAGCGACGACGTACAGCGGTCGTAGCACATCGATAATGACGCCAATGATGGTTGCCATTTCATCTAGGGATCCGACCGCAGCATCGTCCATGGTGTCGATATCCAATGAGCTTGGAAAAAACGCGCTACCAACTTGAATCGATATGGAAATGCCTTGGTCACGTTCTGTTTCTCCATTCCAGAGGGCTATGTGTGTCACCGACGCATCTTTCCGATACTTGTGCTTCAACATGGCCAAAAGGGCCGCAGATGGAGCGCTCTTGTCGAACGCGGGATAGAGCAGAGCTTCCTCCAGACTGTCCCCCTGTGCATACCATCCCTTATGTTGCCGGGAATGAGAGTCCATAGAGAGAGTGAGAGGAAGCAGTTTTTCCAGTTGAGATGAAAAATCTTCGGGGCGTAGCGAGGGGTCTCTGAATTGCGCGGTAATCAGCATGATTTTCCCTCAGGGATGATAGATGGACTCTACGCGGTATCGTTGCAGGATGGGCAGCATTCTCTCGCGAGTCCGCGGCGTCTGGAAGTACCAACGGAGTTTTGTCGGAGGGTTTGAATGAACGGGAACGGCCTGTCGCTCGATGATTTCTGACATATTTTTGAATCCACCAAACCACGGTTCAGTATTGCCATTTTTTCCGATGAACTGATCGTAGTTGCCCTTTGTTTCCTGCAACAGGCATTCCGCGGACACGAAACCATCGAAGTCGATATCAAACTTCTGGCCTAGGGCTACCCCTTTCCAATTCCATTCATCGCTCCACAAACAATACTCGGTGTCGTAGTCGAACCCGGTAATCCGGGCTTGATAGGCATAGGCGTTCCAATTTTCCCCATGCCTGCGCCTGACTTTCATCCCCAGGTCCGGCGGACATTTCTTGCAGGGTTCTTCGGTCCTGGGCAAGGCGCGGTCGATTGGTTTGGCTTCGCTGTCTTCGCGAGGCGTATCGCCCGGCAAAGTGGCCACGCCGCCCAGCACGGCACCTGCCGCGGCGCTTGCTGCCGCCCGGGCGAACGCGGCTGCCATGGCTTCCACCACCCATCCTGCGATTGGTATTGCGAGAGGTCCAGGCATTTCCCTTAATCCCTATGCTCTTGTCGGAGCTGTTGGCGCGACTGCCATTTCATCACCTGCATGTAGTCATGAAACCGTTGATCCGCGGGGCGTCCGGGCTTGCGAATCCAGGCAAGGAACCCGGGCTGTTTATAGAATCCAGGAACCAGCGCCTCGGTCCTGAGAAATTCGACAAGATTCGCGTCCTCGTCTATTCCCAAGGCCCGCGCCTGCGCGAGAGCAGTGGCAAGTCTTGCGCTCAAGCCAGCCTCGGCCAGCCCGGGGTAGTCGCGCAGGATGTCCTGCGTGACTCCCTGCACAAATCCCTTGGCGTCGATCGCGCAAAGGCCGGCGACTTGCTGGGGGGTGAGTTCAAGCACCATGGGTGGGATGAATCCTGATGAGTTCGCCGTTGCGTTGCGCCAGCCAGTCCTGGACGGGGGCAAAGAACGCGGCTCGTTGCTCGGGGGTTAGCAGCGCTGCGATGTCGTCCGCGAGTCTTGCGTCGTAGTAGCGCAGCAAGGCTGTTGCCCCGCTGGGCATGCGCACAGTCAATCGCGCCCGCAAGGCTTCGGCCAGATCGTCCATGGCGTAGCTGCTGACGACCCAAATGCATCCAGGCTCGCTATCGGCCAGACGTTGCAGCGCAGTGATGTGGGGATTCCCGGGAGCGGAGCAATCAAGCAGCCAGGGGCCGGCATGGGCCAGCGCTTCATCAGGCGTGCCGTCGAACAGCGCGATGCAGGATGAGGAGCGGGATAAGGGATGGGTGGGCAAAACCTCATCGTGCAGCAGCGCGTCGACCAGACCGTAAAGCCGCAAGGGGAAATTGGTCTGCTTCAGACGCGCCGCGTAGTACTCCTGTGCCTGCATCTCCACCGACCTATCCTCGCGCCACAGTGGTTGCGGCATTGCGGGCAGCAGCCTCCAGGCATTCCTGGCACAGCGTGTCGCTCTGTGCTGTCGCCATCGGAGCGGGATCGGACAATCCTTGGGCAAAGCCGATGCGCGCCACCATCTGTGACGCTATCAGTACGGCGCCGCAGGCAGTGCGCATTCCCTCCACGGCGGTGTCCCGGCCCATGAATGAATGATTGCGTCCCGGCTCAGCCAGGATGGGAAAGGCTCCCTTGCATTTAGGGCAAGTCACCTTATGCCCCACCAACGCTATCTCTCGTCCAAGGAGCATCGACGTAGGGTGACCTTCGGCGACGGTCCCGCCATGCGAGGTTCGATCTCCCTTTCTGATGATGGAACGTTCAGACATGCCGCCTCCGTCTTGGTCGAAGCCGAATTTAGCATTGACCGACAGAGGTGGCGTTGATGGCGATCATGGGTGAGTAGGCGCAGACTGCACGGGCCTCAATTGATCTTGATGTTCCGTTCCTTGACCAGCGTTTTCCATTGCGCGGTTTCGCGCGCCAGGTGGTCGCGCAATTCATCCGGCGTGCCGCCGATGGACTCCGCGCCGATCGATTCCAGCGTGGCGCGCACCTTCGGCTCGTTCAGCGCCTTGCGCATGGCCGCGTTCAGCTTGGCCACCACTTCCGGCGGGGTGCCGGCGGGGGCGAATGCCGCGAACCAGGGCATCAGTTCGTAGCCGGGCAAGCCGCTTTCCGCCACGGTGGGCACATCGGGCAGGGCGGCCGAACGCTTGCTGGTCGTCACCGCCAGCGCCCGCAGCTTGCCCGCCTCGATATGGGGCTTGGCGGAGGTGATGCTGTCGAACATGTAGTCCACCTGTCCGCCCAGCAGGTCGGCGATGGCCGGGCCGCTGCCCTTGTAGGGCACGTGCAGCATTTCTACCCGAGCCATGGACAGGAACAGCTCGCCCGCCAGATGGATGGACGTGCCCACGCCGGCCGAGGCATAGGTGTAGTGGTTGGGCTGGGCCTTGGCCTTGGCGATCACGTCCTGCACGCTGGTGGCGCCGGTGCGCGCGGGATTGGTGACCAGCACGTTCGGCACCACGGCCAGCAGCGAGATCGGCGCGAAGTCCTTGATCGGGTCGTAGTTCAGGTCCGTGTACAGCGCCGGATTGACGGCCATGCCGTTGGCCACGATCAGGATGGTGTAGCCGTCGGGTTTGGCGCGGGCCACGCTGGCCGCGCCGATATTGCCGCCGGCGCCTGCACGGTTTTCCACGATGAAGGTGGTGTTGAGCTGCTTGCCCATGGATTCGCCCAGGGTGCGGGCGATGCTGTCCATCGCGCCGCCCGGCGGGAAGGGCACGATCCATTTGACTGGGTGATCCGGGTAGGTCTGCGCCAACGCCGCGGACGCGCCGCCCAGCAGCGCCAGGCCCACGCATGCCTGGGCGAGTCGTTTGAATACAGGGCGCAAGCGCATGATGGTCTCCGTAGTGCTCGAATTATTGTGTCGCCGCGCGCCGATGGTCCGCGAACCCGCGGGAGGAAATTCCCGGGATTCATACTTTTACGATCAGGTTCGTGCGATGGCTCAGTATGGCTTGCGTTTTCCCTGCGAGTCCAAGACTATATGGGTTCCGATTGATACCTTTATGGTATGTATGGGGCCATGCAATGCAATTGAGGCAACTGCGCTATTTCCAGGCCGTGGCGGAAGAAGGCAGCTTCACGCGTGCGGCCGCGAGGCTGCACATGGCCCAGCCGCCGCTCAGCCGCCAAATACGCCTGTTCGAGGAAGAACTGGGCGTGCAGTTGTTCGAACGCACCACGCGGGCGCTGCGCCTCACTGAAGCGGGCCGCTTCCTGTTGGAACAATCGCGCCTGCTGACGGCGCGCCTGGAAGAAGTGCTGGAGGGCACGCGCCGGCTGGGACAGACCCAGCGGCGCTGGTTCGGCATAGGTTTCGTGCCGTCCACCCTCTACGGCTTCGTGCCCGAGCTGATCCGGCAGCTGCGCAATGCGGACCCGCAGGTCGAAGTAGGCCTCACGGAAATGACCACCTTGCCGCAGCTGGAGGCGCTGAAGGCCGGACGCATCGACCTGGGCATAGGCCGCATCCTGTTCGACGACCCCGCCATCGAACGGCGTGTGCTGATGACAGAACCGCTGATGGCGGCGGTCCCTTTGGGTCACCCGCTGGCGCGTCTGCGGCGGGTATCGGTCGAACGCCTGGCGCGCGAGCCCTTCGTGCTGTATCCGGCGCGCCCGCGGCCGAACTTCTCCGACCATGTGCTGGGCCTGTTCCGCGCGGCGGGACATGCGCCGCAGGTGGTGCAGGAAGCGAACGAACTGCAGACCGCCATCGGCCTGGTGGCGGCGGGGCTCGGGGTGACGGTGGTGCCGGCGTCGGTGCAGCGGCTGCAGCGCCAGGACGTGGCGCATGTGGCGATAGACGCCGATACCTTTGTGTCGCCGGTGATCGTCAGTTATCGCAAGGACGATGCGTCGGCATTTCTGGCGCGGGCGTTGGGGCTGGCGCAGGCGCTGGCGAATTAGCACCAAGGAGCGACGGCCATGCCGGATCAGGCAGCAAAATCCCTCTCCCTCAGACAGCTGGAACTGTTGCTGGCGTTGGCGTCCGCTGACAGTATTGCGGGCGCCGGCGCGCGTTTGGGCATGACGCCGTCAGCCACCAGCCATGCCCTGCGCACGCTGGAGGCCACGCTGGGAGCGCCCATGCTCGACCGCAATGCCTCGGGCGTGCACTTCACCTATGCCGGGCAGCAGGTCCTGCCGCATGTCAGGGATGTGTTTGCCTCCTTGCAGATCGTGCGGGCCACGGCGAGCGCCAGCGCCGGCCTGCGCTCGGGCCTGCTGAATCTCGGATCATTGGGCGCGAGTTCTTCGCTGAACATCCTGCCGCAATTGCTGGAAATGTTCAAAGCCCGCTATCCGGGCGTCGACGTCTTCGTCACCGAGAAGCCGGATCCTGAGCTGGAGCGCGCGCTGGTGGAGCGCCGCATCGAAATAGGCGTGGTGGCCTTGCCCAAACCCGACTTCGACACGCTGGCGCTGGTCACCGATGAACTGATGGTAGTGCTGCCCGTCGGGCATCCGCTGGCCGAGCGCAAGACGATCGCCGTGAAGGACCTGATCGACTATCCGCTGATCATGACGCGCGCGGGCTCGCAACCGGTCATTACGCGGATGTTCGAGCGCGCTGGCGCCAAGCCGCATATCGCGCACGACCTCTCGCAGATCATGTCCATCCTGGAGTTCGTCAGGCGCGGACAGGGCATCTCGGTGCTCGCGTCGCTGGTGCTGCCGCAGGTTTACGAGGGACTGGTCTACCGGAAAATAAGCCCTGCCTCCAAGCGCAGGATGGGCCTGGCATGCCTGAACGAACGCAAGCTGTCGCCCGCCGCGCATGCCTTCTGGGCCATGGTCAGGGAGGCCGCGCCCAAGCTGAAGTTCCCGGTCAAGTAGCGCCGCGCGGCCACGGCCCGGTACGTGCGCCATGTTTGCCTTCATATTGAAAAAAAACTCAATTGAAGGTGAAGATTGCGAATTCTAGACTGCATCGATCGACTCTGATGGAGAAGGCGTATGCAGTCAGTGGAAGCTTCCGCGCTCAGCGGCGTGCGTGTCCTGGACCTCTCGCGCATCCTGGCTGGCCCGAGCGCGACGCAGCTGTTGGGCGACCTGGGCGCGGACGTGGTCAAGGTGGAAAAGCCGGGCGAGGGCGACGACACCCGGAAATGGGGGCCGCCGTACATCAACGACCAGGACGGCCGCGCGACGGCGGAAAGCGCGTACTACCTGAGCGCCAACCGCAACAAGCGGTCCATCGCGCTCGACATCGCCACTGAAGCGGGCCGCGACAGGTTGCACCAACTGCTGGGGCATGCCGATGTGCTGGTCGAAAACTACAAGGTTGGCGGCCTGGCCAGGTATGGCCTGGACTATGGACAGCTCAAGAACAGGTATCCGCGCCTGGTCTATTGCTCCATCACGGGATTCGGCCAGACGGGTCCCTACGCAAAGCGCGCCGGCTACGACTTCCTGATCCAGGGCATGGGCGGGATCATGAGCCTTACCGGCGAGCCGCAGGGTACGCCCATGAAGGTAGGCGTGGGCATCGCGGATGTGATGACAGGCATGTATGCCGCCGTCGGCATCCTGGCGGCGTTGCGCCACCGGGACCTGACCGGCTCGGGGCAACACATCGACATCTCGCTGCTGGACAGCCAGATTGCGTGGCTGGTGAACGCGGGGACGAACTATCTTGCCGCGCAGGAGCCGCCCGCGCGCCTGGGCAACGGCCATCCGAACATCGTGCCTTACCAGGTGTTCGACACCGCGGACGGCCCCATGATTTTGGCCGTGGGCAACGATGCGCAGTTCCGGCGCTTTTGCGAGGTGGCCGGCGTGGCCGGCCTGGCTGACGACGAGCGCTATGCCTCCAACGCCGCCCGGGTCGCCCACCGCACCGAGCTTTGCCAGCGGGTACAGGAAGCGCTGACCCTGCGCCCAAGAAAGACCTGGCTGGAACAGCTGGAAGCCGTGGGCGTGCCTTGCGGCCCGGTCAACGATTTGCGCGATGTGTTCAATGATCCGCACGTCCAGGCCCGCGGCGCGCATCTGCGCATGCCTTGCGCATGGGCGCAAGGCGGCGAGTTGAATCTGCTGGCGAACCCCTTGAAGCTGTCCGCTACGCCCGTTTCTTACCGCAGGGCGCCGCCCCGCCTGGACGAGCACGCGCGGCAGATCCAGGCCGATTGGTCGGGCGCCAGTCGGCAGGGTTGACGTCACACACCTTAGACAACACCGCCCCGGACGAGGGCGGATACACGAGGAGAGAGGCATGGATAGGAGACAGTTGCTGGCGCTTGCCGCATTGACGCCATTGAGCCGGGCATTTGCGCAAGGCAAGTACCCGTCGCAGAGCATCAGGCTGGTTGCGCCTTACGCGCCGGGCGGCACCGTGGACATCCTGTCGCGGCAACTGGCCGAGCCGATGCGCGCGAGCCTGGCCCAGTCGGTCATCGTGGAAAACCGTGGCGGCGCTGGCGGCACGCTGGGAGCGGACGCCGTGGCCAAGGCCCGTCCCGACGGGTACGCGATCCTGTTCGGCGCGGTGCATCATGCGATCGCCCAGTCCGTGTATCCGAAGCTGGGGTACGACATTCGCGACATGACCGCCGTGGGCTTTCTGGGGCGCGTCAACCATGCGCTGATCGTCAACAAGGATCTGCCCGCGCAGAACGTGCAGGAGCTGGTGGCGCTGCTGAAGGCCAATCCGGACAAGTACAGCTATGCCACGCCGGGCGCGGGCACCATGCAGCACCTGATGGCCGAATACTTCAAGAACGTCACCGGCACGCAGATGATGCATGTGCCTTATCGCGGTTCAGCGCCGGCGATCGTCGACATCATTGCGGGGAACGTGCACATGATGTTCGAAACCATGCCTTCGGCCATCCAGCACATCCGGGCCGGCAGCGTGCGCGCGATCGCCGTGACCTCCAAGGTGCGCTCGCCCAGCCTGCCCGACGTGCCCACGGCGGCGGAGAGCGGCGCGGCCAATTACGACGCGACCAGCTGGTATGGCATCTATGCGCCGCCGTCCACGCCCGCGGACGTGGTGCGCGTGCTCAACGCGGCGGTCAACGGCGCGTTTGCCGATCCAGTATTCGTGCAGCGCTGGATCGCGCTGGGCGCCGATGCGGGCGGAGGCACGCCGCAGGAACTGGCGACGCTGACGCGCAGCGAGGTCGAACGCTGGGCCGAGGTGGCGCGGCGCGCGGATATCAAGGTGGGTTGATGCCGGCGGGCCTTTCGGCCTGACCGGAGTTTTGCACGTAGCAAGGATGAACGATGACTGAACTTTCCCAAGACCAATTGGCGCTGCAGCAGCGCGCGCGCGAACTGGCGCAGACCGTATTCAAACCGACGGCTGCGGCCACGGACGAGTCCGAACAGTATCCCTGGGACAATGTCCGGCTGCTGCGCGAAAGCGGCTTCATGGGCATGACGATTCCACGGGAATACGGCGGGCAGGGGCTGAGCTATCTCGATACCGTCCTGGTCGTGGAGGAAATGGCCCGCGCCTGCGCCACCATGGGGCGCATTGCGGTCGAAGCCAATATGGGCGCAATCGGCGCCATCATGCAGTACGGCAGCCATGAGCAGAAGACATTGGCCGCCGGGTGCGTGCTGGGGGGCGACAAGCCCGCCATCTGCATCTCGGAGCCCCAGGCCGGCAGCGCGGCCAGCGAAATGGGCACCAGGGCGGTCCGCCAGGGCGACGACTACCTCATCAACGGCGAGAAGTACTGGATCACCGGGGGCGGGGTGTCGCGCCTGCATTTGATCTTTGCGCGGGTCATCGACGATGGCGAGGATCTGGGCATAGGCGCGTTCATCCACGTGCGCGAACCGGACGGCGCGGATGATGGGCTGGAGATCGCCAAGCGCTCCTACGCCATGGGCGTGCGAGGCATACCCGAGACCTACATCAAGTTCCATGACCTCAAGGTGCACAAGTCCATGCTGGTAGTCCCGCCCGAGGGGCTCAAGCGCGGCTTCGCCGGTCTGATGCAGGCCTACAACGCCCAGCGCGTGGGCGCGGGTACGGTGGCGTTGGGCATCGCGCAGGGCGCCTTCGAGGAGGCCGTCGACTACGTCAGGCAACGCCAGCAGTTCGGCCGGCCGATAGCGGAGTTCCAGGGCTTGCAGTGGATGGTTGCCGACATGGCCATTCAGCTGAATGCGGCGCGGCACATGCTGCACGCGGCCGCGCGCAGCGGCACCCCGCGGACCTTCGGCTTTCCGGATCTGTCGCTGGCCGCGCAGGCCAAGATCTTTGCCGCCGAAACGGCGCAGCGCGTGACCAACGACGCCTTGCAGCTGCATGGCTCGTCCGGCTACGGGCGCGACCTGCCGCTGGAACGCCACGTGCGCGATGCGCGCATGTTCACGATCGCGGGCGGCACCGCGCAGATCCTGCGTACCCAGGTCGCTTCCGCCGTGCTTGGGATGAAGCTGCCGCAAACGCGGGATGGCTATCTGCGCGGGCGGTGATGCTTGACGACGAATTCCGCTTCGCGTAGCATTTTTTGAACCGATCGGTATAAAAGGAGCTTTCGCGATGGAATTCCAAGGCAAGGTTGCGCTGGTCACCGGGGGGACGCGCGGCATCGGCGCTGCCATCGTTCGAAGGTTCGCAGAACGGGGCGCCGATGTCGCCTTCACCTACGCCAAGTCGGATCAGACGGCAAAAGACTACGCCAAAGAACTTGGCAACACCGGCGCCAAGGTCTTGGCCATCAAGGCGGATAGCCGCGATCCGGCCGCCGTCCGGGCGGCGGTAGAGCAGGCTGCCCGAGAACTGGGCAGGCTGGACATACTGGTCAATAGCGCCGGCGTTTTCCCCTACGGGCCAGTCGAGGGCGCCACGCTCGAAGAAATCGACGACACCCTGGCGATTCACGCCAGGGCGGTGTTCGTGGCCTCGCAAGCCGCGCTGGCTTACATGGGGTCGGGCGGGCGCATCATCTCCATCGGCTCCTGCTTCGCCCAACGCGTGCCGTATGGAGGAGTGACGCTCTATGCAATGAGCAAGTCCGCCCTCATCGGGTTCACCAAGGGCCTCGCACGCGAGGTCGGCGGCCGCGGCATTACGGTCAACATTGTCGATCCGGGGTCGACCGACACGGATATGAATCCCGCCGATGGCCCGACGGTGGCCGCCGAGTTGGAGCTCATGGCGGTCAAGCGCTATGCCGAACCCGGGGAAATTGCGGCCGCCGTGGCGTATCTAGCAGGGGCCGAGAGCCAATTCATCACCGGAGCATCGTTCGCGATTGATGGAGGCTTCACTGCCTAGGATTTCGGGGTGACCGGAGCCCTTGATGGCATGATCCAATCGCAGTCAAACAGCAATGGGGATGCAAATGGCCTGGGGACTCCTGGTTCTGGCCGGCGTGCTTGAAATCGTCTGGGCCTTGGCGCTGAAGCAGGCAGACGGCTTGACGAGATTCTGGCCGAGCCTGATCGGCATCAGCGTCGCCATGCTGAGCCTGGTGCTGCTCGCCTTGGCCCTGAAGCATCTGCCAGTGGGCACTGCTTACGCAATCTGGGTGGGTATCGGCGCTTTCGGCGTGGCGGTTTTCGGAACATTGGTGCTCGGCGAGCAGATGTCATTGGCCAAACTGTTGTTCCTGGGGCTGATCGGCGTTGGCGTGGCGGGCCTGCGGATAATTGAATCGTGAATTCTGGCAAGCAAACAAAATCGGCCGCCGCGCCGAAAATCGGGCGTCCGAAGGAGTTCGACAAAGACCTGGCTTTGCTGGCGGCCATGCGAACCTTCTGGACGCAAGGCTATGAAGGCACCTCGATCCAGGATCTCGTCAGCGCCACCGGCGTCAACAAACCCAGCCTCTATGCGACTTTCGGTTGCAAGGAAGAGATCTTCCGGCAGGCAGTCGAACTCTACGACCGTGTCGAGGGGCGGGCGACGTCGCAGAGCCTCAGCGCAGCCCGCACGGCCCGCGAGGCCGTCGAAACCATGCTGCGATCGAACGCGCGCGCCTATGCCGTGGCCGAGGGGCCGCGTGGTTGCATGATCGTGCTGTCATCGCTGCTGGGTGCGCCCGAAAACGAAAGCGTGCGCGCGTTTCTTGCCGCGAACCGGAAGGATGGGGAATCGATGCTGAGGGACCGGCTGGCGCAAGGCATTGCCGAGGGCGACCTCGCGCCGTGCGCCGATGTCCGTCAGCTTGCCGCGTTCTACACGACCGTGCTCGAAGGCCTGTCGATCCAGGCGCGCGACGGCGCCGGCGTGAAGAAGCTCAACATGATCATCGATGCCGCGATGCTTGCGTGGCCAGCCGGTTGACGCACGCCGGCGCAGCCACGCGGGATTGATGCCGGCGCGGCCCAGCCTAGGGCTGGACGACCATCCAGGCGACTATCCTGCGCACGAAAGGCAGCAGGAGCAAGAGGCTGGGAAAAGCCACGATCCAGGAGGCGCCCCAGGCGCTGGGCCAGTTGATGACAAAGTCGGAGCCCACGCCCACGCTCGTGGCAGTCGCCACTGCGGAAACGATGGCCGACATGAAAACCGAAAGAACCAGCGGCATCAGGAAGGGGGCATAGCGCGGTGGGAGTTTTTTCAGGGTGGACCTAGTCGGGTTCTTGGACATTTCAATACTCCCCGCCGTTTCGAGCCGAGTTTTTCTCGGCGATCAGGTCCTTGATGTATGCGCGCAGCGAGCGGGGCTCGCGTCCGAGCGCAGCCCTTAGTGCCAGACTATTTCCGCCAAGCCCATAGGCGCGATAGTGATCGAAAACCTTCGACAGTAAACGCAGCTGTGGATCGCCATAAGGCAGGCGCGCGCCTTCCGCCCATGCGCTGAATCCGAGCTCGAGCGCTGCGACCGGAGATCCCAATTCCTCGGTCAATGCCGCGACGATGTCCGTGCGGCTGTACATGCCGGCGCACAACTCCAAGGTCGCGTAGGCCAGCCTGTCCCCGGTCAGGGCGATTGCGGCAGTCTCGGCCACATCGCGATAGTCGACGCGAGCGATTCTTGTGTCCCGGGGAAAAGGCTCGGCGTATCTGGAATGGTCGCGGATCGATGGCCAGGCCAAACCGATGTTCTGCATGAAGTTGGCGGGATGCAGGATCGTATATTCCAGCCGTGAGGAATAGAGGGCATCCTCAACCGGAATCTTGCTGGCGTGATTGGCCAGGCGCATGTTCGTCGGCTGGATGACCGATGAAAAGACGAACTTCTTCACGCCGCTGCGCTCGGCCGCCTCGACCAGGGCGACCCCCATCGGTGCTTCGTCCGCGGCGAACGCCGGGCCGATATGAAACACGCCGTCCACGCCATGCGTGGCGGCCGCGAGACTGTCGACGTCGCGGAGGTCGCCGATGGCGGTCTCCGTCGCGCCCAGCGAGCGGGCCCTGGTGGCGCGTGCCACGTCGCGCACGAGCGCCCGGACCGTGACCTTGCGCCGCTGCAATTCAGGAACCACCAGGCTTGCGAATTTGCCGGTGGCTCCGACGACCAAAACGATAGGTTGAGTGCCGTTCACGGGGTTTCTCCTTCGTATGTGTGTGAGTACGAAGGCAGTGTATTTTCTACCGATTAGTGGAACAATGCTTGTAGAAATTGAATGTGAATCACGATAATCGAGATAAATAATGAGCCGCCTCGAAGACCTGGAAGCGTTCATCCATATCGCTGAAACCGGAAGCCTGACCAAGGCCGCGCGAAACCTTGGCCGCTCGCTACAAGCCGTCAGCCGTTCTCTCGCAGCGCTGGAAGAGGATGTCGGCGTTCAACTGGTCCATCGCACCACGCGGCATTCCTCGCTCAGCGAGGCGGGCGAGGCCTTCTTCCGGCGGGTGAAACCGGCAATGGAAGAGATAGGCGAGGCCCGGCTGGAAGTCGCCGACCGTCGAGCCGCGCCGTCGGGCCTGTTGCGCGTCGGCGCCCCGGTCCTGTTCGGCCCGGACTTCCTGGTTCCAATCATCGCGCAATACATGCGCGCATACCCACAGATCGAGGTCGATCTGCAACTGACGGATGCCTTTGTCGATCTTGCCACCGCAGGCCTCGACCTGGTCGTGCGCATCGCCGATCTGCCGGACTCCGGCTTGCAAGGGCGGCGACTGGGAGCCTTGCGCAGAGTCGTATTCGGAGCGCCTTCCTACTTCAAACAGCACGGCCGTCCCGCGCATCCGTCGGAACTGCGCCAGCATGCCTGTATCGTCAGGAGCGTCGATCAAGGGCCGGGGCAATGGGCCTTTCAGATAGACGGCAAGCGGCGCAACGTCGGGGTCCAGGGTCCGTTCCGGACCAATACGATGGCGGCGATCTATTCCGCGGTCAGCGCCGGGCTCGGTATCGGCTATTCGCCGCTGTGGCAGATCAGGCAGCTGCTGGATGCGGGGCAGGTGGAAGTCATACTGGAAAATTTCGAGTCCAAGCCGGTTCCTATACACGCGCTTTGGCAGGAGAACAGGCTTCCGCCTGCCAAGGTGCGCGCGTTTGTCGATTATCTGGCGGCTGGGCTGAAGCTCGATCGGTTCTAGCGGCGGTGCAGCAGTCGGCGGGGCGGGGCGAGGGTGTTATTGAGGTTGGGCTGGCATGGCTCAGCCCAGAAATCCGCGCCTATCGGTAAGCTACGAGATTGCAGTGAACAAGAAACGGCCCGCTGCTTGAATGCAGGCACTTGGATCGCTCCATGACTGAACCCCGTCTGACATTCCTAGACCAGAACGAATGGGAAAACTGGTTGACGCAGAACGGCTGCACCTCGACCGGGATATGGCTGCGCCTTGCCAGGAAGGGCGCCGGGCAGCGGACATTGACCTACGAACAGGCGCTGGAAAGCGCGCTTTGCCATGGCTGGATCGACGGCCAAAAGCAGGCTGAAAGCGATAAAACCTGGCTGCAGCGCTTCACTCGGCGCTCCGCAAAAAGTATCTGGTCCAAGCTCAACACGGATCGGGCCGAAGCGCTCATCGCCGCCGGCAGAATGCTTCCTTCGGGCATGCGGGAAATCGAGAATGCGAAACAGGATGGCCGCTGGGCAGCTGCCTATGCCTCGCCCAGCAATTCAGTCGTGCCGGACGACCTGCAGGCCGCACTGGACGCCAATCCCAAGGCCCGTGCGTTCTTTGCGACGTTGAACGGCCGCAACCGCTACGCCATCCTGTTCCGGATACAGAATGCCAAACAGCCGGCAACACGGGCGCGCAAGATCGAGGAGTTCATCGGCATGCTGAATCGCGGTGAAACCATGCATCCCTAGGCCCGGAAGCGCGGCAGCCGACGAATCCGGCCGGGAACAATCCTCATGGCCCGCAGCTTTCAACCTTCCGCGTAACAAGGGTTTGCCCCGGCGAAATCGCCAATAGGGAAAATGCGGCCTGGCATTTCTGGCACGGTAGACTGAGAATCCTCCAATCCTGATGCGCGCCGACCATGTCTCCCCAAACGATCGTTCGAATAGCCCAGCGCGGAGACATCGATTCGATCGTTGAAATGGATCCTATCGCCAAGCAAGAACCGGACAGGAGGAAATTTATCGCCCATGCGGTGGCTGCTGGCCATTGCTGGGTCGCGATGGAAGCGGAGGATGCTTTGGCGCTGATCGGCTATGGGGTGCTTGACCACTCGTTCTTCGAGCACGACTTTATCCCGCTGATCGTCGTCAAGAGTTCGGCGCGACGCCGTGGCGTCGCCACGGCAATCATGCAGGCTCTGGAGCTGCAATGCCAAGGAGGAAAACTGTTTACGTCGACAAATACTTCAAACTTCGCGATGCGCCAATTGCTTAGGCAGCTTGGCTTTATCAGAAGTGGCCAAATTGACAATCTGGACGATGGCGACCCCGAGCTCGTGTTCGTGAAGTTCCGATCATCCCTTTGAGGACCGCCATCTGTCTGGCGTTGGCAATATCCAACCGAATCTCACTCTGCCCAGGAGGATCATCATGCCGGTATTTCAGATCAAGCACTTGGACCACGTCGTCCTGAGAGTGCAAGACATGGCGCGTAGCCTGGAGTTTTATACCAAGGTGCTAGGCTGTTCCATCAAGAAGAAAAACGATGAGTACGCCATGATCCATCTGGGCGCAGGCGGCTCCATGATCGATCTGGTCGACGTGCAAGGACCATTGGGGGCGGCAGGCGGCGGAGCCCCAGGGAAAGACCGGCACAATCTCGACCACTTTTGCCTGCGGGTCGATCCGTTCGATGAAACGGCCATCCTGGAGCATCTGCGAACTTTCGGCGTAACGGCGGACAAGGCCGTAATGCGATATGGCGCGGAAGGCGAAGGGCCTTCGATCTATTGCTTCGATCCCGACGGCAATCAGATCGAACTGAAGGGGCCTGCGATCTAGGGCAGGCGTACCCGACGTGGATTCAGGCCAGATCTGTGTAATTGCTCAGCGCACCGGCAACAGATACTTCAGGGCCTGCGTGAAGCCGCGCGGCGCGACGGTGAGATGGTCCTCGTCGTTCAGGACCACGGACTTCAGTTTCAAGCCTGGATATTTCCGGCTTTGCAACGCCGTCTCCAGCGCCCGGTTGTCGGCGACCATGTCCACCGTCTGGTTGTAGCGCCGGTCACCTTTGCGCAGGGCCTCGTAGGCGCCGACATAAAGAAAAACGTTCGCCGTCAGGTCCTGATGCTGCCGGGCATAGCGCGCTTCGAGCTTCAAGGCATATCGTTGGTCGTACCAGAGAGACGGACTGCCCAGGATATAGCTGTTGAACATGCCGGGCTCGGTGAAAAGGATCTGCGCTCCAAGCAGTGCGCCGTAGGAATGGCCAAGAAAGAGGGCTCTCGCCGGATCGACCCGATAGCGAGCCATGACGAAAGGCTTTACCTGATCGCGCAGATATTGTTGATAGGCGCCCGCCTGGCCATGGATCGCATGGGCTGGCGCAGTGCTTGGGCCGTTCGGGGTCGGCGTGTAGTCGCGCTGGCGGCTGACTCCGCCGTCTTCGCCCTTGCCATAAGACAGGCCTACAAGGATGAAGTCCTCGATCTGTGGCCCTTCGACGTTCAGACGACGAGCCAACTGCCGGATGACCGGGAAAGCATAATCGGCATCGGTCACATAGAGCACCGGGTAGCGCCGCTGCGGCTGCTTGGCATACGACGACGGCAAGGCAACGAAGACTTGGTAGCCGCGGCCCGACACGGGGTCGGGAACGTCCCATACTTCGCTGTCGATGATTTCATATGGGCGTCCCTCGCCAGATTGCATCTTTGGCGTCGATTGGGCCTGGGCTTGCATCGGACCAACAGCCACGCCGAAGCTGGCGAGAAGGGTGATCAGCAGGGCATTCAGATAGCGGCGTTTCATGTGAGGAATGGGTGTCGGTCTACAATTTTGACGGTATGAGGCCGGCGAAATTGTAGACTGGCATCACCGTTCGCAACTGTGGCAACTGCGCACGCAGTTACCAGGAGCACCAACATGCCTACAAACCTACGTGCAATCCATTCGGACATTACGAAGCTTCAGGTGGATGCCATCGTCAACGCGGCAAACTCCTCGTTGCTAGGCGGCGGTGGAGTCGATGGCGCCATCCATCGCGCCGCAGGGCCGGACCTTGTGCATGAATGCAGGCTGCTTGGCGGTTGCAAGACCGGGGATGCGAAGGTGACCAAAGCCTATCGCCTTTCCGCTCGATACATTATTCATACGGTGGGTCCTGTATGGAGGGGCGGAGATAGCGGGGAACCTGAACTGCTGTCCAGCTGCTATCGCCGATGCATAGCGCTGGCGGAAGAAAGGGCTGTCGCTACGATTGCGTTCCCTAGCATCAGTACGGGCATATACGGCTATCCCATCGAACTGGCGGCAGAGGTGGCCGTTGGAAGCGTCCGCGAAAGCCTCGCTAAGGACTCGTCCGTGCAAGAGGTGATCTTCTGCTGCTTTTCAGCGGAAGATCTCCTTCAATATGAGCTCGTCTTGAAATAGACCGCTTGCATGAATCGAGGCGGCGAGGCGGCCTTCAAGGTGCACCTTACAACCGCTGCCCGCCAGTCGCGTCTATGTTCTGTCCAGTGATCCACCGCCCTTCATGCGACGCCAGAAACGCCACGATGTCCGCAATATCCTCGGGTTGCCCCACGCGTCCCAGCGCAATGGTTTTTGCAATGACCTTGCTTTGCTCCGGGTCGCGGGCGCGGGCATTGAGGTCGGTGGCGGTGGCGCCGGGCAGCACGGCGTTGATGGTGATGCCGCGTTCGCCCAGTTCGTTTGCGAGTAGCAGGGTCAGCGCCTCCAGGCCGGCTTTGGCGGGCGCGTAGACACTCATCTCGGGGTAGGCGGCGCGCGTGCCCATGGACGAGATGTTGACGATGCGGCCGTGGTTGCGCAGGAAGGGCAGGGTTTGCTGGATCAGGAAGAAGGGAGTCTTCAGGTTGACTTGCAGCACCCGGTCAAACGCTTCCGGCGTGACATCGGGCAGGCGCGCGCGCAGGCCCACGCCTGCGTTGTTGACCAGGATGTCCAGGCCATCGTCGGCATAGCGTTCCTTGAGCGAAGCGCGCAGGTCCAGCGCCAATGTCGCGGCGGCGTCGGCTTGCGACAGGTCGGCCCGGAGGGTCCAGGCTTCGCCACCCGCGGCCCGGATCTGGCGCACGGCCTCATCTGCGGCATCGCTGGCGGCGTTGTAGTGGACGGCGACGCGCGCGCCGCGCCGGCCCAGGGCCAGCGCGATGGCGCGGCCGATGCCGCGGCTGGCGCCGGTGACCAGGGCGGTCTTGCCCGTCAGGCTGTCGGGGGATTCAAGCTTGTTCATGCGGTCTCCGTGTCGGGTTGGGTCCATGCTTGCCGCGCTTCGAGTTGGCGCGCGGCAAGCAGTAGCGCGTTGCGGTCGACCTTGTTGGTGCCGGCCCAGGGCAGTTCATCCAAGAAGCGGATGCGGCGCGGGTGCTGGTAGGCCGGGCCATGCTCAAGCGCGTGGCGCTTGAGCGCGTCGGCGTGCAGTTGGCTGCCGTCGCGGCGCACGACGAAGGCGACCGGGATATGGCCGCGTTCCTCGTCGGCCAGCGGCACCACGCAGCTCTGGCGCACGTCGGGATGGGATTCCAGTAGTTTCTCGACTTCTACGGGATAGATGTTTTCGCCGGAGCAGACGAACATGTCGTCGGCGCGGCCCACGAAGTAATAGAAGCCGTCGGCGTCGCGCCGCAGCACGTCGCCACTGTTGTACCAGCCGTCCCTGAGTACTTGGGCGCTCTTTTCGGGCAGGTTGTGATAGCCCGCCAGCACGGCGGGGTTTTTCATCAATAGCACGCCCTGGTCCGGGCTGGGGCCGTCCGCGAGCCGCACCTGGGCGGGATCCAGCGGGTAGCCCAACGCCAGCGCGGGTGTGGGCAGGCCGTCGGGATGCGGGCCGAATATGGCAGGGCCGGCCTCGGTGGTGCCGTAGCCATGGGTCACGCGCACGCCCGGCAAGGCGCGCTGGATGCGCTCCAGCAGCGCCACGGTCATGGGGGCGGAGCCCAGCATGACGCGGGTCAGCGCCGACAGGTCGCGGCCTTGCAACAGCGCCGGGTCCTTGACCAGCCGGGCGAACATGGTCGGCACCGCGGTCAGGACCGAGATGCGGTAGCGCTCCAGCGCGTCGGCGTAGGCGGCCACGTCAAACGAGGGTTGGATCACCAGCAGGCTGTTGCCGGCGAAGGCGCGCTTGGCCATGAACAGGCCATTCATGTGGAATAGTGGCTGGGCCAGCAGATAGCGTTCCTGCGTGCCGGCGCGGGCGACGACGGCGCCGGAAGTGGCTGCCAGCGCCCAGAGCTGGCCGCGATGGGTCAGCGGCACGCCCTTGGGCTTGCCGGTGGAGCCCGAGGTGTACAGCATCTGGGCGACGTCGTCGGCCTGCGGCCTGACAAAGCCGAAGTCCGTGGGCGCGATCTGCGCGGCAAAGCCTTGCGGGCCGGCATCGTCGAAGTCCAGCACGGGCACCTTGGCCTCGAAGGCGGCGCGCCGCGGACCGTCCACCAACGCGAGCACGATGCCGGCATCGCGCAGCATGTAGTCGATGTTCTCCTGCGACTGCTTGATGTTGATGGGCACGGCCACGTAGCCCGCCCGCATGATGCCGAAATAGGCGATCAGGTATTCGGCCCGGTTCAGTGAGGCGATGGCGATGCGGCTGCCTGGCGGCAGGCCGCGTGCGGACAGCCACGCTGCCACGCCGCCCGCCAGCAGGCGGACCTGGGCATGGGTGTAATGCAGCGGGGCCTCGGGCAGGCGCAGATCGATGATGGCAGGAAGGCCCGAGGACTGTTCGGGATCGGCCAAATGGCCCAAGTTGAGCAGGGAATGCGTCATGGATGTTTCCGAAAATATGCGGCTCAGCGCTTTTGCAGCTTGGGATTGAGCGCGTCGTTCAGGCCGTCGCCGACCAGGTTCAGCGACAGCACCGCAAGCATGATGGCCACGCCCGGCACGGCGCAGATGTACCAGGAGGAGCGGATCAGGCTGCGGCCTTCGCCGACCAGCCGGCCCCAACTGGCGATGTTGGGATCGCCCAGGCCCAGGAAGGACACGACCGATTCGTAGAGGATGGCGCCGGCCACCACCAGCGAGGACATGACGATGACGGGTGGCAGGGCGTTGGGCAGGATTTCGGCGGCGACGATGCGCAGCGGGCTCATGCCCAGCGCGCGGCAGGCCTGCACGAATTCGCGTTCCTTGAAGGACAGGAACTCGGCGCGGGTCAGGCGGGCGATGGGCGGCCACGACACCAGCCCGACCGCCAGCGTGATGTGTTCGATGCGCGGCCCCAGGATGGAGACCACGGTCAGCACGAACACGACGTTGGGAATGATCTGGAACAGTTCTGCCACGCGCATCAGGCCTTCGTCTACCCAGCCGCCGGCCCAGGCGGCGGCCGCGCCCACGCTCACGCCGATCAGCGTGGCGGTGGCGGCGGCCACCAGGCCGATCAGCAGGGTGGCGCGCGCGCCGTGGGCAATCATGGCGGCGATGTCGCGGCCCATGGAATCGGTGCCCAACGGATGGCGCCAGGACTCGAACGGCCAGATCTCCGGCGCGCCAACGATGCGCAGCGGATCGGCCGGGTACAGCCAGCCGGCGCCGGCCGCCAGTAAGGCCACCAACGCCAGCAGCGCGGCGCCGGCGACGGCGCCCCGGTTGCGGGCAAAGCGCGAGGCAAAGGAGGCGCGGCGGTGCGAGGGCGCCGCGGGCAGGGGAGGTGCAAGGGTAGGGGATGCGGACATGTCAGGCAGCCTTGATGCGCGGGTCCAGCCGCGTGTAGATCAGGTCGACGGCGATATTGGCGATGATCACCACGAAGGAGCTGAGCACCAGGATGCCCAGGACCACGGGATAGTTGCGGCTCATGACGCTGTCGAAGAGCACGGCGCCGATGCCGGGCCAGCTGAACACGGCTTCGACCACGATGCTGCCGCCCAGCACCGCGCCGAGTTGCAGCCCCAACAGCGTGACGATCGGCAGGAAGGCATTGCGCAGCACGTGGCGCAACACCACGGCGCTGCGCGTCAGGCCCTTGGCGTAGGCGGTGCGCACGAAGTCCATGCGGCTGACTTCCAGCATCGAGGCGCGCATCACGCGGGCATAGGCGGCGGAATAAAACAGGCCCAGCGCCAGCGCCGGCAGCGCCAGGTGATGCAGCACGTCCAGCGCCTGGCGCCAGGCGCCGCCGGCCAGCCCGATGGTGACCATGCCGCCCACCGGAAACCAACCCAGCTTCACCGAGAACAGCACGATCAGCATGATGCCCAGCCAGAAGCTGGGCGCGGCAAAGCACAGCACCGCGAACACCGACACGGCGCTGTCCCACCAGGTGTTGACCTTGACGGCCGAGACGATGCCGGCCGCCATGCCCACCAGCACCGCTATGGCCAGGCTGGCGCCCATGAGCAGCAGCGTGGCCGGCAGGTGCGCCAGGATCACGTCCAGCACCGGCAGGTTGTGGCGGTAGGAGTAGCCCAGGTCGCCGCGCGCCACCGAGCCGATGTACTTCAGCAGTTGCACCACGGGCGGCTGGTCCATGCCGTAGGTCACGCGCAAGCGCTCGATGAGCGCCGGATCGGTGACCTGCTGCTCGGCCGTCATCACGTCCAGGAAGGTGCCAGGCACGGATTGGATGAGCGCGAAGTTCAGCACCACCACGCCCAGCAGCAGCGGGATGGCCTGGGCCAGCCGGCGCAAGATCAGTCGGATCGGCATGCGCGCCTCAGGCCTGCAGCCAGACGTCGGCCAGGCTCTCGCCCTGGACGTTGGCGCCGGTGGTGAAGTTGCGCACGTTCTTGCCGGCCAGCGTGAACGACTGGATCTCCACCAAGGGTACGTGGGGTACGTCGGTGGAGGCCAGGCGGGCGAACTGGTGCGCCAGCGCGCGGCGCGCGTCCGGGGCGGTCTCCTGTGTCAGCTTCGCGACCAGCGCGTCCATTTCGGGATTGGAATAGCCCGTGGCGTTGCGGAAGGCGGCGCCCTTGACGATGCCGTCGGTGGTGTAGAACTGGGTCACGGTGGGCACCAGTTCCAGCGGCGCCGTGAAGTTGGAGACGGCGATGTCGTAGTCATAGTCGCCATAGATGCGCTTGAGCGCCGTGGCGCGGTCCACGGAATCCAGCTTGACCTCGATGCCCACGTCCTGCAGCGCCTGTTTCAGGTACTGGCCGAGCTTGGCGTTTTCCTCGAACCAGGCGGCGGCCACCAGGTTCACGGTGAAGCGCTTGCCGTCCTTGACCGGCAGGCCGGCGGCGTCCAGCAGCGCGGCAGCCTTCTTGGGATCGAAGAGATAGCGCGGCACGTCCTCGGTGTAGAACAGCGGGTTGCTGCTGAAAACCGGGGCGATGGCGGGCTTGCCGCGGCCGTAGTAGATGGTGTCGACGATGAACTGGCGGTCGATGGCGTGCAGGATGGCCTGGCGCACCTCGCGGCGGTTGACGATGTCGCGGCGCTGGTTGAATTCCGCGGTCACGGTCCAGGCCGAGTTCTGGTAGCCACGCGTGTCCACCACCACCTTGCCGGTCTTGAGCAGGCGGTCGATGTCGCGCGCCGGCACCGGGTTGGAGTAGGCCAGGCCCAGCTCGCCGGTCTCCAGCGCGGCGCCGCGGGTGGCGGGGTCGCCCCACCAGCGGATGATGAGGCGGTCCAGGTTGGGCTGGCCCGCATTCCAGTAGCCGTCGTTGCGCAGGTATTCGACATGGCTGCCGCGCACCCATTTGCCGTATTTCCAGGGGCCGGTGCCGACCGGCGTGTTGTTCAGTGGGTTGGTGATGATGTCGCGGCCGTCGTACAGGTGCTTGGGCAGCAGCAGCTGGAACTGGCCGGCCAGCGTGGACTTCAGGAAGAACTCCGGCACCGGCGCGTCGAAGCTAAGCACCACGGTCAGCGGATCGGACGCAGTGGCGCCCGTCAGCGACTTGAGCGCGATGCCAGCGGAGATCGGCTTCCAGTGTTGCAGCACGTTGTAGACGACGTCGGCCGAGGTGAAGGGCGCGCCGTCATGCCAGGTGACGCCTTCGCGCAGCTTGATGGTGTAGCTGCGGAAGTCGGCCGCAGGCGTGACGGACAGGGCCAGCGCAGGCTGGAACTTCAGGTCGGCGTCCAGCTTGAGCAGGCGTTCCAGGACCTTGGTCGCGGTCTGGAACGGGCTGGAGCCGCCGCCGCCCGGCACGAACAGGGCTTGCGGCTCCAGGCCGCCCCAGCTTGCGACCAGGGTGCCGCCCTTGCGGGCGGGGCCGGCGTCGATGCCAGGCTGGGAAGCGGCGGCCAGCAGCGCCTGGGGCG
>NZ_JBARYB010000265.1:0-19698 GCF_049647645.1 Achromobacter sp.
CGCCAGGTTTCGGGCCGCGGCAAGCGCCCCCTGGCCGCCTTCGCCGGCCAGCCCCGCGTCGCGGCGGCGGCCGGCATCGGCAATCCGGAACGCTTCTTCACCACGCTGCGCGGCGCCGGCATCACGCTGGAAACCGCATTGCCCCTGCCGGATCATCACGATTACGCCGAATCGCCTTTCCGGACCCTCACGGCCGACGCCATCCTGGTCACGTCCAAGGACGCGATCAAATGCGCCGATTTGGACGACCCGCGCCTGTGGGAAGTCCCGGTACGCGCCGGCTTTTCCGATCCGCAACTGTTCGACTGGCTGGCACAGGCGCTGCGCCAGCCAGCGCGGGCCTAGGAAACCACCCCGCCTGGCGGCGCCCCTGGGCCCGGGCCCAGGCAAACTGTTTTAGAATTCCGGTCATGGAATCCCGCCTACTCGACATCCTCGTCTGCCCGCTGTGCAAGGGCCGCCTCGAACACGACCGGCAGCAAGCCGAACTGGTCTGCCGCGCCGACCGCCTGGCCTTCCCCGTGCGCGACGGCATCCCCGTCATGCTGGAATCGGAAGCACGCGCGCTGGACGACGCCCCCGCTTCCTCCTGAACCGCCGCAGCATGAGCTTCATCGCCCTGATCCCGGCGCGCACCGCCTCGACCCGGTTGCCCGACAAGCCGCTGGCCGATATCGCTGGCAAGCCCATGGTCGTGCGCACCGCCGAGCGCGCCGCGCTGTCCGGCGCTTCCCGCGTCTATGTGGCCACGGACGATCTCCGCGTCCAGCAAGCGGTGCAGGCGCACGGGCTGCAGGCGCTGATGACCCGCGCCGACCACCCGACCGGCACCGACCGCCTGGCCGAAGCCGTGGAGCAGCTGGGCCTGCCCGACGATGCCATCGTGGTCAATGTGCAGGGCGACGAGCCGCTGATCGAACCCGAACTCATCGACGCCGTCGCGGCCAAGCTGCAAGCCAGCCCCGAGGCCGACATCGCCACCTGCGCCTGCCCGCTGGCCGACGCCGACGCGCTGTTCAACCCCAATGTGGTGAAGCTGGTCTGCGCCGCGAACGACCGCGCGCTGTACTTTTCCCGCGCCCCGATCCCCTGGGCCCGCGATGCGCTGGCTTCGGGCGCGCGCATCCTGGCCGAAGGCCTGCCCGCCTGGCACCACATCGGCCTGTATGCCTACCGGGTGTCGTTCCTGCGCCGCTATCCGTACCTGCCGCAGGGCGCGCTGGAACGCTTCGAATCGCTGGAACAGTTGCGGGCCATGGAACACGGCCACGTCATCGTCGTCCATCGGGCGTCCCACCCTCCTGCCGCAGGCGTAGATACCCCGGCGGACCTGGAACGCGTCCGGGCGGTCTACGGCAAGCGGATATAAGGGTTATTTCCTATGGCGCGGCTCCGCATCGGCTGCTGCATTGCGGCATAATTCCCCGGATCACAAAAAATACACCCCTTCAGGAGCACTCATGCGTCTTATCTTGCTCGGACCTCCCGGCGCCGGCAAAGGCACCCAGGCCGCGTTTCTCACCCAACACTTCGGCATCCCCCAGATCTCCACCGGCGACATGCTGCGCGCCGCGGTCAAAGCGGGCACGCCGTTGGGCATTGAAGCCAAGAAGGTCATGGATGCCGGCGGCCTGGTTTCCGACGAGATCATCATCGGCCTGGTGCAGGACCGTCTGCAGCAGCCCGACTGCGCCAACGGCTACCTGTTCGACGGCTTCCCCCGCACCATCCCGCAGGCCGACGCGCTCAAGAGCGCCGGCGTCAAGCTGGATTACGTGGTGGAAATCGAAGTCCCCGAAGAAGACATCATCGAACGCATGAGCGGCCGCCGCGTGCACCAGCCCAGCGGCCGCAGCTACCACGTGCGCTTCAACCCGCCCAAGGTCGAAGGCCGTGACGACGTCACCGGCGAAGAACTGATCCAGCGCGACGACGACCGCGAGGACACCGTGCGCAACCGCCTGTCCGTGTACCGCGAACAGACCCGCCCCCTGGTCGACTACTACTCGTCCTGGGCGCAGCAGAATCCCGCCGATGCGCCGAAGTACCGCAAGATCTCCGGCGTCGGCGCGGTCGAAGAAATCAAGGCGCGCCTGTACGCAGCCGTCCAAGGCTGATCGGCGCCTCGATGGCTCACAGGCCTTCGGCGCCGGCACCGGAACGCATCGCGTCCGGCCGGCCCCGAAGGCCTAGTCATATCCGGCGCCTGCCGCGCCGCTTTCATCCCTAGAACTCACTGGTGGTAGACACATGGAAATCGCGAACAAGGTATTCATCGTCACGGGCGGCGCGTCCGGACTGGGCGCCGGCACGGTGCGCATGCTGGTTGAAAACGGCGCCAAGGTCGTTATCGCCGACGTGCAGGACGAGCCGGGCTCTGCCCTGGCCAAGGAACTGGGCCAGCGCTACGTCCACTGCGACGTGACCCAGGAAGCCGACGGCAAGAACGCCGTGGCCGCCGCGCTCGAACTGGGCTCGCTGTTCGGCCTGGTGAACTGCGCCGGCGTCGCGCCTGCCGCCAAGATCGTGGGCAAGAACGGCGCGCATCCGCTGGAACTGTTCCAGAAGGTCGTGTCGATCAACCTGATCGGCAGCTTCAACATGATGCGCCTGGCCGCCGAAGCCATGAGCGCCAACGCGCCCGAACCCACCGGCGAACGCGGCGTGATGATCAACACCGCCTCCGTCGCCGCCTTCGACGGCCAGATCGGCCAGGCCGCCTATGCCGCCTCCAAGGCGGGCGTGGCCGGCATGACCCTGCCGATCGCGCGCGACCTGTCCAAGACCGGCATCCGCTGCATGACCATCGCCCCGGGCATTTTCGGCACGCCCATGATCTTCGGCATGCCGCAGGAAGTGCAGGACTCCCTGGCCGCCAGCATTCCCTTCCCCGCCCGCCTGGGCCGTCCGGAAGACTACGCCAAGCTGGTCCACAGCATCATCACCAACGACATGCTGAACGGCGAAACCATCCGTCTCGATGGCGCCATCCGCATGCCTCCGAAGTGATGTAGTACAAAGGCAGGCCCACCCGGTGGGCCTGTTTTCATTGGGCGTCGCGCGATCCCCGCGCCACGGCGCCAGGCCGGCCCGCAATTTTTCAGTAGTCTTATCCATGAGCCTGTTTCGTTCGGCGGCCACGGTCAGCAGCTTCACCCTGCTGTCCCGCATTTCCGGCCTGATCCGCGACATCCTGGTGGCCCGCGCCTTTGGCGCCGGCCCCATCACCGACGCCTTCTGGGTCGCCTTCCGCATTCCCAATCTGCTGCGCCGCCTGTTCGCCGAAGGGGCTTTCGCCCAAGCCTTCGTGCCCATTTTGGGCACGGCGCGCAACAATCGCTCCGAAACCGAAGTCCGCACCCTGCTGGACCGGGTAGCCCTGCTGCTGACAGCGGCGCTGATGCTCATCACGCTCATCGGCATCATCGCCGCCCCCTGGGTCGTGTCCGCCATGGCCAGCGGCCTGCGCGGCGCCGACCGCGACACCGAATTCGGCGCGGCGGTCTGGATGACGCGGATGATGTTCCCCTACATCTTCTGCATGTCGCTGATCGCCTTCGCCTCGGGCGTGCTCAATACCTGGCGCCGCTTCGCCGTGCCGGCCTTCACGCCGGTGCTGCTCAATCTGGCCATGATCGCCGCCTGCATCTGGCTGGCGCCGCGCATGGACGTGCCGATCTACGCGCTGGCCATCGGCGTCATGATCGGCGGCGTGGCGCAACTGGCCGTGCAATGGATTGCGCTGGCGCGGCTCGGCCTCACGCCGCGCTTTACGCTGCGGTTCCGCGAAGCCTGGGGCGACCCCACGGTGCAGCGCATCCTCAAGCAGATGGCGCCCGCCACCTTGGGCGTTTCGGTCGCCCAGATCTCGCTGCTGATCAATACCAACATCGCCACCTGGCTAACGCCGGGCAGCGTGACCTGGCTGTCCTTCGCCGACCGCCTGATGGAGTTTCCCACCGCTCTCCTGGGCGTGGCGCTGGGCACGGTGCTGCTGCCCAGCCTGTCCGCGGCCCATGCCCGCGATGACCACGGCGGCTACAGCGGACTGCTGGACTGGGGCCTGCGCCTGGTGCTGCTGCTGGGCCTGCCGGCCGCGGTGGGGATGGCGCTGCTGTCCGACGGGCTGGTCGCCACCCTGTTCCACTACGGCGCCTTCGCCGCCCAGGACGTGAGCCAGACCCGCCTGGCGGTCATTTCCTACTCTGCCGGCCTGATCGGCCTGTTGGCCGTGAAGATCCTGGCGCCCGGCTTCTACGCCAAGCAGGACATCCGCACGCCAGTGAAGATCGCCATCGGCGTGCTGATCACGACGCAGCTGATGAACCTGGTGCTGGTACCCCTGATGGCGCATGCCGGACTGGCCCTGGCCATCGGCCTGGGCGCCTGCCTGAACGCGCTGGCGCTGCTGATCGGACTGCGCCGCCGCGGCGTCTATCAGCCTGGTCCCGGCTGGACCGCGTTCGCGCTGCGCCTGCTGCCTGCCCTGGCGGCGCTGGCGGCCCTGCTCTGGTATGCGGACGGGCGCATCGACTGGATCGCCCTGCAGGCCCACGCCGGACAGCGGGTCGCCTGGCTGGCCGGCGTGCTGGCGGCCAGTGGGGCGGTTTACTTCGGAATGTTGTTACTGTTTGGCTTCCGCCCTAGGGACTTCGGCCGACGTCCGTCGCGTTAAGTTCGGACAATCTACCTATATACCCCTCAAAAGCCGGTCTTGTACCGGCTTTTTTGCATTAGATTCGTCAAGAATTGACAACTACCCGGTAATCTTTGGTAAAAAACCTTTATTATTTACAAATTGCCATCGAAAGGATCCCCCTTGAATCACTGCGGGGACATGAAGTGAAGTACGCCCAAGGACAACCCATGGCGGACCAGGTAATCAATTGGCTGCTCTTATTGCGCTCCGGCAAGGCGACCGCGCAGGACTATAACGACTTCCTGGCGTGGCGCGCTGCCGACCCGGCCCATGAAAACGCCTGGCAGCAGCTGACCGGCTCGCTGGATGGATCGACGTTCGGCCGGCTTGGCGATGCCTATCCCGCCGGTTACGCCACCTCCGGCCCCGCCATTCCGCCGCTCGCGGCCCCTACCGGTCCCGCCGCCATCCCCCCTCCACGCCGCCGCTTTCTGACCGGCGCGCTGGCGCTCGCCGGTACCGGCGCCTGTGCGGCTTACGTGGGCAATGCCTTCTATCCCCTGGGCAACGTCGCCGCGGATGCCGCCACGGCCACGGGCGAACGCCGCCGCTATGTGCTGTCCGACGGCAGCCAGCTGCTGCTGGACGCCCGCAGCCGGGTCAACCTGGACTTCACTCCCGCCTATCGCCAGGTCCGCCTGCTGGATGGCGCCGTAACAGTGTCGGTGGCTCCCGACTCGCGCCGCCCCTTCCTGGTCCAGACGGCCGAAGGCACGGTCCGCGCCCTGGGCACCCGCTACATGGTGCGCCAGCAAGCCCAGCGCACCCTGGTGGTGGTGCATGAACACGAGGTCGAAGTCGAAACGATGTCTGGCGCCCACGGCACCGTCCGCGCCGGCACCGGCGCCCGCTTCGACGCGGCCCGCATGGACACCCCGCGCGCCGAACTCATGGCCGAATCCGCCTGGGAAGCCGGCTGGGTCGAAGCCCGCGGCCGCCCCCTGGCCGAAGTGATCGCCGCCCTGCGCCCTTACCGCAGCGGCACGCTGCGCGTTTCCATGGCCGCTGGCGGCCTGCCGGTATCCGGTCACTTCCCGCTGGACGACACCGACGCCGCGCTGGACACGCTGCGCGACATCATGCCCATCCATGTGCGCCGCTTCACCCCCTGGTTTGTCTCCATTAACGTCGCTACCTGACAACGCCACGCTCGGTGTTCCGCTCTCGAGGGCGGCTTCGTTGTATACTAGTTACGGTGTTTTTATCCAGTAGGCGCCACGGATTTTCCTCAAGGCTTTGCATGAGGACCATCCGCAAGGGCTCTCCAGCCCAGGGAATTTTTCCCGCAGCGCCCCCGCCCGGTTGACGGGCGCTCCCTCGGTTGATCAGACATTAAAAGCTTGCAATCCCTCGGGGACTTGCTACAATGTTCGACTTTGCCGAATTCAACTTATATAGCAACATGGCCAATACCGCCCAAGCCCGCAAGCGCGCTCGCCAATCCGTTGAGCGCAACAAGCACAATTCCAGCCTGCGCTCGATGCTGCGCACCGCCATCAAGCGCGTTCGCCAATCCATCGCCGCTGGCGACAAGGCTGCGGCTGGCGAAGTGTTCCAGAAGGCCTCCAGCGTGATCGATCGCGTGGCTGACAAGAACATCATCCACAAGAACAAGGCCGCTCGCCACAAGAGCCGCCTGGCTGCCGCCATCAAGGCGCTGGCCTAAGCCATTCTGCCGCCCTGTTTTCAGGGCGTCACGAATACGGCAAATGAAAAGGATGCCCTTGGGCATCCTTTTTTGCGTTCCTGGCCGCCGCAATACGCCCCCCATTGCGGCAATCGCCAACTGACGCAGCTACAGCTGCGCCGCGATCCGCTCGGCGAAAAAATCAATGAACACGCGCACCCGGGCGACCTCCGCCGACCGGGGCGGCCATAGCAACGAGACGCTGCCGCGGCTTTCCGTGTAGTCCTCGAGCACCGGCTGCAGCCGCCCCGCCTCCACGTCCTCCTTTACCAGGTAGTTCGGTACCTGCACGACCCCCAGTCCGCTGATCGCCACGGAAGCCAGGGCCTCGCCGTCATTCAATATGCCGGAAGGCTTGAGCGGCTTATCCGACTGCGCGCCCTTGAACGCCCAGACTTCCGGCCTGCCGGTGGTCGGGAACCGGTAGTGGATACAGCAATGCTCGCTGAGATCCGCGGGCGTACGCGGCGTGCCGCGCTGCGCCAGGTACGCCGGCGAGGCGCAAGTCGTGAACCCATGCGGACCGATCCGCCGGGCCTGCAGTCCGGAATCCGCCAGTTCGCCCAGGCGTAGCACGACGTCGTAGCCGTCCTCGATTACGTCGACGATCAGGTCGTCGAGGCTGATGTCGACCAATACCTCGGGAAAGCTCAGGTGGAATTCGCTAAGCGCCGGCAACACGATCCTGCGGCCCATGACGGTGGGAACGCTGATCTTGAGGCGGCCGCGGGGCGCGTTCTGGAGCAGGTGCAGTTCCCGTTCCGCCTCCTGCAGGTCCTTCAGGATCTTGGAGACATGACGGTAGAGGATCTCGCCCTCGCCGGTCGGCCCCAGCGAACGGGTAGTGCGATGCAACAGCCGCACGCCCAGCCTGAGTTCGAGCCTTTCGACCGCCTTGCCCGCCGCGGAAGCGGACAGGCCCAGCTTGCGCCCGGCCGCAGCAAAGCTGCCGGACTCCACCGTGGCCGCGAAAGCCACCAATCCACTGAACGATTCGATCGAGAATATTCCGGACATATGTTCGCGAGTCTAGAGACAACCGCCCATCTTCTGTCTCAGGCGGTACGGATGAATGATGCACTCAAAAGAACGATGGGGTGAAGCGGCTACGACGGCTTGATCCGATCAGCGTTCGATAAGTTTGAACCGCCAATCCTGATACGAGATCAAATTTTTTTGGTTGAGGCCACCATGAAAACTGGACTGCGTCACCCTCCCGAATCAGAAAAATCAGAATACGAGAACGCCGAGTTCGACGTCATCGTGGTTGGCGGCGGTTCGGCCGGCGCCGTGCTGGCCAGCCGCCTGAGCGAAGACCCGTCGCGCCGCGTGCTGCTGCTCGAGGCCGGCCGGGCCTATCCGCCCCATGCCTATCCCGATGCGGTCCGCGCCCAGAACATCATCGGCGGCGATGCCGGGCACGACTGGGGGTATTCGTCCCTGCCAGGCTGGGGCGGAAAATCGTTCCCGGTCCCGCGGGGCAAGGTGCTGGGCGGCTCCTCGGCCGTGAATGCCGGCGTCTGGATGCGGGCGCCCGCCGCAGACTTCGAGCGCTGGACCCGTGCCGGCCTGCCGCATTGGTCCACCGCCGAGGTGCTGCCGTTCTTTCGCGGCAGCGAATGGACCGCCTCGGGCGCCGACCAATGCCATGGCCGTTCCGGCCCGGAACCGGTGCACCAGTTGCAGGACGACGAAATCTCCGACATGCAGCGCGCATTCCTGGTTTCGGCGCAGATGGCGGGTCATTCCAGAGTCCAGGACTTCAACGGCGATGCGCCGTTCGGCGTCGGTCCCTATCCCATGAACAACCGCATGGGACAGCGGCTGAATACGGGCATGACTTATCTCTCGGACGCGGTGCGCGCACGGCCCAACCTGACTATCCACAGCGAAACGCTGGCGGACCGCGTCGAGATCGAAGGCGGCCGGGCGCAGGCCGTGATCCTGGCCGATGGCGAACGGATCGCGGCCGGCGAGATCGTGCTGTCCGCCGGTACATACGGATCGGCGGCCATCCTGCTGCGCTCCGGCATCGGGCCGGCGGCCGACCTCAAGGCGCTGGGCATCCCCGTGGTGGCCGATCTTCCCGTCGGCCTACGCCTGCAAGAACATCCCTTCTTCTTCACGATCTGGGCCGCGCATCCCGAACGCCTGGGGCTGCCCATCCCGCCGGTCGGCGCCATCCTGTGGACACAGTCGTCCCAAGCCGGACCGGGCGACGGCGACCTGCAGGTCAGCGCCGTGCATTACGGCGATCCCGCCGCCTCCCCCACCGGCGCCATCTTCATGCTGGCCCTGGCGCTGACCCGCCCCACGTCCACCGGCACGCTCAAGCTGCTGGACCGCGATCCCCGCACAGCGCCGCTCATCGAGCTCAACATCCTCGGGGAGGCGCGGGACCGGGAACTGATGGTCGAAGGCATCCAGTTGATCCGCCGGATCGCAAGCCAAGGTCCGCTATCCGACATCATCGCGCAGGAACTCGTGCCCGGCTCGGACGCGGCCGACGCCGCGGCGCTTGAAGCGGCCTTGCCGGCGGCGCTGGACATCTATCATCACCCCACCTCTACCGCGCCCATGGGCGGCGACGGCGATCCCGGCGCAGTGACGGACTACCAGGGCCGCGTCCGCGGCATTGCCGGCCTGCGGGTCGCGGACGCATCCAGCTTCCCGGACGTGCCCTCGGTCGCCACCAACCCTACGGTGGTCATGCTGGCCGAGCGCGTCAGCGACTGGATCAGGAACACGGAGGCAAAATCGTGAACGACACCGCCAACACCGTCTGGACCCGCAAGGCCTATAACTGGATCGGTGGCGTCCAGCGCTCCGAAGGCCCCTTGAAAGAGTCGCTCGACCCCGCCACCCACAACGTCATCGGCCACTATCCCGACAACGGCCTGACGGCGGCGAGATCGGCCGTCGCTGCCGCCGCGCGGGCCTTCCGCGCAACCCCTTGGGCGCACGACCACGAACTGCGCGCCCGCGTGCTGGAGCAACTGGCGCGCGCCTTCGAACGCAACCGCCAGCGGCTGCTGGAAATTCTCTCGCTCGAAAACGGCAAGATCAAAGACGAAGCCGGCTTCGAGCTCGACATGATTCCGAGCAAGCTGCGCTATGCGGCCGCCGCAGCCCTGCTCGAAAGCGGCCGGGCGCTCACGCCCAGGCCCGGCAGCATTTCCATGGTCCTGCGCCAGCCCATGGGCGTGGCGGCCGTGATCGCGCCCTGGAATTCGCCGGCGGTGCTGACGATACGGTCGCTGGCCCCAGCGCTGGCGGCGGGATGCACCGCGGTCATCAAGCTGCCCGGCCAGGTAGCGCAGACCGCCAGCTTCATGGCCGAGACCATGGCCGAAGCCGAGGACCTGCCGGACGGCGTGATCAACCTGTTCTTCGAAAGCGGGCCCGAGGGCTCTGCGTACCTCGTGGACTCGCCCGAGGTTCCCGTCATCAGCTTCACCGGATCCACCCGCACGGGCCGCGCGATCAGCAGCGCCGGCGCCAGGCACTTGAAGCGCTTCGGCATGGAACTGGGCGGCAAGACGCCCATGATTCTGTTTGACGACGCCGACGTGGACGCCGCACTGCCCGTACTGGAAAAAGCACTGACTGTTTTCAGCGGCCAGTTCTGCATGACCGGCTCCCGCTTGCTGGTGCAGGCTGGCATCTACGCAGCGGTACGAGACGGACTCGCCAACCGGCTGCGCAAGGTCAAGCTAGGCCCGGCAGCCGATCCGGACAGCGACATGGGACCGTTGATCGACCGCGCCAACGTCGAACGCGTCGACCATGCGGTCGACCTTGCGATCGCGGCCGGCGCCAGCGTCGTCGAGCGCGGCGGGCCCGTGACTACCGGCCCTTTGGCCAGCGGCGCCTTCTATCGCCCGACCTTGCTGGAAGTGTCCGACAACAGTCTGGCCATCATCCAGCAAGAGACCTTCGGCCCGGTGCTGACGATCCAGCGCTTTGCCGACGAGGCCGAAGCAATACGCCTGGCCAACGACAGCGAATACGGCCTGGCCGCCAGCGTCTGGACCCGCGACGTCGACCGGTCGCTGCGCGTCGCCCAGGCCATCGACGCGGGCTCGGTGTGGATCAACGACTGGGCCAAGGTCTACGACAACACCGAGGAAGGCGGCTTCAAGCAGTCCGGGCTCGGACGCCTGAACGGCCTGGCCGCGCTGGAGGACTTCATCGAATACAAGCACATCGCACTCAAACCCGGCATCGCGCAGCGTTGACAGACCGGGACAGGCATCAGACCAAAGGAGACTCCCCATGCCGGACCCTATCGCCACAGAGCTGATCGACGCGCTCCATGCGGGCGCGGACGTCCCGCCAGGCTGTCGCGTCAATCACGCGCGCGGCCTGCTGGCCGAAGGCAAATTCCGCGCGGTGCCTCAGGCGTCACGGACCTGTGCCGCCTCCCTGTTCGACGGCGCGGACCAAGCGCTGCTCGTGCGCTTCTCGGACTCCGGGCCTGACCCCAGAATGCCCCAGGACAGCCCGGCCGCCGAACCGCGCGGCCTGGCGGTGCGGATCGGGCGGGATGAGCAACTGGTACTCGTCGGCCACTCGCTCGAAGGCTTCCCCGCGCGCGACCCGCAGACCTTTCTAGCCTTCGTGCAGGCCTTGAACGCGGAGCAAGCCGCGGCCGGGCCGCTGCAAGCCCACCTTGCGGCCAACGCTGCGGCGCAGCGCTTCGGCCAACTGCGGCAGGACGCCCAGCTTGCCGGCTATGCCTCCCGCCACTACTACATGCTCCACCCCTACCGCCTGACGGACGCGGAAGGCCGGACGCGAATCGGAAGGCTGACAATAAGCGGCGGCAACGAGGACGGCGCCGGCAAGGCCCTGGCCGGTCCGGACTGCCTGGACCAAGCCTTGCGCGACGCCTTGTCGGCGGGACCGGTGACACTGGATCTGGTATTCACACCGGTGCCGCAGCAAGGCGCCACGGACGACCTGTCCGCGGCCTGGCCCGACAGCGGCGCCCCGACCCTGCTGGGCCAGTTGATCCTGGAGCGCCTGTCGCAAGACCAGGACGCTCAACGCAGCTTGGTGTTCGATCCATCGGTCCTGCCAACCGGCCTGGAGTTCGCAGGCGATCCGATGTTGGCCGCGCGCCTGCAGGCCTATCGACTGGCGGCGGCGCGGCGCCTGGGGTGCCCTGCATCCAGCCCGGACGCTTCCTGACGGCTCACGGCTGCGCCAGTAGCCTTGCCCCTAGTCCAGGCTGGACGCCAGGCGGCTCCGGGCTGCGTCGGCCGCCTCGCGCAGTGACGCCATCAGCGCGCCGACCAGCGGATTACCCGGCCGATGCTCCGGAAACACCACGCTGACCCGGAACGGAAACGAGCGCGTCAAGGGACGGATATGCAGCCCCCGGCCGACGAAGTCCAGCGCCGTCAGCGGATTCACGATGGCCAGGCCAAGGCCCTGGCGCACGAAGGTGCAGACGGACACGGCGGTCGTGGTCTCGACGATGGAGCGCCGCAGCACGCCGGCCGCGGCAAAGGCTTCATCGATCTGGACCCGGTAGGGATCGCTGGCGGACAGGCTGACGAACGCATGACCTTCGAAATCCGCCAGTTCCAGCTGTTGCTTGCCCAGCAGTGCGTGGCCGTCGGGCAGCACGCAGACCTCGTCCACCTGCAGCAGCAGCTCCACCCGCGTGCCGGCGGGTGCCGCGTCGTGTTCGGTCAGGCCCAGGTCATAGCGCTGGGCGCTCAGCCATTCCTCCAGGAAGGGCGATTCCTGCGTCTCGACCGCCAAGCTGACGCCCGGACGCCCCTCATGGAAGCGCCGGAACGCGTCCGGCAAGATCGAATGGGAAAAAACCGGCAAGGCGATCACCGACAACTGCCCGCCCTTGTACGCCCGCAGCCGGGCGGCGGCCGAGGCCACGCGTTCCAGGCCGGCATAGGACTGGCGGACTTCGTCGAACAGCGCCAGGCCCGGCATGGTGGGCCGCAGCCGTCCCGCCACCCGGTCGAACAGCGCGAAGCCTATGCCCTGCTCCATGCGCGCCAGCTCCCGGCTCACGGTCGGCTGGGACGAGCCCAGCAGTTCCGCCGCCTTGGTCACGCTGCCGGCAATCATCACCGCGCGGAAGACTTCGATTTGCCGGTGCGTCAGCATGGCCCATGCCTATATCAAGGATGAATCGATGAAGGAAATATAAGCATTTTACTGGATGGCCGAAGCCGGGCATCATGCCGGCTTGTTTTCACTCCCTCAAGGTTCCACCCGCCATGGCCTTCGATCCGCGCCAACTCACCCAACTCGCCGCCGAACACGGCACGCCGCTGTGGGTGTACGACGCCGCCGTCATCCGTGAACGCATCGCGCAATTGCGCCGCTTCGACACCATCCGCTACGCGCAGAAGGCCTGCTCCAACCTGCACATCCTGCGCCTGATGCGCGCCGAAGGCGCGGTGGTGGATGCGGTCTCGCTGGGCGAGATCGAGCGCAGCCTGGCCGCCGGCTTCCAGCCCCAGGGCGAGCCGGAAGGCATCGTCTTCACCGCGGACCTGATCGACCACGCCACGCTGGCTGCCGTGCTCAAGCACGGCATCACCGTCAACGCCGGCTCCCTGGACATGCTGGCCCGCGTCGGCCAGGCCTCGCCCGGCCACCGCGTCTGGCTGCGCATCAACCCGGGCTTCGGCCACGGCCACAGCAACAAGACCAATACCGGCGGCCCGCAGAGCAAGCACGGCATCTGGATCGGCGACGTGGCCGCAGCCATGGCCATCGTGCGCCGCCACGGCCTGAAGCTGGTCGGCATCCACATGCATATCGGCTCGGGCGTGGATTACGCCCACCTGTCCAGCGTCTGCGATGCCATGGTTGACGTGGTGGCCTCGCTGGACCACGACATCGAGGCCATTTCCGCCGGCGGCGGCCTGTCCATCCCCTACCGCGAAGGCGATGCCCGCATCGACTGCGACCACTACTTCGAACAATGGGACGCGGCCCGCCAGCGCATCGCCGAGCGCCTGGGCCACGAGATCCGCCTGGAGATCGAACCGGGCCGCTTCCTGGTCGCCGAGGCCGGCGCGCTGGTGTCCGAAGTGCATTCGATCAACCGCCGCCCGGAACGCGACTTCGCGCTCGTCGATGCGGGCTTCAACGATCTGATGCGCCCGGCCATGTACGGCAGCTACCACCGCATTTCGGTGCACGCGCCCGACGGCAGCCGGCCGCAGGGCGCGGCCGAGACCCGCATCGCCGTCGCCGGGCCGCTGTGCGAATCGGGCGACGTATTTACCCAGGACGCCGGCGGCGTCGTGTCCGACCAGTTGCTGCCGCAGCCGCGCATCGGCGATTTCCTGGTGTTCCACGACGCGGGCGCCTATGGCTCGTCGATGTCATCGAACTACAACAGCCGGCCGCTGGCGCCGGAAGTGCTGCTGGACAAGGGCACGGCCCGGCTGATCCGCCGCCGCCAGACGATAGGTGAACTGCTGGCGCTGGAAGACGCGTAAACCGCCGGTGTCAGACACTGCGTGTCTGGCACCGGACTGGTCTCCCCAAGGTTGTCCGACACGCAATGTGCCGGACAACGGACATCAGGTCGGGAACGCCTCGCGCAAGGCGAAGGTCGCCTGCTTGAACACGCCCAGGTCGGTGCCCACCGCCACGAAGTGCATGCCCATGTCCAGGTAGCGCCGCGCATCCGCGTGCACCGGCGCCAGGATGCCCACCGCCTTGCCCTGCGCCGACACCCGCTGGTACAGGTGGCGGATGGCCTCCTGGACTTCGGGATGGCCCGGGTTGCCGATATGGCCCAGCGCCGCGGCCAGGTCCGACGGCCCGATGAACACGCCGTCCACGCCTTCCACCGAAGCGATCTCGTCCACCGCGTCTATGCCCGGGCGGCTTTCGATCTGCAGCAGCACGCAGATGTTGTCGTTGATGGTATGCAGATAGTCGGGCACCGTGCCGTAGCGGTTGCTGCGCTGCGCGCCCGCCACGCCGCGCATGCCCTGCGGCGGATAGCGCGTGGCGGCCACGGCGCGGCGCGCGTCCTCTTCGGATTCGATGAACGGAATCAGCAGGTTGTAGAAACCGATATCCAGCAGCCGCTTGATCTCCACCGGATCGTTCCACGACGGCCGGCCCACGGCGGCGCTGGCGCTGCCCTGCAGGGCCTGCAGCTGCTGCAGGAACATCGGCACCTCGTTAGGCGAGTGTTCGCCGTCCAACAGCAACCAGTCGAAATTGGCCAGCCCCACGAGCTCGGCCGTGATGTGGCTGGACATGCACATCCAGAATCCGATGAGACGTTCGCGCGCCAGGATGCGTTGCCGGAAACGGTTGGGTAAGGGTGAGTTCATTGCCGCCTTCACTTCATAAAGAAAAATCAGGTTCGGTCGGGCCCGCAAGCCCGGCCGCGCATTCAATCCACGCATTCAATCCATCTTCGCGCCGGACACCTTGGCCGCCTTGCCCCACTTGGCGATCTCGTTATCCACGAAGGCCGAGAACGACTTGGGGTCGTCCGCCACCACCACGAAGCCCACGCTCTCCAGCTTCTGCCGGATGTCGGGCGAGGACAGGGCCTTCACCGTCGCCTGGTTCAGGCGCTGGATCACCGCGGGCGGCGTCTTCGCGGGGGCCGACAAACCGAACCAGGACTCGGCTGAAAAACCCGGATAACCGGACTCCGCCACGGTAGGCGTGTCGGGGTAGGCAGGGTTGCGCTTGGCGCTGGCCACCGCCAACGCACGCAGCTTGCCCGAGGTGACTTGCGGCAGCAGCGCGTCCTGGTTCAGGAACAGTACCGAGACCCGGCCTCCTATGGTGTCGGTGATGGCGGCAGCACCGCCCTTGTAGGGCACGTGCACCAGGTCGATCTTGGCGTCCTGCTTCAACATTTCCATGGCCAGGTGGCCGGAGGAACCGCTGCCCGAACTCGCATGCGTGTACTTGCCCGGGTTCTCGCGAGCCAGTTTGATGAAGTCCGCGAAGGTCTTGCCAGGGAAATCGTTGTTGGCCACCAGCACGTTCGGGCCGGTAGCCAGCAGCGAGATATGCGCGAAGTCGCTATTGCGGTACGGCATGTTCTGGTAGATCGCGTAGCTGATGGCGTTGGAGCCGACGCCCGACAGCAGCAGCGTATAGCCGTCAGGCTCCGCCTTGGCCACCAGATCGGAACCGATATTGCCGTTGGCGCCGCCCTTGTTCTCGACCACCACGGTCTGGCCCAGTTCCTTGGACAGCTCGGCCGCCAGCAAGCGGCCCACCGAATCGGTGCTGCCGCCCGCCGGAAACGGCACCACCAGCTTGAGTTGCTTGGTGGGCCAAGCCGCGCCCTGCGCCATCAGCATGCCGGGCAGCATGGCCAGCGCCCCCGCGGCCGCCAGGATGGCCAGGCGTGCGCGCGCCGCCGGTTTGTTCTGTTGCATGGTTGTCTCCTCCGTGGTTTTTAGTATGTGCGCCCGCTGTACGGGTCAGTGGATTTCAGGCTCGCCCGCGGCCGGAGCGCGCGTCTCGGTCTGAAGAAAATCGAAATCGCAGCCCGTGTCGGCCTGGCCGATATGCTTGAGGTACAGCACGCCGTAGCCGCGCTCGAAGCGCGGCGGCGGCGCCTGCCAGGCGGCGCGGCGCGCAGCCAGCTCTTCATCGGACACCAGCAGCTCCAGGCGCCGCGCCGGCACGTCCAGCGTGATGCGGTCGCCGTCCTGCACCAGCGCCAGCGGGCCGCCCACATAGGCCTCGGGCGCCACGTGCAGCACACAGGCGCCGTAGCTGGTGCCGCTCATGCGCGCGTCCGAAATGCGCACCATGTCGCGCACGCCCTGCTTCAAGAGCTTCTGCGGGATCGGCAGCTGGCCCCACTCCGGCATGCCGGGCGCGCCCTGCGGCCCGGCGTTCTGCAGCACGATGACGCTGTCGGCGTCCACGTCCAGGTCCGGATCGTCGATGCGCGCGGCCATGTCGTTGTAGTCCTTGAAGACCACCGCGCGGCCCGTGTGCACCTGCAACTGCGCCTCCATGGCGGGCGGCTTGATCACCGCGCCGTCGGGCGCCAGGTTGCCGCGCAGCACCGCCAGCCCGTCGCGCTCGATCAGCGCCTGCGCGCGCGGCCGGATCACGTCTTCGTTGAAGATGCGCGCCCCGGCGATGTTCTCGCCCAGCTTGCGGCCATCCACGGTGCGCTGCGAGGTGTCCAGCAGGTCGCCCAGCTGCACCAGCATCGCGCGCAGACCGCCGGCGTAATAAAAGTCTTCCATCAGGTACTTGCCCGCCGGCCGCAGATTGGCCAGCACTGGCGTGGTGCGCGCCAGATGGTCGAAGCGGTCCAGGTCCAACCCGAAGCCGCTGCGGCGCGCCATGGCGATCAGATGCACCACCGAATTGGTCGAGCCGGACAGCGCCAGCACCGTGCGCACCGCATTGTCGAAGGACGCGGCGGTCAGCAGGTCGGAAGGCTTCAGGTCTTCCCACACCATCTCGACGATGCGCTTGCCGGTCAGGCTGGCCATCTGCGCGTGGCGCGAGTCCGGCGCGGGGATCGACGATGCCCCCGACAGGCACAGGCCCAGCGCCTCGACCGCGCCCGTCATGGTGGACGCGGTGCCCATGGTCATGCAGTGACCGGGCGAGCGGGCAATGCCGTCCTCCACGCCCTGCCAGTCTTCCTCGGTGATGTTGCCGGCGCGCAGCTCGGCCCAGTATTTCCAGGTGTCCGAGCCCGAGCCCAGGGTGTTGCCGTTCCAGTTGCCGCGCAGCATGGGGCCGGCCGGCATGAAAATGGTGGGCAGGTCCATGGAGACCGCGCCCATCAGGAGCGCGGGCGTGGTCTTGTCGCAGCCGCCCATCAACACACAGCCGTCCGCGGGATAGGAGCGCAGCAGCTCTTCCGTCTCCATCGCCAGCAGGTTGCGGTAGAGCATGGTGGTGGGCTTCTGGAAGGGTTCGGACAGGCTCATGGCCGGCATTTCCACCGGAAAGCCGCCCGCTTGCCAGATGCCGCGCTTGACCTCTTCGACGCGCTGCTTGAAGTGGCTGTGGCAGGGGTTGATGTCGCTCCAGGTGTTGATGATGGCGATCACCGGCTTGCCGGCGTAGTCCGAGCGGTGGTAGCCCATCTGCGCGGTGCGCGACCGGTGGCCGAACGCGCGCAGGTCGCGCGCGCCGTACCAGCGGTGGCTGCGCAGTTCTTCGGGTTTCTTGCGCTTGTCTGAATTGCTCATGTCTCTGTTCCTGTGCTCTTGGGCAAGGGTTTATAGGGAAGATGGAATCAGGCCGCGTCCAGCAGATAAGGCGTGCCGGCGCGCTCGCAGATGGCGCGCAGGCGCTCGGCCAGCGCGGCGGGGATGGGGATGCCTTCGCGCAGCCGGCGCGCGCGCTCGGCGGCTTCGGGCTCGCCCGCCACCAGCACCGGTTCGTCCGGGTTGGCGGGCGGCGTATCGTGCATGGCGTCGATCATGTCGTCCATGTCGGACTCGAACGAACCGGCCGCGCGGAAGGCGTCGGGATTCAAAGCCAGGAAGAAATGGCCCACATCGTCGGGTTCGCCCGGACGGCGGGTCGGGGCGCGGCGCGCGGCGAAGGCGCTGCCGCTGAGCGTGCCACCCAGGATCTGCGCCATCATCGCCAGGCCGTAGCCCTTGTGGCTGCTCATGGCGGCGGTGCCGCCCAAGGGGGTCAGACCGCCCTCGGGATGCTTGAAGATGAATTGCATGGCGGCGGCCGCATCGATGACCGCCCCGCCCTGCCCGTCCACCGCCCAGCCCGGCGGCAGCGGCTGGTCCAGGAAGTCGTAGACCTTGACCTTGTTGGCGGCGACGGTGGTGGTCGCCATGTCCAGCAGAAAGGGCTCGTTGTAGGCGGCCGGCGCGCCGAAGGCGATGGGATTGGTGCCCAGCATGGGCATGGCGCCGCGCGTGGGCACCATGATGACGCCGTTGGCGCTGCTGGTCACCAGCCCGACCACGCCGCGCTCGACGGCGATGCGCGCATACACGCCAGCGGCGCCGAAGTGATGCGAATTACAGACCGACACGGCGCCCACGCCATGCTCCAGCGCCTTGTCCACGGCCAGGTTCATCGCCTGCGCCGCCACCGGATAGCCCAGGCCGCCCATGCCGTCGATCAGCGCGCTGGCGCCGCCGTCGCGCAGGATCCGCGGTCTGGCGTCCAGCCGCAGGGTGCCAGCGCGCAGCTTGTCCTCGTAGGCCGGCAGCATGGAAATGCCGTGCGAATCGATGCCCAGCAGGTCGGTCCGCGCCATCAACCCGGCCGTGACGTGCGCCAGGTCCTGCGCCATGCCCCAAGCCATCAGCACCTGTAGGATCTGCTCGCGGACTTGCTCCACCGGCACGTCCGCCGCTATGACTCCGTTCCCTCGCACTCTGGTCTCCTGTGGTTCTGGTTTGGTCGCGGCAGGCCGGCGGCAAGAATCAGTCGCGCTCGCGGTCCACCAAGCGATGGCGGGCCTGGCCCAGGTGGAACTGCATCGCGACGCGGGCGCGCTCGCTGTCCTGCTCGCGGATCGCGTCCAGGATCGCGGCGTGTTCGTCCACCACACGCTGCGCGCGCTGGCGCGAACCGGTGCGGGTCAGGTTCAGGGTCAGGCGCATGAAGCCGCTGATGGATTCGTGGATGCTTTCCAGCACCCCCAGATAGAAGTCGTTGCCGCTGGCTTCGGCGATGCTGGCATGGAACGCCAGGTCGGCCTCGGCCGATACCTGGCCGCGCGCCAGGCTGTCGGCGAAGGCCGCATGCGCTTCCGCGATCTTCCTGAGTTGCTCGTCGGTGCGGCGCAGCGCGGCCAGGCGCGCGGCGTCGCCCTCCAGCGCCACCCGCACCTCCTGGGCCCGCAGATAGGCGCTGACGTTCTGCACGTCGTTGAAGCTCTTGAGGCGCGGCGCGGGCGCGTGGCTGACGAAGGTGCCCAGCCCCTGGTGCGCGGTAATCAGGCCGTCGGCGCGCAGCCGCAGCAGCGCCTCGCGCACCACTGGACGCGACACGCCGAAGCGTTCGGAGATCTCGTTCTCGGAAGGCAGCTTGTCGCCCACGTTCAGTCCGCCGGAAACGATCTGCTCGAAGATCTGGCCGTAGAGCTGGTCCGCCAGGCGGACCCGGTGCCCGCGCTCCAGCACCAGTGCGCCCGCGGCGTCGGATTCGGCGGGCGCCTGCGGCGCAGGCGCCGGTGTTGCTTTGGGTCGGGCCACGAAACCTCCTCGATGCTATGGCGCAGTCCGCGATGGCGGGACAGCGCTCATCGTACCGTCAATGCGCGGCCCAAGGCGCGCCCTGGCCCGCTTGCGCGATCACGCGGCGGCCGCCTCCCGGTCCCAGG
>NZ_JBARYB010000266.1:0-24294 GCF_049647645.1 Achromobacter sp.
GCCGGTGGCCGGGCGGAGGGATCCGAAGCGCAGCCCCACTGGGGCGAGCATCGGAATCCCGCAGTCCGGACGCCGGCGACTCAAGAACCCTGCCTCACAGAACCGAAGTGCGGAGCGGCAGGGCTTCGAGCTTGCGGATGTCAGGGTTCTTTAGTCGCCGAGGCTGCCCTGCGCCATTCCGATGCTCGCCCCGGTGGGGCTGCGCTTCGGATGGCTCCGGGGTCCTCGGCTGGCAGTCGCCTAATGCATTGGTTTCAGACCCCGTTCATGGGCAGATGTCCTGAGCCGGTGGCCGGGCGGAGGGATCCGAAGCGCAGCCCCACTGGGGCGAGCATCGGAATCCCGCAGTCCGGACGCCGGCGGCTCAAGAACCTGACCTCGCAAAACCAATCGCCAACATTCCACCCAGAATTCTCTAGTGGTTGTCCTCGATATTGAGGATCCTGCCCAGCCCCAGGAAGCGATTGGCGAAGATCAACAGGGTGGCGGTCACCACGATGTACACCACCGACAGCGCGGCCAGAGTCGGATCGGCGAACTCGCGCACATAGTTGTACATGGTCACCGGCAGGGTCTGCGTGTTCTGGGTGGTCACGAACAGCGACGCGGTGAACTCGCTGAACGACATGATGGCCGCGAACAGCCAGCCGCCGAACAGACCGGGCGCCAGCAAGGGCACGGTGATCGTGAACAGCACCCGCACGGGCGAGGCCCCCAGGCTGGCCGCGCTCTGCTCCAGGCGCTCGTCCAGGTTCTCCATCGAGACATAGACGCTGCGCAGCACGAAAGGCAGAACCAGGATCACATGGCACAGGATCACGATGCCATAGCCGCGATCGATGTTCAGCTGCGCCACCAGGATCAGCAGGCCCAGCCCCACCGTGAAATGCGGAATTACCAGCGGCGAAAGCAGGATGGCCTGCAGGACGTTCTTGCCGGGAAACGCCATGCGCTTGACCGCGATCGCCAGACCGGTCCCGATGATCAGCGCCAACACCGATGACCAGAGCGTAACCACCATGCTGGCGTGAAAGCCGTCACGAAAATCGGTGTAGGTGAAAACGCGCTCGAACCAGCGCCAGGACCAGGCTTGCGGCGGAAAGGTGAGCAGGGCCTTGTCATTGAAGGAGGCCAGCACCACCACCACGACCGGCAGCAGCACGAAGGCGAGGATGAGCGTGATCAGGACGGGCGCGCCTATACGCAGCCACAGGGGTAGGGATTTGCGGATGCTCATGTCAGTGCCCTCCGATGGCCTTGAGGCGGCGCGTGACGCGGCCGAGCAGCATTAGCGAGATCGCCGTCAGGCCCAGGCCCATGACGCTCAGGCTGGCCGCCAAGGGGAAGTTCATCGACGAGAATCCCAGCTGGTAGACCAGGGTGGAGACCGTCGGGACGCGGCCGCCGCCTATCATCTGCGGCGTGGCGAAAGCGCTGAAGGTCCAGGCGAACGAGGTAGTGATGCTGGCCAGGATGCCCGGCATGGACAAGGGCAGGGTGATGGTCAGGAAGGTGCGCACCGGCCCCGCGCCCAGGCTTTCGGCGGCCTTCTCGTAATCGCGGTCGATGTGCGAGATGGCGGTGGCCAGCATCAGCACGACCACGGGGATGGTGACATGCACCAGCGCCACCAGCACGCCGAGGTGACTGAACATCAGCGTCAGCGGCGTGTCTATCATGCCCAGCTTGAGCAGCATCGAATTGATGAATCCCGTGCTGCCCAGCACGATGATCCAGGAATAGGTACGCACGATTTCGCCCAGGAAGAGCGGCGTGATGGAAACGATCAGGATGAAAGACTTGATGTAGTGGTTGCGTACCCTGACCAGGGCGTACGCCAGCGGATAGGCCACGAGCAGGGAGCAGACCGTGGTTTCCACGCTCAGGCGCAGGGTGTTGGTAAAGGCATCGAGATAGATCTGCTTTCCCAGACCCGAGAAATTCGTCAGCGTCAGGCCGCCGACATCCAAGGAGCCGGGAATGAAGGTGCGCAAGCTGTACTGCAGCACGGCCGCCATGGCGACGCAGATGCACAGCGCGATGAAGCTTGCCGGGGATATCAGCCATCCCCTCAGTGTGGAACGCGCATCCATGGTGTACCCATCCATCGTGTACGGTGAGAACGAGGGGAGGCCGCGGACCGTGAGGCGGCGGCCTCCGGCAATCAGTTCATGATGTTCTCGGTAAACCACTTGCGCCACTCGGCGGTCTTCTCGGCGCGCAGCTTGTCGTCGATGACGATGGCCTGGGTATCCCATTGCTGCTTGGTCGTGAACACGCCCGGAAGCGCGGCGTCTTCGGGCGAGACCTTGGCGTCGTCGACCACCGGGCTGGCTTTCTTGGCGGCCACGATCTTGGCCTGCACCTCTGGCGACAGCGCAATGTTCATGAACTTATAGGCCAGGTCGGTCTTGGCGCTGCCTTTCATGATGGCCATGGTGTCCACGCCCAGCACCGCGCCTTCCTTGGGCATCGCCACTTTGATCGGCACGCCCTGGCCGATCATGTAGTACGCGTTCATGGACAGCACGATCTGCACCGGTGTCTCGCCGGCGGCGATCAGTTGCTGGCTGTTGGCGTCGTTGGTGTAGAAGGCCTTGAAGTTGGGTTTCAGGGCTTTGAGCTTGTCCTGGCCTTTTTCCCAGCTGCGGGCGTCGCCGCCAGAGAGCAAGGCTGCAATGTCGATGATGTGGCTGGGATCGAAATCCGGCGCCGACAGCTTGTTTTTCAGCGCCGGGTTCCAGAGGTCATTCCAGCTGTCGAAGGTGATGCCGGGGGGAATCAGGTCGGGGCGATAGCCGATGGTGTACACATACGCCCAGCTGCCGATGTGGTATGGGCTGATCCTGGCCCGTTCGACCAGGTGCGAGTAATTGGGAATCTTGCTCAGGTCGAGCTTCTCGTACAGGCCGGCATTGACATAGAGCCAGCCGATGTGCGACGTGGTGAAGGTGATGTCGCTTTCCGGCTTGGTGGCGAGTTTGGCCTTGTTCAGGCGGTCTATGGTGCCGCCCGTGATGTACTTCACCGGCACGCCGGTCTGTCGTGTGAACTCTTTGCCGATGCTTTCGTCGATGAGATCGCGGAAGCTTCCGCCCCAGGTGCTTACCACCAGGGCATCCTGCGCTTGCGCCGTGCCGGCGAGAGCCGCGCCGGCAAGCATGCCCGCGCAAATGAGTCTTTTGATCATGACAACCCCTTGTCTATGTGGCCGACTACAAAACCTGCTCCAGGAAATTCCTCAGGCGCTCGCTCCTGGGCGAGGCAAAGAACTGTTCGGCGGGCGCCGTCTCGATGATTTCGCCCCGCTCCATGAAGACGCAGCGGTCAGCGACCTTGCGGGCGAAACCGATTTCATGGGTGACGCAGATCATGGTGATCCCGGTCTGCGCCAGGTCTTCCATGATGCGCAACACGGAGCCGACCGACTCCGGATCGAGCGCCGATGTCGGTTCGTCGAAAAGCATGATGCGCGGACGCAGGCAGAGTGCGCGGGCGATGGCCACGCGCTGCTGCTGTCCGCCAGAAAGCTGGATCGGATACTTGTCGGCCTGTTCGATCACATTGACCTTGGCGAGGTACTCGCGCGCCGTCTGTTCGGCCTCGCGGGCCGGAGTCTTCAAGGCGACCTTCAGGGCGAAGGTGCAGTTTTCCAGCACCGTCATGTGCGGAAAGAGGTTGAAGTTCTGGAACACCATGCCCAACTGACGCCGGACTTTTTCGACGTCCTGGGGCAGTCGGGTCAGCGCGATGCCATTGACGTGGATGTCGCCCGAGTCATGCTGTTCCAGATGGTTTATGCAGCGGATGAGTGATGATTTCCCGGATCCGGAAGGGCCGCACAGGATGACGATTTCCCCGTTGGACACTTCGAGGTGGATATCCCGCAGGGCGTGGAACGTGCCATAGAACTTGTTCAATCCCGAGATGGATACCGCAGGTGCGCAGTCGGCAAGGGCGGAGGAGTAAGGCGGCGTGATGCTGGACAGGATGGCAGTCATGATGATTCGCGCTCTGGTGGACGGTCGGCCGGGGCGGTTCAGATTCTGACGAGATAGCGGTTCAGCCTGCGATCCGCGATCGAGAACCCAAGACGTATGCTGTTGGTGATGCACCAATAAATGGCCGCTGCCGTGATCAAGGGCGTGAACGGGTCATAGGTATAGTCGAATACGGTGTTGGCGGCCGCGGTGAGGTCGACCAGCGTGATGGCGCTGACGGCCGCCGTGCTCTTCACCATGATCAGCAATTCATTCTGATAGGCGCGCAGCACGTAGCGCGCGACTAGCGGGATGCGCAGGCGGAACAGGATTTGCGCAGGCTTCAGGCCCAGGGTCTGCGCGGCTTCGATGGTGCCCCTGGGAATCGCCGCCAGCCCCCCGCGGATGATTTCTGCCATGAAGCCCGAGTGGGTCAGCGCCAGGCCCAGCCACGCGCAGACATAGGCGTTGGAGAAGACGTTCCAAAGAAAGGTGTCGCGCACGATGGAGAACTGCGGCAGTCCGCTGTAGATCAGATACAGCAGCACCAGGCTGGGCACGCCGCGGAAGAAGCCGATGTAGCTGCTGGCGAAGAGGGCGCGCGGGCCTGGCCGGAAGCTCGCCAGGGCGACCGGCAGCGCCAGCAGCAGGCCGATGACCAGCACCGGCAGCAGCACGGCGAATGTCGTGCCGGCGCCAGCCAGCAATTTTGGCAAGCTGTCCCAGGCGACCTGGAAATCAAAGTGCATGAGAGGCTCCCTTGGTCACGACGGGATGGAAGCCGCGCGCCGCCCATGTTTCGACGCGACGGGCCACGTAGTAGGTGAGCCAGGTCATCATGAGGAAGAAAGCGGCGGCGAGCAGGTAGTAGACGAAAGGTTCCTTGGTCACGCCGGACGCGAGCTTGGCGTAGGCCATGATTTCCTTCAGGCCGATGAGGGAGATGAGGGCGGTATCCTTGAGCACGACGATCCACATATTGGTCATGCCGGGCAGGGCCAGGCGCAGCATCTGCGGCAGGATCACCTTCAGCCAGATGGTGGTGCGCGGCACCAGCAATACCCGTGCGGCTTCGAACTGTCCGTGGGGCACGTTCTGGATCGCGCTGCGTATCAGGTCGGCCAGGTAGGCGCCGTAGACCATGCCCAGCGCCGCCACCGCGGCCATGAAGGGCGTGATCTCGACACGCTGGCCAACGCCGAACGGCGCGAGCAGGCTGGCGACAATCTCCGAGCCGCCGTAATAGAACAGGAAACCGACCAGCAGCGAGGGCACGCCCGTGAAGATGGAGGCGTACGGAATCCAGATGATCCTGGCCAGCAGTGTTGGCCGCAGCGTGATCAGGGCAAAGAACGTCCCGATCGCGAGCGCCAGCAGATAGGCGCAGACGGCGACCTGGATCGTCATCAGCGCGCCGGTCGCGAGTTGCTGCACGAAACCCATCGAAGGCATGAGGCAATCCTTGCAAGCGTATGAAGAATTCCGCCCAGGGCCCGCCGGTTTGACGCCGGAAGGCCCTGGCGGCATGCGCGGATCCGGCTAGCGGCAGGCCGCTTCTTCGGGCAGGAGTTCCACTTCCATATAGGGTTTGCGCAGCTTGGTGAAGGTGCAGTCCTTGATGATGGCGTCGACCGTGGCGCTCATGCGGTTGAGCAGTTCGCCGCTGTCCTTGCGGGCGATCCAGCTTGAGCCGGCTTCGCCGCCGCCGGTCCACAGGTCGCCGCCGGCGAATTTCCAGCCCTTGCCCTGGGGCTTGGACAGGAACTCATTGGTCCAGCTGATCTTGGGGCCGAGACTCATGTCCAGCCGGCCGTTGGCCAGGTCGAGCCGGATCTGGTCGGGGTTGTCGTAGAACACGATCTGCACCGCGTTGCCGAAGGTCTCGCCCACATACTTGGCCTGCGCCGAACCGCGTTGCAGGCCGATGCGCACACCTTTGAGGCCTTCAGGCGTGAAGGTGTAGTTCTTCGCTTCTGGCACCACATAGGAGTCCGGGTTGAACAGCACCGGACGCCCGAACAGCACTTTTTCCTTGCGCTCCGGCAGCGGCTTGGTCTGGCTGACCACGGCATCCAGCTTTTTCTGCAGCAGCGCCGGGATCAGGGCCTTGAAGTCCATCACGACGATTTCGCAATCGGCTTTCATCCGCTTGCACATCTCGCGCGCCAGATCGGGTTCGAAACCCGTCAGGCGGCCCGAGGGGTCGACCATGCTGAACGGCGGATAACTCCCCTCGTTGCCTAGCACCAGCTTCTCGGCCTGGGCGGGCGCCAGGGAGAACAGCGAGGCGCCCGCGAGCGTCAGCGCCGTGATGGTTTTGTGAAGATGCATTTTTATTCCCCTTGTTTATTGGTCATGCACTTCGGCGAAGTGCTTACATCGTGTTGTCCCTGGACAGGTTGGCGTTGAACAGCGACCCGTAGCCGGGCTTGGCGCCTGCCGCGCCGGTGAGATCCAGGCAATGCCAGAACGAGGCCTGGATGGCCGAGATCACCGGCTTGCCGAGCTTCTGCTCCAGCGCCTCGATGGCCCCGACGGTCCTGAAGTTGGTGCACGAGACGAAGATGGCCGTCGCGTCGGGGTGGTCGACCGAGAGCACGTGGTCGTAGACTTTCTCCAGCGATACCTCGGCCAGCGCGTGGTCATCCGAGATGCCGAGGCAGGCGCTCTTGACGACCTCGTGGCCGTTTTCCTGCAGGAAGCGGATGGCGCGTTCGTGGATCTCCGGAAGATAGGGCGTGGCCAGCGCAACCTTGCCGGCCTTGACCTTCTTCAACGCTGCGAGCGTGGCGGTGGACGCCGTGGTGATCATCGGCCCCGGCACCCATTGCCGCAGCTTCTGGATGAGGGCCTGGTCGTAGGCCGTGCCATGCAGAAAGGAGGCGCTGGTCCCGCCGAACAGAAGCACGTCGATCGGGGCGGCGCCGGCCAGGCGCGCGGCCTGTTCGAGCTCCGGGGCGTTCATCATTTCCTCGATGCCCTGCACGGTGACCTTGGGCAGCTTGATGCGCGCCGTATGGGTGGACACTCCGGGCGCGGACATGGCCCACATTTCTTCTTCCATCACGACGCTGGAGGCAATGTAGATCAGCCCGATGCGGGCCAGGTCGCCAGAGCCGTCGTAGCGGAATCGGGGATAGGCGGCTTGCGCGGGAGTTGAGGCGGTGTTCATCCGGATCCCCTGTAAGGTGAGGTTGCTTCAGGTGGCGTCGGTCATCGATCCGGGGCCGGGCATCGCCGCGCCTGCCGCACCGGCCGCGCCAGCGAAAGCCAATAATGAGAGAGACGATCCGAGGGACCAAGTCGCCTTTTCCGTTGGCGTGAATAGATTTTCCTGATGGCCTGGCGAGGCGGCCAAGTGCAGGGTGGAGGCGCATGGCCGCGAGCGCCTCGCGCGTCAGGATTTCCGAGACGGGACACCGGAAAAAACAAATAGGCTGTCGTGCGGCTTGGGCAGACCATCAGCGGGCAGGTAAGGCCTTGGGCGCTGCTGTCAGCCAGGCAGGCGCAGGGTCTCCGGATAAACCCTAATACTGATACGAGCCATGAAGCATAAGCGCATACGCACCTTCAATACCAAGGCGACCTACCCCGAACAGAAACTCGACAACGATCTGTGCCAGGCCGTTGTCGCGCGCGGCAGCACGGTCTTCTTGCGCGGACAGATCGGCCAGAACCTGGACACATCCGAGAGCGTCTGCATCGGCGACGCCGCAGGCCAGACCGAGCAGGCGATGAAGAACATCGACATGCTGCTCAAGGAGGCCGGCGGCGAACTGCAGGACATCTGCAAGATCACGATCTACATCATCGACCCCCGTTATCGCGAGGAGGTCTATCGCGTGGTCGGCAAGTGGCTCAAGGGCGTGTTCCCAGTATCCACCGGCATCGTGGTATCGGCGCTGGCGCGTCCCGAATGGCTGGTGGAAATCGACGCGACTGCCGTTATTCCGGATTGACGCCACAGGAGGCTCAGGTCATGACTTTCTCCATCATTGCCCGCTGTCCCGCTACCGGCCAATTCGGCGCTGCGGTCTCGTCCTCGTCGCCCGCGGTCGCGGCGCGCTGCATCCGCGCGCGTGCGGGAGTGGGCGCGGCGGTCAGCCAGAACATCACCGACCCGGCCCTGGGGCCGCTCATCCTTGAGGCGATGGGCAAGGGCGACTCGCCCCAGCGCGCGCTGCAGGCCCTGGCCGAGCGTCCCTTTATCAGCTACCGGCAGTTGATGGCGATCGACGCCGCGCAGACGCCGGCCATCTTCACCGGCGCGAACGCGCTGGGCCGGCTGTCCAGCGCGCAGGGCGAGCACGCCGCCTGCGCCGGCAATATGCTGGCGTCGCTGGATGTACCCGCCGCCATGCTGGCGGCGTTCGAGCAAGCGTCGGGCTCGCTGGCCGAGCGCCTGATGCAGGCCATGTTGGCGGGCCAGGCTGCTGGCGGCGAAGAGGGGCCTGTGCATTCGGCCGGGCTGCTGGTGGTGGCGGACCTGGACTGGCCCATCGTTGACCTGCGCATGGACTGGGTGGAGAAATGCCCCGTCGAAACGCTTTACGAGGCCTGGAAGGTCTACGAGCCGCAGATCCAGGATTACATCACCCGCGCCCGGGACCCGCGCGCCGCGCCGAGTTTCGGCGTGCCAGGCAATCTGTGACCGCTTCGGGCAGGCGGCTAGTGCGAGAAAACCCGAGGAGCGCCGTGCCCCCTTATCCGGGCATAGTGGATACACTTTTGCTCGGTGCGGCTGATGCCAGCGCCGGGCCACGGTGGCGGCCCGCAAGGCGGAACGCCACCTCCCTCCAGCCCGCTCCAGTTTTCTCATTTCGGACTATGCTCAATCGCATTTCGCTGCGCCAGATGGAGTACTTCGTCGCCACGGCCAAGCATGGCAGTATTGCTGCGGCATCCAGCCAGATCCACATCTCGGCGCCTTCGATTTCGGCCGCCATCGCGCATGTCGAAACCGAGCTGGACGTGCAGTTGTTCGTGCGGCATCCGTCCAAGGGCCTGGCCCTGACGGTGCTCGGCCAGCAGGTCATGAGCGAATGCGAAGACCTGCTCGAGCGCGCGTCGCGTCTCTACAAGATCGCGTCGGTTTCCAGCAATACCATCCAGGGCACCTTGCGCGTGGGCTGCTTCCAGTCGCTCACGGCCATGATCGCGCCCGAGGTGATCTTCGGGTTTTCGCGGGCATTCGCCAAAGTCGAACTGCACATGACCGAAGGCGACCAGCAGTTGCTGATCGACAAGCTGCACTCGCTGGAGATCGACGTCGCGCTGAGCTACGACCTGAGGCTGGGAGACGAGATATCGTTCGAGGCGCTGGCGCGCCTGCCGCCGCATGTGGTGGTCAGCGAATTGCATCCGCTGTCGCAGCAGATCGCGGTGACGTTGGAGGAGCTGGCACGGTTGCCCATGGTGCTGCTGGACTTGCCCTTGAGCCGCGATTACTTCATGTCGCTATTCGCGAAGTTCGGCCTGGAGCCGAACATCGTGGCGCGTTCGCGCTCGGAGGAGGTGGTGCGGTCCATGGTCGCCAACGGAATCGGCTATGCCCTGTTCAACGTGCGGCCGAAGTCCACGCAAGCGCTGGATGGCAAGCGGTTGGTGCGGCTGCGCCTGGTGGGTGAACACCGCCCCATGCTGCTGGGCCTCACTACCTACAAGCCGATGAAACCGTCGCGCCTGACGGAGGTGTTCATGCAGCGCTGCCGCGCCTATATCTCGGACCAATACATTCCAGGCATGAGCGAAGGCAGTTTCTTCGACCCTTACGTGCCTCCTGAAAACAAATGAACCGGCGGCGCGCCCGTGCGCCGGCCGCCTCCTGCAGGTCCATGCCATGAGCACACCGACCCCCGATAACAGTCCAGACCTATTGCGCGAGCTGCTCGCGTTTCAATCCGTCACGCTGACGCCCAATATCGAATTGATCGAGCGCGTGCGGGAGCTGCTGGCGCAGGCCGGCATCGCGTCCACGCTAGTGGCGGACCCGCAGGACGCCCGGCGGAGCAATCTGTTCGCGTCGGTCGGCCCCTTGGATGTGCCCGGCATCCTGCTCTCCGGCCACACCGACGTGGTCCCCGCGGCCGGCCAGCCCTGGACCTCGCCGCCCTTCGAGGCGACCGTGCGCGATGGGCGTATCTATGGGCGGGGCAGCGCGGACATGAAGGGCTTCGTCGCCTGCGCCGTGATGGCCATGATCCGCGCGGCCCGACAACCGCTTGCGCGGCCCTTGCATCTGGCGCTGTCGTTCGATGAGGAAATCGGCTGCGTGGGTGTGCGCCATCTGCTGCGCGCGCTGGAACACATGAAGCCGGCTCCGCTGCTTTGCGTGGTGGGCGAGCCCACGCTGATGAAGATCGGCACCGGCAACAAGGGCAAGGCGGCCTATCGGGCCATGTGTTGCGGCCAGGCGGGCCACTCCGGGCTGGCGCCGTTTTTTGTCAATGCCATCCATACGGCCAGCGATCTGATCGGCGCGCTGCGTGACGTGCAGCATGATCTGGCCGAAAACGGTCCGCGCGAAGCCGGCTATGACGTGCCGTACACGACGGTGCATGCAGGCACCATCAAGGGCGGCACGGCGCTGAACATCGTGCCGGCGGAATGCGAAGTCAATTTCGAGATCCGCAATGTCGCGCAGGATGACCCGAACCTGATCCTGGCGCGGGTGCTGGAGCTCACCAAAGCGAAAATGCGCGCTGCGGGCGCGCGGGCGGATACCGAACCCCCTCGGATCGAGCTGGTCAACAGCTATCCTGGCCTTGCCACGGCGGACGACTCGGCGGCCGTCGCGCTGCTGGCCTCATGGCTGCCGCCAGACACGCCGCTCGCCAAGGCCGCCTTCGGCACCGAAGGCGGGCTGTTCCAGCAGCTGTGGGCGCGGACGTCGGTGCTGATCTGCGGACCCGGCAGTATCGAGGTGGCGCACAAGGCCGACGAGTACGTCGAGTTCTCGCAGCTGGAGGCCTGCGACGCCATGCTGGAGAAGTTGACGAAGTATCTGATGATTTGATGGCGGCCCGATTTACGAATCGCGCAGGGGCTGGCGTCTCGCGGGCGGCAACGTTTCGAAGCAATTCCCGTCTGAACGTTGAATTCAAGAGCCTGCTATAAAGTCGGCTACAGCTTTTCTGTAGGGCCAGGAAATGTCCATTCAAACGTTGAGCCGCTGGGGTGTGGCGATTTTTGCGGCTGCGCTGATGGCCGGCTGCTCTTCGAGCGGTCCCAAGACTTCGGATCAAGGTTCCAAATCGTATTCCTCCACCGCCCGCGCCGAAGGCGAGTGTGCGAAGCGCAGCAAGTGCATCTATAAAGGTGCGTATGAATCAGGGGAACGGAACTACGCCGAAGCGGAGGCGAAGCGCCTGAACATGGTCGAACTGGAGCGCCTGCGCCGCGCTTTCGGCAATTGAACCTGGCAGGCAGCCGGCGCGCGCCCACGCCTGAAGAAATCATGCGGCACTACGACTCGGACCCGGACGAGGACCCCTGGGTCCGCGGCAAGCCGGCGCCGGAACTAGTCGCGGTCATGCCCTATGACGCCGATTGGCCGGTCCGCTATGGCCGGCTTGAGTCGCAGGTGCGCGAGGCCTTGGGACCGGTCGCGCTGGCGGTCGAGCACATGGGTTCGACGGCGGTGCCGGGCCTGCCGGCCAAGCCGGTGATAGATATCGATCTGACGGTAGCCGACCCCGTGCAGGAGGACGCCTATGTCCCCGCGCTGGAGGCGGCGGGTTACCTGCTGGTCTTGCGGGAGTCGTCCTGGCACCAGCACCGCCTGCTGCAGTTGGCCGCTCCGCGCGTGAACCTGCATGTGTTTGGTCCGGATTGCCCCGAGAACATCCGGCACCGGATGTTCCGCGACTGGCTGCGCCAGCATGATGCCGACCGCGATCTGTATGCCCAGGCCAAGCGCGAGGCGGCGGACGGCGTGATGCAGGTCATGGAGTACAACAAGCGCAAGGAGGCGGTCCTGCGTCAGATCTACGAGCGCATGTTCCGCGCCGCCGGCTTCATCTGAGGCACGCCGGCGCGGACCATCCCTATCCGCTTCAGTAGTGGCTCTTGAGCGGCACGGCCGGGTCGGCCAGCACGTCGCGGGGCGGGTTCAGCCCCAGTTCCAGCAGCTTGCGCGCCGCCAGGTGGTCCATCGGCGCGTTGATCGATTCGACGCAGACCAGATGGCCGTCGGCAAAGTGCAGAATCGAGAAGCTGCCGGGCTTGGCGCCCGGACGCAGGACGCGTTCGGTATCCGGCGGGGCCAGGCCGGCGATCTGCAAGCGCAAGGCGCCTTGATCGGACCAGAACCAGGGCAGGGCGTGATACGGCGTCTTCGTGCCGAGCAGGACGCCGGCCAGCGTGCGGGCCTGGTCGTTGGCGTTCTGCACCGATTCCAGCCGCAGGGTCTTGCCCCAGCGGGCGTACGGAAACGAGGTGCAGTCGCCGATGGCGTAGATGCCCGGCGCCGAGGTCTGCATCAGCCCGTCGACCACGATGCCGTTCAGGCAGTCCAGGCCGGCGGCCTGCGCCAGCGTGATCTCGGGCACCGCGCCGATGCCGGCGACCAGCAGGTCCACCGGATGTTCCACTTCATTGACCACGACGCTGCGCACGCGGCCGTTCTCCGTCCGGATATGTTGCAGGTCGGAGGATAGGCGCAGGTCGACGCCGGACTCGTGCAGCACGCGGGCGACGTGTTCCGAGGCTTCGGGCGACACGGAGCGCGCCAGCAGGCGCGGCGCGGATTCGAAGACGGTGACCGGGCGTCCCAGGGCGCCGGCCGTGGCGGCGATTTCCAGGCCGATGAAGCCGCCGCCCACGACCGTGACCGAAGGCGCGTCGGCGATCGCGGCGCGCAGGCGCGCGGCGTCGTCGGCGTTGCGCAGGTAGATCAGGTTCTGCAGTTCGTCGGGCACGTCGGGCAGGCGCCGCGCGCGCGTGCCGGTGGCCAGCACCAGCGCGTCATAGTCCAACTGCTTGCCCGACGCCAGCGTCAGCCGGCGCGCATCGCGATCGATGCCGACTGCCGCATCAGCCAGCAGGACCTGCACGCCGGCGTTGGCGTAGGCGGTCTCGGGGCGCAGCAACTGGATCGGGGCTTCCGGATCCTTGATATAGGTCTTGGAGAGTGGCGGCCGGTGGTAGGGCAGCGAGGCCTCTTCGCACACCAGCGTCAGGCTGCCGGGAAAGCCGCCTTCTATCAGGCTGGCGCACAATTGCGCCGCCGCGTGGCCGCCGCCCACGATTACCACCTTCTGCATGCATGACTCCTGTTCTGCCTGGCCCGGTCTCGGGCCGAATCGGCAATCCTACCGCAGGTGGCGGTGGGAGGGGCTGCATGGAGGCGGCGACGGGCATTCCGTGCCTTTGGGGAGGGATCAGGCCGAGGCGTTTGGCACGGCCTTGGGGGACAGACTCAAGCGCCTGGCAACATGTAGCGGGCGGAAACGGCCAGGATGCGTTGGGCGGATTCGCGCAGCCTGCGGGCTTCGCGGTGAGCGTTGAGGGAAACCACGGCGTCGTAGCGGCGCGCGCTGAGCGGGCCGGCCAGCAGCACCGGGCGGCGGGTAAGGATGGGGGATATCAAGCGTTGCATGTGGAGCATTCCTGCGGGCGCCAGGCCCAGTCGATGCCAGCTATCGTAAGGCGGCCAGGGGCGGCGGCCAACGAATTACCTTTTATATGAATATCCGGCGCGTTCCCGGAATTCGGGCGGGCTGGCGGATATCCGAACGGCAGTATCGCCCGCGAGTGTGACAGTCGTATGCCAATGCCCGCAGCAACTCCGTCACTTTCCAGGCCCGGTGGGGGCCGGGTCTTGCTAGTTCTAATACTACGCGGTAGCATTAAAAAAACGAATGCTGGATCGGAGACAAAAATGGCATTGCCCCTGGAAGGTCTGCTGGTGATCGCTGTGGAGCAGGCAGCCGCGGCGCCCTATGCCTCGTCGCGGCTGGCCGATGCCGGCGCGCGCGTCATCAAGATTGAACGCGCGGCCGGCGATTTCGCGCGCGGCTACGACGGCGCGGTCATGGGCGACAGCACGTACTTCGTCTGGCTCAACCGCGGCAAGGAATCAATCGTTCTCGATTTCTCTCAGCCTGAGGATCTGGCGCTGTTGCGCACGCTGATCCTGCAGGCCGACGTGCTGATCCAGAACCTGGGGCCAGGGGCGGCGGAACGCGCCGGATTCGGCTGGAAGGAAATGCGCGCCGCCAATCCCCGGCTGATCACTTGCGACATCACGGGCTACGGCGAGTCCGGCCCTTATGCGGACATGCGGGCCTACGATCTGCTGGTGCAGGCCGAATCGGGCATCGCGTCGGTGACGGGCACGCCGGAAGCGCCGGGCAGGGTGGGCATATCCGCCTGCGACATAGGCACCGGCATGTATGCGCACGCGGCCATCCTGGAAGCGCTGTTGCAGCGCGAGCGGACCGGGCAGGGCAGCGCCCTGCATGTGTCGTTGTTCGACGCAATGGCCGACTGGATGACCGTGCCGCTGCTGCACTACGACTACGCCGGCACGGTATGGCCGCGCGTGGGCCTGGGGCATCCGACCATCGCTCCCTACGGCGCCTTCGCCTGCCAGGGCGGCCAGTCGCTTCTGATCGGCGTGCAGAACGACGGCGAATGGCGCCGTTTCGCCTGCGACGTGCTGCTGAAGCCCGAATGGGTCGACGATGAACGCTACCGCAGCAATCGCGACCGCGTGCGGCATGCGGAGGAATTGAAAGCCGCAATCGAAGCCCTATTGAGTACGGTGGCTCTGGAGGAATTGCGGCGGCGTCTGACGCTGGCGAAGATTGCCTATGCGTCAGTCAACGGCGTCAAGGAATTGTCGGCGCATCCGCACCTGCGCCGCTCGGAGGTACGCACCGCGCACGGGGTGGCGTCCATCGTGGCGCCGCCTGTCCAGATACGGGGCGAGCCGCGCCGCCTGGGCGAAGTGCCTGCCATAGGCGCCCATACGCAGGCGATCCGCGACGAGTTCGCGAGCGTCGGCCGGCAGGCCTGAGGGTAGAATTTCGCGTTTATTTCCGCCACAGCAAGGACATTATGGGACGGCCCAGCCTGATAGACAGCACGGAAGGGATCGAGAAGCGGCTCGCCATTCTCGATGCGGCCGCGTCCGTGTTCATGAACCTGGGCTTTTCAGCGGCGTCGCTGGACGACATCAGCGTGGCCTACGGTGCGACCAAAGGCATCATCTACTACTACTATCGCAACAAGTCGGCGCTGTTCTTCGCCGTGCAGCGGCGCGCCATGGAACTGACCCGCGAAGCGATCGAGCCGCACGCGCTGTCGGCCGAACGGCCGGCCGTCAAACTGCGGAAGATGGCGCATGACCATACCGTGCTGATGATGGAGCATCTGGCCTACCTGCGCGTCGCAGCGCAAGGGCTGGAGCTGCATCTGACGGGACGCACCACCGCGTCCGAACGTGCCGAACTGGAGGAAATCCTCAAGTTGCGCGCGGCGAACGAAGCCTTGTATGTGCGTGTGATCGAGGAGGGGGCGGAATGCGGTGATTTCCGCGCCATGGACGCCAAGCTCCTGGTCAAGCCGCTGCTCGGGGCCCTGAACTGGACTTCGCGCTGGTATCACCCGCGCAAGAACGAAACCGCGAAGGACCGCGAGCGCGTCGCCAGCGAACTGGCCGGCTTCGCGGTCAGCGCATTGTTGCCGCATCCGCAGTAAAACCGGGCCGCGCGAACGGACCGTTACGCGCGGCATTTTTTTAATCATTTTAATACTGCTTGGTATTATTCAAATTACAGGACGACAGCGATTCATGGCTCCGAAAATCCTGGTGGAACGCGCCGGCTTTGTGACCACGGTGATCATCAACCGGCCCGAGGTGCGCAATGCGCTGGATCGCGAGGCAGCCTCCGAACTGGCGCGAGCGCTGCGCGAGTTCGATGCCGACGAGCAGGCCCGGGTAGCCGTGCTGTGCGGCGCCGGCGGCGCCTTCTGTTCTGGCGCCGATCTGAAGGAATTGGCGGGAGGCACTGACTACGAGCCCTGGGCAGGCAGCCCGGACGGCCCCCTGCATGCGCCGCTGTCCAAGCCCGTCATCGCGGCGGTGGCCGGGCATGCCTGCGCGGGCGGATTGGGCGTGGCGTTGTGGTGCGATCTGCGCATCGCGGAGGAAAGCGCCTCGTTCGCCGTGCTGTCGCGCCGTTGGGGCGTGCCGATGAGCGACGGCACCACCGTGCGCCTGCCGCGCCTGATAGGCATGAGCCGCGCCCTGGACATGCTGCTGACCGCCCGTATCGTGCTGGCCCCGGAAGCCGAGCGCTTCGGGCTGGTCAACCGCGTGGTGCCTGACGGACAGGCGCGGGCCGAGGCCGAGGCGCTGGCCCGTCAGATGGCGCAATTCCCGCAGATCGCGATGCGCTCGGACCGGCAATCGGCCTATGCCCAGCTGGCCTTGTCCGAGCGCGACGCGGTGGCTGCCGAGATGGCCTACGCCGCCGCCGCGCGCAAGCTGGAGGCGCGCGCCGGCGCGCAGCGTTTCGAGCAGGGCGCGGGGCGCCATGGCGCGTTGCCAGAAACCGATTAGGAGAGAACCATGCGAGCCGTCATCTGCCGGGGGCTGGACGATCCCGGCCTGGTCAGCGTCGAGACCTGCGCCGCGCCGCCCTTGCGGGCGGACAGCGTGCGCATCGAAGTGCATTCCTGCGGCGTGAGCTTCGCCAACCTGCTGGTGTTGCAGGGCAAGCACCAGAACCGGCCGCCGCTACCCCTGACGCCGGGCACCGAGGTGGCAGGCATCGTGCGGGAATGCGCTCCAGGCGTGACGCTGTTCCGTCCGGGCGACCGGGTGGTGGCCGGCGTGCAGTCGGGCGGCTTTGCCAGCGAAGTGGTGGCGCCGGTCGATACGACATTCGCACTGCCCGCCGGTGTGGATTTCGACAGCGCCGTACAGTTTCCAACCATCTACGCCACCGCCTATGGCGCGCTGCGCTGGCGCGCGCATCTGCAGCCGGGCGAGACCGTGCTGGTGCACGGCGCCAGCGGCGGCAGCGGACTGGCGGCCATCGAGATCGCCAAGCGGCTGGGCGCGCGCGTGATCGCGTGCGCCAGCACCCAGGCCAAGCTCGACGCGGCGCGGGCCCATGGGGCCGACGAGGGGCTGAACTACCGGGAAGGGGGCTTCCGCGACGCGGTGCTGTCCCTGACCGAGGGGCGCGGCGCCGATGTGATCTTCGATCCGGTGGGCGGCAAGGTGTTCGAGGAGTCGTTGCGCTGTGTCGCGCCCGAAGGGCGCTTGATTCCGATGGGATTCGCCGGCGGCGACATTCCGCAGATTCCCGCCAATATCCTGCTGGTCAAGAACGCCACGGCGATCGGCATTTATTGGGGCTACTACATGGGCTGGGGCAGGGTATCCGTCCCGCCCGAGCGCAGGGCGGCGGTGCGCGCCGCCTTCGCCACGATGTTCGATTGGGTCGTCGAAGGGGCGCTGAAACCCTACACCCAGCAGACCTACCCGTTGGAGGCATACGAGGCTGCATTGGCCGCGTTGGCTTCCCGCGAGGTCATCGGACGGGTCGCCTTGCATCCGCAGTCATCTTCCTGACCGTGAACGCTGGCGCCCGCAATTCCAAAAGACAACAGAGCACACAAAGGAGTTGGAGACATGAAGCGATTGACCACTTTGCTCGTAGGCGCCGTGCTGGCGCTGGGCGCCCAGATCAGCCACGCCTTTCCAGACAAGCCGATCCGGCTGATCGTCCCGTATCCTCCCGGCACGGGCACCGATACGCTGGCGCGCTACACCGCCCGCCAACTGGAGGCCAAGCTGGGCCAGCCCGTGATCGCCGAAAACCGCCCAGGGGCGAGCGGCATCATCGCGACCCAGGCCGTCGTGTCGGCGGCGCCCGATGGCTACACGCTGCTGCTGGCGGCCAACGCGCCCGTCGCGACCAACGTCGCGGCGTTCGCCAAGCTGCCCTATGACCCCTTGGTCGATCTGGCGCCGGTGGCGGTGTTGGCCCAGGCGCCCATGGGCTTCTATGTTTATCAGGACTCGCCCTACAAGACGGTCGCGGACTTGGTGGCAGCCGCCAGGAAGGATCCGAAGAAACTGAACTACGGGGCGGGCAGCGCCACCTACCAGATTGCCAGCGAGTGGTTCCTGTCGCTGGCGCAGGCCAGCGCCAACGGCATTTCCTACAAGGGGGCGGGGCCGGCGCTGAATGATCTGGCGGGCAAGCAGGTCGACTTCGTGATCGCCGAGTACAGCGGCGCGCAGGCCCTGGTCCAGGCGGGAAAACTGCGCTTGCTCGCGGTGACGACCGATAAGCGATTGGCCAGCGTACCGGACGTGCCCACCTTGCAGGAACTAGGCTACAAGGACTTCTTCAAGGTGGCGTGGTGGGCCATGTTCGCGCCGGCCAAGACGCCCGCGCCGGTCGTGAAGACCCTGCAGGATGCGCTGCTGGAGATCTACGCCGATCCCAAGACGCAAGCCTTCCTGGCGCAGAGCAATTTCATTTCCTTCATCGGCGACGCGGCCGCGCTGGCCAAGTTCCAGAAGAAAGAGATCGAGCTTGAGATTGCCACGGCCCAGAGCGCCAACATCCCCAAGCAATAGCGCCCAGCCCACACGACAGGACGTTGTGCCATGAACATGCAAGCTACGCTCGCGTGGCCATTCTTCGAGCCCCGGCATCGGGACCTGCTGCGGCAGGCCGATGCCTGGCTGGAGGCGGCGCCCGCCTGGTCCGCGCCGCAAAGCCGGGCGCAGATGGATGAACAATGCCGGCTCCTGGTGGCTGGCATGGGCCAGGCGGGCCTGTTGGCTCACGCCGTGCCCGACCCGCTAGCCCCCGGCGCCCGCATCGACACGCGCGCCGTCTGCCTGCTGCGCGACCGGCTGGCCCAACATGGCGCGCTGTTCGACTTCGCGTTCGCCATGCAGGGCCTGGGTTCGGCCGCCATTGCGCTGGACGGCACCCCCGCGCAGCGGCAACGGTATCTGGCTCCCGCCCGGGCAGGACGCCACATCGCGGCATTCGCGCTGTCGGAGGCGCAGGCGGGTTCCGACGTGGGCGCCTTGTCGTGCACGGCCAGGCAGGAGGGCGATGCCTATGTCCTGGACGGCGAGAAAACCTGGATCTCCAACGGCGGCATCGCCGACCACTATGTCGTCTTTGCGCGCGACCCGCGCAGCGCCGGCGCCAAGGGGATATCGGCTTTCATCGTGGACGCGGATACGCCGGGACTGGAGATCGCGGAGCGCATCGATGTCTTGTCGCCGCATCCGCTGGCTACCCTGAAGTTCACCGCCTGTCGTGTGGCGGACGAGCAATTGCTGGGTGAACCGGGGCAGGGATTCAAGCTCGCGATGCGCACGCTGGACATCTTCCGGACCTCGGTGGGCGCGGCGGCGCTGGGCTTCTCGCGCCGGGCGCTGCAAGAGGCCACGCAGCATGCGCTGCAACGCGAGATGTTCGGCAAGACGCTGGCCGATTTTCAGCTGACCCAGGCCCGGTTGAGCCAGATGGCCACCCAGACCGACGCCTCGGCGCTGCTGGTCTATCGCGCCGCCTGGGCCCGCGACGCGGGGCAAGGTTCGTCGCGCGATGCCGCCATGGCAAAGCTGGCCGCCACCGAACATGCGCAGCAGGTGGTGGATGCTGCCTTGCAGATGCATGGCGGGCTGGGCGTGCGGACCGGGCACATCATGGAGCAGCTGTACCGCGACGTGCGGGCGCTGCGCATCTACGAAGGCGCGACCGAGGTCCAGCATCTGATCATTGGACGCGATCTGTTGCGCGAGGCGCGCGAGCGGTCCACGCCGGCGGCAACCCTCCCATCCACTCAAGACCCGAGCAGGGCACCCCTTAACCAGGAACGAACATGACAGGTCCTTTGTCCGGTATGCGCGTCATAGACGCCAGCAATTTCGTGTTTGGACCGATGGCGACCCAGTTGCTTGCCGACATGGGCGCCGATGTGATCAAGGTCGAGCCGCCCCAGGGCGACCCGATGCGCATGGTCGGCAAGTCGCGCAATGCCAGGATGGGATCGTTCTTCCTGAACCTGAACCGCGGCAAGCGCAGCGTGGTCCTGGACCTGAAGAATGCCGCCGACGTGGCGCGGCTGGACACGCTGCTGGCCACCGCCGACGTCTTCGTGCACAACATGCGGCCCGCTGCCGCCAGGCGCCTGGGCATAGATTACGGCAGCCTGGCGCAGCGCCATCCGCGGCTGGTCTATGCCGTGGCGCTGGGTTTTCACCAGGATGGCCGCTATGCCGAGCGCCCCGCCTATGACGACGTGATCCAGGGCATGAGCGGCGTGTCCGGCCTGCATGCCAGGATGTATGGCGAACCGGGCTTCATTCCGATGCTGTTCACCGACAAGCTCTGCGGCGTCTATCTGGCGGGCGCCATCGCGTCGGCATTGGTGGCGCGAGCCGCCAGCGGACAAGGGCAGCAGGTGGAGGTTCCCATGTTCGAAACCATGGCCTCTTTCAATCTGGTCGAACATCTGGCCGACAGCATATTCAGCGGCTCGGAGACGGCGGCCGCGCCAAGCGGCTATGAGCGGGTCTTCAGCCGCTACCACCGGCCCTTGAAGACCCGCGAGGGCCATGTGTGCCTGGTGGCCAACACGGACGCGCAATGGCAGCGTCTGTTCGCCTTGCTGGATCGGCCCGATTTGGCCGCCGACCCACGCTTCCTGACCATGGGGGACCGTATCCGCCACGCCGAACCCTTGTACGAGGAAGTCAGCCGCAGCCTGCTGGAACGCGACGCGGCAGAATGGCTGGCGCTGTTCCTGGAGCAGGACATTCCCGCGGGACCGGCCAACGGTCTGGATGACCTGCTGCGGGATCCGCATCTGGCTGACGTAGGCTTCTTCGAGACCGTCGAGCACCCGACGGAAGGGGAGCTGCTTTGCGCGGCCACGCCGCTGCGGTTTTCGGCGAGCCCCAGAGCGTCGGCCGGCGCCGCGCCCGGGCTGGGCGAGCACAGCGCCGAACTGTTGGGCTAGGCGCTGCGCAGCTCGAAATCACGGGTCATTCGGGCGGCTTCAGCCGCGACGGCACCTCGCCTACGTCGCTGCACACCGCCAGCACTTCCGCGGGCTTCTTGCTCATGGACAGGTAGACATGGCCGATGCTGCTGTCAAAGTAGGCGGTCTCCAGCTTGCCCAGTACGACGCTGTCGCCATTTTCGAACTGGATACGGACCTTGCCCGACAGCACCACGGCGAATTCCTGGCCCGGGTGGCGGATGTAGTCCTCGAATTCCACCACTTTGCGCGAGTCGATGAGCGCCAGCATGGGCGTCATCTTCTTGCCGGGGTATTCGCCCATGAGCAGCCGGTAGTGGTAGTTCTCCGTGACGTAGTCGCGGGCATCGCTGAGCTTGTTCTTGACGAAGGTGGGGGCGACGGCAGCCTGGGAGGCGTCCGGCAGCATGAACATGCGGGTCATGTCTATGCCGAGCGCGCCCGCCAGCGCGGCGAACTTCTCGTAGCTCAGGGCGATCTGCCCCAGCTCCGCTTTCGACAGCGTCGACACCGCGATGCCGCTGGCGCGGGACAGCGCCTGCAAGGTCATCTTGCGCGCCTTGCGCTCGGCCCGCAGGCGAGCGCCCATTTCTTCCTTGCCCACGATCTCGGGCGGGGATGTAGTGCCGGGTAGGGCCATGTAGCGATCAGGCAGGTAGGAGTTGGTTGGGGGCAGGGCCCGCAAGCCCCGCCGCGTATGCCGGATTGTAAGGGCTGGCGGGGCTCAGGCTCCGGTCCGGTTGAGGACGCGGCCGGCATGCTGGCCGGTGAAGGACTGGTCTGCCCAGACGGCCGCGCCGTTGACATAGACCGAGTGGATGCCCGCAGCGCGCTCGGTGGGCCGTTCGAAGGTGGCGGAGTCGGCCACGGTGGCGGGGTCGAAGACCACCAGGTCGGCGTAGTAGCCGGGCTGCACCTGGCCGCGTTCGGCCAGGCCGAACTTGGCGGCAGTCAGGCCGGTCATCTTCCAGACCGCGGTCTCCAGCGGGAACAGGCCCAGGTCGCGCGAGTAGTGGCCCAGCACGCGGGGGAAGGTGCCCCACAGGCGCGGATGGGGGCGTTCGTCGTGGGGCAGGCCGTCGGAGCCGATCATGGTGGGGCCGAACGCCAGGATGCGCTGCACGTCGGGCTCGTCCATCATGAAGTAGATGGCGCCGGCGGGCTGCAGTTCCGGCACCACGTCGTACTTGGACTTGCCGCGTTCGGCGGCGATTTCCTCCAGGTCGCGCCCGCTCAGCTCGGGATAAGGCTTGCACCAGGTGATGAGCGTGCGGCCCGCCAGCAGCACCCGGTCCTGCTTGAGCATGGTGGAGCCGGCCACGTAGGGATAGGCGTCCAGCGACACGTCCTGGCGGGCCATGGCGGCTTCGATCAATGCCAGCGTTTCCTTGGAACGCCCGAAGTTAGGCTTGCCCATGACCTTGTGGTGCGAGATCACGACCGGCACGTCCAGTTCGCGGCCGATGCGGAAGGTTTCTTCCAGCGCCGCCACGATGTGCTCGCCTTCGTCGCGCATGTGGGTGGCGTAGACGCCGCCATGCGTGCCCAGCGGGCGGCAGACCTCGATGATTTCCTCGGTGCTGGCATGGGCGGCGGGCGGATAGAACGCGCCGGTCGAGATGCCGATGGCGCCGCTGGCCAGCGCGTCGTCGGCCAGCGCCTGCATGGCCTGGATCTCTTCGGCCGTGGCTTCCCGTTTCAGGTCAGGCATGACGGCGGCGCGCAGGGTGGAATGACCCACCATGCAGGCGGCGTTCACGGCCGCCGGCGTGGCGCGCAAGGCCTCCAGGTAGTCGGAGAAGCGCGCGAAGCGGAACGAGCCGCCTTCGTCCAGCAGGTCCAGCGGCGCGGGCGGGTTGGCGTGCGCCAGCGGGGCCAGGCTGATGCCGCAGTTGCCGGTGACCACGGTAGTGACGCCCTGCGAGATCTTGGGCGTCATGTCGCGGTGCCTGAGCAGGTAGTTGTCGTCGTGCGTGTGCGAGTCGATGAACCCTGGGGACACCACCTTGCCGGCCACGTCGATGCGCTGGCGGGCGCTGCTGGCGCTCAGGTCGCCGACGGCGGCGATCCGGTCGCCGCGCACGCCGACGTCGGCAAGCCGGCCGGGCGAATTGGTGCCGTCGATGACGGTGCCGCCGGCAAGGATGTAGTCGAACGGGGTGGCCTCGGTCTGGGACATGCGTATCTCCGGCTAAATGGGGGTGGCGAAATGGCAGGCGACCTGCTGTTCGGGGGCAATCTGGCGGGGCTGCGGCGCTTCCTCGGCGCAGCGCGGCTGCGCCATGGGGCAGCGGGTGCGGAAGGCGCAGCCCGAGGGCGGCGACAGCGGGCTGGGAATCTCGCCCTTCAGCACTTCCACGGGTCTGCGTTCGCCCTGGCGGGCGGAAGGCACGGCGGCCAGCAAGGCGCGGGTATAGGGATGGGCGGGACGTTCGAAGATGGCGTCGCGGGTGCCGGTTTCGACGATCTTGCCCAGGTACATCACGGCGACCCGATGGCTGATGTGGCGCACCACGCTCAGGTCGTGCGAAATGAACACGTAGGTCAGGCCCAGGTCGCGTTGCAGGTCCATCAGCAGGTTGATGACCTGCGCCTGGACGGACACGTCCAGCGCGGAGACGGGCTCGTCGCAAACGATCAGGCCGGGATCCAGCGCCAGCGCGCGCGCGATTACGATGCGCTGGCGTTGTCCGCCGGAGAATTCGTGGGGGTAGCGGTCGGCGGCGTCCGGGCGCAGGCTGACGCGGGCCAGCAGCTGCGCGACGCGGGCGCGGATCGCGGCGCGGTCGTGGCCGAAGGCGCGCAGCGGTTCGCCGATGATGTCGCGCACCCGCATGCGCGGGTTCATCGAGGAGAACGGATCCTGGAAGATGAACTGCATGCGCTGGCGCATGGCGCGCAGTTCGCGGCTGTTCATGGCGGCCAGGTCGCGGCCTTCCAGCAGGATGCGGCCTTCGGTGGGATCGGTCAGGCGGATCAGGCATTTGCCCGTGGTGGACTTGCCGCAGCCCGATTCGCCCACCAGGCTCAACGTCTGGCCGCGCGGAACGGACAAGGAAACGCCGTCGACGGCGCGCAGCACCTTGGCGCCGCCGCCGCTGTCCACGGGATAGTGCTTCTTCAGTCCGATGACCTCCAGCATGGGCGCGGCCTCGGCGGCGGACGCGGAGGCGGCGCTCGAAAAGGGGATGTCGTGCAGGTTCATGGCGGGCCTCAAGCGGTCAGGGCGGCGGGCGCGGGTTCGGGCGCGGCCTCGCGGGCCCAGCACCAGACGCGGTGG
>NZ_JBARYB010000267.1:0-38818 GCF_049647645.1 Achromobacter sp.
CCTTGTCCCTGCCCGCGGCCTGCCGCGGCATCGCCCCTGCCCGCCGCCCCCTGGCCGCGTCCCGCGCCTGGTTCGGCATGGCCGGGAATGGACTGCCCGGTGCGGCCCTCGAACGACTGCGCCGCACGGTCACGCGCGGCATCACGGGAGTTCGGAGCCGGCGCCGCGCCCGGCGTCCGGCCACCCTGGCCCTGCGCCCGGTTCTGCACGCCGGCCTGGCGCTGACTGTCGAAACGCTGGCGGCTGGCCTGGTCCGCATAAGGCGTATTGCCGCGGTTGGCGGGGTTGTGCTGCCAGTTGGTCTTGTTGTTATTGATGTTGGTCCGGTCGATACGCTGGTTGACGTTGATGTTGTTGTAGCGGTTGACGTCGATATCGACGTCGTTGTGCCCCCAGTCGAACCCGCCCCACATGGAGTTGACCGCGGCCACGCCCAGGCCGAAGCCTACGCCGGCCACCAGCGAGGTGGCGAACACCGAACCCGGAGGCGGCGGATAGTAGTAAGGCGGATAGGAAGGATAGGCCCAGGCGCCGTAGACCACCGTCGGGTTGTAGCTGGGCACGTAGACCACCTGCGGATCGGCCGGCTGGATGACCACCACCGTCTTGTCGTTGGTGGTGCTGGAGGTGACCGTCTGCTGCGGCGTGCTCTTCAGGTTGCCAGCCTTCTGCGCCTGGACGCGCAGCCGCTGGACCGAGTCCATGACGGCGTCGGGTTGCGCCAGGAAGGCGTCGCCCACGGATTTCACCCAGTCCGGCTGGCGGCCCATCATGTCCATGACCGAGGGGAACGCCACCAGGGATTTGACGCTGGGATCCCAGGCCTCGCCTTCGACCGCCTTGACGGCCTTGTCGCCGGATTCCGACGTGTGCGCGGCCGACCACTTGGCGGCCGCCGCGACATCGTCGGGGTAGGTCGCCCCCATGAGGATTTGCGAGAGCAGCGAATCCGGATACAGCGCCACGGGCGCCATCAGCTGATCCAGTTGCGCGTTGTCCAGCTTGGTCTGCGCCGTGGCGGGGAAGCAGGCTACCAACCCCAGGCATAACCAGCCGATGAACCATTGTTGCAGTCGACGCATTTTCCGTTCTCCGTGAATCGCAAAGCATGCAGCCACAAGCCAGGAGGAAATTGCCGGATATCGCGCAGACAATATATGCCTAACGCCGGCGCAGGGGAAGCGCCGGCGCGGTTCGGTTTCCGTTCACAGCTTGGCGACGGAAACCTCGGTCGCCTTGACGAAGGCCAGCACCTCGGTGCCGACCTGCAAGTCCAGTTCCTTGACCGACCGGGTCGTGATTACCGAGGTCACGATGCCGGCTGGCGTATCCACGTCCACCTCGGACACCACCGGGCCCAGGATGATTTCCTTGATCTTGCCGCGAAACTGGTTGCGGGCGTTGATGGATTGAATGCTCATGGGTCTTGCTCCTGGTGTATGGGGCGGCGCCATGCCGCCCGTGCGTGAATCACGGGGCGCGGCCTCAGACCGCCAGCCGCAAATGCCGGATCGGGATGACGGGCGCCAGGGGCCGATCGGCGTCTGGCGTGTCCTGCTGCCGTAGCGCGGCGCGCAGCACGCGGGCCTCCAGCGCGGCGAATGCGGCCGAGCCGCGTACGCGTGGATGCGCAAGGCCGACAGGCTCGTCCAGCACCACGCCGCCCTCGTCCAGCACCAGGATGCGGTCCGCCAGCGCCACGGCCTCGGCCGCGTCGTGAGTCGCCAGCACGGCGGTAAAGCCCTGCTGGCGCCAGATGTCCGCCAGCAGCCGCTGCGCCTCGATCCGGCTCAGCGCGTCCAGCCCCTCGAATGGCTCGTCCAACAACAGCAGGCCGGGGCGGCGCGCCAAGGCCCGAGCCAACGCCACGCGCTGACGCTGCGCCTCGGACAGCTGGGCGGGCCAATCGCCGCCGTGACCGTCCAGGCCCGTCTGCCGCAACGCATCTGCCGCCTGCGCGGTGCCCGGCAGGCCCAGGGCCACGTTGTGCAGCACGGTCTTCCAGGGCAGCAGGCGCGTGTCAGGCAGCAACAGGCGCACGCGGCTGTCGGGCGCCCAGCTGGGAAAGTTGTCGAACAGCAGCGGCGAGCGGTTGGGCGAGCCGCCCTGCTCGCCGCTGGGCGCAAGCTGGCCGGCCAGCAAATGCAGCAAGGTGCTTTTGCCGCTGCCGGCGCGCCCGACCACGGCCACGAACTCGCCGGCCGCAATCTCCAGGTCCAGCGCCTGCAAGGCAATGCGGTCGCCATAACGCTTGGCAAGCTTGCGCAATGTCACGCGCAGCGCAGCTTGCGGTCCGGCCTCGGGGGCCTCGTCCGGCTCCGCCCGCGCGCGCACTTCCAGGTGCTGCAACAGCTCGAACTCATTGGGATTGATGAACATCATCGCGGCCTCCAGCGCAGCAGCCAGCGCTCCAGCAGGCTTACCAGGGCCCCCGAGCCCAGGCTGAGGACCGCGTACAGCGCCAGGCCCAGCAACAGCGTCGCCGCGCCCGGCGGATCGCTGCCCAGCAGCGTCCTGCCCAGGCCCGATGGCGTCGCGAACAGTTCCAGCGCTATCAAGGTCAGCCATAAGAGTTCCAGCCCCTGCCTCAGGCCCGTCAGGATGAACGGCAATGCGCCCGGCAGGAGCACGTGCCGATAAAGAGGCCAGCCGCTCAAATCGTGCGACCGGCCGGTCTCGACCAGCGCCGGATCCACCGCGCGTATGCCGCGCACCGTCTGGTACAGAAGCGGCGCAAGCAGGCTCAGCGGCGGCAGAATCTGCCTGGCCGCCTCGCCGCTGCCCAGCCACAGCGCCGCAAGCAGCGCCGGCGCGAACCAGCGCAGGATCGCCGTGTCGGGAGGGACGTAGGCGTGGACGCGGCGCATCGGTCACACGCTGAAGCCGCCCGCAAGCGCGAGCCGGCCCAGATCGTAGGGTTGACTGAGAACTGCGCCGCGCGGCAGCACCTGTTCGGACAGGCGCTCCACCGAATCCTCCAGGCGCCGCCGCACCTCGGCGTCGATCTCGCCCGCGCCGAACTCATCCACGCGGACCTGTGCATCGGTGGCGTAGACGCCCGCCAGGATGTGGCGCGCGCCCAGCGCGGACAGCACGGGTTTCAAGCCGTATTCCAGCGCCAGCAGATGCGCCGGGCTGCCGCCCGTGGCGATGGGCAGCACCACCTTGCCCGCCAGGGCCTTGGGATCCAGCAAGTCCAGCACCGCCTTCAAACCGCCGGAAAACGAAGCCTGGTAAACCGGCGTGGAAATCAGCACCGCATCGGCCGCCGCCACGCGCGCGCGCAGCGCGTTGGCCGCGGCGCCGGCGTAATTGCCTTCTATCAGTTCTTCGGCCGGGATGTCGCGCAAGCCCAGTTCCCCCACGCTCAGACCCCGCGGCTGCAGGATCCCGGTGGCGTGGCGCAGCAGCACCGAGGAACGGGAGCGCTGCGACGGACTGCCCGCTATGGCAAGGACGCGGGCATAAGCCTGGCGACGTGGCGATGACATGGAAGTTCGCTTCCGGAAATGGGTTCAAGGAGTCGAACCGATTCTGTCATCGCCGCGCGGCGCCGAAAAATACTTAGTCGATATGAGGTTATGTTGAAGCCCGGGTTCGGCTTCTTTTGGAAATATGCGGGGCGGGCCGCCCGCGAACCTCGTCCGTATGCAGTACTGGATTGCGCCTGACGGCGAGCCTATACTGGATTGGCGAGTTGCTCCCTATTCCTTTCCCTAAAGGAGAGGCAACATGTATAAGCACCTGCTCGTCGCCGTGGATGGTTCCCTGCTATCCGAATCGGCTTTCAAGCGCGCTCTTGTTTTCGCCAAGGAAATGGGAGCCACCATCACGCTCATCCGCGCCATCCCGGAGGACCACTTGCTGGTCTACCAGGCCGAAATGCTGGGCACCACGCAGGCGCAACACACCGACCAGGCGCGCAAGAACGCGCAAACCTACCTGGACAACCTGGAAATGGAAGCGCGCCATGCGCTGGTGCCGTGCAATGCCGTGGTCACGGTCAACGACCACCCCCACGAGGCCATCGTCGAAGCGGCGCAGAACCAGGGCTGCGACCTGATCATCATGGGTTCTCACGGCCGCCACGGCATGACAGGCTTTTTGCTGGGCAGCGAGACGCAGCGCGTGCTGGCCCGCACCCGCCTGCCGGTGCTGGTGTACCGCTAACCAGCCATGCGTGGCCGCTCAGGCAGCGGCCAGCGCGTGCTGGAAGGTGAAGCTGTCGGAATACATGTGGTCCAGGCTGGCGCCGCGCGCGGCCAGGAGACTCTTGGCCTCATGGATCATCTGCGGGGCGCCGCAAAGATAGATGGCGTGCTCCGACAGGTCCGGGTGGTCTTCCATGACGGCCTGCTGCACGTGGCCGCGGCGGCCCTGCCAGTCCGCGTCCGCGCGCGACAGCACCGGCACGAAATTGAACTCGTACAGCCGCCCGGCCCAGCTTTCGATCACCTCGCGCAAATAAAGATCGGCCTCGGTGCGCATGCCCCAGTAAAGCGTGACGGGCGGGCAGTCTTCGTTGTCCAGCAGCGATTCGAGGATGGCCTTGATGGGTGCAATGCCGGTGCCGGTGGCCATCATGATGAGCGGCCGCCAGTCTTCCTCGTGATAGCTGAACACGCCTAGCGGCGCTTCTATCTCCACGCCGGCGCCGGCTTGCGCCTGACCCAGCCACTGGTCGGTGTAGCGCCCGCCGGGGATGCGGCGCACGTGGAAATCCACCAGGTTCCCAGCGGGCGCCGAGGCCATGGAAAAGCTGCGCGTCTCGCCGTCGGGCAGCACCACGTTGATGTATTGGCCCGGCACGTAGTCCAGGCCCTCTTCCGGCAGCGCCAAGGTCAGGTGGATGACGTCGTCGCAAAACCTTTCGATGCGGTGGATAGTGGCCGGCAGGCGGCGCGGTTCCGGAAACGACTGCCGGCTGCTGGCCACGCTGATGCAAAGATCGCCCAGGGGCCGGGCCTGGCAGGCCAGCGCATAGCCTTCGGCCGCCTCCTCCGGCGTCAGGGCCATGGGGAACTCTTCGTACTCCACGGCGCCGGATTCCAGCTTGATGCGGCAGGTGCCGCAGCCGCCGAAGGTGCACTCGTGCGGCAGCTTCACCGCCGAACGTTCGGCGGCCTGCAGCACGGATTCGCCTTCTTCGACCTGGAATGACTCGTCGGTTTGCAGGATATGCACGCGGTATGCCATGGCCGGCCTCGCTTATTTCTTGATGTCCGCCTCGACCAGCACTTTCATGCCGCGCGGCTCCAGCAGCGTCGCCAGGGCGGCCAGCGCGGCCAGGCCGGCTTTGGTGTCCTGTTCGCCGTTGCCGCCGCTCAGGCCCACGCCGCCGATCACCTCGTTGTTCACCACGATGGGAAAACCGCCGACGAATATGGCGAACTTGCCGTCGAAGCTCCACTGGATGCCGAAGGCTTCGTTGCCGGGCAGCGCCGGACCATTGGGCGGGGTGTTGAACAAATGCGTGGAGCGCTTGTGCCCGGCCGCCGTGAAGGCCTTGTTCCAGGCGATCTGCGGGCCGGTGATGCGGGCGCCGTCCATGCGTTCCAGCGCTATCGGATAGCCGCCGTCGTCGACGATGCAGATCGTCTCCAGCACACCGATTTCTTCCGATTTGGCGATGGCCGCGCGGACCATCACGCGCGCTTCTTCAAGTTCCAGACGATAGACCTGCTTCATGGGGATGACCTCTTCTGCTTGAAATTGGGGGCCGCGGCGTCAGCCGGCGCGGTAGACAGTCTTGATTTGCGTATAGAACTCCAGCCCCACGCGTCCCGATTCGCGGAACGTGGAAGTGCTGGAATGCTTGAGCCCGCCGAAGGGCGCGTTGATCAGGTTGCCGGTGGTGGTCCGGTTGATCTTGACCGTGCCGGCCTGGATGTCGCGAGCGAAACGGTGCGCATAGCGCGCATCGGTGGTGGCGATGGCGGCCGACAGGCCGTATTCGGTGTCGTTGGCGCGGGCAATGGCGTCTTCGTAGCCGTCCACCTCGATCAGCGCGATCACCGGACCAAATATCTCTTCCCGGGCGATGCGCATCTGCTGCGTGACGTCGGTGAACAGCGCCGGCGACACGTAATAGCCGCGCTCGAACCCGGCGCCCGTCAGGCGGTCGCCGCCGTACAGGTGGGTGGCCTCCTGCTTGCCGACGGCCACGTAGCCCAGCACGTTGTCCAGCTGCTTGGCCGTGGCCAGCGGCCCCAGGTCGAAGTTGCCGTCCAGGCCGTTGCCTATCGTCAGCGCCTTGATGCGGGCCAGCAGTTTGTCGGTGTAGGCCTGGCGCACGCGCTTGTCCACCAGCACCCGGCTGGTGCCGGTGCAGGCCTGGCCGCTCAGCGAGAAGCCGCCTTTCACGGCCAGGTCCACGGCGCGGTCCAGGTCGGCGTCCGCCAGCACGATCAGCGGGTTCTTGCCGCCCAGCTCCATCTGGGTGCGGGTGGTCAGCCCGGCGCTCCGGTGGATCTGTTCGCCCGCGGCGGTGGAGCCGGTGAAGGAAATCGCCCGCACCGCCCGCGCGCCCGTGATGGCCTCGCCCACCGCGCCGGCCGGACCGGTCAGGAAGTTCAGCACCCCGGCGGGCAAGCCGGCCTGCACGAAAGCCTCGGTCAGGCGGTAGCCCGACATGGGCGCGTCGGACGAAGGCTTGAACACCACGGTGTTGCCCGTAATGAGCGCAGGGGCGATCTTGCGGGCGGGAATGGAAATGGGAAAGTTCCAGGGGGAAATCACCGTCACCACGCCCAGCGGTTCGCGCTGGCTGTAGACCACCATGTCGGGGTCGTCATTGGGATAGGTTTCACCCGTAAAGGATTGCCCTTCCACCGCGTAGAAGCGGATCGTCTGCGCCGAGCGCAGCACCTCGTCCTTGGCCAGGTTCAGGCTCTTGCCCTCTTCCCGGGTCAATTCGCGCGCGATGTCGTTGGCGTGATCTTCCAGATATTGGGCGGCGCGGAACAGGATGGCGGCGCGCTTGGAAATCGGCGTGTCGCGCCAGCCGGCGAAGGCGGCCTCCGCAGCCGCCACCGCCTGGCGCGCGTCCGCCGCGTCCGAGACCTGGAAGCGGCCGACGAGGTCGGCGGTGTCCGCTGGGTTGATGTTGGGCGCCGTCTTGCCGGTGCCGCTGGGCACCCAGCTGCCGCCGATGTGGTTCAGGAATGTTTGCTGCGAGAGATCGTCCACGGGAGCGCTTCCTTGGTCTGCGCCCGGCTGGCCGCGAGTGCCTGAGCGGGCTGGCTTACTTATGAACATTGTATACTTTAATCAATATGGATCGATACGTGTAAACCCCTGCTTGGAATCGGCCCCGTCCTGGAAAAAAGGGCCCCCGCAGGGACCCCGAAGCAGCGCCACGAACGGGTATCAGCTCCAGATCAGCACCGCGCAGATCGTCGAGACGAACAGCGCCAGCAGCACTGGCAACAGCAGGGCGCGCACCAGCGACAGCACGTTCACCCGCGCAAAGCCCGCCACCGCAATCAGCGAGGACCAGGCGATCAGCGTGCCGCCCCCAGTCCAGACCGCGCCCATCTGGCCCACCGCCGCCAACGTTGCCGGGTCCACGCCCACCACCGGACCCAGGGCGCCTGACAGCGTGCCGGTCAGGGGCAGGCCGGCAAAGCCGGAACCGTCGATGCCGGTGATCATGCCGACCAGCAGCACGCCGAAGGCCACCAGGAAATGGTTTTCGGGGATCAGGTGCTGCCCGGCGGAAATCACCTCGAACAGCAGGCCGGGCGCCTGCGCCTGTGGCACGCCCAGGATCTGCGCGGCGGTCTCGTTGGCGCCCACGAAGAAGAAGCCCGCGATCGGCAGCACCGAGCCCATGGCTTTGAAGGCGAACACAAAGCCGTCGGTGACGTGCTCCGGACAGACGTCCAGCATCTTGCGCGGACCTTCCGCGGCCAGGGTCACCAGCATCATCACCACGAACGCCACGCCTCCCACCAGCGCCGCCGCATCGCCACCGCGCAGCGCGGGCAGCGACGGGAACAGGCGCGGCAGCACCATGACCGCGATCACCGCCAGGAAGGCCAGCGGCGTCACGACCGCGAAGGTCTTGGACCAGCGCACGCGGCGGCGCTCCTCGTCGCTCAGGGCCGGGCCGCTGGGCAAGGAGGGATCCGCGCCCATGGTGCCGCGCGCCAACTCGGCCTTGTCGAAGGAGCCCGACTGCTCGATGCGCGCCAGGCTGCCGTCCTGCGCCCGCGCCTGCCAGGCGGACAGGAGCGCCGCATCGGCCGGCACGATGTGCTTGCGGATCAGCAGGTAGGCAGCCACCAGCGCCACCCCGCCGGTAATCAGCGACAGCACCAGCGCGCGGTCGGCGACCACGGCGGCGCTGACCGCCGCCCCGGCCGCCTTGGCGCTGATGCTGGGCGCCACGCCGATCACGTAGTCCGAGGACAGCGCCATGCCTTGGCCGGCGATGGCAATGGCCATGGCGCCCGCCAGCGGCGGCAGGCCGGCCGCGATGGCCGCAGGCAACAGGATGGCGGACACCAGCGGCACCGCCGGCGTTGGCCAGAAGAACAGCGAGATCACATAAGTACAGAGAGCGATGATCAGGAAGGACGAATGCCCGCCCCGCATGACGCGGCGAAACGGCTGCACCATGCGCACGTCCGCCTGCAAGGTCTTCAGCGCGTTGAGCAGCGCCGTCATGAAAGTGATCACGAGGAAGATGTTGAACAGCTCCTTGGCTGCCACGAAGCTGGCCGAGAAGATCCCTATCAGGGCGCTGATCGGATTGCCCGTGATGGCCAGGACCACCAGAAAGGTGCCGATCACCGACGGCACCACCACATTGGCCCGCAGGATCATCGTCAGGATGATGGCGGCCACGCTGATCAGGTACATCCAGTGAGCAGCGTTGAGCACTACGTCCGCTTGCATGTGCTATTCCCCTTGTATGTGCGGCTGTTGTATCGCCACATTCGGTATACTATATTTCGTTGATGGCCATACCAATCAAAATATGCAGCGCCTAGGGAAAGCGATAATTCTGAAAAATCCATGAATATCGCCGAAAAATCAGGGGATTACCCTAGTTTTTGAAGTTCTTTATGAAATTCAGAAAAATCCTGGATAGACTATCGTATACATAGAAAGGGCACTTCCAGGCATGACATCCTCCCTGCCGTATCCCGATCTCCTCCAGTACGCCACCATGGCCGCGGTGGTGTTCGGCGCCGCGATCGCGCAGGGCGTGGGCGGCGTCGGCTTCGCCATGTTCGCCGCGCCGGTGGCGGCCATGTTCTTTCCCCAACTGGCGCCGGGCCCCCTGCTGACGCTGGGCGGCTTCATTTCGCTCCTGACCGCGCTGCGCGAGCGCGCCGCCATCGACTGGCCCTCGGTGTCCTACGCGCTGGCGGGCCGCGCCGTCGGCACGCTGATCGCCATCTACGCCATGACTCGTTTCGCGCCGCAGGCGCTGGGCGTGCTGTTCGCCGCCCTGATCCTGGTGGCCGTGGCGCTGAGCGCGGCGGGCCTGCACTTTTCCGCCACGCCCGGGCGCGTGTCCGGCGCGGGCATCGCCTCCGGCATCATGGGCACCATGACCTCGGTGGGCGCGCCGCCCATTGCCATCGTGATGCAACACGCGGCGCCGCCGCGCCTGCGCGCCACGCTGGGCATGGTGCTGTTCCTGGGTTCGATCTTTTCGCTGGCCATGCTGGCCTGGGCCAAGCGCTACACGGGCTATCACGCCGGGCTGGCGCTCAGCCTGGCCCCTTTCCTGCTGGCCGGTTTCGCGGTCTCCAACCGGCTGCGCCATCGCCTGCCGCCGCGCGCGGTGCGCGCCGTGCTGCTGGCGGTCTGCGCCTTGGGCGCGCTGGGCGTACTGGCCAAGGCATTTTGGGGACACTGATGCGGTTCGCCCCCAAAGCCACGCAGCTACACCCGGTAATACAATGGAGACTGTATCCATTAAGCCGAACCTGCTCGCCATGACAACCTCACCCGTCAGCCCGCAAGCCGCAGAAACGCAGCACTCCGCCCCGCTGAAGATCGGCGAGCAGCATCCGCAGTTGTTCGCCGTCATCCGCGACAAGCTGCGCGAGCGCATCCTGAGCGGCGAATTCACACCCGGCGATCGCCTGGTCGAGGGCCGCCTGTCCGAAGAAATGGGCGTGTCGCGCATCCCGGTGCGCGAGGCGCTGCGCGCCCTGGCCGCCGAAGGCCTGGTGACCATCGAGCCGCGCCGCGGCGCGTCCGTGTCGGTGCTGTCCGACGCGGTCGCCTACGACATGGTGGAAGTGCGCGCCACGCTGGAAGGCCTGAACGCCAAGCTCGCGGCACAGCGCCGCGACGAAAAGACCGTGGAACGCCTGCAGGCTTTCCTGCGCGAAGGCACCGAAGCCGCCCGCAGCGAACAACTGGACAAGTTCCTGGCGCTGAATTCCCAGTTCCACGAAATGCTGGCCACCATCGGCGGCAACGTGGTGCTGACCGACCTGATGCGTTCGCTGCGCGACCGCACGGCGTTGCTGTTCGCGCCCAGCAACATGCTGCGCGCCAAACAGAACTGGGACGAGCATTCGCAGATCCTCAATGCGGTCATCGCCGGCAACGGCGATTTGGCGGCGCTGCTGGCCAGCCAGCACGTGCACAACGCCGCCAAGGCTTATACCGAAGCGCAACAGCAGCCGCACGCATCGGTGGCCTGAGCCGGCCGCGCCAGAAGCTGGCCGCGCCAGAAGCCGGCCGCTCAGCCTGCGGGCTGCCGCCCTCAGCTCGCCGCTTCGACGGGATCCGACGCCGCGCCGACCACCACGCCCTTGCCGTTCTGGATCACCCACGAGACCTTCACGTCGCCATTGACGAAGGTCTGGCAGGCCATGCGGTAGCCGGCCTCGAAATCCTCGGGACGCAGGTGCTTGCGCTCTTTCGGCTTGATGGCGTCGGTGTTCTCCAGCCCTTCCTCGATGCGGCACTTGCAGGTGCCGCACAAGCCGCCCCCGCATTTGAATGGGATGCCGCCCTTTTCCTTGAGCGAGACGCGCAGCAGATTGCTGTTCTCAGGCGCCGTGGCGACCAAGCCGCCATTGGAAATGAATGTGATCTGGACCATATTGTTTAGTGCTCCGCTGCGACCGCGCCCGGGCGCAGCGTCAAGGTCGATTTCATACTGCCAAAGCGCGTCAAGTGGGCGAGCTCCTTGCGCGCCGCTGCCACCGACTCGAACTTCTCCAGGAACTTGGATGGCACGCGGTTCACCACGTAAGGCGGCGTTTCCTCGGTGACGATCAACTTGGTGTCCCCGTGCAGGCGGGCGATGCAATAGACCGCCAGCGCACGGCCATAGAAGGCGTAGTCGTAGGTTTCCAGGATGTCCACCGCGCCGTCGTCGGCTTCCGTGCGGAACACGCCGGGCTTGCTGGTCAGGATGACGTATACCGGGCCCATCGCCGCTATGCCTCCACGTCCTGGACCAGCTCGATGTCGCTGCTGAGCCAGAGCTGGCACGCCAGCCGGTAGCCCTGGTCGATGCGCTCGCCCAGCTGCTTCTTTTCCTTCCAGTTCACCGGCGGCAGATGCTCGGCCCCGGCCAGCACGCGGCAGGCGCACTTGGCGCACTTGCCCATGCCGCACTCGTAGCGCAGATGCGGATACGGAAACTGCTTGATGCCGGCCCGCACCACCAGGTTGGTGTTGTCCTTCACCACGTCGGTGTAGGTCTGGCCGCCCTTATGAAACACAATGGTAGGCATGGGTTTTCTGCTCTGGGATCTGCGGGGCCGCGGCCGTCCGGCTCAACGCGCCAGTCGGCCGCGTGACGTACTCAGGCGGCAAGGCCCAGTTCGGGCAGCGTGATTTCCTGCTGCACGTAGTCGGTGTAGAGCGCGGTCGTGTACAGCAACCGCATCTGGGCGCCGATCTCGCAGATCTTCAGGCAGCGCTGCTGCAGGTCCACCGTATTGGCATGCTCCAGCACGATCTGATAGCCGCGTTCGCCGTGGATTTCGTCGGACACGATATGCAGGTCGAAGAATTCAACTTCCTCGTCGGTAAAACCGTACTTCTCGCGCAGGGTCGGGGTCTGCTTGCGGTAGATCGACGGCACTTGCGATTCCAGGCCCACCACCAGCCCGGCCACCGCCACGATGGGGTCCTCGCGCATGGCCACCGCGTAGCACCAGCTTTGCAGGGCGCGCGTGGTGGGCGACATGTTGTCGGGGTTGGTGACCCGTTCACGGGTGGTGCCGCAGGCTTCGGCAAAGCGGATCAGCAGGTCCGTGTGGCGGTCGCCGCCGATTTCCTCTTCATACATATTGGCCAGCAGGAAGTCCTTGGCCTCGGTGTAGGAGTCGGGGGTGCGGGCGTATAGGTAACCCAGGTAATCGGCGAACGGACCCACGTAGTGGTAGTGGTTCTCGGCCCAGCGCTGCAGATGCTGGCGGCTGAGCTTGCCCTCTGCCCAGGCGATGGAAAATGGCGAGGCGTTGGCGCTCTTGCCCTTGATCGCGTTTTCCAACGCGGTACGGAATTCATCTCGGTTCATCAGTTCAGCCATGACGCGCTCCAGATCCAGTGGTGAAGACTCCAGGCTGGTCTTAGCCCGGGCATGATGAACATTGTATACCGTCTACTATTTTGAACTGCTAGGGCAATCCCGAAGATCAGGCCTGTGACACTGGATAAACAGGGACAGTCTTTACGGATCAATGACTTGGCGTGCTGACAGGAGGGCTGGCCTAGATGCAGACCGGCTGGTACAATGAATACACTTTCAATGCAATACGGAAATACCATGACTACCCGCCACCCCCTGGGAGACGCCCCGATCGGCCAACAACTGCTGACGCATTACGCCCGCCGCGACGCCGTGCGCCACGCCACTCCGCTGTTTCCTTCGTCCTGGGCCGAACTCTTCGCGCCGTTCCGCAATGCCAAGCTGCAGCCGCTGCGCGCGACCAAGCCCGCCGCGCACGCGCACGACGACGCGCCGGTCTGCCAGGCCGGCTGAATCCCGGACGGAAACGCCTGGCGCTTCCCGGCCAGGCGGAAAGATGAAAAGCGCCTAGGCGCCGCGCAAGGCGGCGCCCCGCCGCCGGTTCCAGGCGGCCAGCGCCAGCACCAGCGCGAATCCCAGCGTATAGGCCAGCATGTCCCACCAGTCGGGCACGCTGCCGAGGATGACGCGCAATAGCGGTTGTTCCAGCCGCCAGCCGAAATACCGGGCCAGGTATTGGCCCAGCTCTACCGCATAGCCCGTGAACAGCGCGGCCAGCGCCAGCGGCAGCACATCCGCGCGGATGAAGCTGCGATACACCAGATAGGCCCAGCCCACCGCCACCACGTCGCCCACGAAGCCGCGCAGCAAGGGATAGGGCGCGCCCAGGGTGGCGATCAGCACTTCGAGCGTGGTTACGGCCAGCAGCGCGGCAAAGGCGCGCTTGTTGAATGTCAGGATCATCGAAGCGGAAAACGCGGAAATTGGAATGGGCAGCGCGGACGTTAACGCATTTGTCAGGCCGTGGCGCGTAGCCTCGTGTGAATGCGCCGGGGGCAGGGCGCTGACAAGAACGAGGAGACACCCAGATGAGCACATTCGACCCGAATGGGCGTCGGCGCTTCCTGCGCCAGGCCTGTACGCTGGGCGCGACCGGCACGCTGGCCGGCCATGCGCTGACCAGCCTGGCGGCGCCGGCCACCGTCACCCTGCCGTTCGCCAATGGCGAGCGCGAGCTGATCGCCTATCCGCAAAAGCGGCCCCTGATCCGCCAGACCTCGCGCCCGCCGCAGCTGGAAACGCCGTTCTCGGTGTTCAACGAAAACGTCATCACGCCCAACGACGCCTTCTTCGTGCGCTATCACCTGGGCAACATCCCCACCGCAATCGACCTGAACACCTACCGCATCAAGGTCAGCGGCCTGGTCGACAAACCCCTGGACCTGTCGCTGGCCGACCTGAAGCAGCAGTTCGGCAAGCCGGTGGAACTGGTGGCGGTCACCCAGTGCTCGGGCAACAGCCGCGGCTTCTTCTTGCCGCGCGTGGGCGGCGGGCAGTCGGGCAACGGCGCCATGGGCAACGCCCGCTGGCTGGGCATCCCGCTCAAGCGCGTCCTGGAAAAAGCCGGCATCCGCGCCGATGCGCGCCAGATCTCGTTCGAAGGCCTGGACCGGCCGGTGCTGCCCGGCACGCCCGAGTTCGTCAAGGCGCTGGACGTCGCCCACGCGCTGGACGGCGAGGTCATGCTGGCCTACGCCATGAACGGCGCCGACCTGCCCATGCTCAACGGCTATCCCGTACGCCTGGTGGTGCCGGGCTACTACGGCACCTACTGGGTCAAGCACCTGGCCGACATCAAGGTGCTGGACAAGGAATTCGACGGCTTCTGGATGCAGAAGGCCTATCGCATCCCCGACAACGATTGCGCCTGCACCCCGCCGGGCAAGGCGCCGGAAAAGACCCGCCCCATCGGCCGCTACAACGTGCGCAGCTTCATCACCAGCCTGAACGCGGGCGCGCGCGTCGCCCGCGGCAAGCCGGTGCAGGTGCGCGGCATCGCCTTCGACGGCGGCAAGGGCATACGCGAGGTCCAGTTCTCGTCCGACGACGGCAAGACCTGGCAGGCCGCCAAGCTGGGAAAGGACCTGGGCCGCTATTCCTTCCGCGAATGGCATGCCGACTTCACGCCCAAGGCCGCCGGCGACTACACGCTGAAGGTCCGCGCCACCAACATGGCCGGCGACACCCAGCCGCTGGATCCACTGTGGAACCCGGCCGGCTACATGCGCAACGTGGTCGAAGCCGTCCGCGTCACCGCCGCCTGAGGAGAGCGCCATGAACCGCCATTTCCGTCGCTGCCTGCCGGCGCTCGCGCTGGCCTGCGCCTGTCTGTCCCCGGCCGTCCAGGCCCTGGAGATCAAGCTGCCCCAGGAAACCGCCACGCTGCATCCCGGCACGGGCGCCGGAGCCCAGCACGCCGCCCTGTGCCTGATGTGCCATTCGGTCGACTACGTGTCGTCCCAGCCGCCCATGCCGCTGGGCTTCTGGGACGCCGAGGTCAAGAAGATGGTGGGCACCTACGGCGCCCCCATCCCCGCCGAGCAGGTTCCGCTGATTGTGGAGTACCTGAATCAGGCTTATCCGCCGGCTCCCGCTCCGGCCCCCGCCGCCAAGCAGTAGGCGGCAGTCAGCAAGACCTCCCAGGGCGGCCCGCGGCCGCTCTGCGGCGCCGCGCGCGCTCCCATCGATCACCGGCTTAGGCGTACCATTACCCGACCCAGACCACGCCCGACAGGAGCGCCCACCCGGCGCGCCGGAAGAACTCCATGCTGCAACCCGTTTCGGCCAACACCGATCTGCCCGCGGACGCGCCGGCCGCTCCCGCCCCCGTGCTGCAGGTGAGCACGCTATCCCCCTTCGCGTTTCCGGCCTTCCGCATCATCTGGATCGCCAACCTGTTCGCCAACCTGGGCACCTGGGCGCAATCCGTCGCCGCCGCCTGGATCATCACCACCGAGCAAAGCAGCCCGCTGATGGTCGCCATGATCCAGGTGGCCGCCGCCTTCCCGCTGGTGGCGCTATCCATCCTGACTGGCGTGCTGGCCGACAACTACGACCGCCGCAAGGTCATGCTGACCGGCATGCTGCTGGAGCTGGCGGGCGGCGTCTTCATCACCATCCTCGCCTTCGCCGGGCTGCTGCATCCCATCACGCTGATCGCGTCCGTCTTCTGCATTGCCATCGGCAGCGCCATTGTCACGCCGGCCTGGCAGGCCGCCGTCGGCGAGCAGGTGCCGCGCGCCCACGTCGGCAGCGCGGTGCTGCTGAACAGCGTCAACTTCAATGTGGCGCGCGCGGTCGGGCCGGCCATCGGCGGCCTGCTGCTGGGCGCCATGGGCGCGCCCTGGGTGTTCCTGCTGAACTGCTTCTGCTATGGCGGCCTGATCTGGGCGATCTGGCGCTGGAGGCGCGACCTGCCGCTGCGCCGCCTGCCGCCCGAAGGCATCCTGGAAGGCGTGGTGGCCGCGCTGCGCTACACCCAGCATTCCACCGTGACCCGCGTGGTGATGCTGCGGTCCTTCGCCTTCGGCCTGTCCGCCAGCGCGCTGTGGGCATTGCTGCCGCTGCTGGCCCATGAACATGAAGGCGGCAGCGCCCTGCTGTACGGCTACATGCTGGGCGCGCTGGGCCTGGGCGCCATCCTCGGCAGCGCCTTCGTGCGGCGGGTGCAGGCCGCCTGGGGCGCGGGCGGCCTGGTCAGCGTGGCCGCCGCGCTGCTGGCCGCCTGCCTGCTGGCGCTGGGCCTGACCGGCAGCTTGTGGGTGGCCTTTCCGGCGCTGCTGCTGTCCGGCAGTTGCTGGATCGGGGTGCTGGCCACCTACAACACCACCGTCCAGATGCTGGTGCCGGACTGGGTCAAGGCGCGCGCGCTGGCGCTGTACCAGACGGCCATCTTCGGCGGCCTGGCGGCCGGGTCCTTCATGTGGGGCCACTTCGCCGGCACCATGGGCGTTTCCGGCGCCCTGGCCACCGCCGGCATCATGCTGGGCATCACCGTCGCGCTCATGTACCGCTCGCGCCTGCCGGAACACCTGGACACCTCGTCGCTGGCGCGCGCCGACAGCGCCGAACCGACCATGGCCGCGGCGGGCTTCAATACGCAGCACGGCGCGGTGCTGGTCGCGGTCGAATACCTGATCGAGAAGGACAAGCTGTCCGCGCTGATCGGCGCGGCGCATCCGCTGCGGCTCATGCGGCTGCGCAACGGCGCGCAGCAGTGGCAGTTGTTCCGCGACCTGGAGCGCGAGGGCGTCTGGCGCGAAGTATTCCTGGTGGAAAGCTGGATGCAGTACCTGCGCATGATCGACCGCATGACGCTGGAAGACAAGATGGTGCTGGACAAGGTGCGCGCCCTGCACGCCGGCGACAAGCCGCCGGTGGTGTCGCGCAACGTCAGCTATCTGGCAATGAACGAAGCACAGGGCTTCTCGCTGCGTCGCGATCCGGAATCCCTGTAGCCGCCCGCGCTGGCAGGAAGCCTGCGCCTCAGGCCGCCGTCTCGGGCACCCATCCCGCAGGCGTGCGCCGCATGCGCGGCGACTCGAACGCGCAAGCCACCGGTATCGGCGCGCCGTCCACGCCCACCAGCCGCTCGCGCCAGCGCTGGCCCTGGCACATGGCCACGACGATACCCGCCACCTCGGCGCCGCAGCGCGCCAGCAGTTCCAGCGCGGACAACATCGTCTGCCCCGTGCTGACGGCGTCGTCCACCACCAGCACGCGACGTCCCGCCAGACTGCCCGCCAGGTTCGGATCCACGTACAGCAGCTTGCCGGCATCCGGCGTGGTCAGCGATGTCACCGGCACGGCCAGACGCTCGTCATACCAGTATTTGCGCGAATAGCCGAAAGGCACGTAACGCGTGAACCCCAGGCCGCGCGCCACCATGGGCGCGAATGCCAGCCCCAGCGTGGGCAGGCCCACGACGATCTCGGCCTTGAAGGCGCGCGCGCGCTCGGCCATGAAGCCGGCCAGGGCATCGACCACGTCCAGGCTGGCGTGGTTGGCGATCAGCGAGGCCACGCAACGATCAGGGTCGCCGGGCATGCCGCGCAGCGGCAGCACCAGATAGCGGCCGTCCGGCAGCCGCGCGGGATAGCCGCGGGAGTAGGGCGGATCGACCAGCAGCGTCAAGGCGTCGGCGCTGACGATCTCCTGCCAATAGTCAGTGGTGGCGTCGAAGGCCGGCGCGGCGGCGGTCAGGTCGTGGAAGGCAGTCATGCGTCGCGGAAAAGTACGGCGGCCGCTCAGCGCGCGCCGGCGGCCAGATAGGCTTCCGCCAGCGTCACCCAGTAGCTGGCCGTGACCGGCAGGATGTCGTCGTTGAAATCGTAGTCGGGGTTATGCACCATGCAGCCGCCTTCGCCCTCGCCGTTGCCGACGATGAAGTAGCTGCCGGGCACTTGCTCCAGCATGAAGGCGAAGTCGTCGCTGGCCTGCAGCGGCTCCAGATCGGGGATCAGCAGCTGCTCGCCCAGCCAGCCGCGCGCGACCTCGGCCGCGAACTGCGTGGCGTCGCGGTCGTTGACGACCGGCGGATAGCGCCAGCGGTAGTCCACCTGCACCGTGGCTCGATGCACCGCGGCCTGCGCGGCGGCAATCGCCGTGATGCGTTCGCGCAGCAACGCGCGCGTCTCCGGGCGGCGCGCCCGCACCGTCAGGCGCAGTTCCACCGTCTTCGGAATCACATTGGGCGCGTCACCGCCGTGGATGGCGCCTATGGTCACCACCGCCATGTCGTTGGGATCGATCTCGCGCGAGACGATGGTCTGCAAGGCCAGCACGATGCTGGCCGCCGCCACGATGGGATCGACCGCCACGTGCGGCATGGCGCCATGGCCGCCAACGCCGCTGACGGTCAAGATCGCCGTGTCGGACGAGCTGTACATCACGCCGGAACGGAAACCAAAATGCCCGGCCGGATAGCCCGGCTCGTTGTGGAAGCTGTAGACGGCGTCGCAGGGAAAGCGCTCGAACAGGCCGTCGGCGATCATCTTCTGCGCGCCGCCATGGCCTTCTTCGGCAGGCTGGAAGATCAGGTGCACGGTGCCGTCGAAGCGGCCGCGTTCAGCCAGCGCGCGAGCCGCGGCCAGCAGCGTGGCCGTGTGGCCGTCGTGGCCGCAGGCGTGCATCTTGCCGGGGTTCTGGCTGGCATAGGGCAGGCCGGTGGTCTCGTGGATCGGCAAGGCGTCCATATCGGCGCGCAGGCCCAGCCGGCGCGCGCCGCTGCCCCGGCGCAAGGTGCCCACCACGCCGGTCACGCCCAGGCCGCGATGCACCTCGTAGCCCCAGGCCGTCAGCCTTTCGGCCACCAGTTCGGCGGTGGCGACTTCCTGGTAGGCCAGTTCGGGATTGGCGTGGATGCGGTGGCGCAGCGCCACCATCTCGTCCTGGATGGCCTGGATCTCGGGCAGCACGGGGCCGCGGGCGGGTGTGTTCATGGCGTGGCTTCCTGCAAGGCGCAGGCCTATTCCTGCTGGATGTTGGCGCTCTTCACGATATGCGCGTACAGGGCTTTTTCCTTTTTCAGGAAAGCGGCGAAATCCTGCGGCGTGCCCTGTCCGGGCATGGCGCCGCCTTCGGCCAGGCGCTTTCGCACCTCGTCCATTTGCAGCACCGCGTTCAGTTCCTGGTTCAGCCGCGCGACCACGGCGGGGTCGGTGCCCACCGGCACGAACACGCCGGTCCAGGTGTTCAGCTCGAAGCCTTTGAGCGCCGGGGTCTCGCCGAAGGCCTGCACCTGCGGTAGCGTATCGACGCGCGCGGCCGAGGTCACGCCCAGCGCGTGCAGCTTCTTCTGCTGCACCAGCGGCGTGGCGCTGGTGGTCACCAGCAGGCCCAGGTCCACCTGGCCGCCCATGACATCATTGGTGATCTGCGCGCCGCCGCGGTAGGGCACGTGCACCAGCTTGACGCGGGCCTGATCCTGCATCACTTCCATCGCCAGATGCAGCACGGTGCCCACGCCCGACGAGGCGTAGGTCAGCGTGTCGGGCTTCTCGCGCGCCAGCGCGATCAGCTCGTCCATGTTCTGCACCGGCAGGCCGGGACGCGCCAGCAGCACCACGGGCGCGGTGGTCACCAGGGCCACTGGCGCCAGGTCGGATTCGGCGTCGTACTTCACGGCCGAGTTGATCAGCCGGGCCACGCTGATCGGACCGTCGAAGCCCATCACCAGCGTGTAGCCGTCCGGCTTGGCGTGCACGGCCTTCGCCACGCCCAGCACCCCGCCGGCGCCCGCCACGTTGTCGACGATGACGGACTGCTTGAGGCGGTCCGACAGTTTCTGCGCCACCAGGCGCGCCGTGGTGTCCACGTTGCCGCCCGGGCTGAACGGCACGATCAGGGTCAGGGGCCGGGCTTCGGGCCAGGCGTCGGCGCCGGCCGCCGGAGCAAGGCAGAGCGTGGCAGCCAGCGCAGACACGGACAGGATCAGGCGTTTGAACATGGAAGAAGCGATCGGAGCGTACAAGCGCGCGCGGAGAACAGGCGGCGCGGAGGAGGGTGACGGCGCCATCCTAACCAGATCCTGGTAATAACTGAAATGCTATATTTTTATAGATTCATCAGGCAAATCTATGACCAAGCGCTCCGCCCCCGACGGCCACGCCGCACCGACACGCCAGCCCACGCTGCGCCAGCTGCGCGGCTTCAAGGAGGTCGCCCGCCACGCCAGCTTCAGCCGCGCCGCCGAGGCCCTTGCGCTCAGCCAGCCGGCCCTGTCCGCCGCCATCCGCGAGCTGGAAACGCTGATGGGCGTAGCCCTGTTTGAACGCAGCACCCACCATGTGCGCCTGACCCCTGCCGGACAGGCCGCGCGGGCCCAGATCGAATGGCTGCTCAACAGCTACACGCAGGGCGCCGAAGACTTGCAGCGCCTGCTGGACACGCAGGCCGCCACGGTGCGCATCGGCTGCATTCCTTCCACCATGCACCTGCTGGCGCCGGTGGTGGCGCAATGGCGCCTGCGCCATCCCGAAATCGTGCTGATCCTCAGCGACCACCTCAACGACGAGCTGATGGCCGCGCTGGGCAACGGCGAACTGGACATCGGCCTGGGCCTGGACTTCGGCCTCACGCCGGGCCTGGCCGCGGCCTTCGTGGCCGAGGACGACCTGGTGGCGGTGCTGGCCGGCGACCACAGGCTGGCGCGCCGCCAGATGGTGACCTGGCAGGATCTGAAGGCGGAACCGCTGGCCGTGCTGTCGCGCGGCAGCACCTACGAAATGATCATGGCCACGCTACGCCAGCAAGGCTCGGATCTAGCCGCGACCGATACCCTGAACTACACCGATACCCTGTACAGCCTGGTTCGCGCCGGCCTGCGCGTGGGCTTGATCTCGCGCCTGTACACGCAGGGACAGCGCCAGGACGGGCTGGCCATCGTGCCGCTGCAACGCCCGCAGCTGACGCGGCGCATCTGCCTGATGGCGCGCGCCCCCGAGCAGCAGGCCCGCGCCGCGGTCCGGCTCTGCCACGCCGAACTGGCCCAGTTGCTGCGCGCGCGCGCCGCCATCCAGACGTCCTAGCGGACAGGGCGCAGGCAGCGTCTTGCGCTCAGCCGCCCGACCGCGCCCGCCAAGCCTGGGCGCGTTGCGCCCAGGCTTGATGAACGGCGTCCATGTTGCGCGCCAGCGTGGCGGCATCGCCGAAGCGCACCCGCGAGCCCTGCAAGCGCAGTTGCGCGCCCACCTCCTCGGATTCAAGCGCCTGCGCCACCTGCTGCTGCAATTGCTCGACGCGGGCTGGCGCCACGCCGCGCGGCACGAACAAACCGGCCACGCCGCCCCGCTCCAGCCCCGCGACGCCTTGTTCTGCGAAGGTGGGAACATCAGCCACGTCCGGGTGCCGGGCGGCACCCGAAATAGCCAGGAGGCGCAGCCGCCCGGCGCGCACGGGATCCATCAATTCGGCCAGGGAGGTCAGGCCCAGCGCCAGATAGCCGCCCTGCAGGTCGGTCACCAGCGGCGCGCCGCCCCGGTATGGGATCGCAGTCGCCACCACGCCCAGATGCGCGTCCAGCAATTCGAGGGCAAGCTCCGGCACGCTGCCGGGCGCCGGCACCCCCACGAACAGCGCGTCCTGGTGCGCGCGCAGGTCGTCCAGGCTGCGCAAAGGCGAATCCGCCCTGACCGCCAACGCGATGGCCGCCTGGTCCGTCATCTGCGCCACGGCGGCGAAGTCGCCCGGCGAGGCATAGCCGGCCTGCTTCGCAATATGCGGCACGATGGCCAACGCGTGGTCATTGGTGAACAGCAAGGTGTGTCCATCGGGCCGCGCGGCCAGCAGCTCCTGCGCCGCCAGCATGCCGCCCGCTCCGGGCCGGTTCTCGACCAACATCACTTCGCCCAAGCCGGCCTCCAGCTGCCGCGCCAGCAGACGGGCGATCACATCCACCCCGCCGCCCGGCGGGAAGCCGACCAGGATGCGCGTCAAGGACGCGGCGCGCAGGCGTCCTGCCGCCGCGGCTCCCAGCGCGCCCAGCGCGAGCGCCGGCAAGAGCCTGCGGCGGCGTCGGGATACGGCAAATTGCATGTTCGGTGACTCCTCGCGGGCGCGGACCTGCTCCGCGAGGCGGCAGGATAAGGAAAAATGTCCTGTAAGAAAAGCCAGTCATTCCGGTGGCTCGCCGGCCGTGTTTCTTAACACGTTCTAGAATCAGTGATCACGGCTTCCCGGCCCTCTGCCCGGACGCCTAGCCCAGTGGTCCCGCACATGCTCACGTTTTCCCGCCATACCGTCTACCCGGCCGGCGTCGGCCTGCCGGCTTCCGAACGCCCGGGCGCGCTCCTGGCCGTCATGCTGGCGCTATGCATGGCCAGCCTGGACACCGCCATCGCCAACACCGCGCTGCCCACTATTGCGCGCGACCTGCAAGCCAGCGACGCGGGGTCCATCTGGATCGTCAGCGGCTACCAGCTGGCCATGGTGGCGGGCCTGCTGCCGGCCGCCGCGCTGGGCGAGATCCTGGGCCACCGGCGCGTCTACATCGTGGGGCTGGCCATCTTCATCCTGTCCTCGCTGGCCAGCGGCCTGGCGCCGTCGCTACCCACGCTGGTGACCGCGCGCGTGCTGCAGGGCCTGGGCGCGGCCGGCGTCATGAGCGTCAACGGCGCGCTGCTGCGCTTCATCTACCCCTCGCGCCTGTTGGGCCGCGGCCTGGGGCTGAATGCCATGGTAGTGGGGATCTCCTTCGCGGCGGGGCCGACCGTGGCCTCGGCCATCCTGCTGCTGGGATCCTGGCACTGGCTGTTCCTGATCAACGTGCCCCTCGGCCTGCTGGCGTTCGCGCTGGGCTTGCGCAAGCTGCCTGAGACCGTGCGTGCGCCACATCGCTTCGACGGCCTGGCCGCGGCGCTGTGCGCCCTGACACTCGGCCTGTTCGTGCTGGGTTCGAACGAACTCGCGCATGGCGCTCCGCTGCCGCGCGTGGCGCTGGAATGGGGTGTGGCCGCGGCCAGCCTGTGGCTGCTGATGCGCCGGCAGGCCGGCCATCCCGCGCCCATCCTCGCGGTGGACCTGCTGCGCCGGCCCTTGTTCGCCCTGTCCGCCGCCACTGCCGTGTGCGCGTTCGCGGCGCAGGCCCTGGCCTTCGTGTCCCTGCCGTTCCTGCTGCAGACCACGCTGGGCTACAGCCAGGTGCAGACGGGCTTTCTCATCACGCCCTGGCCGGTGGTGGTGGCGATCATGGCGCCGATAGCGGGGCGGCTGTCGGACCGCTATGCGGCCGGCGCGCTGGGCGGCGTGGGCTTGGCGCTGCTGGCGCTGGGCATGGCGGCGCTGGCCTTGATGCCGGCCTCGCCCTCGGTGTGGGACATCTGCTGGCGCATGGCCATCTGCGGCGCCGGGTTCGGCTTCTTCCAGTCGCCCAATCTGCGCGCCATCATGATGTCGGCGCCGGCCTCGCGGGCCGGCGGCGCCAGCGGCATGATAGGAACGGTGCGGCTCCTGGGCCAGGCCTCGGGTGCGGCCCTGGTAGCTGCCTGTTTCAACGTGTCCAGCACGCACGGCGCCATCGCCGCGCTGTGGCTGGGTTGCGTCTGCGCCGCGCTGGCCTGCGCCGCCAGCTTTTCGCGGCTGCGCTTTGACGCATCAGAGCCGGTGCAGGCCAGCTCGACGCGTTAACCCCCGGATGCCGCGGGCCGCGCTATTCCCGCACGTAGCAGGGGTATAGCGACTGCTGCGCGCGCGAGCGGGCCGGATCCATCTCGATCGCCACGATGGATTCGGTATCGCTGGATTGCGCCAGGGGTTCGCCATCCGGCTGGAACGCGAACGCCGTTCCCCCGAATACCTGCCCCGCCGCCGTGCGCCCCGCGCGGTTCGAGCTGACCACGTAGCAGCCCGACACCAGCGCCGCCATGGCGCCCGCCGTCAGCCAGCGCCGCGTCGACGCGCTGCTGGCTCGCGGCGCCACGATCAACTCCGCGCCTGCGCGTCCATAGGCTCGCGCGCGCTCGTTGAACATCAGTTCGGTGCACAGCTGCACCCCCAGGCGTACGCCGCCTACTTCGAACACCTCGAACCCGTCGAAGGCGGAATGGAACCAGGTCGCTTCGAAGTAGCCCGGTTCCTCCGGGAAGTACTGTTTGTGATGCAAGCGCGTGTAGCGGCCATCCTGCAAGGCGAACGCCTCGTTGGCCAGCCGTGCGCCGGCATGCACGGGCCGCGACGACACGATGGCCGGCACCTTCAGCGCCGCCAGCGCGTCCAGGCCGGCCTCATGGATGCGCACCGAATCCGCCGCGCGAGCGGCGTCGTACGCCGGGTCCGCCGCCAGCCAGGGACCAAAGGGCATTTCATTGGTGACCAACAAGTCCGGAGCCAACTCGCCGATGCGTTCGGCCATGCCTTCCCAAGTTGCGCCCTTGGGCTCCAGATCGACAGGCCCTTCCATCATGCATATCCGCATACCCACACCCAATCCGATCGCGCGCCCCGGGATGGGCGCGTCATGCACGCATGGTAGACCGCCTGTCGCGGTTGCGAACGCGGACCGGCTCAAGCCGTCCGTTGCGGGCGCGATCCTGTCCGGATCTGCCTGTGTCAGGCCAGCGTTGCGGCGTCGACCAGCGCACCGTGCCGGACCACCCGCTTGGGCAGGTCGCCGCCTATCCAGTAGGCCAGCTCGGATGGGTGCTGCACTTCCCAGGCGACGAAGTCCGCGTACTTGCCCGCTTCCAGCGTGCCATGCGTGGCCTGCAGACCCAGCGCCTTCGCCGCGTGCGTGGTCGCCCCGGCCAGCGCCTCTTCGGGCGTCAACCGGAACAGCGTGCAGGCCATGCTCAACATCAGCCGTAGCGACAGCACGGGCGAAGTGCCGGGATTCAGGTCGCTGGAGATGGCGATGGGCACGCCATGGCGGCGCAACAGGTCAATAGGGGGAAGCTTGGTCTCGCGCAGGGCGTAGAACGCCCCTGGCAGCAGCACCGCCACCGTGCCGGCCCGCGCCATCGCCAGCACATCGCTTTCGGTCAGGTGTTCCAGGTGGTCCGCCGACCAGGCGCCATAGCGCGCGGCCAGCGTCGCGCCGTGCAGCGGCGACAACTGTTCGGCATGCAGCTTAGCGGGCAGACCCAGCTCGCGCGCGGCCTGGAACACCCGTTCGACCTGTTCCGGCGTAAATGCCAGATGCTCGCAGAACGCATCCACCGCATCGATCAGGCCCTCGGCCGCCAGCACCGGCAGCATGCGGCGCGCGACTTCGTCGATGTAGTCGTCCGCGCGCCCCGCGTATTCCGGCGGCAGCGCATGCGCTGCCAGACAGGTCGCGCTGATGGTCAGCGGCAGCGTGTGGCCCAGGCGCCGCGCCACTCTGAGCATCTTGCGCTCGTTGGGCAGGTCCAGGCCGTAGCCGGACTTCACCTCCAGCGTGGTCACGCCGTCGCGCATCAGGTGCAGAGCCCGCTGCCGCGCACTGGCGTAGAGCTCGTCTTCGCTGGCGGCGCGGGTGGCACGCACGGTGCTGGCGATGCCGCCGCCTTGCGCGGCGATGGTCGAATAATCCACTCCTTGCAGGCGCTGCTCGAACTCCTGGCTGCGGTTGCCGCCGAATACCAGATGGGTGTGGCAATCGATCAGACCGGGCGTAAGCCAGGCGCCGCCCAGATCGTGCTCGCGCGCGGCCTCGGCCGGCGGCAATTGCGCTTCGGGACCGATCCACTCGATACGATCCTCCCGCGTCACGACGGCGGCCCGTTCAATCACGGAATACTGCCCGTGGGCCATGGTGGCCGCGTGGCAATTGCGCCAGACCTGTCTCATGGGTTTGCTCCTGTTGCGCGCCGGCTTCAAAGACTGGGCAGCAGGCCTGCCGGCACCAGCGCCGTCAGTCCCCGCGCCGCGATGAGCTGGCTGGCCGCCTCGATATCGGGCGCGAAGAACCGGTCCCGCTCGTAGTGCGCCACTTTCTCGCGCAACAAGGCGCGGGCGCGCTCGAGCTTGGGCGCGGTCTTCAGGCCCTGGCGGAAATCCAGGCCCTGGCAGGCGCCGAGCCACTCGATCGCCAGGATGTCGCGCACATTCTCGGCCATGGGCCAGAGCCGCTTGCCGGCATTGGGCGCCATGGACACATGGTCTTCCTGGTTGGCCGAGGTCGGCAGGCTGTCCACGCTGGCCGGGTGCGCCAGCGCCTTGTTGTCGCTGGCCAGCGCCGCCGCAGTCACCTGGGCGATCATGAAGCCAGAGTTCACGCCGCCGTTGCTCACCAGGAACGGCGGCAGTTGCGACATGTGCTTGTCCATCATCAGCGAGATGCGGCGTTCCGACAGCGCGCCGATCTCGGCCAGCGCCAGCGCCAGGTTGTCGGCCACCAGCGCCACCGGTTCGGCATGGAAGTTGCCGCCCGAAACCACGTCTCCCTGCTCCGCGAACACCAGCGGATTGTCGGAGACCGCGTTGGACTCGATCTCCAGCACCTGCGCCACATGGCGTATCTGCGTCAGGCAGGCTCCCATCACCTGCGGCTGGCAACGCAGCGAATAGGGATCCTGCACCTTGTCGCAGTTGGCGTGCGAATGGCCGACCTCGCTGTCCTCGGTCAGCAGGTAGCGATACACGGCAGCCACGTCGATCTGGCCCGGCTGGCCGCGCGCGGCGTGGATGCGGGCGTCGAACGGCGCGCGCGAGGCCAGCATGGCTTCCACGCTGAGGCTGCCGCAGACCAGCGCAGCCGCCAACAGGTCCTCGGCCTCGAACAGGCCGCGCAGCGCATAGGCAGTCGAAACCTGGGTGCCGTTGAGCAGCGCCAGGCCTTCCTTGGCCGCCAGCGTCAGAGGCTCCAGTCCCGCCTGGGCCAGCGCCTCGCGCGCAGGCAGCCAAGCGCCACGGTGGCGCGCCTTGCTCTCGCCCAGCAACAGCAGGGACATGTGCGCCAGCGGTGCAAGGTCGCCCGACGCGCCCACCGATCCCTTCAACGGAATGTGCGGATAGACCTCGGCATTGACCAACGCGATCAACGCGTCGATGACTTTGCGGCGGATGCCCGAATAGCCCCGCGCCAGGCTGTTGATCTTCAGCACCATGATCAGCCGCACCATCGCGTCGTCCAGCGCCTCGCCCACCCCGGCCGCGTGCGACAGCACCAGCGAACTCTGCAAGGACTCCAAGTCCTCGCGGGCGATCCGGGTGGTGGCCAGCAGGCCGAATCCGGTATTGATGCCATAGGCCGTGCGGCCTTCGGCGATGATGCGCTCGACGCAGGCCACGCTGGCCTCGATCGATCCGGCCGCTGCCGGGTCCAGCGTCACGCGCGCCGGCTGCTGGTAGACGCGCCGCAGGTCGGCCAGCGTCATGCGGCCAGGTTTCAGATGCAATTCCATTGTGGCTCTCCTAGGCACGTTGCGGCGTCATGGCGTGGGGGTCGATATCGGCGCGCGGGCGGCGCCGCGATGTTGCGGCGGGGCTTCCCGGCGCGCGAACAGGTAATACAGGATGCTGGGCACGACCAGTCCGATGATCCACGAGATATCCACCCCGCCCAGGCGCTCGACCATCGGACCAGTGTAGAGCTTGGTCGAAATGAAGGGCATCTGCACCAACACCCCGAACAGGTAGACCAGGATGCCCGGCCAGTTCCAGCGGCCGTAGCGGCCGTCAGGATCCGACAGCGCCTCTACGTGGTATTGCCCGCGGCTCACGAAGTAGTAGTCCACCAGGTTGACCGCGCTCCATGGCACGAAGAACGCCAGCAGGAACAGGATGAAGGACTTGAACGCGTTCAGGAAGGAATGCTGCCCGATCAACGCCACGGCCGTGGCCGCGGCGACGATGACCAGCACCAGCAGCACGCGCTGCCGGCGGGAAATCTCCACATGCCCGCGAAAGCCGCTGGCGATGGTCGCGATGCACATGAAGCTGCCGTAGGAGTTCAGCGTGGAGATCGTGACCTTGCCGAAGGCGATGGTGAAATACAGCAACGCCGCCATGGTTCCCGTGCCACCCAGTCCCACGATGTAGGCAACCTCGCGCCCGGCGAACTGGCCGGCCGCCATGGCCGCGGCCAGCACGCCCAGCACCATGGCGATCTGCGCGCCCAGCACGGACCCCAGACCCACCGCCAGGAAGGTCTTGAAGGACGAGGTCCGGCTCGGCAGGTAGCGCGAGTAATCCGCCACATAGGGACCGTAGGCGATCTGCCACGATGCCGCCAGCGACACCGCCAGCAGGAACGAGCTCCATGTGAAATGGCGGATCTGCAGCAGCTGGCCCACGTCGCCCAGTGCGATCACCCGGCTGAACAGGTAAAAGAAGGCGATGATGCCCAGCACGGTCGCGATGCGCCCGATGATGTGGATCATGCGGTAGCCGAACAGCGTCGCCGCCACGATCACCGCCGCGAAGATCAGGATGCCGGCGGTATCGCTCACGCCGAACAACTGGCCCAAGGCCTGTCCCGACAGCACCGTGCCCGTGGCCGTGAATCCCAGGTACATCAGGCACACCAGCACGATGGGGATCGCCGCGCCGTAGACGCCGAACTGCACCCGACTGGAGATCATCTGCGGCAGCCCCAGCTTGGGGCCCTGGGCCGCATGCAGCGCCATGACCGCGCCGCCGAACAGCTGTCCGACGAACAGCCCGATCAGCGACCAGAACACGTCTCCGCCCAGCACCACGGCCAGCGCCCCGGTGATGATGGCGGTGATCTGCAGATTGGCGCCCATCCACAGCGTGAACTGGCTGTAGAGTTTGCCGTGGCGTTCCTCTTCGGGAATGAAATCGATCGAGCGCCGCTCCATGAGCGGCCCTCTTGCTGCCTGGCTGTCCTGAGTCATCGTGTTGTCTCGGTCATGGCGGGTGGACGGCAGCGGGCGCTGCGGCAGCCCGCTGGGATGGGCATTCGTATCAGCGCTTGCCCGCCAGCATGGGCAGGTTCAAGCCCTGCTCCCTGGCGCATTCGATGGCCGTCTCGTAGCCTGCGTCGGCGTGCCGCATGACACCCGTGCCCGGATCATTGGTCAGGACGCGGGCGATCCGCTCGGCGGCCTCGTCCGTGCCGTCACATACGATCACCATGCCGGCATGTTGCGAGAAGCCCATGCCCACGCCGCCGCCATGATGCAGCGACACCCAGGTGGCGCCGCTGGCGGTGTTCAGCAGCGCATTCAGCAGCGGCCAGTCGGACACCGCGTCCGAGCCGTCGCGCATGGATTCGGTTTCGCGGTTGGGGCTGGCGACGGAACCGGAATCCAGGTGATCGCGGCCAATGACGATGGGCGCCGACAGCTCGCCCGTGCGGACCATTTCGTTGAACGCCAGGCCGAGCTTGGCGCGCTGGCCCAGGCCCACCCAGCAGATGCGCGCCGGCAGCCCCTGGAAGCTGATGCGCTCGCGCGCCATGTCCAGCCAGCGGTGCAGGTGCGCGTCGTCGGGGATCAGCTCCTTGACCTTGGCGTCGGTCTTGTAGATGTCTTGCGGATCGCCCGACAGCGCGGCCCAGCGGAACGGGCCCACGCCGCGGCAGAACAGCGGCCGGATGTAGGCCGGCACGAAACCCGGAAAGTCGAACGCGTCCGCCACGCCTTCTTCCTTGGCCATCTGGCGGATGTTGTTGCCGTAGTCGAAGGTGGGGATGCCCTGGCGCTGGAACGCCAGCATGGCCTGCACATGCACGGCCATCGATTGCTTGGCGGCCTTGATGACGGCGGCCGGTTCGCGCTTGGCGCGGGCGCGGTAGTCCTGCCAGGTCCAACCCGCCGGCAGATAGCCGTTCAGCGGATCGTGCGCGCTGGTCTGGTCCGTGACCATGTCGGGGCGCACGCCGCGCCGCACCAGCTCGGGCAGCACTTCGGCGGCATTGCCGCACAGGGCGATGGAGACGGCGCGGCCTTCCTGCGTGTACTTGGCGATGCGCGCCAGCGCGTCGTCCAGGTCGCGGGCCTGCTCGTCCACGTAGCGGGTGCGCAAGCGGAAGTCGATGCTGGCCTGCTGGCATTCGATGTTCAGCGAGCAGGCGCCAGCCAGCGTGGCCGCCAGCGGCTGCGCGCCGCCCATGCCGCCCAGGCCCGCGGTCAACACCCAGCGGCCCTTGAGGTTGCCGTCGTAGTGTTGGCGGCCCGCTTCGACGAACGTTTCGTAGGTGCCCTGCACGATGCCCTGGCTGCCGATGTAGATCCAGCTGCCCGCGGTCATCTGGCCGTACATGGCCAGGCCCTTGGCGTCCAGTTCGTTGAAGTGTTCCCAGGTGGCCCAATGCGGCACCAGGTTGGAGTTGGCGATCAGCACGCGCGGCGCGTTGGCGTGGGTCTTGAAGACGCCCACGGGCTTGCCCGACTGCACCAGCAGGGTTTCGTCCTCGTTCAGGTTCTTGAGCGACTCGACGATCTTGTCGTAGCAGTCCCAGTCGCGGGCCGCACGGCCGATGCCGCCGTAGACCACCAGTTCCTTGGGGTTCTCGGCCACGTCGGGGTCCAGATTGTTCATGAGCATGCGCAAGGGGGCTTCGGTCAGCCAGCTCTTGGCGTTCAGTTGCTTGCCGCGGGGCGCGCGGATGACCACATCGCGGTATCGGTTCGAATTGTCCAAGAGGCTCTCCTTGATCGGTTCGGCTGCGCGCCCGATACGGACGCTGCGCATGCCCTCATCATAGGATGCCTATGCTTGTATATACAAGCTAGCAGGAGTCGAATTTTTATCAGGGATTACCCGCAATGAAAAGCCGGGTTCTCAGTCCCGGCTTTGCTGGAAATAGCGGAGTACGGCCGCCGTATGGCGGCGGCGGGATCAGGCGTTGCGCGGCAACAGTTCGATCACGCAGGCGTCCATCGGCTCTTCGGCTTGCAGCTGGTACTCGGCCAGGCCGTCGGCAGACTCGGCATGCAGGCAGTCGTAGCGCGACGGCAGCGCATGCGGCGCGCCGTTGATGCGCACCGTGAGCGCGCCGCCCGCCGTCAGCACCAGCAGATTGCGCGCGGCGCTGTGGAAGGTCCACGGTCCGGCGCCGGCCACCCATTGCAGCCGGGCATGCCAGCGCGCGGGCACATAGATCAGGTTGAAGTCGCGTATCGGTCCGCCCAGCAGGCGGCACTGCACCGGCGCATCGCCCGCGAAGGCATAGGCCTGGCGCGGCCCAAGCGGCGCCTGCTCGCTGCCGTCCACGGTGAGCTGGATGCCCTGACCCTCCAGCACGGTGATGATGCGTTGATAGCCCTTGAAGGCCGAGAACCCCCCGTCCTGGGACACGTCGGCAATGGACAGGCGCCAGTCGAACTCGGCAGTGCTGCCGCCCGGATTGCAGGCGACTTCCTGCGTGGTGCCGCCGCCGTTGCGCCATGGCATGCGCGGGTAGTCGGCGGCGCGGTAAAGATGGACTTCGGCTTGCTTCATGAGGTGAACTTGCCTTCCAGGCGATGCCGGGAACCAGGGTGAATCAAACGGGCCAGGGTAACGGCATGGTCGCCGGACCAGGTGCGGCGGCTGATCAGCAGACAGGGCTCATCGCGCTCGATCTGCAGCAGCTGGCATTCGCGCGGCTTGGCCAGGATCGCTTCGACCACATGCTCGCCCTCGCTCAGCGGCGCCACGCGCGTCAGGTATTCGTACGGCGTGCTTTGCGTGAAATCCTGCTTGAGATAATCCGGCGCCAGGCGCACGTTCACATAGCGGTCCTCGAGCTGGATCGGCACGTCGTCTTCATAGTGGACGATGATCGAGTGATACACCGGCTGCCCGGCGCGGAGGTCCAGCGCCAGCGCCTGCTCGGCGCCCGCGGGCTCCTCCGCCAGCCGGACCACGCGGCTATGGTGGCGATGCTTGCGCGCCGCGATCTCGTCGGCAATGTTGTTGACGGCAAACAGCGCCGAACGCGCCTTGGGCTGGGCCACGAAGGTGCCCACGCCCTGCATGCGGACCAGCAGCCCCTCGGCCGTCAGCTCGCGCAGGGCGCGGTTGATGGTCATGCGGCTGAACCCCAGTTCATCGACCAGTTCGCTTTCCGAGGGCACCCGGTAGTGTTCCGGCCATGCGCCGCTACGGATCTGCTGCGCGATCATCTGCTTGACCTGCGCATAGAGCGGAGCAGGGGGAGCATTGGCTTGCATGGGCAATTTGGGGGGGTTCGAGGCCACGGGAAATCCTGTAGTGCGGCGCGGGGCGGCCGGTAGCGGACAGCGCCTAGTATAGACAGGTAAAGATGGCTTGCGCCGCGGCGCCGCGCAAGCGGCAAGCGCTTGCGGGCCTAGGCATGGACCGCCACGCCGGAGTATGTTGGTAGACGGGAGCCGCCAGATTCCCTATACTCCCCCCCTGTATTTATCGGAGCCTGCCGTGCCGCACTCCCCGGAAGAAAAAAAGCGCGTCGTGACCCGCTTGCGCCGCATCCAGGGCCAGGCGCTGGCGCTGGAACGGGCCGTGAACGAAGGCACGGAATGCGGCGCGCTGCTGCAGCAGCTGGCCGCCTTGCGCGGCGCCGCCACCGGCCTGATGGCCGAAGTGCTGGAAAGCCATCTGCGTGAAACCTTCCTCCAATCCGCCCAGGGCGGACGCCAGGATCCCAGGATCGAACCCGAAGCGGAAATCGACCTCTTGATGCGCCTGGTCCGTTCCTACTTGAAATAACGCCATCTGACATTCGTGGAGCCCTAGTTATGAAATCACGCGCAGCAGTCGCATTCGGACCCGGCAAGCCGCTGGAAATCGTTGAAATCGACGTCGCGCCGCCGCAGCGCGGCGAGGTGCTGGTCAAGATCACCCACACCGGCGTCTGCCACACCGACGCCTTCACCCTCAGCGGCGACGACCCTGAAGGCCTGTTCCCCGCGGTGCTGGGCCATGAAGGCGCCGGCGTCGTGGTCGAAGTCGGCGAAGGCGTGACCTCGCTCAAACCGGGCGACCACGTCATTCCGCTCTACACGGCCGAATGCCGCGAATGCAAGTTCTGCCTGTCCGGCAAGACCAACCTGTGCCAGAAGGTGCGCGCCACCCAGGGCAAAGGCGTCATGCCGGACGGCACCTCGCGCTTCAGCTACGAAGGCAAGCCGCTCTACCACTACATGGGCTGCTCGACCTTCAGCGAGTACACGGTGGTCAACGAGATCTCGCTGGCTAAGATCAACCCCGCCGCCCCGCATGAAAAGGTCTGCCTGCTGGGCTGCGGCGTCACCACCGGCCTGGGCGCCGTGCACAACACCGCCAAGGTCAAGGAAGGCGACACCGTCGCCGTGTTCGGCCTGGGCGGCATCGGTTTGGCCGTGATCCAGGGCGCGGTGCAGGCCAAGGCCGGCCGCATCATCGCCGTGGACACCAACCCCAACAAGTTCGTGCTGGCCAGCGCCATGGGCGCCACCGACTGCGTCAACCCCAAGGACCACGACAAGCCGATTCAGGACGTCATCGTCGAAATGACCGACGGCGGCGTGGACTTCTCGTTCGAATGCATCGGCAACGTGCACGTGATGCGTGCCGCGCTGGAATGCTGCCACAAGGGCTGGGGCGAGAGCATCATCATCGGCGTGGCCGGCGCCGGCCAGGAAATCAGCACCCGTCCATTCCAGCTGGTCACCGGCCGCGTCTGGCGCGGCTCGGCGTTCGGCGGCGTCAAGGGCCGCACCCAGCTGCCGGGCATGGTCGAAGACGCCATGAGCGGCAAGATCGACCTCGACCCGTTCGTGACGCACACGCTGCCGCTGGAGCGCATCAACGAAGCCTTCGACCTGATGCACGACGGCAAGTCGATCCGCACGGTCATCCACTACTAAGCGCAAACCTTGCGGCAACAACGGGCCCGGCGCCGCAAGCGCCGGGCCCGTTGCGCTTGCATGCGGGCTTGCATGACAGACGTGCGACACGTCGCACGCCATATGACAACACTGTCATTCATTTCGGCGTCATCTTGACCCGCGACCATTCGCCCTCCAATGACAGAGGGATACACGCGAATGAACACGTGGAAGAGGAACGCGGGCGCGGCCATGCTGAGCGCCCTGGCGCTTTTGGCCGGCTGCGGCGGCGGCGACGACGATGACGACAAGCCCGTCGAGCAGCCCGAACAGCCGGTCCCTGGCCGGCCGATGGAACTGACGATCCTGCACATCAACGATCATCATTCCAACCTGGACAGCAAGAAAAAGGACCTGAAGCTCAAGACCGCTTCCGGCTCGCGCGTGGCCGTAAACGCCGACACCGGCGGCTTCCCTAGAGTGACCGGCGCGATCAACGCGCTGGCGTCGCAGTCCGCCAACGTGCTCAAGCTGCACGCGGGCGACGCCACCACCGGCACGCTGTATTTCAACCGCGCCGGTGAGCCTGGCGAGGCCGACGCGGCGATGATGAACACCGTTTGCTTCGACGCCATGACCCTGGGCAACCACGAGTTCGACAAGGGCGACAGCGGCTTGAAGCGCTTTATCGAACTGCTGCACGCAGGCGCCTGCCAGACGCCCGTGCTGAGCGCCAACGTCACGTTCGCCGCGGGTTCGGCGTTGAATCCGTCGCGCGCCCCCGACATGGTCAAGCCCGCCGTGGTCCTCAAGCGTGACGGCCAGGACATCGGCCTGGTCGGCCTGACCATCGCCGCCAAGACCCAGCAGTCCTCCAGCCCTGACGTCGGCACCGTATTCTCGGATGAGACCGCAGCGGCGCAGCAGCAGATCGACGCGCTGCGCGCGCAGGGCGTGAACAAGATCGTGGTGATGAGCCACATCGGCTACGACTATGACAAGCAGGTGATCGCGCAGCTGAGCGGCGTGGACGTGGTGGTCGGCGGCGACTCGCACACGCTGCTGGGCCCCGCCTCCATGGCGGACTATGGCGTGGGCTCGCCCGCGGGCGCCTATCCCACGGTGCTGCAAGACAAGGACGGCAAGCGAGTCTGCCTGGTGCAGGCCTGGGAATATTCGCAGGTGGTCGGCGAGCTGAAGGTGAGTTTCGACGCCAACGGCGACGTCACGGCCTGCGCCGGCACGCCGCACGTGCTGATGGACGGCCCCCTGAAGGTGGCCGGCGCCGCGCCCTCGGCCGCGGACGAAGCCGCGATCCAGGCGGACGTGCAGGCCAGCGGCTTCCTGCGCATGCAGGCGCCGGACGCGCAAGCCACGGCCGTGCTTCAGCCGTTCAAGGCCAAGGTCGACGTGTTCAGCCGCAGCCTGGTCGCGTCGGTGCCGCAAGAACTGTGCTCCCGCCGCGTTCCCGGCGGTCCCGGTTCGCGCGACTACAGCCGCTCCAGCGCCGCTTGCAACACCCTGGGCAGCGTCAGCCTGCGCGGCGGCGACATCCAGCAACTGGTGGCACAGGCGTATCTGGACGTCGCCAACGCCAGCTATGGCGGCGCCGACATCTCGCTGCAAAGCGGCGGCGGCGTGCGCGTGCCACTGCTGGGCAACGTAACGGCGGCCAATGTGATCGAAGTCGTGCCGTTCGGCAATATGCTCTGGCGGCTGGACGTAACGGGCTCCGAGGTCAAGAGCATGCTGGAAGACGGCATGCAGGCCGTATATGGCGCGGGCGGCTCCACCGGCCCCTATCCCTATGCCGGCGGCCTGCGCTGGGACGTGAATGCGGCCCAGGCCCAGGGCAGCCGCGTGTCCAACATCGAAGTGCGGGACCATGCCAGCGGCAACTGGCTGCCGCTGGACGCGAGCCGCAGCTACAAGCTGTTCGTGCTGAGTTTCAACGCCACGGGCGGCGACGGCTACAAGACCCTGGCCAACGTGCCCGCCTCGCGCCGGCAGGACATCGGCGTGCTGGACGCCGACGTGCTCCAGGCCTACATCGACAAGCAGGCGAAAGATCCGGTCAGCGGACTGCCGGCGCTGAACCTGCTGCCCGTCAGCCTGTACAGCACCAAGACGTACAGCGAGTAACGGTGGAAACCGGGCGCGGCCGTCAGGCCGGTTGCGCCCGGCTTTCGCGGTAGACGCGCTCGGTCTTGCCGACGAACGTGGTCAGCGAAAACTCCCGCAGCGCCGTACTGCGCGCCTCGGCGCCCATCACGCGCAAGGCTTCGCGGTTCTCCAGGATCTGCGACAGCGCCTGCACGATGCTGTCCACCGAGGCCGGCGGCACCACCCAGCCGTCGCGGCCGTCGGTGACGTTTTCGGGCAGCCCGCCCACCGCGCTCACGATGACAGGTTTGCCCGCCGCCATCATCTCGCGGCAGGCGAAGGAAATCGTCTCCAGCTTGGACGACAGCACGAAGCCCACGTCCAACGCCGACAGAAAGGGGCCGACGTCGTCCAGCAGCCCGGTGAACACCACCTGATCCGACATGCCCAGCTCGATGACGCGCTGCATCTGCTCCGCGTCCGGCAGCTTGCCGGCGATCAGCACCACCACCTGCCGCCGCTGACTCTCGGGCAGCATGGACACGGCGGTCACCATGTCCAGCCAGTTCTTGTAGACCGCGGTGCCGGCGTTGCTGCCGATGACCAGCCGGCCCTGCATGCCCTCGGGCAGCAGGCTGTCGCGCGCCTGCGCCGTGTCGCGCCGCGAGGCCGGGCTGCATTTCTCCGTATCCACGCCGTTATGCACCACCCGCAGGTCCTCGTTGCGGAAGACCGACTGCTTCATGCGGCGGAACGTGTGGCTGCACACGCAGATGACGCGGTTGGTACCCCATTTGGCGCGCACCCGCGCGCCCAGGCTGTTGGCGCTGCGGTCGGTGTGCTGGGTGTAGACCATGAAAGGGCGCCGCGCGCCCATGCCCACAGTCGCCAGCATGCACAGGCGATGGTCGGCGGAACCGTTGGCGTGGATCACGTCGAACTGCTGATCGCGCAGCAGGGCCCGCAACTGGCGCAGCGCACGCAACTGCTGCAGCGGACGGCTCTTGAACTCCAGGGCCAGCGTGCGCACGCCGGGCAGGGCGGCGGCCTCGGCCAGCAGGCGGCTGCTGGCGGGGGCCGCCACGGTCACCTGCGACTTCTCGCACAGGATGCGCGCCAGCGACATGACATACGTGGTGTGGCCGCCGCCATCGCCTTGGTGGAAATTGGTGTACAGAATCTTCATGGGGTCACACTCGAAATCGGCTGCACGGGCAGCAGGCAGCTCCAGTCGCGCTTCTCGAACACGTCGCCCCCCAGCCGGCTGGCGGGAGACAGGTTGTAGACCTTGACCCCGCGCTCGCCGAGCAGCCGGCTGGCTTGCCGGAACGCGGGTTCGATATGTCCTGAGAATTGCCGGTCCAGCGCGGTGGACAGCTGCGATGCCGCGCTTTCATAGAATCGGGGTCCCGCCGAGGCCGTCAGATCCAGGCCGTGCAGGTAGATGGTTTTCGCGCCCAGCCACGCTAGCAGCTGCAAGCCCGTATAGGCGACCGTGCCGCCGCCGAATAGTCCGCGCGTCGGATCCAGGCTGAAGCCGTGTGCATGCACCGGATTGCGGGCGTCGAACAGCACCAGTCCGGGATCGGCGGCCAGCCGCGCTTCCAGTTCCTCGGGGCGGGCGCGCGGTTGCAGCGCGCGCTGGTGCACCTCTTCGAACAGCGCGATGCGACAGCGCACGGAACGGCGGTCGAACAGGAAGCCGATCCAGCGATAGACCTCGGGCGTGACGAACAGCGTCAGATCCTGGGCCAGCACTTCCGCCACCAAGTCGCGCCTGCGGTTGACGAAACCCGCATCCAGCATCGCGTAGTAGTCGAAACGCAGGGACGGATGCTGGCGCCGCAGCGCGATCGAGCCGTTGACGCCCATCGCCACGTCCAGCCGGCAGCGCGCATAGTCGATCTGCGCAACCGAAGGACCGCTGAGTATCAGATGGGCATCCGCGCCGATGCCGCGCGGCAGCTTTTCCATCGGCGTCGTGGCGGGGCCCTGCACGCCGCGCAGTTCGCAGCCGGTCAGCCGCTCTTGCGCATCGCGCCGCACGGCCACGAAAGGCCAGAGGGTTTCGTTGTGCCGGTATTCGGCTGGGCGGGTGTAGCGATAGACGTAGCGCAGGCTCTTGGTCAGCGGACGCGAACGCAGCAAGCGTGGAATAAGCCCGGGACTAGGCATGAGCGATGTTGCGCGGAAGCCGCGAAATAACCTTGTAAGCGGCGAATTCTACGCAGGCGCCCCCCCTGAAAAAGCGAAAGAACTCTTGGAGATGTAACCCTTTTGAGGGATCTTCAAAACGTCCCCAAATTAATTGCGCGCGGTTTCCACAGTGCACGGCGCAAAGCGCGCCAGAAATTTCGATTACGTTTTGCCGCAAAGATTAGCCTGCGGGACCGCGCGCCGCGCTAGGCGCGAGACCTGCCTCCACGGCCTTCCGCTACGATGCGGGTATCGCAATGTCCCGATTCAAGCACTTAACCCCTGGATAGGAAGGATTTCGATGTCTACGACCGCCACCCTGAACGCCGCCGCGGCTGGCAGCAGCCCACCCCGCCTGAGCGTGCCCGCATTCCGGGCGCGCAAGCGCCAGGAGCCGCTGGTGATGCTGACGGCCTACACCGCGCGCATGGCCGAGCTGCTGGACCCGCATTGCGACGCGCTGCTGGTGGGCGACAGCCTGGCGCAGACGATCTACGGACTACCTACCACCGTGCCCGTCACACTGGACATGATGATCGCGCATGGGGCCGCTGTGGTGCGCGGCTCGCGGCGCGCGCTGATCGTCATCGACATGCCCTTTGGCAGCTATGAAGAAAGCCCTGAACAGGCCTTCCGCTCCGCCGCGCGGATCTTGAAGGAAACCGGCGCGGCCGCGGTCAAGCTGGAAGGCGGCCAGAGCATGGCGCCGGCCGTAGCCTACCTGTCCGCGCGCGGCATCCCGGTGATGGGCCATGTGGGCCTGACGCCGCAGGCCGTGAACATCCTGGGCGGCTACGGCGCGCGCGGCCGCGGCGAAGCCGAGTACGCCCGCATCGCCGCCGAC
>NZ_JBARYB010000268.1:0-31684 GCF_049647645.1 Achromobacter sp.
AAGTCGCCCAGCGTGCCCAGCAGCCGCTCCGCGCGCAGCCAGGCCTGTTCATGGGCGGCGCTGCGCGCGCGCCAGTTCATCCAGGCGCGGCGGTCTTCGGCCGACACGGCGCCGGCGTGCATGACGACCAGCCATTCGGCGGCTTGGTCGAGGATGGAGTCGTCCAGGGCGCTCATCGGCGATTCACTCCATGCACGCCAGGCACAGTCGGAAGGCGCGGGCCATGTAGCGCTTTACGGTGATGAGCGATACGCCGATCCTGCCGGCGATCGCTTCGTACGTCAGTCCTTCGATCTGCGACAGCAGGAAGGCACGTCGCACAGGCGTCGGCAAGGCATCCAGCATGGCGTCGATTTCGTGCAGGGTCTGCAGGATGATCAACTGGCGTTCCGGCGAGGGCGCCTGGTCTTCGGGCAGTTGCGCCAGCGCTTCCAGGTAGGACTGCTCCAGCGCGCGGCGCTGATACCAATTGACCAGGATGCCGCGCGCTACCGTGGTCAGATAGGCGCGGGGTTCATGCAGCACGGCTGGCAGGCGCGAATCGAGGATGCGCGCAAAGGTATCGTGCGCCAGGTCGGCAGCGTCGCCCACATTGCCCAGCCGGCGGCGCAGCCAGAGCTGCAGCCACGCGTGATGGTCGCGGTACAGCGTGCCGACTTGCTGGCGCGGATCGCAGTTGTCAGCCTCCATGGGCTTCTCCCCGGGCTGACGGTTGCAGCCTAAATGCAAATAAGAGTGTTTCGCATTTTATGGCAAGGGTGAAGCACAGGCAATCCGGCGGCGCATATGGCCGCCAGATCGCGGGTACCGACGGCTACAGGTAGGCGAGAGTGATGATGTAGCCCTGGGCATCTTTCTGCCCAGGCCGCGAGGCCTTCAGGGACACGGGCTGCACGTCGACCTGCACGCGACTGGCGCTGACGCGGTCGCGGGCAGGCTTGCCGGCGGCGTGGGCGCGTTCGGCATCGCATTCCAGGCGGACCGCTACTTTTCGGGGTTGAACCTGGGGCATGCACGATGCAGCCTCTACGATGGCGCCCTGGAAATGGATGGTTCCATCCGCCGCGTGGGCAGCGGGAAGGACGCCGGAGGCGCACAGCAAAAGCAGGGATAGGCGATATTGGAGCTTGGACATGACAGCAACTCCTTGCGACTGGGAACGGAGGGGATAGCTATGTCTGTCTTCACCTCCTTTACGGCATCCGGCGGCGAAAGTTAACGGCAATCCGCCGGCGGGCTGTGTTCTAGCGCGCGAGCCGATGCTGGCTTGCAGCCGTATTGCAGGAGCGTCAGTCCAATCGACGAAACGCCGCCGTGGCCGAAACTTGGCGCACGGACTACTGCTCGATGCGGGGGAAGGAGGGGCTCGCTACGCGAACGGAGGGGAGGAGTATGGGTGGCATCGTGGGGTCCTTGGAGCGCGCTTTTGGGGGCGCGGGGCGGTCAGGGACCAGGAACGGACTGTCGGCCAACACGAAATGCGTGGTTTCATTGTGGCAGGTCGCGGCGAAAAATCAATATTTAGCGGCCGACGTGTATGCGCGATCCGTCCCGGCGCGTGCGCAGGCCGTAGGTCTGGGCCAGCATGCCGACGGCCAGCGGCAGGTCGTTGGTGGGGAAGGCGCCAGAGACCCGCAGGGGGCGCAGAGATGTATCGCAGTCGATGCGCTCGTCGCCGTAGCGCATCAGTTCGTCCGCCCATTGCAGCACGGGCATGTCGTCCGCTACCAGCAGCCCCTTGCGCCAGGCCAGGGCATTGGCGTTCGCGGCTTCGATTGCGCCCAAGCTGTCGCGGTCGAACCGGACTTGATGGCCGGATTCGATGATGTTGCCGCCGGGCTTGGCGCCGGTCCCGTCCGGGTGGATCTGCACGGCGCCTTCGTACACGGCCAGAAGGGTGTAGTCCGTGAGCTGGCGTACGGTGAAGCGCGTTCCCAGAGCCAGCATCAGGCCATGATCGCTCTGCACCAGGAAGGGGCGCGGCGGACGCTGTGTGTCCGTTGCGGTCGCTATATGGATTTCGCCCCGGCGCAGGCGTAGCAGCCGCTGCCGCTCGTCGTAGCGTACGTCCAGCGCGGTGTCGGTGTTCAGCGCGATCCGCGCGCCGTCCTCCAGCTTGATGTCCAGCCGTTCGCCCACCGCCGTGACGTAATCGGCCGCCAGCCAGTCGCGCCAGGCTTGATGCCGCCATGCCAGCCAGCCCAGGGGCGCCGCCGCCAGCAGCACGACCAGGCTGCGCAGCATGGCGCGCCTGCCCGCGTGCGCGGGACGCTGCAGCGTGGGCTTGGCCAGGACTGGCGGCACGGCGCCGATGCGGGCGAGCAGCCGTTCGGCGCGTTTCCAGGCGCGTTGATGTTCGCTGCTGCTGCCGCGCCAGCGTTCGAACTCGACCTGCTGCGCGGGCGCGAGCGGCGCGTCCTGCATCAGCAGCAGCCAAGTGGCAGCTTCCTCCAGGATGTGCGGGGAAAGGGCGGCGTCATTCATCGGGCATCAGGCTCAGGCATGCCAGGTAGGCTTTGTGGATGTAGCTCTTGACGGTGGGCACGGCCACCTTCAGCGCCTGCGCGATCTCCTGCTGCTTCATGCCGTCCAGCGTCGCCATCAGGAAGGCCTGTTTGACGCGGGGCTTGAGCGTGTCGAGCATGGCGTCGATCTCGTGCAGGGTCTCCAGGATGATGCTCTGTCGTTCGGGCGAAGGGTGCTGCGGCTCGGGCAGCGCGGCCAGCGCTTCCAGCCAGGCGCGCTCCAGTGTCTGGCGGCGCATCCAGCTGAACAACACGCCCTTGGCCACGGTGGTGAGGTAGGCGCGCGGCTGCTGGATGGACTCGCGTCGCGTATCGCTGCGGCTCGCCAGGATGCGGACGAAGGTGTCGTGAGCCAGGTCGTCGGCCATGCCCGCGCCCCAGGAATGCAGCCGGTAGGCGAGCCAGTTGCGCAGCCAGGCGTGGTTCTCGGTGTACAGGGCCGCGATGCTGTCGCGCTGCGGGACGGGGAACAGGGGACTTGGGGTGGTCATCACGGGGACGGGCGCTTCAAGCAGGGCCGGGCAAGGGCCTGGCCAAACGCCGTATTGGCAATTAAATAAAAACAATTATCATTCAGGTTTTGGCGGTTCGCAATATTCAGGGGGCGATGTGAAGTCAGCAAGCAACAGCGCAGGCCCTGTATCCACGGCTGGACCGGACGATTTCGATGGCGGCGATCCGCGCAGTCCGCAACGCGTGAAAAATAATTCTGCGAAAAACATATCCCTTTTCCGATCTCGTGCGGCAAGGGGTCTGAGAACTCGCGCCAGGCGCGGGACCCAGACCCCACGAGTTAGGAAAAGCATGCATCGAGTCCGCCGTCCTTCCCTTGGTCCGCAATCGCCATGGCGCTTGCGCCCGGTTGCGTTCGCGCTGCGTTGCGCCTTGATCAGCCTGCCGGCGTCCGCTGTCGCGGCGCCCACGCAGACGCCGCAGGCGACTGCGCCAGCCGCGCCGGCTGCGGTCTCCGTCGCACTGGACGATCCCGCGCCGCGCAGGTACGACATTGCCGCCGGGCCGTTGGGTGCGGCGCTGGGCAGTTTCGCCAGCCAGTCGGGACTGCTCTTGTCGTTCGACCCGGCGTTGACGCGCGGATTGACGGCGCCTGCGTTGGCGGGGCGTTACACCGTGCGCAGCGCCTTGCAATTGCTGCTGGCGGACACGCAGCTGCGGCTGGTGCCGCGCCAGGACGGCAGCTACGCGCTGGCGCCGGCGCAGGGGGCAGCCGCTGGCGCATTCGCTTTGCCTTCGGTGCTGATTACCGCCGACGCCCTGCCCGAGAAAGAGGTCTACCTTGCTCCGCGCTCCTCCGTGTACCTGTCCAGCCAGGACATCGACCGCTTTGGCCGCGTGTCGGCGGGAGACCTGCTGAAGGGCGTGCCCGGCGTGCAGGTGGGCGACAGCCGCAACGGCGGCGGGCTGGATGTGAACATTCGGGGCATCCAGGGGCAAAGCCGCGTGGCGGTACGGGTGGACGGTTCGGAACAGGCGCTGGACGTGTACCGGGGCTATGCGGGCACGCAGCAGCGCAGCTATATCGATGCGGACCTGATCAGCAGCGTGACGATCAACAAGGGGCCGTCGATCAAGTCCGGCGCGATTGGCGGTTCGGTGGAGATGCAGACCATTGGCATCCAGGACATTCTGGTGGACGGCAATACCTTCGGCGTGCGCCTGACGGGCGACGTTTGGAACAACGGCGTCGCGCCCGCCCAGCGCGACCCGAACGAGCGCAAGGGGAGCCTGATGTCGCCGCCGCACGACAGCCGCGGCAGCCTGTTCGGTTCGCGGGCGAAGTCCGGCAGCATCGCGTTGGGGTACACCAATGACAAGCTGGACCTGGTTGCCGCCTATGCGCGCCGCAACCAGGGCAACTACTTCAGCGGCAAGAAGGGGCAGGACCGCTATCGCGTCTACGACAAGTATGGCGATGAGCAGGACAGTGTCGCCACCGTGTACAACGCGGGCGAGGAGGTGCTGAATTCCTCGGCCGAGACCGAGTCTATCCTGCTGAAAGCGACGATACGGCCGGCGGACGGCCATACGCTGAGCCTGGGCTACCGCAGCTACGACGGACGCATGGGCGAGATCATGCCGTCGGACATATTCCGCATGGGGACCGCGGGCATCTATCAATACCCCTTGAGCGACACCAAGATCGATACCTACACGGCGCGCTATAACTTCCAGCCGGCGGGCAACCCGCTGCTGGACCTGACGGCCAACCTGTGGATGACGGATGCCAAGACCAGCCAGTTGACCTCGGTGCTTGCGCCGACTTCGCAGGCGTACCGTTCGGACCGCAACTGGACCCGGCAGGCCGACCGCCGCATCGGCGGCGACCTGGGCAATACCTCGCGCTTCCAGACCGGCGTGGGCGATTTCAAGCTGGATCTGGGCGGATCGTTCCAGATCGAAGACATTCGTCCGCAAAAGGGCGTGGTCACCACGCAGCACGACATCAACTCCAATCGCATGCTGCGCGATGCCTCCAGGCAGGAGTTCAGCTTCAGCGGGCAGCTGGATTACAAGCCGACCGATAAGTTGACCCTGTGGGGCGGCGGCCGCTACAGCCACTACACCAACAAGGACAACGGCGTCTACGCCACCGCGCGGCGCGAGGAGCGCGAGTTGCGCTACGTGTCGGCGTCCAAGCCCGGGGGCTGGGGCAGCATGATGTGGTTCCCGGATCAGAATGGGCAGTACACCGACGCCACGGATCCCCGGCTGAACAACGGGATCGTGTTCGGGGACTCCAACAACCCCTATGACGGCGTGTCCTTCAATGACTTCGGCGCGACCAGCACCCGGGTCTACCCGTCGCAGGTGTCGGAGGTGGTCACGGGTTACGGCTATTCCGGCAAACAGCGCAGCAGCGGCGGCGGCTTCGCGCCGTCGGCGGGTTTCAACTTCGAATTGGTGCCCGATACCTTCGTCTATGCCTCCTACACACAGGGCCTGCGCCTGCCTTCCTTGTTCGAGACCAGTCGGGGGGTGCTGCAGACCGACCCGGGCAAGGGTCTGAAGCCCGAACGCTCGAACAGCTGGGAGGTCGGGGCCAGCACGCTGCGCGGCAATGTGCTGGCGGACGGCGATTCCGCGGCTATCAAAGTGGCGTACTTCAACAACAACATCAAGAACTACATCACCCGCTATTACGATCCCACGCCGGGCATGAACGGCCTGATGCGGTTCAGCAATGCCGACAGCTACAAGACCAGCGGCCTGGAGCTGCAATCGCACTACGACGCGGGGCGGGTGTTCGCGGATCTGTCGGCAACCTACTACCTGAAGACCGAGACCTGCGATGCGGCGTTCGCGGCGCGCTTGCGGGCGGGTGCGAACGAATACCAGAAAACCGGGAACACGCCGAACTGCACGCCCGGCAGCTTCATGGGTTCGTACACGAACACCCAGAATCCGCCGAGGCTGGCGGTGAACCTGACGACAGGCCTGCGCTTCTTCAACGACACGTTGACCGTGGGGGGGCGCATGACCTACACGTCCGGTCCCACCGCCAAGGCCGACCAGCCATGGCAGACCGGGGCGACCACGCCGCAACTGGTCTACCACCAGGTCACGCTGTTCGACCTGTTCCTGAACTACAAGCTGCGCGAGCACACCGTCGTGAATGTTTCGCTGCAGAACCTGACTGACCGCTATTACCTGGATCCCCTGGCCCAGAGTTTCATGCCCGCACCCGGCCGCACGCTGCGCGTGGGACTGCAGACCAGGTTCTAACCCGAGGCATCAGCCATGACACAAGCACCCCACACTTTCGCTGACCGGGCCAGGCGCCTGAAGGCGCTCACGACGTCCATGCACGATACGCTGGACCGCCGCATCATGGATGCCGGCATCTTCAGCAGCCGCGAGCGGTATTCGAGTTTTCTGCGCGTGCAGTACCGGTTCATGCGCGATGTCGACGCGCTCTATGCGCGGGCGGACCTGGTGGCGCTGCTGCCGGACCTGAGAGAGCGGCGCCGACTGGATCTGGTCGAGCAAGACCTGGCGGACCTGGGCGCCGAGCCGCCGCCCGCGCCATCGGCCATCGGCGCCGATGCGCCGCTGCCGCATGCGCTGGGATGGCTGTACGTGTCGGAAGGCTCGACGCTGGGCGCGGCGGTTCTTTACAAGCTGGCCGGCAGCCGGCTGGGCCTGGACCGGGATTTTGGCGCGCGGCATCTGGACGGGCATCCCGAGGGCGTGGCCCGGCATTGGCGCGGGTTTGCGGCGGCCCTGGACGCGGTGCCGCTGACGCCGGAACAGGAGCAGCTCGTCGTGACGGGGGCCCAGGCCGCATTCGGGACAGTACGCGGCTATGTCGAGCAGGAATTCGCATGAGCCGCGCCTGGGCGCGTCGCGGCGCGCGCCCACGGCGCTCCAGTCCTGGCGGACCGGTGCGCGCCGCGTGGATGCTGCTGGGATTCCTGATGGTGGCGCTGGGCGTGATCGGCGCCTTGCTGCCTGTCATGCCGACGACCATCTTCCTGATTCTGGCGGCGGCGTGCTTTGCGCGCTCTTCCCCGCGCCTGGAAAACCAGTTGCTGACGCATCCGCGCTTTGGCGCCACGCTCAGGCAATGGCGTGAACAGGGGGCGATCAGCCGCAAGGGAAAGTGCTGGGCCGTGGCCGGCATGGCGTTGGGGTATGCCGCCTTTTTTTGGAGTACTCGTCCGGCTTGGTGGCTTGCCTTGGGCGTGGGCCTGGGCATGTTGGCATGCGCGTCCTGGGTGGTGTCGCGTCCCGCGCCGCGACATTCCCAAAGCGATTTTCAGCGTTGACTGCGGCCGCGATCACTTGTGGCAGGCCTTGCCTTGCGCGGCGTGATAGCCCTGTTTGACTGCGTCAGCCTCGGACATGTACGAGCCGGCCTTGGTGTTGCCGTAGTACTTGTCGCTGGGGCAGTGGTAGGCCTTGGAGCTGGAGTTGACCCAGACTTGGCCTGGCGCGCCGCCCATGGCGGGAGCGGACTTGGCCATGCCTTTGTCGGCGGGCATGGCGGCGGCGGGCGGCGCCATCTTGGACGGGGCCGACATCGGCGACGGGGTCGTGGCTGGCGGCGCGGTCTTGGTCGTGGGGGCCGAACTGGGAGACTGAGAGTAGGGTGTCTGGGCATAGACGCCCATGGCCGCCAGCAATCCCGCGGTCAGCGTGACCGACATGAGTAAGGACTTCATACGATTCTCCTGAAGAGAAGCGCGCGACGCTCTTGTAAGAACGCCGTTGGCCGCCCGGAGCGGACCACTGGTGCTCGGTATGAGTCCGGGCCCTTGCGGGTCAGGTGTCTCGCCAGCTCGCCCAGGCTACGCTGCGCACTACCATGCTAGACATTCGGCCCGCCAATATCAATGTGCGCCGAGGCGCGCGCGGCTGTCAGGTTTCTGTAAACTTGCGGGCTGCCGCCGCGCCCTGGACGGGCCGCCCTTCGCTTTCATGTGTCTTCATTTCCATGCCTGCTTCCGACGCCGCTTTCGCCGCCGCGCTCCGCGCTCCCGTCACCATGCCCGAGGACCTGGATCCACTGGAGCAATTCTTCCAGCGGCCGGAAGTCAGCGCGTTCCACGCCCGGGCGCGGGACGCAGGGCAGGCCGATGCCAGCCTGCGGACCTGCGCAGCCCTTTTGCCGTCGCTGCACCCCGGCCGCGCCGCGGCCGTGGCCTTGATGTGCGGTTCGCTGGTGGAAGACGGCGCCGATCCCGCGATTCTCTTTCCCGTCCTGCTTGGCTTGTTGCGGCAGTGGCTGCACACGCTGAGCCCGTATTGCGCGCAGGAGGTCGAGGATGATGACGATGAGGTGGAGGAGGTCGATCGCCAGGCCTGGCTGGACGCCCGGTCAAGAATGGCCGATGTGCCCGCAGATCGCCGCTGGGAAGTGGAAGCCCTGCACCAGGCGGCGGACCTGCTGGTGCTGCCGATGATGACCATGGCGCTGCGCGACCGGGGCAACCATGCCGCCTTGGTGTCCGACGCGGAACTGATGTCGCTGCTGCACCCCATGGCCACCAGCAACGACAGCCTGCCGTTCGAGAATCTGCATTATCTGTGGCTGGCTTCGCAGCTGGGCTACGAGGACGAGCTGGTGGTGGTGTTGCCGGCTTCCATGACGGGCTTCGTGGCGCGGGCGCATGCCGTCAATAACAACTTCCATGCCTTCACGCTGCTGCAAATCATTATCGGCGAGCATGCGCGCTCGCTGGACGTGCAGCGCGAGATCGCGGCGCGCGAGCCGGACCAGGATGGCGATACCGCGGATTTCCAGTGGCTGCAGGCCGATGCCTACGCCAATGGCGAACTGGTCAACGCCATGCGCTTTGCCTGGGGCGAGGCCTCGCTGCGCCACAACGTGTCGCGCCACGGCAAGCGGGTGCTGATCGCGCTGGAGACGGACGAGGGCATGAAGCGCAACTGGTCGGGCTTCAACGGCGCCATGCATGAAGCGCAGCAGCCGTCCATGACGTTCACGCGTCATCTCACCCCCGAAGAGGTCGCTTCCTACCTGGTCTGACCCGCAACTTTTAAGCGGGGCGCGTCCTGCCAGGGCGCGCCGCCCTCGCTTCAAACCCCCAGGTAGGCGCGGCGCAGCCCTTCATCGGCCAGGAGTTCGGCTCCCGGCCCGGACATGACGATCTCGCCATGCTCCAGCACATAGCCGCGCGCCGCCATGCTGAGCGAACGGTGCACGTCCTGCTCCACCAGCAGAATGGTGATGCCGCGCGCGTTGATGAGCGGCAGCTTGTCGAAGATATCCTTGACCATGATGGGCGCCAGCCCGATGGAAGGCTCGTCCAGCAGCAGGAGCTTGGGCGAAGTCATCAGTGCGCGGCCGATGGCCAGCATCTGCTGTTCGCCGCCGCTGAATGAGCGCGCGAGCTGCCGGCGCCGCTCGCGCAGGCGCGGGAACAGCTGGTAGACCCAGTCCAGATTGTCGCGGCTGCGGCGCTTGTCGCGCAGCACGTCGGCGCCGACCAGCAGGTTGTCCTCGACGTCCATGTGGCCGAACAGGCGGCGGCCTTCCATGACCTGGGCCATGCCCAGCCGCGCCACCAGGTGCGCGGGCAGGCCGCTGATGCGCTCGCCCAGGAAGCGGACTTCACCGGCCAGCGCGGGCAGGGAGCCCATGACGGTGCGGATCAGCGTGCTCTTGCCGGCGCCGTTGGCGCCGACCAGGCTGACGATCTCGCCTTCACCCACACGCATGTCCACGCCGCGCAGCACCTGCACGTCGCCGTAGCCGGCGTCCAGTTGACGGATTTCCAGCATCAGGCGGCCTCCCCCAGATAGGCGCGCACCACCTGCGGGTCGTTGGCGACCTGCTGCGGCAGGCCGTCGGCGATCTTGCGCCCCTGCTGGATGACGACGATGCGGTCGGAGAGCTGCATGATGGCCTTCATATTGTGTTCGATCACCAGGACGCTGATGCCGTCGCCGCGCAGCGACAGGATCAGCGCCACCATTTCCTCGGTCTCCACGGGCGTCAGGCCCGCCATCACTTCGTCCAGCAGCAGCAGGCGGGGCTGGGTGGCCAGGGCCTTGGCGACTTCGAGCCGCTTACGGCCCGACAGGGTGAGCGTGCGGGCGACCTGATGCTCGCGTCCGCCCAAGCCGACGCGCGCCAGCACCGCCTGCGCGATTTCCTCGGCCTGGGCCGGGGCGCGGTGACGCAGGAAAGCGCCGATCATGGCGTTCTCCAGCACCGTCATGTCGCCGAAAGGCTTGACGATCTGGAAGGTGCGCGCCAGCCCGGCGGTGCAGATGCGCGCCGGGTCCTGGCCGTTGATGCGGGCGCCGTTGAAGCGGATTTCGCCGCTGCTGGGCGGCACGAAGCCGGAGGCCATGGCGAACAGCGTAGTCTTGCCGGCGCCGTTGGGGCCGATCAGGCCGACGATTTCGTCGGCGCCGACCGCGAAGCTGACCTCGTCCGAGGCGCGCACGCCGCCGAAGTTGCGGCTGACGCTGTGGAATTCGAGCAGATTCATCGCGTGCCTCCGATGGCGGGGCCGGCAGCCTGCACGGGCGGATCGGCACGGCGCCGTGGCGCACGGACTCGGGCCAGTATCGCCATCAGTCCGCGCGGCTCCAGGCGGATGACGATCATCAGCAGGAGGCCATACAGCATCATGTCGGCACCCACCATGCCGCCGGTTACGGAGCGTGCCAGTTCCTCGCCGGGCAGCAGCAGCAACGCGCCCAGCACCGGACCCCACAGCGTGCCGCGTCCGCCGATGATGCAGACCACGGCGATGATGACGCTGAGGTTGGCGCCGAAGACCTTGTCCGGGCTGATATAGAGCACGAACTGGGCATAGAAGGTGCCGCCCAGCGCGGTCATGGCCGCGCTCAGCATGGCGGCCGTGAGCTTGTAGCGCCGCACCGGCACGCCCAGCGCCATCGCCGCGTCCTGGTCATTGCGCACCGCCGTCAGGCAGTAGCCGAAGCGGCTGCGCAGCACGTGGTGGTTGACCAGCAGCGCGGCCACGGTGAACGCCAGCGCAACGAGGTAGTAGAAGGCCTTGCCGGTGTGCTGGAAGTACAGCGGCGCGTCGCGCAGCAGCGTGACTTCCATGCCGCGCGGTCCGCCCAGCAAGGTGTCGGCGTTCTCCACCAAGGTCTTGAGCACCATGCAGGAGGCGATCGTGGCCAGCGCGAAGTAGGCCCCGCGCAGCTGCAGGCAGGACAGCCCCACGATCAGCGCGGCGCCCATCGCTACCACGGCGCCGGCCCACATGCCCAGCCAGGGACTGATGCCCAGGTTCACGAACAGCCAGGTCGAGGTATAGGCGCCCAGCCCGAAGTAGGCGGCGTGGCCAAGCGAAAGCTGGCCGGCGATGCCGCCCAAGATGTTCCACGACAGCGCCAGGTAGGCATACAGCAGCGTCATGGCGCCCACCGACAGCAGGTACTGGTTGCCGCTGGCCAGCGGCAGCAGGGCCAGCACGCCCAGGGCGGCGATGGCGACGGCCGAAGTCATTTTTTTCTTGGCCATCATTCGTTCTCCACGCCGAACAGTCCGCTGGGCCGGAAATACATGGTGGCGAGAAACAGCAGGAAGATGAGCGCCTCGGCATAGGTGATGGGGATCAGCTGGCTGCCGACGGATTCGAGCACGCCGACCAGGATGCCGCCCCAGAACGCGCCCGCTACCGAGCCTATGCCGCCCAGCACCACGATGACGAAGGCGCGCAGGCCAAAGATGTCGCCGACGAAGGGGTTGACCGGATAGAGCGGCAGCAGCAGGGCGCCGGCCGCGCCCAGCACCAGCAGGCCGATGGCGAACGACAGCCGGTAGACGCGGGTGCTGTCTATGCCCAGCACGCTGGCGGCCTCGCGGTCCTGGCCGGTGGCGCGGATGGCGCGGCCGGTGCGCGTGTGGCGCAGGAACAGCACCAGGGCCGCGGTGATCAGGCAGGCGAAAAACAGGCCGGCGATCTGCGGATAGGTGAAGATCAGATCGCCGGGCATCCAGACCTCGTTGGCCCAGGGCGCATCGATGCTGCGGCTGTCGGGCCCGGCCAGCGCCAGGAAGGCGTTGTCCAGGAAGATCCACAGGCCGGTGGTGAAGATGAGCACGCCGATCGGCTCGCGCGAGGTTTCCTTGCGATAGATGCCGTCGATCAGCCAGCGCTGGCAGGCATAGCCGACCGCGAACAGCGCCAGGGCCGTCAGCGGCATGGCGGCCAGCGGGTGCAGGCCGAAATGGCTGGTCAGCGCGAAGCAGACGTACATGGACATCATCAGGAAGGCGCCATGGGCGAAGTTGATGATCTTCATGACGCCGAACTGCAGGCTCAGGCCCAGCGCGATCAGGCCGTAGACGGCGCCGCTGGCGATACCGCCCAGCAGCGCCTGGAGTAGGGTAGTGGTCAAGGAAAGCTCCTAGCGGTAACGGGGCGCCGCCGCGCCGATGCACGCGGAGGGCGGCGGCGCCGGGTCGGTCAGGGCTGGGCGGCGGGCCAGACCATCTTGTAGGACTTGGAAGCCAGGTTCTCCGGCCACACGGTGCGGTACTGGCCGTCGGGCGTGATCTGCTGCATGACGTAGCGCTTCTCGGGGTTCTGGCCCTTGGCGTCGATCACGATGTCGTAGCCCACCAGCTTGTTCAGGTCGGTGCCCTGCAGCCTGGTCTGGGCCAGGGCGTCGCGGATGGCTTCCGGATCTGCCCGGCCGGCGCGCTCCAGCGCATCCTTGATGACCCAGACCGCGGCGTAGGCGCTGACCGAAAGCTCGTTGGGGTCGACCTTATAGGCGGCGACAAAGTCATCCCAGAACTTCTTGGCGAACGGCGTGGCGATGGACGACTCGTAGCCGGCCCAGCCGTTGGTGGTGTAGACATTGCCGGCGATGTCCTTGCCGACCAGCGGGATGAAGGTGCTGTCGATCTGGCCGGCCGCGCTGCCGACGTAGGTGGAACCGACCCGCATCTGCGCCAGCAGCTTGTGCAACTGCACCGCATCGGCGCCGTAGGAGGTCACGGTGACGACGTCGGGCTTCTTGCCCTTGATCTTGAGCACCAGCGGACGCAGGTCGGGCGAGTTGGGCGGATAGCCCTCGTCCAGCACCAGGTCGATGCCGGCCGCCTTGAACTTGGCGCGCAGCGTGTTGGCCATGTCCTGGCCCCAATCGGTGTTCTCATAGACCATGGCGACGGTCTTGGCGGGCTTGCCGGTGGTCTTGCCGGCATAGTCGATGAATGCCGCCATGCTTTCGGCATTGCCCGAAGCGGGGATCTGCGTCGGGCGGAACACGTACTTGAAGCCGCGCTCGGTGATGTCGGCCTTGGCGGCCAGGTCGACCACCCATGGCACGCGGTTCTTTTCCGCGACCGCGGTGGCGGGGAAGGTCACGCCGCTCTGAAAGGCGCCCAGCAGCACTGGCGTCTTTTCCCGGGTGATCAGGCGCTCGACTTCGGTCATGGCGACCTTGGCGTCGCCACGGGTATCCACTTCGACCAGTTGCAGTTGCGCGCCGCCCAGCGCCTTGATCCCGCCGGCGTCGTTGATGTGCTTGACGGCCAGATGCGTGGCGCGCGACATGTCCTTGCCGATCGAGGCGGTAGCGCTGCCCGACAGCGGAATCAGGTAGCCGATCTTGACAGGCTCGGCAGCCATGGCGGCGCCATGGACCAGCAGGGTGGCGCCGGCTGCGGCGAACAGGTGCCGCAAAGCGGCCGGGCGATAGGGAAAGCTCGTGCTCATGAGGATTTGTCTCCGGTATTTTTTGTGGTTTGTGTTTATGTATGCGAACTGTGCCGGCGTCAGCAAGGCGGCGGCGCGCCGAGAGCGGTGTGTGCCGCCAGCACCAATCGGTGCGCCCGTTGGTCGAGCAATACGGTGCGGCCCATGCGGTTCATGGTGTAGGCAAATGAAAGCCGGCGCTGCGGCCAGGCGAAAGCCAGCGAACCGCCGGCGCCGGTATGGCCGTAGGCCTGGTCGCCGAAACAGGCGCTGTCCAGGCCCAGCGCGCGGTTGTCCATCTGGCGCATGAAGCCGCTGGCATAGCGCGAGGGCACGCGCAGGCAGGCGTCGTCATCGGTCCGCGCCGACAGGGCGGTGGCCGCGGCCAGGGTGTCCTCGCGCAGCAGGCGCACGCCGTCGCGCGTCCCGCCCAGCGCCAGCGTCCCGTACAAGCGCGCCAAGCTGCGCGCGTTGCCGATGCCGCCGGCCGCGCACAGTCCGGCCGCATGGCCAGCGCGGCTGTTGAAGCCGGACGGGCGCCAGCCGCCGGTGTTCTTGGCATACAGCGCCGTCGGGCTGCCGGGCTCGTCCTTCAGCGACTGCTCGAAGGGGCTGAGCGGCGCTTGTGGCGCCGGGGGCGGCACGATGGGGGCAACGCGCGCTTCTTCGCTTTCGGGCAGGCCTATCCAGAAGTCCAGGTCCAGCGGCTGCGCGATGTGGCGCCGGAAAAACTCGCCGGGCATGCAGCCGCCGAGTCGACGCACCAGCTCGCCGACCAGCCAGCCGTAGGTCAGGCCGTGGTAGGCCACGCGTTCGCCTGGGCTCCAGAATGGCGCGGCGGCCGCCAGCCGGCATGTCATGCCTTCCCAGTCGAAAGCGGCGTCCGCCGGCAAGGGGTCGCGCAGCGCGGGCAGGCCCGCAGTGTGGTTGAGCAGCATGCGCGGGGTGGTGTTGCCCTTGCCAGCCGCGGCGTACTCCGGCCAGTAGCGGGCGACCGGCGCGTCCAGGTCCAGCTCTCCCGCTTCGGCCAGCATGTGGGCGCACAGCGCCGTGGCCGGCTTGGTGTTGGAAAACACGATACAGACCGTGTCGCGTTCCCAGGGCTGGCTGCGGGCGGTGTCGACCCAGCCGGCCCAGAGGTCGACCACTGGATAGCCGTCGACCTCGATGGCAACGGAAGCGCCCAGTTCGCCGCCGTCCTGGAAGTTGCGCGCGAAGGCGGCGCGCACCGGCTCGAACGCGGGATCGCAATAGCCGTGGATAGCCGGGGCCGCGCCGTCCAGCGCCTGAGGCAAGGTCGCGGCGGCCATGGTCAACGCGTCAACGGCGCGCGCGCGCCGTAGCCCAGCAGATAGCGCGCGTCGTGGGACAGTCCGGCCGCGACGCCGTCGGCCAGTGTGCTGGTGAAGTCGGCGAAGCCGCGCAGCCAGGACACGTTGTAGTTGCAGAGGATGGCGCGGCGCTCGCGGTCTGTATGGTTCGGGCCGGAGCGGTGCCAGGTGTTGGACAGCCAGATGGCGACCGAACCGGCGGGCGCGGTCAGCGTGACTTCACCGTCCAGCGGGCCGCTGCCCCAGGGCGGCGACTTGCGCAGCCTGTGGCTGCGCGGCATGACGCGGGTGGCGCCGTTGTCGGCGGTGAAATCGTCCAGCATCCAGACGTTCTGCAGCGTCAGCGGGAACTCGGGCAGCGGTTCGGCGATCTGGCCCAGCGGCGCGTCCACGTGCCAGGCGCCGCCGCCGGTGCCCGGGCCGATGCTGGTGGCCTGGAAATCGTGCAGGTTGCAGTCCTGGCCCATCACGCTGCGCACCATCGGCAGCACCACCGGGTGCTCGATCAACGGGATCATATCGGGCGCCTTGTTCAGCAGGTTCCAGACGCGTTGCGACTTGTCGTTGTCGAACAGGGTGGGCAAGTGCAGGAAGTTCTTCGACACTTTGTTGATGGGAACCGGCCAGCGCGTGTTCTCGTTGTCGCGGCGGTACTGGTGTATGCGGGCCACCATGCGCCGCGCTTCCAGGTCGCTCACCGTGTAGTGGCGCTTATAGTAGGCCAGGATGTCGTCGTCGTCCTCGTGCCGTTCATCGTCCAGCGGGAACGGATCGGCGCGTTCGGCGGCCATCAGGCTGGCCACGCGTTCGCGCGCCAATTCCAGCTGCCCCGCGTCCAGCACATTTTCTATGACGGCATAGCCTTCTTCGGCGAGCTGGTGTTGCAGCGCCTGCAGATCGAGTTGCTTCATGTTCCTCCCCTTGTGTTGGATGTCACTGCGAAATCGGGCTGGGCGCGGCCACGGGGGCCAGTGCGCTGCGCGCGAGCTTGCCTACGCTGGTGCGCGGCAAGGCTTGCGCCGCGCCGATGCGGCGCGGCACCTTGTAGCCGGCCAGATGCGTGGCGCAATGGGCCTGCAAGGCGCTCGTGTCCAGGCTCTGGCCCGGTGCGGGCGTGACCCAGGCGTGCACCACCTGTCCCAGCCGCTCGTCGGGCACGCCGAAGGCGGCGGCTTCGCCAACCTCGGGGCGCGACAGCAGCACTTGCTCCACTTCCAGCGGATAGACCTTGAAGCCGCCCACGTTGATGCAGTCGTGCCGCCGGCCCTGCAGATGGAGATAGCCTTCGTCGTCCAGAACCGCGACATCGCCGGTGTAGAACCAGCCTTCGCGCAGCGCCTGCGCGGCGTCCGGAGCGGGCTGGCGGTAGCCCGCCATCACATGGGGGCCGCGCACGCGGATTTCGCCGGGCTGGCCGGGCGGCAGCAGCCGTTCGCCATGATCCAGGTCCACGATCTGCAGCTCGCCGCCCGGCACGGGCAGCCCCACCGAACCCGGTTTGCGCGGACGGTGCATGGGATTGAACGCCAGGCAGGGGCCGGCTTCGCTCATGCCGTAGCCTTCGTAGATGGGGCAGCCGGCGCGCTGCTCGAAGCGCGCCAGGGTTTCGCGCGGCAGCGGCGCCGCGCCGGAGAAGCAGGCGCGCAAGCTGCCCACGCGCTCCTGGCTCAGGGTCGGGCTCAGCAGCAGGTCGTGGAAGATCGCGGGCGCGCCCGGCAGCAGCGTGACGCCGTGGGTGGCGATGGCCTCTATGGTGCGGGCGGCGTCGAAGCGCCGCATCACCACCAGTTCGCCGCGGGCGTGCAGGCTCAGGTAGAGCGACATCGAGACCGCGGAAACATGGAACAGCGGCATGACGCAGAGCACCACTTCGGCGTCGCGCCGGGTCGGCAGCCAGGCCTCGCGCTGCGCGATGTTGTAGGCGATCTGCCGATGCAGGATGTTCACGCCCTTGGGGCGTCCGGTGGTGCCGCCGGTGTATTGCAGCGTGGCCAGGTCCTCGTGCCGCGGCAAGTCCTCGGGCAGCGGACAGGCTTGCGGCAGCATGCCGAGCAGGCCCGCGCCGTTGCCGGTGCAAAGGATGGCGCCGGCGTCCAACCCGGGACACAGGGCGCCCAGGTCGAGCTTTACGCTGTCGTCGTGCAGCAGCATGCGGGGCGCGGCGTCTTCCAGCATGTAGGCCAGTTCGCGTTCGCGATAGCCGGGATTCAGCGGCACGGCCTGCGCGCGCAGCGCATGCACGGCGAAGGCGGCGACCGCCAGGTCCAGCGAATTCTGCATCAGCAGGGCGACGCGGTCGCCGGGCCGGACCCGCTCGCCCAGGCGGCGCGCCAGCGCTCCGGCCAGGCCGGCGTATTGCGCATAGTTCAGGCGCGCGCCTTCGAAGGACAGGGCGGGAAGATTGGGCGTTTCGCGGGCGGCGTCGCGCAGTAGGTGGACCACCGAATCCGCGACTGCGGGCAGGACGGGGGCGTTCATGCCTTGCCCTCTGCGGCCTTGCGCGCGGCCTTGGCGTCGCTGGCCTGCCACACGGTGGGCCGGCCCTCGCCGCCCAGCAGGGTGATGGGATCGGCGTTGTCGATATGGCCGTACTGCCCCTTGTAGATGCTGTAGCCGCACAGCTCCTGCAGGCGGCGCGGAAAGCGCCGCACCAGGTCGGCCGGGATGCCGAGCTGCAGGTTTTCCTGCTGCCGCATCCAGCCGGCACAGTAGTAGCACGACAGCGCGTAGCGGCGCGCATTGCTGTCGTTGGCGCCGCCCTTGTGCCACAGCGCGCTGTCGAACAGCATGACGCTGCCGGCCTTCATGGTGGCCTGCACGGTCTCTATATCCTGCGCGCCGTAGGACGGGGAAGAATCGTAGCGATGGCTGCCAGGCACGATGTGGGTGGCGCCGTTCTCCGCCGTGAAATCGCTCAAGGCCCAGATGGCGTTGATCGCCAGCGGCGGCCGCGGCCGCGGCAGGGCCAGTTGCTGGGTGTCTTCGTGCAGGGGTTGGGCGCCTTGCCCGGGCGCCAGCGTCAGCGAGCACAGCGAGGACAGCAGCAATTCGCGGTCCAGCAGGCGTTCGGCCAGGGCCAGCACCTCGGGCTGCAGCGGCACGTCCCAGAAGCGCGGGTCGTAGACCAATAGGTTGTTGATGCGCACCGTCTTGCGGCCTTCGAACGAGGTCTTGGCATAGCCGAGGTTGTGCTCGGCCTCGATCCGGATCAGGGCTTCCAGCAGTTGGCTGACCTGCTCGGGCGGAATGATCCCGGGCAGCACCACGAATCCGTCGCGTTCAAAGGCTGCGATCCGCTCGTCGAGCGGTTCGGGCGTGGACATCTTTTGTCTCCTGATGGGGCCTGGATCCGGGTCCGGCGATATAGGTCTGTGCGTATAATCGGCCGGTAGTCTTCGCCCTGCCAGCGCGTAGCGTCCACGGCAGTGGCGCAAAGCGTCCATCCCCTAGAAGATGGCGGCCCCCGTCGGCATGATCCGGTACTCAAGATGAGCGCGCAGGCCTACCACCACACCACCGATGTCATAGCGCCGCAGGATCAGTTCGCGTACTGGCGCGATGCGATCTGCGATGCCTACGTGCCGCTCGAACCCGAGCGCGATGCCGCGCGCAGCTTCCGCGGCCAGATCGACGGCCTGCTGCTGCCGGACTTGCACGGCTCGACCATCACGGCGCAATCCCATGTGGTCAGGCTGTCCGCGGCCGGCCTCTCGGCCCGCACGCAATCCCCTTTTTTCGCCAACCTGCTGTGCGCCGGCGAGGCCGTGGTCTCGCAGGACGGAAGCGCCATGCGCGCGCGGACCGGCGACGTCTACGTGGTGGATTGCGCTTCGCCCTGGGAAGTCGATTTCCGCACCGATTTCCGCATGTTCTGCATAGAAATCCCGGAAGGCCTGCTGCGGCCGCAGCTGGGGCGGCGCGGGCGATTGGCCACGCCGGTGCTGGACGGAAGTTCAGGGGCCGGGCGGGTGCTGGCCAGCTACATGCGCCTGGTCAGCGAATTGCCGGCGAATGAACTGCAGCAGGTGCAGGCGCTGATGGTCAGGCATTGCGGCGAACTGCTGTCGCGGACCCAGCTCGAAGGAACGGACGTCAGCGCGCAAGTCGCGGAGCGGGTGCGGAATGAAGTCCTGGATCGAATTCTGGCGCTGGTGCAGCGCCGCCTGGCCGACCGCGGCCTGACGCCGGCATCGGCCAGCGACGAGCTCGGCATTTCGCGCAGCTATCTGTTCAAGATACTGGCCGAGCACGGCTTGAGTTTCAGCGCCCATGTGCGGCAGTGCCGGCTGGAGCGGTGCCGCCAGGCCATCGAAACCCAGCCTGGCCGTTCCATCGCGGACATCGCCGCCAGCTGGGGATTCGAGGAAGTTTCCACGTTCAACCGGGCGTACCGCGCGCACTATGGCCGCTCGCCAGGCAGCGAGCGCGGCGGTGCGCCCTTGCGGGCAGGGTAGCGGCGCATCACCACTTGCTCTGGCCCTGCGGTTGCTGCATCTGCGGGGCGTTGGCAGGCCGCACTGTGTCCACGTACTTCTTGTAGGCGGCAACATACTCTGGGCTGCTGATGTCCGGGGTGCTGTCGCTGTCCCAGTTTCTTTCAACGCCGGATTGCTTCCAGGCAGCCAGATCCCGTTCGACCTGATCGCGGCTTAGCTGGACGTCGGACGGGGGCGCCGCGGTGGTGGGCGCGGCGGACATTTGTGCGACGGCGGGGCCGGAGAGCAGGGCGCAGGCTGCCAGGACGACGGGAATCGCGGCGCGGACGGTGAGGGCGGTGTTCATGAAATGCTCCTGATGACGTGAGTGACCGCAGCATTGGAAACCGGTGTCCATGGGGGCTTGCGGCAATGCAGCCCGGGGCAGGGACAGCTGCGCAACCGGATTGGCGCATTGATGTTTTTCTTGGGCAGACCGACCCGGCCCGCGGCGGGCGCGGACACGCTCCTGGCGCGGAGCCGCGCCGCCAGGTTTACGACTCGGGCCGGATAGGGCGTCCGGGCCTCATGCCTTCGTGCTCATCGTAGGACGGCGCAGGTGGACGCCACATACTCAATATTGAGTACGCCATGCCGGCGGGGGAGCGCGCTTAGAGCAGCGAAGCCAACCGGACGAGTTCGGACTGGCGGTTGCATTCCATCTTGCTGAGCAGGGACGCCACCTGTTTGCGCACGGTCAGCACGGAGGCGTGGCGCAGGGTGGCGACTTCTTCCACGCTATGGCCCATAGCAAGTCCGGCCAGCACCGCCGCTTCGGCGTGGGTGATGGCGAACACGGATTCCAGCCGGTCGACGTCGGGTTGGGCGAAGGCGCTCTTGCGCCGCATGCGCACCAGCAGCATGCGGTTGCCGATCAGGCTCAGCGCTTGCGGGGCCGCGCTGATGTCGATCCAGGTCAATTCGCCCCAGCCGACGGCTGCCGCCAGGGACCGCGCCTTGCCGTCGCGTGCAACCGCCTGGCAATAGGCGTCGAACAGCGCCTGTATTTTCGCGTTGGGATGGAGCAGCTTGCCGCCGCGCACGTTCCAGCCGTGCGCGTCGTCCAGGTACCGCATGGCGAGCGCGGACATTTTGTCCACGATTGCGTCGCGGCTGATCAGCAGCACGGCTTCGCCGACATCCGAGAGCGCGCTTTCGATGGCCGTCCATCCGATGGCGAGCGCTCTTTCGCGCTGGGCCAGCCGGCTTTGCAGCAGGCGGAAGTACTCGGCGAAATCGCCGGACTGGAGCCGCTCGCTGGCCTTGCTGTCCACGGTCGAGCGCTGAAAGGCAATGGCGGCGCGCAGCATGGCGTTGGATTCGATCACCAGGCACAGCACTTGCGCCATGCGGTGCTTGAGCATGAAGTCGGTGTAGAACTCGGAGCGCTGCAATTGCCCGCGGTCGCTCATGGTGGCGGTGTCCAGCCACGTACCCACGGGAAGCAGCCGCGAGTCCTGTTCGACGATGTCGCAGCTGTAGTAGTGGTTCCGGTAGTCCGCGGCGCCGGCCTCGGGAAAGCTCACGGAAGACAGATCCAGCAGCTTGTGGCGGGCATCGAAGACGATCAGGGTGCCGCTGTCGGCCCCCACCATGTCGCGGGCGGTCTGCAGGATGTCATTCCAGGGCGGAGCGGGATCCGCCAGGTGGTCCAGCGCTTCGAGCGCGCGCCGGACGGCAATCTGGTGTTCAGCCATTTGGTGCCTCCAACTCTGGTTCAGACGCAAACGCTGTCACGCATCACGGATCGTTGTAGAGGTGGCTCCGGCCCCAGATCGGGAGGAGCGCTGCGCGGCCGTGGGCGGGCGGCGCATCGGCAAGACGGGCCGGTCTGATTGACGACGGTCCTGCCATGAGGAAATTATCCTCGCAAAATCTCGGGCCAGATGAAAAAAATGGGTACCGGGCGGGTATGAAAAGGGTCCGGATCCATAGCCGGGCGCCCCATGATCCGAGAGCTGGTGCGCGCGTACCGGGCCATGCTTACCGGTGCGCGCCGAGAAACGGGGTCAGGGCTGCGCGCCGCCGCCCGGCGGATGGATCGCCGCCTGCCACAGGTCCAGGAAATGCCGCTTCTTGAGCGGGTCCAGATACACCAGCAGTCCCACGCCCAGTCCCACCGGCCGCACGCCAGCTTCCGGATTGACCGAAGCGCTTACTGGCCGCATGCCGGACTGGCGGGCGACTATTTCCTGGCCGCGCGGCGACAACAGGTAGTCCAGGAACATCGCGCCCAGGTCTGCGCGCGGCGCCTGCCTGGGAATGATGGCGGAGCGCGACAGCATCAGCGTGTAGTCCTGCGGATACACGATGGCCAGCGGCGCGCCCTGGCCGATGCGGTGCCGGGTATAGGATTCCAGCAGGTTGTAGGCCAGGGTGATCTCGCCGCGTTCGAGCTTGTCCAGGGCGTCTTCGGTGGACGCATGGACAGTGACGCGGTTGCGGCCCAGCTCGGCCAGCAGCGCGCCGGCCATGCTGTCCAGGCGGGTGTCTTGCGTGGCCGCCAGGTAGCCGATGCCGCTGCCCTCGACGTCATAGGTGGAGATGGCGCCGGCCAGCGGCTGGCCCGGCGCCTGCAGCAGGGACAGCAGTTCGCGCCGGGTGCGCGGCGCCCGCTCGGCCGTGAGCTTGCCGGTGTTGTAGACCATGACGATGGGGTCGGTGCCGATGCTGAAAACTTCATCGCGCCAGTTGGCCCAGGCGGGCAGGGCGCGGGTCTCGGGCGAGATGTGCGCCTGTGCGTAGCCGTCGTTGACCAGCTTGGTCTGCAGGTCCATGGCGCTGCTGATGACGATGTCGGGGCCGGACCTGGACGCGGGCGTCTGCGCGGCGCGGGCGATGGTTGCGGCGTACAGCTCCTGCGTGGACAGTTCGGTGTATTCCAGGCGCAGGCCGGGGTTGAGCCTGCTGAAGTCTTCCAGGACGCCGCGGAACACCTGCACGCTGTTGGAGGCGTGCACGACCAGCACGTTCCTGCTGTCGGCGGGACCCAGCGCCAGGCCCTCGGCGCTGGTTTCCGCGGCATGGCCGGTTGCCGCCAGCAGCAGGGCGGCCAGCGCCGCCAGCAGGCGCAGGGGTTTCAAGAGATCAAGCTTCATGGGGTCGGGCCGGCAGCGTGACCACGGCGTCCAGGCCGCCGCCCACGCGGTTGCTCAGGGCCAGCCGGCCCTGATGGATGTCGACCACGCGCTTGATGATGGACAGCCCCAGGCCGGCGCCGGGAGCGCGCGGGTTCGGACCGCGCACGAAGCGCTCGAAGGCGGCGTTGGCCAGCGCCGGCGGAATGCCCGGCCCCTGGTCGGATACGGCGATGCGCCAGCCTTCGTCCAGCGGCTCCAGCCGCACGTCGATGTGGCCGTCTTCGGTGGCGCCGTGGCGCAGCGCATTGTCGATGAGGTTCTTGAACGCCTCGCGCAACATCAGGCTGTCGCCCAGCATGGTGGGGGGGCTGCCGGGCGCATGGGCGGGCAGGTGCAGGCGCACGTCGGGTTGGGGATCGGCTTGCGGGACCGTGTCGTACACCGCCTGGCGCAGCAGCTCGGCCAGGTCCACCGGCTGGAACTGGCGCACGTTGCTGCGGTGGATGACGCTGGCATCGCTCAGCAGCTGGTTGACCAGCCGCGAGAGCTTTTCGGCGTTGCGCAGCACGGCCAGCAGGCTGCGGCGCTGTTCGGCGGGGTCTTCCTCGTCCAGCGCCACTTCCATCTGCGCGTGCAGCGCGGCCAGCGGCGTGCGCAACTGGTGCGCGGCCTCGGCGATGAAGAGGCGCAAGGTGTCCAGGTTTTCCGACAGGCGCGCCATGAAGCCGTCGAGCGAGTGCACCAGCGTGTCGAGTTCCTCGGGTACGGGGGCGACGATCGGATGCAGATCGGATGCGCTGCGGGCGGCCAGTTCGCGTTCGATGCGGCGGATGGGCGCGAGCGAACGCAGCAAGCCCCAGTAGGCCAGCGCCAGCGCCGCGGCGGTGAAGCCGATCAGCGCCAGCGTGCCCTGCCACAGTATGCCGGCGGCGAGCGCGGTGCGGGCTTCGCGGGTCTGGGCGACCTGGATGAGCGCGGTCTCGGCCTCGCGCGGGCCGGCGATCTTGCGTTCCATCCAGGCGATGCGCACCGGCTCGCCCTGGTAGCTGGCGTCGTACAGGCGGGGCGAGTCGGCCGGCCCGTCATTGCCGCGGCCGGACGGCGCCGGCAGGTCCTCGTAGCCGGAGATCAGCGCGCCGCCAGCGTCGCCGACGCGGTAGAACACGCGGTCGCTCGGCGCCTGCTCCAGCAGCGCCAGCGAGGCATAGGGCATGTCCATGCGCCACTCGCCCTGCACCAGCTGCAGGCTGTCGGCGATGGACAGCACGGAGGAGCGCAGCAGTTGGTCGTAAGTGGTGTCGGCAGTCTGATTCGCGTAGCCGCGCACCAGCAGGTAGAGCGTGGCCAGGGCGGCCACGAACAGCGCCAGCAGCATGGCCAGCAGGCGGCGCTTGATCGAGATGCGGCCCTGCGCGGCGGCTGGCCAAGCGGGTTCAGTCGCGGCCGGAGCCGGACGCGGCGGGGCTGTCGTGGTCATCGGTGGCGGTCAGGAGGTAGCCGGTGCCGCGTTGCGTTTCGATGCGCAACGGCGAGCCTTCGAGCTTGCGGCGCAGCCGGGCGATATAGACCTCGATGGCGTTGGGCGCGGCATCGTCGTCGAAGGCGAACAGCTTGTTGGCGATTTCGGTTTTGCTGACGGCGCGGTTGATGCCGGCCAGCAGGATTTCCAGCAGGCTGTACTCGCGCTTCGGCAGCTCGATGCGCTGTCCGGCCAGCGTGACCTGGCGCGCGGCGCTGTCGATGACCAGTTCGCCAAAGCGCAGCACGCCAGCGGTCTGGGCGCTGGGCCGTCGCAGCAGGGCGCGGCAGCGGGCTTCCAGTTCGCGGAAATCGAAGGGTTTGGCCAGGTAGTCGTCGGCGCCGGTATCCAGGGCGTGGACACGGTCCTCGATGTCGATGCGGGCGGTCAGCGCCAGCACCGGCGTCTTGCTGCCGCGGTCGCGCAGGCGATGCAGGATGTCGAAGCCCGACATGCGCGGCAGGCCGATGTCCAGGATGACGAGATCGAAGGTTTCGTACTGCAAGACGCCGTCGGCGCTGAGGCCGTCGTTCTGGCAGTCGACGGCATGGCCGAGACGGCGCAGCCGGCGCACGAGTGCGTCGGCAAGGTCCGCGTCGTCTTCGATCACCAGTATGCGCATAGGGACGATTGTCGCATGGGAGGAATCTGAAACCGTTCCCAACGCTGCACGTCCGTTCAGAAACGACAGGTTGTAGACAGCTTTTATTTCTAGTCTTGCGGTCGCGCTTCCCCTGCCGGAGGCGCGACACACGCATAACAACGACTAGCCGGAGATAACCCTCATGCTTCTGACCCTGCTTGGCTTCGGCATGGTGATCACGTTCATGACGCTGATCATGACCAAGCGCCTGTCGCCGTTGGTGGCGCTGATCCTTGTCCCCATTATTTTCGCCCTGTTGGGCGGATTCGGATCGGGCATCGACAAGATGATGCTGGACGGCATCCGCAAGATCGCGCCTACCGGCGTGATGCTGATGTTCGCCATCCTGTACTTCGGCGTCATGATCGACGCCGGTCTGTTCGATCCCATCGTGGGCCGCATCCTGCGCGCGGTGAAGGGCGATCCGCTGAAGATCGTGGTGGGCACGACCGTGCTGGCGCTGGTGATCTCGCTGGATGGCGACGGTTCGACCACCTACATGATCGTGGTGGCGTCGATGCTGCCGCTGTACCGCCGCCTGAAGATGAACGCGCTGTCCATGACCTGTCTGGCGATGCTGGCCAGCGGCGTCATGAATCTGACGCCCTGGGGCGGCCCGACAGCGCGCGCCGCCAGTGCGCTGCACGTGGACGCGGGCGACATCTTCGTGCCGCTGGTGCCGGTGATGGGCGTGGCCATCGTGTCCATCCTGGTGCTGGCCTTCTTCCTGGGCCTGCACGAACGCCGCCGCCTGGGCGTGCTGTCGCTGCCGGACGGCGCCTCGCTGCACGCCGGCTACGACGAGGACGGTCCCAAGAACCTGCCCGAGATCGAGGTCGACCAGGACCTGCGCCGCCCCAAGCTGCTGTGGGTCAATGCCGGCCTGACGCTGGCGCTGATGGTGAGCCTGGTGCTGGGCGTGCTGCCGCTGCCGGTGCTGTTCATGATCGCCTTCGCGATCGCGCTGGTCATCAACTATCCGGACCTGGCCGAACAGCGCCGCCGCGTCGCGCAGCACGCGGGCAATGTGCTGTCGGTGGTGTCGCTGATTTTCGCTGCGGGGATCTTCACCGGCATCCTGTCGGGCACCGGCATGGTCGAGGCCATGTCGCGCAGCCTGCTGGCCGTGATTCCGGATGCCATGGGCCCGTACCTGGCCGGCATCACGGCGCTGGTCAGCCTGCCTTTCACCTTCTTCATGTCCAACGACGCCTTCTACTTCGGCGTGCTGCCCATCCTGAGCGAGGCGGCCCAGGGCTATGGCATTTCGCCCGTCGAGATGGCGCGCGCCTCCTTGATCGGCCAGCCCGTGCACCTGCTGAGCCCGCTGGTGCCGTCGACCTACCTGCTGGTCGGCCTGGCCGGCGTGGACTTCGGCGACCACCAGCGCTACGCGCTGAAGTGGGCCACGATGGTCTGCATGGTGATGCTGGCCGCGGCGCTGGCGTTCGGCCTGTTCCCGCTGGTCGGCCAGATGGCCTGACCGGCGGCGCGATACCGTCTTTTCAAAAGGGGAAGTACATGGCTTTGCGCATTGCTTACGTCACCAGCGGAATGGGCCACACGGGCACCGCGATCTGCCAGGCGCTGCACAACGCGGGACACCGCGTGGTGGCGGGCTGCGGGCCGCGCTCCTCGCGCAAGGACCATTGGCTGAAGGAACAGAAGTCGCTGGGCTACGACTTCATCGCGTCCGAGGGCGACGCCACGGATTGGGCCTCGACCGAGGCGGCCTTCGCCAAGGTGCGGCGCGAAGTCGGCGAGATCGACGTGCTGGTAAACAATGCCGGCGCCATGCTGGACATGCGGTTCCGCCAGATGAGCCACGCGGACTGGTCGGCAGTGTTGCGCAGCAATCTGGACACGCTGTTCAACACCACCAAACAGGTCGTGGACAGCATGGCCGACCGCGGCTGGGGCCGCATCATCAACATCGGCTCGGTAGCCGCGGAGAAAGGCCAGATTGGCCAGATCAACTACGCCACCGCCAAGGGTGCGGTCATCGGCTTTACCCGCTCGCTGGCCCAGGAAGTCGCGGCGCGCGGCGTGACCGTCAATCTGGCGTCGCCGGGCTTCATCGCCGACGACACCGTGAAGGCGTTCCCGCCGGCCTTGCTGGACCGCATCGTCGAAAGCGTGCCGGTGGGCCGCCTGGGCACCGCCAAGGATCTGGCGGGCCTGTGCGCCTGGCTGGCGTCGGATGAAGCGGCGTTCGTGACGGGGGCGAATTACGCGATCAATGGCGGCGTGTATATGAGTTGAGGGTCGCGCCTCAATTCGCCAGCTTCACCGCGCCGCTATCGATCAGCTTCTGCCACTTGGCGCTGTCCGCCTGGATGAACGACTGCAATTCATCCCGTGAGCCGCCGCCGGCGATCATGCCGGCGTTTTCCAGGGCGGCCTTGAACTCCGGCGTGGCGACGGCCGCGCGTAGCGCCGTGTTGACCTGGTCGAGCTGCGCGGCCGGGATGTCCTTGCTGGCCGCGACCGAGAACCATTGGGTGGCGGCGTAGCCCTTGAAGCCGGTTTCTTCCACCGTGGGTACATCGGGCAGGCTGTCCAGGCGATAGGGCGTGGTGACGGCGTAGGCCTTGAGCACGCCGGCCTTGATCTGCGGCATGACCGGCGCAGAGCCCAGGATGGCCAGCGGGATCTGGCCGCCGGCCACGTCCGCCACGGCCTGGCCGCCGCCCTTGTATGGCACGTGCACGATGCGGGTGCCGGCGTACTGGTTGAGCAGTTCGCCGGCCAGGTTTTGGGAGGTGCCGTTGCCGGAGCTGCCGTAGCTCCAGGCCTCGGGCCGCTGGCGGGCGTCCGCCAGCACGTCCTGCAAGGACGGCTTGGCGTCCTTGGCGGGGCCGACGATGACCATGGGGCCCTGGGCCATCAGGATCACGGGCGCCAGTTCGCGGCCGATTTCGGGCTGGGACGTGGGATAGATCAGCGGACCGGGCACGGTCAGCAGGTAGCCGTCGCTGGCCTTGCTGCGCGCCACCAGCTGCAGCGCGATGGCGCCTGCCGCGCCGGGGCGGTTTTCCACGATGACGTTCAGGCCGCTGCGCCGCGCCAGTTCCTGGGCGGCGATGCGGGTCAGCACGTCGGCGGTGCCGCCCGGCACGAAACCGATCACCCAGGTAATCTGCTTGCCGGGCCATTCCAGCTTGGCGTCCGCCGCGCTGGCGGTGGCGGTCAGCGCGGCGCCCAGCAGCAGCGCGCAGCAGCGGATAGCGAATTTCATGTTTTCCCCTTTGATGTTCTTTTGCTCAGGCCGCCGCGCGTTTCAGCTCGGGTCCGGCTTGCCGGGCGGCGTATTCGGATGCGCGGCGCAGGACTGGTTGAAGGACTGCACCATTTTCAGGATAGGACCCAGCACCCAGGTATTGAAGATGAGGATGTCGCTTTCTTCCTTGGGATCCTGCTTCAGGTTGAACAGGTACGGCGACTCCAGTTTGCCCTTGCCTTCGTTGACCTCCGGTTCCCAGTAGAAATGCAGCTTCCAGTCGCGCCATTTGACCGCGCGCAGGTCGTTCTTGATATAGAACAGGAAGCCCTCGCGCGCTGAAGTCGGGCTGACGCCGGTGAAGAAGTCGGTCTGGTCGATGCCGTCGATGGGCCGGTCCTGCGGAATGGCCGCGCCGCCGATGCGCGACAGCGTGGTGTACAAGTCGGTGACGTGCACGATCTCGTTGGAGACCTGGCCAGGCTGCACCTTGCCCGGCCAGCGGATCATGAAGGGCACGCGCAGGCTGCCTTCCATGGCCGTGTGGTAGGTGCCGGTCCAGGGGCCTGCGGTGCCGCGGTAGGGCTTGCGGAATTCAGGACCGTTGTCGCTGCAGAAGATGAACACGGTGTCGTCGCGCAGTTGCAGCTCGTCCACCGCCCGCACGATCTGGCCGACACGGTGGTCCATTTCCACCATGGAGTCGGCGAAGTCGCCGGCGCCGGTGCGCCCCGCGAAGTCCGGGTGCGGCAGGGTGGGAAAGTGCAGGTGCACCAGCGGCAGGTACAGGAAGAAGGGACGGCTGGCTTCGGCGTGCTTGCGCATGAAGCCAATGGAGCGCTCGACCAGTTCGGCGTCGATGCCGCGACGGGTCTCCAGGTCGTAGACCTTGATGTTTTCCGAAGGGGCGCCGGCCTGGCCCTGCATGATGTGCGGGATATCGGCGACCGCGGGATCGAAGCCGATGGACGAGGTGAACTGGCTTTCGTCGGTGGTGCGCGGAATGCCGTACCACTCGTCAAAGCCGCGATCGGACGGATAGCGTCCGGGGATGTCGCCCAGATGCCATTTGCCATAGTGCGCGGTGGCGTAGCCCTGGCCCGACAATTGCTGGGCCAGCGTGATTTCGTCGCGCGCCAGTCCTTGCGGCAGGCCCGGAGGCACGGATTGCAGGCAACCGGTGCGGATGGGGTGGCGGCCGCTCATCAGCGCCGAACGCGTGGGCACGCAGTCGCTTTCCACATTGAAGTTCTGCAGCAGCAGCCCTTCGGCAGCCAGCTGGTCGATGTTGGGGGTGGGCGCGCCGCGCAGCGCGCCGCCGCCGTAGCAGCCCAGTTCCCCCCATCCCAGGTTGTCGGCCACGATCAATACGATGTTGGGCTTCTTGTCCACGCGCTGCGTCTCCTGTCGGTCCTCGGGTTTATCCAGGGATTCTAGGAGCGCAGGCTCGGCTTAATATTCCTGAAGCTGAGTCTATGCATAACCATTGATTATGAATCTGTCGCTGCGTGACATCGAATATTTCCTGGCCGTGGTGGAGCACGGCAACCTGGACCGCGCCGCCGCCGCCTGCGGTGTCAGCCAGCCGGCGCTGTCCAAGTCGCTGCAAAGGCTGGAAGCCGACACCGGGCTGGGCCTGCTGGACCGCGGCGGGCGCGGGCTGCGCCTGACTTCGGCGGGCCTGGCGTTCCGCGAGCATGCGCAGCGGCTGTGGGCGGAATACCGCGACGCCGTGCGCAACGCGATGGAGCTGCGCCTGGGCGAGGCCGGGCTGCTGCGCATCGGCGCCACCGGCGCCACCGTGGACAGCGTGGTGATGCCCGCGCTGCGCCGCCTGCTGCCGCGCCGGCCGGCGCTGCGGGTGCAGCTGACGCAAGGGCAGTCGGACGACCTCAACGAGCAGGTCGCGGGAGGCAAGCTGGACCTGGCGGTGACGCCGATCTATGCCGACGTGCCAGGCACGCTGAACCAGGAGCCGATCCGGGAGGATGGCTTGTGCGTGGCCGCCAGCCGCAAGCACCCTCTGGCCGCGCGGCGCAAGCTGGCGTTGCGCGATCTGACGGGCCAACGCTGGATCCTGCCCATGCCGGGCTCGGTGGCGCGCCATGCGCTGGAAGCCCGCTATGCCGAGGCAGGCCTGGCGCAGCCTGCGGCGGCGCTGGAGGTACAGCATTTTTCCGGGGGCGCGCTGGCGCTGCTGGCGGCCTCGGACCTGTTGGCGCTGATGCCTCAAAGCGCGCTGGGTCCGGACATCGCGGAACTGCCAGTGGCGCTGGGCCGGCCCCTGCGGCGCAGCATGGCACTGGTTACGCGCCACGGCGCCACATGGTCGCCGCTGATGCAGGAGTTCCGTGCGGCGGTGCTTGCGCTAGGCGGATCTAGCGGAATGCGGTCCAGGCCAGGGTCAGCGAGAACAGGCCCAGGATGACGGAGGCGCCGCGCTGCGCTTGCGCCGGATCGATCCAGCGCGCCTTCGCGCTGCCCAGCGAGGCGCCGAACGCCACCCAGGCCAGGCCTATCGGCACCAGCAGCGTGGCGAATAGCGCCATGGCCGCAAGGTATACGGGCAGGCTCCAGAACGCCGTGGGCGGGAAAATCGCGCTGGCAAAGAGTATGCCCTTGGGGTTGAGCAGCGTGGCCGTGAACAGCCTGCGCATGCCGATGACCTGCCGCGCCACCGCGGGCACGGCGCGGGCGGCGCGCCACATGCGCACGGCCAGGCAGGCGATGTAGAAGCTGCTGGCGATGCGCACGCAAGCCGGCAGCCACGGCAGGGATCTTGCGGCCTGCTCAAGAAAACGTCCCCAGAGCGAGATCGACACGACATAGCCGGCCAGCTCGGCCGCCGTCAGCCGCGCCGACCGGATGAAGCCCTGGCGCAGGCCGGCCGCGGCCAGCAGGGTATTGGTCGGGCCTGGCATGGCCAGGATGACGGTGACTCCGAAGGCGAACAATCCTGCGGCGGCAAGGTTAAACATGGACGGAACAGGCGGCGTTGAGCATGGCGGCGGGTAGTGTAGCGGCCCGCCAGACCAATTGGCGGCAAACCCCGGGCATGCCCCGGTCGCATCCAGGCTCACACCGCTTGCGGAAAGCCTCCGTAGGGCGCCCACCCCGATCCCGCGATCACGCCGCCGTCGCATGGGATGGTGGCGCCCGTGACCACCGCGGCCGCGGGCGACAGCAGGAAGAACACGACTTCCGCGATTTCGCGCGGTTGCATCAGGCGGCCCAACGGCGTGGCGTTCAGTATCGGGGTCATGTCGCGCTCCCCCTGCCGCTCCTTGGGCCTGAGGAAGGGCGTGTCGGTCCAGCCCGGCGCGATGGCGTTGACGCGCACCCCGCGCCGAGCCCAGTGCACGGCAAGGGCTTCGGTCAGGTTCACGACCGCCGCCTTGGCCGGGCCGTAGGCCAGCACCGGCCCGGGACGGAACGACAGCACGGACGCCACGTTGACGACGGCCCCGCAGCCGCGCGCGGCCATGGCGCTGCCGAATACGCGGCAGGACGTGTAGGTGCCCTTCAGGTGGGAATCCACCACCCGCTCCCAGGCGTCGACGGGATAGTCCTCGATGGCGGTGGGAACCTGGGCGATGCCGGCGCAGTTCACCAGCCCCGTGACCGGAGGCAGCAGGGCGGCCAGCTGTTCCTCCGCGGCTCGCAGCCCGGCCTCGTCCAGCACGTCGCCCGGGGCCGCCACGGCGCGCGGGCCCAACT
>NZ_JBARYB010000269.1:0-10424 GCF_049647645.1 Achromobacter sp.
GTGAGACCCAGTGCGGCGGCGCGGCGCGCGTCGGCGCCGCGGCCGGTCAGCATCATGTCCAGCGCGGCGGGTGCGCCGATCAGTTGCGGCAGGCGCAGCATGCCACCCCAGCCGGGGAAGATGCCCAGCATGACTTCGGGCAGCGCGAGCGAGGTCCCGGGCTGGTCCGCCACCAGTCGGTAGCGGCAGGCCAGCGCCAGTTCCAGGCCTCCGCCCAGGCAGTGGCCCTGGATCAGCGCCAGCGTGGGATAGCGCACCGCGGCCAGGCGGTTGAAGAGATTCCAGCCGCGCGCGACCAGCGCGCGCGCCTGTTCGGGCGTGTCCAGGCTGGCGAATTCGTTGACGTCGGCGCCCACGATGAAGCCCGTGGCCTTGCCGGACTGGATGATCAGGCCCGCGGGCGGCGCCGCGTCCAGCGCGTCCAGCACCTCCGCCAGTTCGCTCATGGTGTCGGCGGACAAGGCATTGACCGCGCTGCCGGCGCGGTCGAAGGTCAGCCATGCCAGGCCATCGGCATCGCGCTCCAGGCGCCAGTGGGATAGCGTATCCAGTGTCGTCATGGGCGGTCCTCGTCCAGGGTTTCGACCAGCATCGCGCCGCCTTGGCCGCCGCCGATGCAGATGGCCGCCATGCCGCGCTTGGCGCCGCGGCGCTTCAGGGCCGCGAGCAGGTGCAGCACGATGCGGGCGCCGGAAGCGCCCACGGGATGCCCGATGGCGATTGCGCCGCCATCGACGTTGAGCCGGGCCGGATCGAGGTCGCCCCAGGCCGGCGTGCCGAAATGCTCCTGGCAATAGGCATCGTCGCGCCAGGCCGCCAGGCAGCCTAACACCTGGGCGGCGAAGGCCTCGTTGATTTCCCACAAGTCCAGGTCATTGAGGCCCAGGCCGTGGCGTTGCAAGATGGGCGTGGCCGCATGCACGGGGCCCAGGCCCATCTGCGCGGGATCGAGCCCGGCCCACTGGCTGTCGACGATGCGGCCCAGCGGCCGCAGATTCCATTTGCGCACCGCTTCTTCGGAAGCCAGCGTCAGCATGGCGGCGCCGTCGGTCACTTGCGAACTGTTGCCCGCCGTGATGTTGCCCCAGGGCTTGTCGAAGACGGGCTTGAGCTTGGCGAGCTTCTGGGGCGTGGAGTCGTCACGCACGCCGTCGTCGTCGGGATACAGCTTGCCTTGCGTGTCGATCAGCGGCGAGATCTCGCCCAGGGCGCCAGCCGCGCGGGCCGCCAGCGCGCGCGCATGGCTTTGGGCCGCGTAGGCGTCCATCGCCGCGCGGTCGATGCCGAAGCGGGTCGCGATGTTTTCGGCGGTCTGCCCCATGGACAGGCCGACCACCGGGTCCGTCAGGCCCTTGAGCAAGCCGATGACCGGCACGAGGTTGCGCAGCCGGAAGCGCCCCAGCGCCGCGAGCTTGGCGCCCATGCCGCGCGCGGCATACCAGCCCGCCAGCCAGCGCACCATCTCGTCCGAATACAGCACCGGCGCGCGCGACAGGGCGTCGGTGCCGCCGGCCAGCACCAGTTCCGAACGGCCGGACTGGATGTTGGCGATGGCGGAATCCAGCGCCTGCATGCCTGATGCGCAATTGCGCATGACGGTCCAGCCCGGCACCTTGTTGCCGCAGCCCAGGCGCAGCGCGATCACGCGGCCGATGTTCACTTCGTCGGGCGAAGGCGCGGCGCAGCCGACGATGACCTCGTCCAGGTCCGTGGGCGCATGGGGCTGGCGCAGCAGCAGGGCGCGTCCCGCCTGCACGGCGAGATCGCCTGCGGCAAAAGGGCCCGGGCCGGTGCGCGCCTTCAGGAAGGGCGTGCGGGCGCCGTCGACGACGTAAACCGGTTTGAATGCCATCCGATTCCTCCTTCAGGCGACCCTGCGTTCGGCCGCGGGGCTGCCCTGGTCCGTGGCGCTCAGGTCAAAGGGGAAATCATCCACTTTCACAACCGTATCGCGCAAGCGGTTGCGGCGCTTTACCACTGTAAATTCTTCTAGGGTGATGCCGCCGATGGCGAAGGCGGCGTCGGCGATGTCGCGCACATTGGCCTGCGGATTGCCGTCAAGCGCGCCGCGCTTTTCAAGCTCGCGGATCTTGGCTTCGATGGGTTCGGCGTCGAGCGTGGCGGCCAGCGCCAGTTCGATGGCGCCGACGGGTTCGGCCTCGGTCGCCGGCAGATGGCAGCCCGCGGTCAGGCGGTCGCGCGTCGCGCTCGGGTTGATCAGCAGCCGCGCCACGTCCTGCCCAAGTTGGTCGGAAGGCAGGGATTGCGTGCGGCCCCAGGGGAACACCAGGCGGCGCAGGCTCCAGGCCACGAAACGGTTGGGGTAGTTGTCGAGCACGCCTTCGATGGCTTCCTGCAGTTTGAACAGCGCGTCCTGGATCGACCAGTGCGCCAGCGGCGCATCGGCCGCCTGGCGGCCTTCGTCCTCGAAGCGCTTGAGCGTGGCGCTGATCAGGTACATCTGCGACAGCACGTCGCCCAGGCGCGCCGATAGGCGCTCGCGGCGCTTCAGGCTGCCGCCCAGTACCAGCATCGAGGTGTCGGCCAGCAGCGCGAAGGCGGCGCTGTAACGGCTGAGCAGCTGGTAGTAGCGTTTCATCTCGGGCGCGACGTCGGCGTTGACGCCGACCAAACGCGCACCGGTGAGCGCCGTGCCCAAGGCGCGCAGCTTGTTCTTCGCGACGAAGCCCACGTGGCCCCAGAAGGCGCGGTCGAAATCGTCCAGGCCGCGCTTGCGGTCGGGCGATTGCGCAGCCTGCATCTCGGCCAGCACGTAGGGATGGCAGCGGATCGCGCCCTGGCCAAAGATGATCAGGCTGCGCGTCAGGATGTTGGCGCCTTCGACGGTGATGCCGATGGGAATCTGCTGATAGGCGCGGCCGAGAAAGTTGGACGGGCCCAGGCAGATGCCCTTGCCGCCGATGACGTCCATGCCGTCGTTGACGACCTGGCGCGCGCGCTCGGTCACGTGGTACTTGACGATGGCGGACACGACCGAGGGCTTTTCGCCCAGGTCCACCGCGCCCGCCGTCATGCCACGCGCGGCGTCCATCATGTAGGTGTTGCCGCCGATGCGCGCCAGCGCTTCCTCCACGCCTTCGAACTTGCCGACAGGCGTGCGGAACTGGCTGCGCACACGCGCATAGCCGCCCACCGCCCGCGTCGTCAGCTTGGCCATGCCGGTGTTGGAAGAGGGCAGCGAAATCGAGCGCCCCGCCGCCAGGCATTCCATCAGCATGCGCCAGCCCTGGCCTGCCATGGCCGGCCCGCCGATGATGAAGTCCAGCGGCATGAACACGTCCGCGCCGCGCGTGGGACCGTTCATGAACATGGCGTTCAGCGGGAAGTGGCGGCGGCCGGTGTCCACGCCCGGATGGTCGTGCGGCACCAGCGCGCAGGTGATGCCCAGGTCTTTCGCGCCGCCCAACAGGCCGTCCGGATCGTACAGGCGGAACGCCAGGCCCAGCAGGGTGCACACGGGCGCCAGCGTGATGTAGCGCTTGTCCCAGGTGACCTTCATGCCTATCACTTCGCGGCCCTGCCATTGGCCCTTGCAGACGATGCCGCTGTCGGGGATGGCGGCGGCGTCGGAGCCGGCCCAGGGACTGGTCAGCGCGAACGCGGGCACTTCCTCGCCGCGCGCCAGGCGCGGCAGGTAGTGGTTCTTCTGTTCGTCGGTGCCGTAATGCAGCAGCAGTTCGGCCGGGCCTAGCGAATTGGGCACCATGACCGACACCGCCAGGGCGGACGAGCGCGTGGACAGCTTGGTCACGATTTCGGAGTGGGCATAGGCCGAGAATCCCAGGCCGCCGTATTCCTTGGGAATGATCATGCCCAGGAAACCCTGGGTCTTCAGGTAGCTCCAGACCTCGGCCGGGAGATCGTGGCTTTCCTGCGTGACGTGCCAGTCATTGACCATGCGGCAGGCCTCTTCGGCCTGGACGTCGAGAAAGCGCTGCTCGTCATCGCTCAGGCGCGGGCGGGGATAGGCCAGCAGGCGGCTCCAGTCGGGCCGGCCGCGGAACAGTTCGCCTTCCCACCACACCGTGCCCGCTTCCAGCGCATCGCGCTCGGTGTCCGACATCTGCGGCAGCACCTTGCGGTACAGATTGAAGATCGGGGCGGACAGCAGGGCGCGGCGGACGGGGCGCACGCCCAGCACGATCGCGGCCAGCAGCGCGGCGATGACCAGGGCGAGGATGACTGCGTTCATTTCTTGTCTCCGTGGATGTTCTGCCTGCGGGAGCGTGAAGCTCAGGGCACGTGCGGCAAGGGCGAGCGCAAGCCGCCGAGCAGGAAGCTCATCAGGCGCGGCAGCAGCAGGTCCGGGTTATTGGGCTGTTCGGCTTCGTCTATGGTCCAGCCCGTGACCGAGCGCAGCAGGTCCGTGCCGATGATGGCGTAGGACGTGGCGCCGAGCATGAACTGGAAGCGCCAGACGATTTCAGCCTTGGGCACATCGGGCAGGGCCGCGAACAACGCGTTGCGGTAACGCTCCAGCACGTCCGCGTATTCCTCCGCGAACAGCGCGCGGATGAAATCCGAGGGGTCGGTCATGGTGCGTTCCAGCAAGGGCAGGAAGGTGCTGCCGGCCTGGGCGGGGTCGGCGGCCAGGCGCAACAGCGTGCCGAAAAAGGCGTCCACGATCTGCGACGGCTTCAGGGGCCTGCCTTCGGCCTGCGCCTCGAGTTCATCCAAAAGTCGCAAGCGCTCGCGATTCAGCACTTCCAGGCGCCGTTTGAGCACCGCCTGCACGAGTGACTCCTTGGAGCCGAAGTGGTAATTCACCGACGCCAGATTGACGCCGGCGGCCGTGGTGATCTGGCGCATCGAGGTGCCATCGTGTCCCTGCTGGGCAAACAAGGCCTCGGCGGTGTCCAGGATGGATTCGCGGGTGAGAGACGGTCTGATTTCTTGCATAAGGTTGAATTCAAACGTTCGTTTAAAAACAATTATGCGTGAGAGATGGCTGAGACGCGAGCCTCGGCTATCCCCAATAGGGTTTACCACTAGCGGTCCGCGCGTCGCACATTCGGGACTGGCCGGATTTTCGCCTGTCTCCACCAGACGGATGACGAATCTCATGCGGAGGGAGTAGCAATTTCCTAGTGTTTGCGCATGATCCTGAGCCATTCGTCCTCGGACTGCCGACCTAGGATGAATGTGGTCTGGAAGGGACGCGCAAAACCCCGCAGTATCAGCGCGAAGACTTGAATCTGTCGCGCCCCTGAATACGCAATGGCTAGCCCGTTCGCCGTAACGGACGGAAGGCCGATAAGCCCTGGCACAGGAGCAGGAGAAATGAAAACCTACAGAGTGGGACTGCTGGTCGACGGGTACGAGCAACCCGGCTGGATGCATGAGATGGTGGATTGGCTCACGCATAGCCAGGATTTTGAAGTCGCTGCTTTGCTGGTGATGAACATGGAAGGCGGGGAGAAGTCTCCCCGCTTGGGTACGCGCGCCCTGTTTGGCGTCTTGTCGCGCCTGGAGGCGCGTCTGCTGCCGGCCAAGCAGCGGCAGGCGCTGGCCTGCCGCGACATGCGCGCGAGCATGCCGCCGGATGCGGCTGCCGTCTTGTCGCTGGCGCCTGGCATGCCAGCGGCCGAGGCGCAAAGCCAGGTCGCGGCGCTGGGTCTGGATCTGGTCATCACCTTGGGCGCATCGCCGGCCTCTCGCGAGCAAATGGCTGGCTGGGCGCGTCTGGGCGTATGGCAGTTGAGTTATTCCGATATTGCAGTGGCGACAAGCCGCTATGCCGGCTTTTGGGAGGTCTTTCAGCGTGAAGACCACACCACGGTGAAACTCTGGCGCGTGGGGCAGCGGGAAGATCAAGACGAACTGCTGGACCAGCGCAGTTTCAACACCGAGTTGTTCTGGTTGAAGAATCAGGCGCGCGCGTTCAGCCTTGGGAATTTCATGGTGTACGACGCGTTGCAGGCGCTGGCCCGCGTCAAGCAGGGCGTGGCGCCGCCCGCCATGCAGATCATGAGCGGCCTGCGGCGCGAGGATCCGGTGGAGTGGGATAGCGCCGCATATATTGCGCGCCAGGCGTGGTTAATGTCGGACTTGATTGTGCGGCGCGTCATGAAACGCAATGTGCGCTGGCGGATCGGCATGTTTCCGTCTGCTCGGCAACAGGCAGTGGTGTCCGAGGCGATGGTATTGCAGCCGCCCAAGGGCAGATTCTTCGCGGATCCGTTTGTATATACCCAGGATAAAAAGCCGTATATATTTTTCGAGGATTACGATTTTACCTCCCGCAAGGGCACGATCTCGGTCGCGACCTACTCCGACGGGGCTTTCCGCCTGCTGGGCACGGCCCTGAATCTGCCTTACCATCTGTCGTTCCCATATATATTCGAGTACGAGGGCGTCACTTACATGGTGCCAGAAACTTGCGGGAATCGCAGTATAGAATTATGGAAATGCACCGATTTTCCGCTTAAATGGGAGCTTGATGTAAATCTGATGACTAATATATCCGCTGTCGATACCATTATTTTCAAGCATGGGGAATACTGGTGGCTATTAACCAATATCGACCGGACCGACGGCCAAAGCCATTGCGATGAGCTGTTCGCGTTTTTCTCGGATTCGCCGCGCTCGACCGAGTGGACGCCGCATGCCTGCAACCCCATCGTCCGCAACCCGATGCGGGCCCGCAACGCCGGAATCGTTGTGTCGCCTGGCGGAGAGGTGATCCGCTGCGCCCAGTACCAGGGCTTCTGCCACTATGGCAAGGGTGTGTCGCTGAACCGGATCGAGGAACTGTCGCCATCCTCCTATGTGGAAACGGACGGCGAAATCCACTATGCGAGCTTCCTGAGAAAACGCCATGCTTCGATGCACCATTGGCATCATCAAGGCGGCCATACGGTATTTGACTTCGCCTATATGGAGTAAATCGTGCCGGAAACGCAAAAATAAAAATGTTACCTATATTTCGATTACAAGAAAGACGCACGGGCTTGATGTGTCCGCGGAAACATATAGACAGTTATTGCCCTGATTCCGGAAGTTCCAGGCCGCGCCCGGCGGATGCCGCAGCGCGGCTTTTTTACGGCTGTAACAATGGCCTGCCTTAGCTGAGAGCCTGCGCCCGCCCTGCATGTTTCATAGAGAGGGCGCAAGCTTCTCATGGAGAATTCCTGGTGAAAACCCTAGCGCCGGAACGGATGAGGAGCGCGCCTCCTCCGTATTTACGAGGATGATTAAGGCTAACGAATGATTTCTGTTTTTGTCGGATTATATCGAGCCGAAACGTCTTGATTTTGACAATTTCGAACCATAAGATGGGTCCATGCCATCCGTTATGTTGGCTACCAAAGTCTCCCAGCCCAAATGCCCCGGTTCGGCTTCATTAGATATTCCGGGATATTGCAGACTCGAACTGCGGGGCTGGAAAAAAAATAGTCTTCAGCACAGCGAAGATCCCTTCTAGGCCCGTCGAAAAACCGGGAGGACACCATGGCCAAGATGGTCCTGATTGAAGCCCATCCGCTCCTGCGGTTGGGGTTATGGCAGATTCTGAGCAAGTTGGATGATGTGTGGGAAATCGAGGGGATGGGCTTGGCGGACATCTCCAAGGCGGACGGCGTGCACGCGGGCGCTGATCTGCTGATTTACGGATTGCCGGTGGATACCGACGAAGCGTGGAGCGCGCTGCATGAAATCCAGCGCGTGCTCACGCCCAAGCGGATCCTGCTGCTGACGGACGTGATGCCCCTGCCCATGCCGGTGCAGGGCCTGCCCGGGGCAAGCGTCTACGGTTGCCTGATGAAGACGGCCTCGGTGGAGATTCTTGAAGCAGCCATCCGCCTGGTCATGGCGGGCGGGCAGTGCTTCCCCAGCGAACAGGCATTGCAGGCTCCCGCGCAAGCGGTCTGCGCCTTGCCGGCCAGGGACGCCGACGATGCCGCCGCCAGCAAGGGTTCCATGCCTGTCAGCGCTGGCGCGCAGTTGTTGCAGATCACGCCGCGCCAGTACGAAGTGCTGGTGCTGCTGGCACGCGGTTATCCGATCAAGACTGTCAGCAGGATGTTGAATATTTCGGTGGCCACGGCCAAGACGCATGCGTGCACGCTCTACCAGCGCTTGCATGTCAAGAACAAGGGCGAAGCCGTATACGCGGCGCTGCAGCGCGGCGCGACCTTGGAATGGCATGAACCCAATGGCAGGGATGTGGACGCCGGGCAGCTCTATGGGCGCAAGCTCGGGTAACCGAGGCAGGTTGCGCTGCCTGCCCGGCAGCCTGGAACGCCCGCGTTCCTTGGCTGCCGGGAGTGCGCATAGCCATCCTGGCTAATTCATACACAGCAGTATCCGCGGTCGCAGTGCTGCTGCTTTCCTCCACCAATCATCCTCCTGAACGAGATTCAGCGAACGTAGCCGCTGATAGCATGGGTTGTGTCCGCAAGTCTGGATTGAGAGGGCGAACCACTCCGCCTCGCCATCGCGATCCAGTGCCGCGGACGAGATTCCCGTGAGGTCGGTGACGCCAGCAGCCTGCCGTTGCAGCAATGATGCGCCAGCGTCATGGGAACCGTGTATGGGCCATGCGTCACAAGGTTCCCCCCGGGATGACAACCGTACTGATCGAAGACTACGCTCTGCTCCGTGTCGCGATCCAGCATGTGCTGGAGCGTGCGCGGAACACCGACGACATCCTGGCCATCTCGCCAGCCCAATTGCTCACCATGTCCAGTTCGATCAACCGCCCAGTGGAACTGCTGGTGATGGGTTGCAGCGGCCTGGCCGAACAGGACGTCGGCCTCCTGTCCCAGTCGATGGCGTTCTTCATGCCGCGGCTGGTGCTGGTGCTTTACTCGGTGCTGGACCCGGGCGTCATGGCGGCGTGTGCGCGGGCAGGGGTCGCGGGCTACATGCCCAAGGCATCCAGCCCCGATGCGCTGGCGGCCGCGGTCAGCCTGGTGATGGCGGGCGGCGAATGCTATCCGCAGCCGGCGGCCCGACCTCAGGGCGCGTCGCATCCGCCAACCCAGGAGCTGAGGGAATTGACGCAACGGCAGGAAGAGATCCTGCAATTGCTGGTACAGGGCAAGACCATGCGGGAGATCGGCCAGCAGGTCGGCATTTCGGTGGCCACGGTGAAAAGCCATGCGCGCACCCTGTATTGGAAGCTCAATGCGCGCAACCAGGCCGAGGCGGCCTACATCGCGGTGCAGATGGGGTTGGTCAGAAGCGGGAATGGGGCGGCGCCAGCCAAGCACGATCCCGACGCGTAGATTGGGGGAAGCGCGGGCGTTCCGATGCGGGAACTCCGCCTTCGAACGCGTGCCACCCATCGACAACCGCCACAAGAAAATTGAGCCCCGCAGGGCGTCGATGGGTCACGCGCGCGATCAGGCGCCTGTGTTTGCGTCGGATTGCGCCGGGCGGGCAGCACGTTTGCCCTTGGCGCCGATGAGGCTCTCGAACTCCTGCTCGGCCGCGGCCAGCACGCTGTCCACGTGCAGATGCGTCTGCGCATACTGGCGCGCCGCAGCCCCCAGCGTTTCGCGGATCTGCGCGTTGTAGCTGAGCTTGCGCACGGCCTCGGCCATGGCGGCGCCGTCTTCAGGCGGCGTCAACAGGCCGCAACGCGCCACTACGCCGGCCAGCTCGGTACCGGGCGAGGCGCCGCACACCACGGGCCGGCCGCTGGCCAGCATGCCGGTCAGTTTGGACGGCATCACCAGGTCGGCGGCGCCGGCGCGTTGCGGCAACAGATGGATGTCGGCGGTGTTCAGCAATTCACCCAGGCGTTCGGCCGGCTGCAGGTCCAGGAAAACCACGCGGGCCAGGCCCTCGCATTGCTGCTGCAGCGGCGCGCGCTCGGGCCCCTGGCCGCAGAAGACGAACCACAGGCGGGTCTCGCGGACTAGCCTGCGGGCAACGTCGGCCAGCGTCTGCAAGCCTTGCTTGCCGCCCATGTTGCCGGAGTACAGCGCAACGATGGCGTCGTCCGGTATGCCCAGCTCGGCGCGGTATCGGCCGCCGCCGGCGTGCGGCGCGATCGCATCCACGTCGATCCAGTTCGGCAGCAGCACTGCGCGGCCCGGGTCCACGCCCTTGGCCCGCGCCAGGTCCAGCATGCGGTTGGATATGGTGGAGACGCGGTCGAAGCGGCGCATCAGCCAGCGTTCGGCCCTGAGCACCATGGCGCGCAAACCTGCGCCCTTGAGCAGCCCCAGTTCGAACGCCGCGTCGACTTCGTAGTCCTGGATGTGCAGCCAGGCGCGGGCGCCGCAAAGCCGCGCGGCAAGCCAGGCAGCGGGCGCGCAGAACAGCGCGGGTTCCACCACCAGGATGAGGTCCGGCCGCCCGGCGGCGGCGCGCAACAGCGAGGGCAGGCTGGACAGCGCGAAACTGGCCAGGTGGATCAGGCGCTTGAGGCCGCCCGGCCGCGCGGGCACCCAGAG
>NZ_JBARYB010000270.1:0-54121 GCF_049647645.1 Achromobacter sp.
GCACCGCGCTGGCCAGCAGTGGCTCGGTGCTGAGCGCGGCGCCGGCGCCTTCCATCAACAGCATGGTTTCCTGCGGTCCCAGGCCCAGGCCGCCGTCGTCCTGCGGCACGGTCAGCCCCAGCCAGCCCAGCTCGCCCATGGCCTGCCAGGCGGCGCGGTCGGCCCCGCCGGGGTTTGCCAGCCGTTCGAGATGGCGGTCGAAGCCGTAAGCGGTCGAGAAGTAATCGAACACGCTCGCGCGGATCATCTCTTGTTCTTCGGAGAGGTTCAGGTTCATGGCGTGTCCTTGCTTATTTCTGGAATCGGCTCTTGGCGATCACGGACTTCTGGATTTCCGAGCTGCCGCCGTAGATCGTGGCCACGCGGTTGAACAAGTGGTCCCCCAGCAGGCCGTGCGCCGTGGTGTCGCCGATGGGCGATTGGGTGTAGCGGCCGGTGTAGACCATGCCGTAGCGGCCGGCGAGGTCCAGCAGCAGCTCGGTCAAGACCTGGCAGATCTCGGAGCCTTCGATCTTCAGCATGGAGGAATCGGCGATGTCGAAGCCGGCTCCCGGACGGTAGGCCGACAGGGCGCGCAGCTCGGTCAATTCCAGCGCGCGCAGACGCGCCTCGATGTCGCACAGGCGCTGCCGGTAGATCGGGTTGTCGATGGGGCGGCTGCCGTCGGCGAGCGGATGCGAGGCCAGGCGCAGCGCGCGCGCCAGCTGCATGCGCGAGCGGCCGACGCGGGCGATCATGGCGCGCTCGTGGCCGAGCAGGAACTTGGCGTAGGTCCAGCCTTCGCCTTCCTTGCCGACCAGGCCCGACTTCGGCACGCGCACGTCGTTGAAGAACACCTCGCAGATGCTGGCGCCTTCGTCGATGGTGCGCACCGGCCGGACCTCGATGCCCGGGGTCTTCATGTCGAGCAACAGGAACGAGATCCCTTGCTGCGGCTTGCCCGTGTCGCTGGTGCGCGCCAGGCAGAACATCATGTCGGCGTGGCGCCCGTGGGTGGTCCAGGCCTTTTGGCCGTTGAGCAGATAGTGGTCGCCGCAGTCCACCGCGCGGGTACGTAGCGAAGCCAGGTCGGAGCCGGCGTTGGGTTCCGAGAAGCCCTGGCACCACCAGGTTTCCGAAGCCAGAATCGCGGGCAGGTACTGGGCTTTCTGTTCGTCCGAACCGAAGGTGTAGATCACCGGACCGACCATTGCGATGCCGAACGGAATGGTCTCGGGCGCGCATTGCAGCGCCAGCTCATGCAGGAAGATGCGCTGCTTGCCCAGGCTCCAGCCGGTGCCGCCGTACTGTACGGGCCATGCGGGCGCGATCCAGCCCTGGCGGTGCAGATGCCGCTGCCAATCGACGTACTCCTGCTTTTCCAGCTTTTCGCCGTACAGCACTTTGCGGCGGACGCTTGCGGGCAGGTGGGCCTGCGCGAAGCTGCGGACTTCCTGGCGGAATTGCCGCTCTTCGGGCGTGACTTCAATATCCATGTTGGTGATCGCTCCAGGGGATGCCTTCAGATTGGCGAAATGGGGGCGGCGGCTTCGATATGTATCGGCACGTCGGGCAGGAATTCGGCGACGACGTCATTGACCGTGCCGGGGATGTCGGGCAGGCGCGCTGCCATGTCCTGGCGCGTGCCGGCGATGGCCAGGGCCATCAGGCCGGTGCGGTCGCCGGCGCCGGGGTCGCTGACCAGCGCGAAGGAGAAGGAGGCGCGATTGGCGCTCTGCAGCCGATGCGAGTAGACGAAGCCAGCCTCGCGGGCCTTGTCGACGATGCCGAGAACCTGGCGCAGGGTGGTGACCGGCGATTCGTGTTCGGCGCGCGCCAGGCAGACGCTGGCGATGGCGCACACCTCGTCGTCCGGCAGTTGCGCGAGCAGCGCGTAGCCCATGCCGGTGTCGATCAGCGGACGCACGACGCCGATGGGAACCTGGGTCTTGCGGTCCTTGGCGCCGTAGAGCACGTGCGCGTACTGGACATAGCGGCCGCTGCGCTGGCCGAGGATGATGCTCAGGCCCAGCCGTTCGCCCAGCGCGCGCATGGCCAGGCGCAGGTTGCTGCGGGGCAGGGCCAGGTCATGGACCCAGCCGCCCAGCATGTTGAGCCGCAGGCTGGGCATGTAGGTGCCGTCGTCCGGGTTGTGGCATAGATAGCCCATGCGCATCAGCGTCTGCACCAGCATCCAGGTGCTGGATTGGGGATAGCCGCTGGCGCGCACGATCTCCGCCAGCGTGACCGGACGCCCGAGCTGTTCGAGCAACTCGATCAGTTCGAGCACGCGCTGGGCCGATTTGACCGAGCGCTGGCCCAGGTCGCGCGTGCTGTCCTTGATGGACGCGTCCGGGAGTTCGAGCCGGCGGGAGGATCGGGACATGGCGTGCCTCGGGATCAGTCGGTGCGGATGTTGGCCTTGTCCGCCAGTTCGGCCCAGCGCTTCAGATCGGTCTGGAAGAAGGTGGCGAAGGTCTTGGGATCGCTGCCGACGGGATCCAGGTTCATGCCGACGAGCTTGGACTGGACCTCGGGCGCCTTGACCGCGCCGGCAATTTGCGCCGACATGGCCTGGACGATGGCGTCGGGCGTGCCCTTGGCCGCGAACAGGCCGAACCAGGCGCCCAGGTTGAAGCCCTGGTAGCCGAGTTCCGTCATGGTGGGCGTTTGCGGCAGGGTCGCCATGCGCTTGTCGCCGGTCACGGCCAGCACGCGCAGGCGATCCGAGTTCAGGTGCGGCAAGGCCGAGCCGATGTCGGGAAAGGCGAAGGTGACCACGCCGCCGAGCAGGTCGGACATCATGGGCGCGGCGCCCTTGTACGGCACGTGCTGCGCGTTGGTCTTGGTTTCCTGCAGGAACTGCGCGCCCAGGAAATGGCCGGTCGAACCGTTGCCGTAGGACCCGTAGCTGTATTTCAGGGGAGAGGCGCGCAGCGCTTCCACCAGGGCCTTGACCGAATCCACGTCCGCGCCGCTGCGGTTGACGACGAGCACGTTGGATGAGCGGGCGACCAGGGATACCGGAATGAAATCGCGATCAACCTGGTACGGGATCTTGACCGTCGAGGTGGCCGGCAGCTGCGACATGGTGGTGAAGCCCAGCATGAACGTATAGCCGTCGGCCGGCGCGCCCAGCACGGCGTTGCCGGCGATGACGCCCGAACCCCCGGCGCGGTTCTCGACCACGATGGGTTGCTTGAGCACGCCGCCGATGTGCTGGGCCAGCAGGCGCGCGACCGTGTCGGCCCCGCCGCCCGCGGCGCTGGGCACGATGAAGCGGATCGGCTTCTCGGGCCAGGCGTTGTCGGCCGCCTGCGCCGGCAGGCTGCAAACCGCGGCCAGCGCGGCGGCGGCCGCCAGGAAATGCCTTCGTGCTGCGAATTTCATGGTTGTCTCCTGTGGATGGATATTTTGTTTTGGTAAGTCAGTTGCAGTGCGCGCGCGCCATGTCGACGACGGCCTTGCGGAGGATCTTTCCATTATCTGCCGCTGGCAGCCTGGAAAGCAGGATGATTTTCTGCGGGCGCTTGTAGGGCGCCAGGCGCTCGCGCGCAAAGGCCTGCAAGGCTTCCGCCTCGACGCTGCGGCCGTCTTCCGCTTCGACAAAGGCGATGATCTGCTCGTCGCCATCGCGCGGCACGCCGACCACGCAGGACTGGCGCACACCCGCATAGGCGTTCAGCGCGGCCTCGACTTCGCTGGGGTAGACGTTGAAGCCGGAGCGGATGATCAAGTCCTTGATCCGGCCCATCACGAACAGCGCGCCGTCCGGCTCTTCGCGCAGCAGGTCGCCGGTGCGCAGCCAGCCCTCGGTGTCCAGCGCCAGTGCGGTCTGCTCGGGCGCCTTGTAATACCCCTTCATGACATTGGGGCCGCGCACCTGGAGTTCGCCCACTTCGCCGCGCACCACCTCCTGGCCGTCTTCGCCGACGATGCGGGCCTGCATGCCAGGGATCAGGTAGCCCACGCTCAGGTCGGAGCGCCGTTGGCGGTAGGGCACCATGCTGATCGTCGGCGAGGCCTCGGTGAGGCCGTAGCCATTGTTTATCGGTTCGCCGAAGATCGCCTCGATGCGCGCCTTGAGCGACGGATCCAGCGGCGCGCCGCCGCAATGCAGCAGGCGCACCCGCGGCGCGGGCACCGGCGTGCCTTGTTCATGGGCTTGCAGCAGGCGCACGTACATGGCGGGCACGCCATGCAGCATGGTGATGCCGCCCGCCAGTGCGGCGACCGCATGCGCGACGTCGAAGCGGCTGGCCAGCTGCAGGGTTGCGCCCGCGCCCATCGCGGCCAGGGCCACGGTGCTCAGGCCGTACACATGCGAGATGGGCAGCGCCGAATAGATGCGGTCGTCCGGGCCGGTGCCGCGGGCATGGCGCGCGACGGCGGAAGAATGGCCCAGGTTGGCATGCGTAAGCATCACGCCCTTGGGCGTGCCGGTGGTGCCGCTGGTGTAGATCATCACCGCCACCTGTTCGCGCGAGTCTGCTTGCGCGGGTTCGGCTTGCGCCGCGGGATCCGCTTCGGTGCAGGCAAAGCGCAGGCCGGCAAGCTCGACTTCGCGCGCGCCATGGCGCAGTCCGTGGGCTTGGGCTTGCGCCGACAGGCCGCTGGTGGCAAGCAACAGCCGCGGCTCGCAGTGCGCCTTGATCGCGTCGACCTCGATGCCGGTCATGCGGGCGTTGACGACCACCGCCCAGGCGTCCAGGCGGCTGCAGGCCAGCACGGCGGCCAGCTGGGTGCCGCCGCTTTCTCCGGCGATCAGCAGGCGGTCGCCCGCCCGCAGGCCCTGGGCCCGCAGATAGGCGGCCAGCGCATCGACCACCGCGTCGAGTTCCGCATAGGTCCAGCTTCCTTCATCGGAAATCAGGGCGGTATGCGCGGCCAGGCCAGGCAGATGCCGGCTGACCAGCTGGTGGATACGGAAATCGGTATCGGGAAGATCAACGGACATGGCGGGGCTGGGCATCTGTGCTGGGCTGCTATTGAGCGGAATCATAGGAATGACGTTCCGCCATTTCCATCACATATGTGAATTCTCGGCAGGGGCGGTGGCCGCCCCTTGGCCGCGCAGCGTGCCGGCCGCAGGCAAAACGAATAAAGTGCCTGACAGCGCCTGCGCAATCGCCGCGGGCAATCATCAAGACACGGAGACAACATGGATACGGCAGGCAAGGGCGTCAGCGTGCGCGAACAGGTCAGCGCTACGGAATGGGAGGTCCGCAAGGATCTGGCGGCGCTATACCGCTTGGTGGCGCTGTTCGGCTGGGACGACCTGATCTTCACCCACATCACGGCCAAGGTGCCGGGGACCGAACATTTCCTGATCAACCCTTACGGCATGATGTTCGACGAAATCACCGCATCCAGCCTGGTCAAGATCGACCTGGACGGGCGCAAGGTCATGGAGTCGGAATACGACATCAATCCGGCCGGCTTCACCATCCATAGCTGTATTCACGCGGCCCGCAAGGACGCCATGTGCGTGCTGCACACGCATTCCATCAATGGGGTGGCGGTGTCGGCGCAGAAGGCCGGGCTGCTGCCGCTGTCGCAGTTCGCGTTCATCGTGCTGCGTTCGCTCAGCTACCACGACTACGAGGGCCTGGCGCTCAATCCCGAGGAACAGCCGCGTCTGGTGCGGGACCTGGGCAGCAACTCTTATCTGATCCTGCGCAACCACGGCCTGTTGACCGTCGGGCAGAGCATGGCCGAAGCCTTCCAGGCGATGCACCGGCTGGAAGCCGCATGCATGGTGCAGGTGCGGGCCCAGGCCGGCGGCGAGCTGACCTACATTCCGCCCGACATCCTGAAGAATGCGACGGTGGAATCGCAGGCCGACCGCGCGCACAAGGCCATGTTGGCCTGGCCGGGCTTGCTGCGCCGGCTGGACCGCCGCAATCCCGGCTACGCGGAGTAGCCGGGCGCGGGCCCCGCGGCAGGGGCCCGCAGTGGTGGATCAATACTTGCCCATGTAATCGCGCTTGCCGATTTCCACGCCGTTGTGGCGCAGGATGTCGTAGGCCGTGGTGACGTGGAAGAAGAACTGCGGCAGGCCATAGTGCAGCAGGTAGGCGCTGCCGCTCAGCTTCTTTTCCTTCGGGGTGCCCGGACGCAGCACGATTTCGCGGGCTTCGCTCTGTGCGAACTGTTCAGGGCCGAAGGAACCCAGGTGCTCCAGCGTCTTGGCGATCAGGGCTTGCAGGCCGGCGAAGCTGGCCTCGCTGTCCGGCCACGACGGCACTTCGGCGCCGGCCAGGCGCGAGGCGATGCCTTTGGCAAAATCCGACGCGATCTGTACCTGGCGCGACAGCGGGAACATGTCGGGGAACAGGCGGGCGCCGAGGTATGCGTCCGGATCGATGTTCTTTTCCGTGGCGTGGGCTTCCGCCTTCTTCAGCACATCGGACAGGGCCGACAGCATTTGCGTCAGGACGGGTACGGAGGCGCTGTGCATGAAACTGCTCATATCGTGTCTCGCTTGATAGTGACGCCGGCGCGGGAGGCGCCGGCCGGGCCTGCGAAGACTACCAGTTGCTGGCTGCGCCGTTGTAACGCGGGATGTTGTTTACATCATCATGACATCATGATGTTATGATGTCTCCATGCAAAACGACTCCGAATATGCTCCGCTCTACGCCCGGGTGGAAACGGCGCTGGTCGCGGAAATCGCGGCCGGCGGCCTGGCGCCCGGCAGCCAGTTGCCAACCGAAGACCAACTGATCGAGCGCTTCGCCGTCAGTCGCACCACGGTGCGCAAGGCGGTGGAGAACCTGGTTGCCCGCGGGCTGGTGGAAATCCGGCGCGGCAAGGGCACGTTCGTCACGGAGCCCAAGCTGACGCAGGCGCTGACGGCCCTGAGCGGATTCGTCGAAGACATGGACGCGCTCGGCCGCCAGGCGACGGCGCGCCTGCTGGACAAGCGGCCGGTGCCGGCCCCGGCAGACGTGGCGCGCCAACTGGGCGTGACGCGTGGCGCGCAGGTCTACCGCATCGAGCGCGTGCGGCTCGCGGACGGCGTGGCCATGTCGTTCGATGAAACCTATCTGCCGCTGGACGTAGGCGAAAAGGTCGCCAGCAACGACCTGGAAGCCGAACCCATCTTCGACCTCCTGGAATTGCGCTACGACCTGCCGCTGATCGAGGCCGAGTATCAGCTTGAAGCGGTGACGGCGGATGAGCGCGTCGCCCAGGCGCTGGGCGTTGCCGTGGGAAGTCCGATCTTCCTGATCGAGCGCACCTCCTACACCGAGGGACAGCGGCCGGTCGACTACGAAAAGCTGTATTACCGCGGCGACCTGATCCGGTTCGCCACCCGCCTGTCGCGGCAACCGCGCAAGCGGACCTGAGCCGGCGGCCATGGAGACGTCGACCCTCTTCTGGCTGTTCGCCGCCGCCTTCGGCGCCAGCGCCCTGGGCGGAGTGCTGGGGATGGCCAGCGGCATCTTCATCGTGCCCATCCTGACGCTGCTGTTCGGCGTGGACATCCATGTGGCCATCGGGGCCAGCATCATCTCGGTGATCGCCTGTTCCTGCGGCAGCGCGGCGCCGTTCCTGAAGGGGCGGCTGACCAACGTCCGGCTGGCGATCGTGCTGGAGACCGCCACCACGCTGGGCGCGCTGACAGGCGTATTCCTCATCGGCATCGTTTCGACCGAATTCCTATACGGCTTGTTCGCGATCATCCTGGCGCTGTCCGCCCAACAGATGCTGGCGCGCCGCCGCGAAGCCGTCGCCATCGCGCCCGGCGCTGCAAGCTGGGCCACGGCGCTGCGCCTGCATTCCAGTTTTCCCGACCGCGCGCTGGGTCGCGAGGTGCACTATCAGGTGGACCGCGTGCCGCTGGGCCTGTCGCTGATGTACGGCGCCGGCCTGATTTCGGCCTTGCTCGGCATAGGCTCGGGCGTGCTCAAGATCCCTGCCATGGACGCCGCGTTGAAGCTGCCCATCAAGGTCTCGTCCGCCACCTCCAACTTCATGATCGGCGTGACGGCCGCAGCCAGTGCAGGCGCCTACTTCGTGCGCGGCGACATCGACATCGGCATCGCCGGTCCCGTCGCGCTGGGTTCGGTCGCGGGCGCGCTGCTGGGCGCCCGCCTGTTGATGGGCCTGCCTGCGGCCAAACTGCGCCTCTTCTTCGTCATCGTGCTGTCCCTGCTGGCGATGCAGATGCTGCTGAGCGCGCTGGGCGTGCATACTCCGGGAGGCCCGGCATGACGCAGGCGGCAGACAGGCAGGCGCGGCGCGACCGGATCATCGCCGGCTTGCTGTGGTATGGAACATGGATTGCCTCGGCCCTCATCGCCGCGGGCATGGCCTTTGATTTTCTGCCGCAAGCGCAGGCCGGCCTGCGCGGACTCGAACTGGTCAAGGCCGGGGTGGCCCTCTTCATTCTGCTGCCAGTGGCGCGGGTGGCGCTAATGCTAGCCATCTTCCTGCGCGAGCGCGACTACGCCTACACGGCGATTTCCGCGCTGGTGCTGCTCATCATTGCGGCCGGCGTGGTGTCCGGCCTGCGGTGAGGCTGCGGGCTTTCCTATAATCGGGGCGCGGTGCGATGGCGCATCGCCACATCCTCTCCCCAGGACTTTTCATGCTTGCCATTACCAGCCAGGATGTCTACGTGCACACCAGCCAGGGCCGTTTATTCGCTCGGCGCTGGGACCCCGCAGGGGATGAGGTGGCCGCGGCGCCCATCGTGATGTTCCACGATTCGCTGGGTTGCGTGGAGCTGTGGCGGGATTTCCCCGAACAGCTGGCGCAAGCGACCGGACGCAGCGTCATCGCCTACGACCGCCTGGGCTTTGGCCGCTCCGATCCCAATACCGCCGTGTTTGAGCCCAGCTTCGTGGAAGAAGAGGCGCGGAACGGATTCCATTGCCTGCGCGAAGCCCTGGACATTGGCGCCTTCGTGGGGTTCGGCCACAGCGTGGGCGGCGGCATGGCCGTCTGCAGCGCCGGCGTCTACGCCGACGATTGCCGGGCGCTGATCACCGAGTCCGCGCAGATGTTCGCCGAAGACCGTACGCTGGAAGGCATACGCGCGGCCAGGCAGAGCTTCGCCGAACCCGGCCAGCTGGACCGCCTGAAGAAGTACCACGGCGAAAAGGCCGCATGGGTCCTGGGCGCCTGGATCGATACCTGGCTGTCGCCGGACTTCGCCGATTGGAATCTGGACGAGCCGTTGCGCCAGGTCCGTTGCCCGGTGCTGGCTTTGCACGGCGAAGTCGACGAATACGGCTCTCCCAAGCACCAGGACAGGCTCGTCGCCCTGGCGGGCGCGCGCGCCTTGCTGCTTGAGAACTGCGGCCATGTCCCCCACCGCGAGCAAAGCCGCATCGTGCTGGATGTGGTGAGCGAGTGGCTGAGGGCGGCGCCGTAACGAGCTGGGTTCACCCCGTCACAGTCCGCGCTTAGAATCGGACTAGCCTTTCCGCGCCGCCGCGCTCGTTTTTTTTGAGGTCCCCGATCCGATGTCCGACCGCCAACCCGCATCCCAAGCCGTACACAACACGACCACCCGCCACGCGATTTTCATGGTCGCCACGCTCAACGAAGGCGCCGCCGCAGCCGGCACGGTGCGCGACTGGTGCGCCGACGTCGCAGGCGTTGTCCGCACGGTGTCCACGCGCGCGCCCGAGCAGAATCTCTCCTGTGTCACCGCCTTCGGCTCCAAGGCCTGGGACACGCTTTTCGGCGCGCCGCGCCCGGCTGCGCTGCACCCTTTCCGCGAATTCGGTTCGGGCGAGCGCCTGGCCGTCGCCACGCCGGGAGATCTGCTCTTGCACATCCGCGCCGATTCGATGGATTTCTGTTTCGAACTGGCGACCTTGCTGCTCGACGGGCTGGGCGATGCCGTGACCGTGGTGGATGAAGTCCATGGCTTCCGTTACTTCGACCGGCGCGCCATCATCGGCTTCGTCGACGGGACCGAGAACCCCGAAGGGCGCGAGGCGCTCGACTTCACCGTCGTCGGCGAAGAGGATGCCGAGTTCGCCGGCGGCAGCTATGTGCTGGTGCAGAAGTACCTGCACGACATGGCGGCATGGAACGCGTTGACGGTCGAGAGCCAGGAAGGCGTCATTGGCCGCCACAAGTGGTCCAACGTGGAACTGGACGATGACATCAAGCCTACGTCTTCGCACAGCGCCCTGACGACCATCGAGGAAAATGGCCAGGAACTGAAGATCCTGCGCGACAACATGCCGTTCGGCCGGCCGGGGGCAGGGGAGTTCGGCACCTACTTCATCGGTTACGCGCGTTCGCCGCGTCCCATCGAACTGATGCTGGAAAACATGTTCGTCGGACGTCCGCCCGGCAACTACGACCGCCTGCTCGACTTCAGCCGCGCGGTTACGGGCGGCCTGTTCTTCGTGCCGTCGGCCGATCTGCTGGAAGCGCTGGCGGAGCGCAGCCCGGCCGCCTGTGCGGACGCGGGCGAGTCTGCGGCGCCGGTGTTGGCGCTGGTCTCGACGGGCAAGGCGAACTGAAGCGCCGCGAGGCGAGGTGAAGCTCGGCGCCCTTGCGCCGGATCTTCTGGCGCGGCTGTGATCGTGGCCGCGCCTACCGCTCCTGCTCCAGCGTCGTCTTCATCCGCACCATGCTTTCCTGGCTGACCGTGATGACGCCGGTGGCGGGCTGATCGATGTCCAGGATGAACGTCAGCACCAGGGAAATGAGCATGGCGAACAGGCCGGTCGAGATCAACCGCCTGCGCTTGTGCAGCCCGGTCCCGTAGGCGATGAAGCCCATGGCGCCCGCCGTGACGATGAAGAGCAGATAGAAGACGGGCTCGGGAACGTGGTTTTCCAGCGCGACGCGGCGCTTCTCGTTGACCTGCGCCATCTCGTTGATGGCCTGGATGAACATGATGGTGGAAATCGAGGGCGGACTTTCCAGGACGCTTGCCGCGGTGCTCCGTATCTGGCGCTCGATGCGCCGTGAAGCCGCGCTGGCCGCTGTCAGGCGTTCCTTGTCATTGTCGGCATCGCTGAACTCCAGCGCCGTCGTCGTGTAGTCGAGTAGCAGTTTCGCGATAGGTTCGCGGGCGGCGGGCGGCAGCAGCTGCGAACGCCAGTAGGCGTTGCCGATGGCGTTGGCCTCTTCCAGCACCAGGTTCTTGCGCGTCTCGAAACGCGTCACCGACATGGCGAAGGTAAAACCCAGCAGCAGCGCCAGCAGACCCAGCAGCGCGGTCTGGAGCGCGCCGATGTGGGTCTTGGCGGCGTCGTCGGAGGCCCGGCGGCGCTTGCGCCCCAACCAGAAACCCAGCTCGATGATGGCCAGGCAAACGATGACGCAGATGAAAAACACGTAGGTTTCATCAATTTCGCGCAGCACTTTGATTTCCGGTGGTTATTTGGGGATAAAGCGTATGCCGAGAGGAACGGGGCGGGCAAGGGGCGAATAACCCGCAGCCGGGGGCGTTGCCAGGTATTTGAAAACCGTCTTGGAGTAAGGTGTCGCTTCCCTTGTAAGCGACACCGCACGGAGCAGAAATTGAAATACCGCAAACTCGGCCGTACCGACCTGGATGTCAGCCTGATCGGACTGGGCACCATGACCTGGGGCGAGCAGAACACCGAAGCCGAGGCGCACCAGCAACTGGACTACGCCCTGGAACGTGGCATCAATCTGGTTGACGTCGCCGAGATGTATCCGGTGCCTCCCAAACCCGAAACGCAAGGCTTGACCGAAACCTATATCGGCACCTGGCTGGCGCGCAGCAAGCGGCGCCAGGATATCGTGCTGGCCAGCAAGGTTGCGGGCCCGGTGCGCGACGCCAAGCGCCCCGGCCACATCCGCGACGGCAAGACGCATCTCGACCGCAAGAATCTGACCGCGGCCCTGGACGCCAGCCTGAAGCGCCTGCAGACGGACTACCTGGATCTGTACCAGCTGCACTGGCCCGACCGTACCACCGCCACCTTCGGCAAGCTGTCCTATCCCTGGGTCCAGGATGAATACACCGTGCCGATCGAGGAAACGCTGGAGGTGTTGCAGGACTTCGTGCGCGCCGGCAAGGTGCGCCACATCGGCGTGTCCAACGAAACGCCCTGGGGCGTCGGGCAGTTCCTGCGGCATGCGGAGAACAAAGCGCTGCCGCGCATCGCGACCATCCAGAACGCCTACAGCCTGCTGAACCGCGTCTACGAGATCGGCTTGTCGGAATATTCGCACCACGAAGGCGTGGGCTTGCTGGCCTATTCGCCGCTGGCGATGGGCATGCTTTGCGGCAAGTATCTGGACGGCGCCCGTCCGGCCGGCGCCCGGTTGACGCTGTACACGCGCTTCACGCGCTACAGCAACGAGCAGGCCGAGGCCGCCACCCGCGCCTACGTCGAGCTGGCGCGCGCGCACGGCATTTCGCCTACCCACATGGCCCTGGCGTGGGTCAACCAGCGCCCCTTCGTCACCAGCAACCTGATCGGCGCCACGACGCTGGAACAGCTGAAGGAAAACATCGACAGCGTGGACGTGACCCTGTCGGCGGAGGTGCTGGAGGCGATCGACAAGATCCACGCCCGCCAGCCGAATCCGGCGCCGTGACGGGCTGACCGCCCCGTCCGCGAGGGTGGCCGGGACCCATGATGCTCTCAGGAGCGTCATGGGTTTTTTCTTGGGGGAAGTCGTGCCGATCCGGCCCTGGATACATTTTTTTTCGCGGCGAATGTCGATTTCGCCTGGCGCGGTTCGTCGTGTCGATGGAGCATGCAAGTTCCACCATCCACACAAGGAGACCGAGATGCGATTCATGGTTCAAGTCAGGGCCACCGCCGATAGCGAAGCAGCGGTGATGCCCACTCAGCAGTTGTTGGCAGACATGGGGCGGTTCAACGAGGAACTGGTCAAGGCGGGCGTGATGCTGGCCGGTGACGGCCTGAAACCGAGTTCCGAGGGTGCGCGGGTTCATTTTTCCGGCAGCAGTCGGCAAGTGATAGACGGCCCCTTCGCGGAAACCAAGGAATTGATCGCCGGCTATTGGCTCTGGGAGTGCGCCTCCCTGGAAGAGGCGATCGAATGGGTCAAGCGCTGTCCCAATCCGATGCCGGGCCCGTCCGATATCGAAATCCGCCCGCTGTACGAGGCCGATGACTTCGGCGAGGAATTCACGCCGGAGCTGCGCGCCCAGGAGGAACGGCTGCGCGACCAGCTTGAAAAGGGGGCGAAGCAGTGATCTGGCTGACGCCTCAAGTTCCAGGCGTCGTCACCTCCCACAAACGATCCGGCGCGAAGTCGTTCTGCTCCCCCTTTTTGGCGTAGCCCAGCGGATTGGCCACGATGCGGCAGCCGTCCTTCACGTAGTCCTGCGGACAGTGAAGATGGCCGTGCATCCAGACGTCGGCCAGGGGCAGCAGGGCGTCCAGCGCGCTGCAGAAGCCAGCCGTGCCCGGGGTGACGCCGTAGCGCGGATCCGCGCTTGCCAGCGTGGGAGCGAAGTGGGTGATCGCCACGGTTGGACCGTCGTGGGGTACGCGCAGGGCGGCTTGCAGCCACTGCTGGCAGAGCAACCCTTGCTCGCGCATCTGTTCTGCCATGAAGGGCGCGCCGTTGCGGCGCATCTCGGCCTTTTCCAGGTAGAAGTCCGCCGCGCGGAAAGCCTTCTCGCGCTTTTTCAGGGCTGCGCCCACCGTGTCTCCGGGGGCGGCCAGCGCGTCGAAATCCGTCCATAGCGTGGTGCCGATGAAGCGCACCCCGTCGATCACCAGTGTCTCGCGTTCCAGCCAGTGGATGCCGAGTTCCTCGCAAAGCACGCGCAGCCGCTCGTGGGTTTCGTCGAAATCCACGTTGTCGTATTCGTGGTTGCCGGGCACGTACACCACAGGCGTGGGCCAGCCCATGCGCGGCGCGTAGCTGCCCAGGCCGAAGTCCGTCCCGGTCATGAGCGAGCCGCGGCGGTAGGAGCCTATGTCTCCGGCCAGCACCAGCAGATCGGCGCCGGGCGCGGGCCGCGCCACGAAGTCCGGGTCGGTTTCAAGGTGCAAATCTGAGAGCAATTGGATCTTCATAGCCGCCATCTTAGGCCACTGGCGGCGGGGCCGCCGCTGCGGGGAGTCATTGTTCCATGCGACACTTTCCCGGTTCACCGAGCCAAACAGGAGGAATTCCATGCGTATCGCCATCATGACCGCCGCTGCCGCCCTTGCGCTGGCCGCAAGCGCGCAGGCGCAGGCGCTGGACTGCGGCAAAGCGGCCACGCAGACGGACATGAGCCTGTGCGCCGACCAGGCGTACCGCAAGTCCGACGCCGACTTGAACGCCGCCTACAAGGAAGTGAACGCGCGCCTGAAGAACGACCGGGACACGGCTACGCAGCTGCATGCCGCCCAGAAAGCCTGGCTGTTCTTCCGCGACGCGGAGTGCGCCTTCGCGTCCGGAGGCACGTCGGGCGGCAGCGCCTATCCCATGGTCCTGAGCCTGTGCCTGGACAAGCTGACGCAGGCGCGGACGAAGGAATTGCGGGCCTATCTGAAGTGCGAGGAAGGCGACATGAGCTGCCCGGTGCCTGGCAAACAGTAAGCCCGCATGACGACGAATGAGATGAGCCAGAGCAATCCGGGCCTGGTCAAGGACGAGCAGGGCGTGGCGCGCTGCTTCTGGCAGCCGTCCATGCCCGACTATCACGACCACGAATGGGGCATGCCGGTGGCGGACGACCGCCGCCTGTACGAGAAGATCTGCCTGGAGGGCTTTCAGGCCGGCATGGCCTGGATCACGATCCTGCGCAAGCGCGAAGCGTTCCGCGCGGCCTTCGACGACTTCGATTTCGAGCGGGTGGCGCGCTACACCGAGCGCGACGTCGAGCGCCTGATGGGCGACGCCGGCATCGTGCGCAACCGCAGCAAGATCCTGTCCGCCATCAACAACGCCAAGCGCGCGCGGGCCCTGGCCGATGAAACGGGTTCAATATCGGCCTGGCTCTGGAGCCATGAACCAGGAGAACACGACAGGCCCGCGATGGTGGACCTGGACTACTGGAATGGCAATCCGACTTCGCCGGCGTCGGCGGCGCTGTCGCGCGACCTGAAGAAGCGCGGCTGGACCTTCGTGGGCCCGACGACCATGTACGCCTTCATGCAGGCGGTCGGCATGGTCAATGACCATATGAGCGGCTGCGTCTGCCGCCAGGCGGTCGAGGCGGCGCGCGCCGGCTTCAAGCGGCCCCGGTAGGCCGCGGCAGGGACGCCGATAAAAGATATTGAGTTGGTTGCGCTTCGCAAGTATATTAGTTGCGAATCGCAACTTTAAAGGCGCGCCATGGATCTGATCGACACCCCCATGCAATCCCGCGACCAGACCATCCGGGACCTGCGGGAGTTTTCCCGCAAACTGGTGCGTGAACTGGGCTTCATGCGCAGTTCGCTGGCAGGCAGCGAACTGGCGCCATCCGCGGTCCATGCCATCATCGAGATCGGGCTGCAGCCGGGCATACCGGCGCGCGACCTGGCGGCCATACTCAGGCTGGACAAGTCCAATACCAGCCGCCAGGTCGCCAAATTGGAATCCGTCGGGCTGCTGACGCGCGAGACCGACAGCGCAGACGCCCGCTCCTCGCGGCTGTACTTGAGCGAGGCGGGGAACAGGCTGCGGGCGCAGATCGACCAGTTCGCCACGGACCAGGTCTCACGCGCCTTGCGGCAGCTGGCGCCGGCGGATCAGCAGTCGCTGATCCGCTTCCTCTCGCTCTATGCCGACGCCCTGTCGCACGAGAATCCCAACATCGCGCCTGCCGCCTCCAGCGGCATCGAAGACCAGATCCGCGTCGGCTACCTGCCCGGCTGCATCGGCGACGTGGCCAGCCTGCATGCGCGCTATTACGCGCAGGCCTCGGGTTTCGGGGTGTACTTCGAACGCAAGGTGGCGGTCGAGCTGGCCGAGTTCGCCGAAGGTCTCCCTGCCGCGGGCAAGAACATCTGGCTCTACGTGGACAACGGCAGGACGCTGGCTTCGATCGTCATCGATGGCGATCTGGCCACGCGCCAGGCGCACCTGCGCTGGTTCATCGTCGACGACTCGCTGCGCGGTATGGGCGTGGGCCGCGCGCTGCTGGAACGGGCCATGGCCTTTGTCGACACGAACTACGATGAAACGTACTTGTGGACCTTCAAGGGGCTGGATGCCGCCAGGCATCTCTACGAGGTCGCGGGCTTCACGCTGGCGGAGGAATCCGAGGGCAGGCAGTGGGGCAGCGTGGTGGTCGAGCAACGCTTCGTCCGCCGCAGCCGGCGCGCCTCAGATCACGCTGATGCGCAGCTCGGCCAGTAGCGCCGCCGCCTGAGTCTTGGAGATGGTGGCGCCGGCCAGACGCGCGGCCGAGTTCAGGTCCAGGCCGCCGAGATCGGCTTCGCGCAGGTCAGCGCCTTCGAAGCGAACGTTCTTCAGGATGGCGTTGCGCAGGCTGCCGCCATGGAACACGGTGTCGCGGAAATCGCTGCCGGTCAGGTCGGCATCGGAGAAGTCCAGCTGCAGCACGTCGCTCTTGCGAAATGACAGGCCGCGCAGCAGTGCGCCGACCAACAGGCATTCCTGCAAGGACCAGCCGAGGCAGGCGATGCCGTCGAAATCGCTGCCGGTGAGCTTGCAGCCCTGGAAGCGGGCCGCCGCCAACCGCGCGCGACGCCAGCTGGCATTGTTGAGGTCGCAGTTTTCGAAGACAGCGTCGCTGGCGTCGCACGAGGCGAAGTTGACCTGGCCGCCGCGGCAGCGCAGCCAGGCCGAGTCGGCCAGGTTGGCGCCCTGGAAGGAGGCTCCCGCGATCGCGCAGCCCGTCAGCCGCGCGCCGCGCAAATCCAGGCGCGAGAAATCCGCGTCCTGGAAGTCGCAGTCCTGGAACGACAGCGCACGCCCGGCGGACTGTTCCAGCAAGGCCTGCATCATTTTGCGGTCCACTTCCTGGCCCGCCACTATCCCGCTTGCTACTTGCGTCATGCCGCGCGTTCCTGCCTGGATTTCTGCGAAAGACGGAAATCCTACTGGAAAATCTCGCTTTCCACGCAGAAGGCGACCAGTTCCTGGTCAGTGCGGACGTTGAGCTTGCGCATGGCCGATATTTTTTGGCCGCTGACCGTCTTCACGCTGCGCTTGAGCGCGTCCGCCACCTGCATCATGGATTCGCCGCGGATGAAATGGCGCAGCACTTCGAATTCCTTGGGCGACAGGCTGTTGATGCGTTCGCCGATGAACTTGCTGCGTTCGTCCGCGGCGCCGTCGCGCTGGAAGCCGGGCGGATAGTATTTTCGTCCAGCATGCAGGGTTTCCAGCGCGGTCATGATTTCGCTGAGATTGTCGCGCTTGAGCACCACGGCGGCGACGCCGGCGTCGTAGAGCGCCGAGATGATCATGGAATTCGACACCATGGTCAGCACCACGATCTGGACCTGCGGGTAGTGCCGAGTCAGGTACTTGACCAGACGGATGCCGTCGCCGTAGGTATCGTCGCCCGGCATGGAATAGTCGGTAATGACCACATGCGGCGCGTCGCGTTGCAGGTGCTGGATCAGCGCGGTTGGCCCGGGCAGGGTAGCCGTGACCTCGAAATTGAGGTCCTTTTCCAGCAGGTCGCGCATCCCCATCAAGACCAGGGGATGGTCGTCGACCAGGACGATTCGGAGTCTTTCCATGCGAGGGAGTGCCGTCAGGCGAGCCCTGGTTTCAAGCGGAGATAGGACGATCGGGCTCAAGGTTGAGGTCGGAGGCAAACCGATAGCGTAGTGGTTTTTGCGAAGATACGCGCCCCGCGCCGGATAGGCCGGCGCGGGGGAGATCCGTAAGGGACGGGCGCCAGGCGGCGTCAGGCGGCCGCTTCGGCCTGCATGCGACCCAGAATGAAGCCGTCGACCGCGCTGGTGCGGCCGCGCCAGAGCGTGGGCTGTCCGGCGATTGGGGTGCCATCGGCCGTGAAGAACAGGGCATCGGCGAGGTGGATGTAGTTCGGCAGCGGATCCGCCGGTTGCGGCACCCGGAAGACGTCGCCCAATTCCGCCAGGGAGACATGCACTGCCTTGCGGGTGGCTTCGTCCACGGTGTTCAGGGATCCCGTGAAGCTGGCCGCGAAGCTGTCGAAGTAATCCGCGCCGGACACGATGGAACCCGATACCAGCATGCCACCCATTTGCAGGGTGACGCCAATGCTCTCGATCTGGCTGCCGTTGTTCACCAGGTTGACCAGGAATTGCAGAAAGGCGTCGGCGTCGGGCGTGGCGCTGGCGCCCAGGCTGGCGTTGTGAACGGTGCTCATGGCGTGATCTTCTGGAATATTTGGAAAGCAGCCAAGATACTCGAATCGCGGGCGAAATACACAGAATGGGATCGTCGGAAAAGCAGCCAAATCCGACCCCTATCCAGCGGCTTCGGGCGCGGGCATTTTTTCCAAGGCGCGCGCCAGCCTTTCGGCCGCCAGCCGCAGGCGATCCCGCAGCGCCGCAGGGGCCAGAACCTCGAACTCCACGTCCAGCGCCATCAGCCAATACACCAGCGCGTCCAGGGAAGGCACGGCGCATTGCAGCAGGCAGCGCGTTTCGTCCAGGGGCTCGACCTGGCCGGCGCCCGCCGGGATCCGCGCGGCCATGACGGCGCGCGGCGCGTGCAGGACCACGCGCGCGGATTCCGGATGCGGCGTCATGTTCACCGAACGCGACACATAGGCGCGCAGGTCGCCGCCTTCGGGCGGGGGCCGCGGCGCGAAATGTGCGCCGACCTGCGGGACGCCCGCGATGCGGTCGATGCGGAAGGTGCGCCAGTCGTCGCGCGCGGGGTCCCAGGCCACCAGATACCAGCGATACCCGGTGTGCGCCAGCCCTTGCGGTTCCACCAGCCGGGTGCTAGCCCGGCCTTTGCCGTCCGCGTAGTCGAAGCCGAGCCGCAGTTGGTCGCGGCAGGCGGCTGCCAGCGTGGCCAGCAACGTGGCGTCAACGGTGGCGCCATTGCGCGGTATGGGCACGATGGCTGAGCGCAAGGCATCCACCCGGCGGCGCAGGCGCTGCGGCATGGCCTGCTCCAGTTTCACCAGCGCCCGCAACGCGGTTTCCTCTATGCCGCCCACCGTGCCGGTGGCCGCTATGCGCAGGGTGAGCGCCACGGCCAGGGCTTCTTCGTCGTCCAGCAGCAGGGGCGGGAGGGCTTGCCCTGCGCGAAAGGCATAGCCGCCCGCCACGCCGCTGCTGGCATGGATGGGGTAGCCCAGTTCGCGCAGCTTGTCGATGTCGCGCCGCAGGGTGCGGGGATGGATGGCCAGCGTCGCCGCCAGCTCGGTTCCCGCCCAGTGGCGGCGGGTCTGCAGCAGCGACAACAGGCGCAGGAGGCGGTTGCTGGAAGTAAGCATGGCAGCACGATAACGCGTATCGAGGGCGGAATCTGTCCTCAATGGATCCTACAGTGGCTTCCGTAGTCCGCGGCAGGGGCCGCGACGCTCAACCCTTGATTGAATTGGAGATTTGCCCATGTCTATCGTCTTCTATTGGCACCCCATGTCCAGCGCGACCCCGGTGGCCTGCGCGCTTGCCGAACTGGCTGTGCCGCACGAGCGCGTCAAGGTGGACATCAGGACCGGCGAGCAGCACCGCCCCGAATTCCTGGCCCTGAACCCCAACGGCAAGGTCCCCACCCTGACGGTGGATGGCGCGCCCTTGTTCGAGACGCTGGCGATACAGCTGTGGCTGGGAGAGCGCTTTGGCGTGGAGCGTGGCCTGTGGCCCGCCGCCGGCACGCCCGAACGTCTGTTGGCGATGTCGTGGTGCGCCTGGTCCTATGTCAGCTACGGCGCGGCGGTGATGCGCCTGTATCTCGCCACGCAGGGCGAGGACGCGCCCGGCGGCGCCGAGGCTGAACGCGTCCTGCAAGACGTGGATGGATTGCTGGCTGTACTGGACGGCCACTTGTCGCGGCAGCCCTGGATGCTGGGCGCGGCCTATACGCTTGCCGACCTGGTGGTGGGGGCGGTGGTCGGCTATAGCGCCTATCTGGGCGCCAGGGTGGCCTCCCATCCGCATGTGCAGGCATGGATGGACCGAGTCCAGGCCCGGCCCGCCATGCAGATCGACGCCTAGCGCGGCTGACAGGCGCCGTGGCCTACCAGCCCCAGCAGGTGCCGGCCGCGGGCTTGCCGCAGTTGCGGTAATTCACAGCGAACCACAGCTTACCCGCGCCCCGGGGGCCGCCGTCGGCCTTGGCATCGTTGCGCGGCAGCTCTTCCAGGGTGTCGCGCGCCTTCTTGGTGGGCGAGCTGCTGGCGGCGTCGGGCGCCAGGACGATGCGCCCCAAACCGGCGGCATCGCGGTCGTCGAAGACGATGTCGCTGTCCTTCAATGCGGCCATCTTCAAGGAGGCGTCCCGCACCGCGGCGGCATAGCTGTCGTTCGCGCCGGCTGGCGCCAGGCTCTTGTCCAGGGTGCTGACGGCTAGGATCTGCGCGGGCATGGCGGGCGTCATCATCTTGTACTGGTCCAGGCCGGGCAGTTGGCCGCCCGCGGCCTGGCGGCGCAGCCAGTCGCCCCATAGGAACTCGGCGAACTCCGGCAGATTACCGTTGCTGTAAGCGATGTCGCGGGTGAAGTAGACCAGCGAGCGGTAGCGGTCTTCCTGCATGCCGCCGGCCTCCTGGATGCTGGCCAGTCCCAGGCGGGCGGGCAACTGGTCCACGGTGATGGGCTGGTTCTGGCCGTCGCGCAGCCAGGCGCGGCGTTCGTCGACCATGCGCTGCCAGAAAGCGGCGGCGTTGGCGAGGCTGCTGTAATTGGCGTCGACCTTGACCCAGACCGGCAGCTTGGGGCCGCCATCGGCGATTTCGCGCAGCGACGAGAAGGTATGGTGGCCGTCGGTCAGGTACAGATTGCCGTCCCAGCCGACCACCACGGTCTTTAGGTTGGCCGCATTGGCGCCGGGCGCCTCCTTGCAAGCGAAGGTGGCGGGCTGGTCCAGGCGCGCGGCGCGCGCCTCGGCGATGGTCTGGAATGCTTGCGCGCGCTCGGCGCCGCCCATGTCCTCGCAGTAGTCGTCGAACTTCTTGCCGACGGTGCGATTCAGATAATCCAGCTGCTGCGCGGGCTTGTCCGCCCAGGTGGGGCGTTCGAAGTCACCCTGCCAGCGGCCCAGCTTGTAGTAGATCTGGTCATAGCCGATGGCGGCTTGAGTGGGGTGCAGTTCCTCGATGCGGACTTGGATGACGTCGCCCGCCTTGGCTTGCAGGTAGGCGGTGTTGCGCGGCGGCTGGGTTTCGACGGGCGGCGGCGTTTCCTCGGCCGGAGGAGGCGTGACGGCGACAGGGGCGTCGTCATGGTCGTCGCCGCCATTGCAGGCCGCCAGGGCCAGCGGCAGCAAGGCCGCCGCCAGGGTGCGCAACAGGCGTTGCCGGTGGGTGAGGAAAGCGCGCGGGGAGCGGGAGGTCGACGTCATGGTCCGTTCAGGATCTGGTTTCAAAGATAGCCGATCATGAGGGACGCGTGTTTCCTGAAGATTGCACGGCAGCAGGTTGCCATGCATGAAGCCGGTCCATGAGGCCGCGCACGACGGTGGCCTGATCGTGGATCCGGGCGGCAGCGGCGGCGGACAGGCCTGCGGCAAGCTCCTCTTCCAGGGCTTCGAAGTGCGAGGCTGGCGCGCGCATCTGCAAGGCCAGCAGCGCGCCCTGTATGCGGTGCAGCATCTGGGCCGTCGCGACGGCGTCGGGTTTTTCGGCGGCCTGTTCCAGCGCGTCGAGATCCTGGGTCATGGTGTCCCGGATCAATTGGCGATGGTCGGGCGCAAGCGCGGCGTACACCGCGAGCGTGCCAGCGGCAGGGCCGGCGGGAGCATGGGGGAGCGGTTTGTGCATGAGAGCCTCCTAGACGTACATGCGGATGACGTCAGGCTCGCGGGCGATATTAAAAAAGCCCGGTACCAGGAGGCTGGGAATCGGACGGATTCGCCAGCGGCGGAGGCGGCCCCGCGGCCGCTCCGCCGTCTTGCTTAGAACGTGTGGCGCACGCCGATGCCGGCGGCCGTGCTCTTCAGGCCGTCGATGAAGGCGTAGTCCTTGCCGTACGAACCGTAGGCGTACAGGTTGGTGCGCTTGGACAGGTCGTAGGTGTAGCCCACGCTCCAGACGTTCATGTTGGCGTCGCCGCCAGTCAGCTTGTCGCTGTTCGGCGATACGTGCTGCCAGGACGCGAACAGGCTGGAGCCGGCGCCCATCGGCAGGGTCGCGCCCAGCATGTAGGAGTTGGCCTTGAAGCCGTCCACGAAACGGTTGGTGCCGAACTCGTCGCTGAAGGGCGTGCCGGCGGGCAGGTCCTGGCCGACAAACCAGCCGTCGGTGGTGCGGCCGTAGGCGGCGGCGAGCTTCACGACTTCCAGGTCGTAGGACACGCCCAGCGCGTACTGGCGGGGCGTGGCGTCGTGGTCGATGGCGCCGCGGTTGGAACCGTTGAGCTGGTCGTAGGTCAGCGCAACGTTGAGCGGGCCCTGCACGTAGCGCAGGCCGGCGGTGATGCCGCGGGTGTTGTCGGCGGTGCGGAAGCCGGTCTGGTCGGCGGTCGTGTCGTCCGCGTTGAACGAGTAGCCGATGCCGAGTTCAAAGCCGTTCACCGAAGGCGTCTTGTACATCACCATGTTGTCCCAGCGCATGGTGTTGGCTGCGCTGAAACCCAGGCCCATGTTGGACTGCGTATAGCTGGTGTAGAAGGGATCGATGTCGGCGAGGTAGTTCGAGCCTATCGTGGCCTGGCGGCCGAACTCCAGCGAGCCCCAGGCGTCGTTGGCCAGGCCGATGGTGGCCTGGCGGCCGAACAGGCGGCCGGACTGTCCGTGCTGGCCGTTGGCGGAGTCGAATCCGCTTTCCAGCGTGAACGTGGCGCGCAGGCCGTCGCCCAGGTCGTCCGAACCGCGCAGGCCCCAGCGCGAGCCCGCCTGGATGCCGTTGATCATGCCTATCTTGCTACCGTCGTATCCATCGCCCTTGATCTTGTTGTAGCCGATGCCGGTGTCGATGACACCATAGAGAGTTACCGACGATTCTGCCTGAGCGACGCCTGCAAAAGTAGTGAACATTGCGGCTGCGAGCAGCGTCTTTTTCATCCTTGGGGACTCCTGTAGAGGGGTGGAAAAACAAAAAGGGAACAGCACGCGAGCCATTAGCCCAGCGCTGTTCCCAGCCCTCATTGTAGGACACCGGCCGTGGCCGGCAGGTTCAGCCCTTGCGCCGCGCCCGCTTTTCCTCGCGCACGAAGATGAATACGCCGACCAGCACCATGGCCGCCAGGGCGTACCAGGTGATGGCGTAGCCCAGGTGGTTGTTGGGGAAGTTCAGCACCGTCAGGCCGCCGACCGGCGCGGTGCGCCCGCTGCCGTCCTTGCCCGTCGCATCGGCGTCGATGAAGTAGGGCGCCACGTCGGTCAGGCCACGCGCCGCGGCGATGGCGGGCAGGTCGCGCGAGTACCAGAGGTTGGTCGCCGGATCGTTGTTGCGCAGGAAACCATGGCCGGGCTCGCCCATGCGCAGCAGGCCCGTGACGCTGGCCTGTTCGGGCGCGGACTGTATGGCGGACTTGCTCTTGCGCCATTCGGGCAGCACGAAGCCACGGTTGACCAACACCGTGCCGCCTTCGGGCAGTTGCAGCGGAGTCATGACCCAGTAGCCGCTGCCCAGTTCGGTTGCGGCCTGCACCAGGGTCTGGCGGTCGTACAGGTAGGTGCCGGTGGCCGTGACCCGGCGGTATTCGGCGTTGTCGGAAGTCAGCGCGGGCCATTCGGCCTTGGCCGGAGCCGGCGCGGGCGCCGCATGGGCGCGCTGCTCGACCTGCGCGATCAGGGTGCGTTTCCAGGCCAGCCGCTGCACCTGCCAGGTGCCCAGGGCGCAGAGCCCCGCGAAAATGGCGACAGCAAGCACCCCCAGGATGACCAGGGTGATCTTGCTGCGCGGATTGCGGGAGGAGGTGTCGCGGGAAGTAGAGTCGTTTACTGCAACCATCAGGGCATTTTCCGCATGTCGTGGGTGGACATGGGCATCATATTGGAGTCGAGGTGATACATGATCCAGATGGATCCGCTGAGCGTGATTACGACCAGCACCAGCGTGAATATTAACGCCAACATGTTCCAGCCGCTTTCGGACTTGGTGTCCATGTGCAGGAAGTAGATGATGTGGACCACGATCTGCACCGCGGCGAAGGCCAGGATCACCAGCGCGGTGGTGCGGGATTCGGGGAACACGCGGTTCATCACCAGCCAGAACGGGATGGCGGTCAGGATGGCCGCCAGCACGAAGCCCGTCATGTAGCTCTTGAAGGTGCCGTGGGCGGCGCCGTCATCGTCGTCGTGGTGGTCGTGGCCGCCGTGGCCGTGATCGGCCGGATGATCCAGGTGCGCGCTCATGGCAGCACTCCCATCAGGTAGACGAAGGTGAACACGCCCACCCAGATCAGGTCCAGGAAGTGCCAGAACATGGACAGGCACATCAGGCGGCGGCGGTTTTCCGGGATCAGTCCATGCATCTGGACCTGGATCATCATCGTCACCAGCCAAACGATGCCGAAGGTGACGTGCAGCCCGTGGGTGCCGACCAGCGTGAAGAAGGACGACAGGAAAGCGCTGCGCTGCGGCCCGGCGCCCTGGTGGATCAGGTGCGCGAATTCGTACAGTTCCAGCGACAGGAAGCCCAGCCCCAGGATGCCGGTCACGGCCAGCCAAAGCTGGGTTGCGCCGACGCGGTTGCGCCGCATCTCCAGCATGGCGAAGCCGTAGGTGATCGACGACAGCAGCAACAGCGCGGTGTTGACCGCCACCAGCGGTAGGTCGAACAGGTCGGCGCCGGATGGACCCGCCGCGTAATTGCGGCCGAGCACGCCGTAGGTGGCGAACAGGCAGGCGAAGATGAGGCAGTCGCTCATCAGGTAGACCCAGAACCCCAGCAGGGTGCCGTTCTTGGGATGGTGTTCGCCCGCGACGTGGAACACGGGCTCCGCCGGCGGCGCGGCGCCGCCGGGCAGGTTGGGGGCGAGGGTATCAGACATTTTTCGCTAGCAACCTTGTGCGGGCGTCTTCAGCGCGCACGACCTCGTCGGCCGGCACGTAGTAGTCGCGCTTGTAGTTGAAGGTATGAATGATGGCCACCAGGATCAGCGCCGCGAACGACAGCACGGTCAGCGGCCACATATGCCAGATCAGCGCGAAGCCCATCACCACGCTGATGCCCGCCAGCACGATGCCCGCCCAGGTGTTCTTGGGCATGTGGATGGGGATGAAGCCCTGCTGCGGCCGCAGGTAGCCGTGCTGCTTCATCTGCCACCACGCGTCCTGGTCATGCACGCGTGGCGTGAAGGCGAAGTTGTAGTTGGGCGGGGGCGACGAGGTCGACCATTCCAGCGTGCGCCCGTCCCAGGGATCGCCGCTGGTGTCGCGCAGCGATTCGCGGCGGCGGTAGCTCACCACCAGTTGGATCAGGAAGCTGGCGATGCCGCAGGCGATCAGCAGCGCGCCGAAGGCCGCCACCTGGAACCAGATCTGCAGCGACATGTCCTCGAAATGGTTTACGCGGCGCGTCACGCCCATCAGCCCCAGCACATACAGCGGCATGAAGGCGACGTAGAAGCCGACCAGCCAGAACCAGAACGAGCACTTGCCCCAGAACGGATCGAGCTTGTAGCCGAAGGCCTTCGGGAACCAGTACGTGATGCCGGCCATCAGCCCGAACAGCACGCCGCCGATGATCACGTTGTGGAAGTGCGCGATCAGGAACAGGCTGTTGTGCAGCACGAAGTCGGCGGGCGGCACGGCCAGCAGCACGCCCGTCATGCCGCCGATCACGAAGGTCACCATGAAGCCCATCGTCCATAGCATGGGGACTTCGAAGCGGATGCGGCCGTGGTACATGGTGAACAGCCAGTTGAAGATCTTGGCCCCGGTCGGGATCGAGATGATCATGGTGGTGATCCCGAAGAACGAGTTCACGCTGGCCCCCGACCCCATGGTGAAGAAGTGGTGCAGCCACACCAGGTACGACAGCACCGTGATCACGACCGTGGCGTAGACCATGGACGCGTAGCCGAAGAGGCGCTTGCTGCAGAAGGTGGAGACCACTTCGGAGAAGATGCCAAAGGCCGGCAGGATCAGGATGTAGACCTCGGGGTGGCCCCAGATCCAGATCAGGTTCACGTACATCATGGCGTTGCCGCCGAAGTCCGCGGTGAAGAAGTTGGTGCCCACGTAGCGGTCCATGGACAGCAACGCCAGCACCGCGGTCAGCACCGGAAAGGCCGCCACGATCAGCACGTTGGTGCACAGCGCGGTCCAGGTGAAGATGGGCATGCGCATCATGGTCATGCCGGGCGCGCGCATCTTGACGATGGTGACCAGCAGGTTCACGCCCGACAGCAATGTGCCTACCCCCGCTATCTGCAAGGCCCATATGTAGTAGTCGACGCCCACGTCGGGACTTTGCATGATGCCCGATAAAGGCGGATACGCCAGCCAGCCGGTGCGCGCGAACTCGCCCACGAAGAGCGACATCATGACCAGGATCACGCCGCCCGTGGTCATCCAGAAGCTGAAGTTGTTCAGGAAGGGAAAGGCCACGTCGCGCGCGCCGATCTGCAAGGGCACGATGTAGTTCATCAGCCCCGTGACCAGCGGCATGGCCACGAAGAAGATCATGATCACGCCGTGCGCGGTGAAGATCTGGTCGTAGTGGTGCGGCGGCAGGTAGCCCGTCGAATCGCCGAAGGCCACCGCCTGCTGCAGGCGCATCATGATGGCGTCGGCGAAGCCGCGCAGCAGCATCACGACGCCCAGGATGACGTACATGATGCCGATCTTCTTGTGGTCGATGCTGGTGAACCACTCGCGCCACAGGTAGCCCCATTTGCCATAGTAGGTGATGGCGCCCAGCACCGCGATGCCGCCTATGGCCACGGCGATGAAGGTGGCGAGCAGGATCGGTTCATGGTAGGGAATGGCTTCCCAGGTCAACTTACCGAAGATCAGCTTGGTGAGGTCTGGTTGGTCAGGCATCTCGATTCCAGCAAAAAGACCGCAATTTCACGAAGCCCTTGCATCATCCGGATCGCCGTGCGCCAGCGATCCGCTACAGGACCAATCCTTCGGTGGCCGTGCACATTGCGCCCACGTACTTGCGCGGCGGCGTGCCGGTCAGTCCCAGGCGCTCCCGCGTTTCCGCGTCCAGGGTCGTGACGTTGAGCGCTCCGGGTATGCCCATGCCGCCCTGCGCGTCGATGGCCATCGCGTCGCGCATGCACATGCGGTTGGGTTCCACGCAGCGATTGACGATCGCTTCGAACAGGCCGGGCGCGCTGGATGCATAGAGCTGCACCGGATTGCGTTCGCTCGGCTGCTCAAGCTTCAGGTAGGCGTGGCGGCTGAGCGCGGCGTCGGACGCGCGCGCGCTCGCCACCCACTTTTCGAAGCCTTGCTGGTCTACCCCATGGAACTTGAAGCGCATGCCGGAGAAGCCCGAGCCGCTGTAGTTGGCGGAAATGCCTTCATATTCGCCGGGGTGGTTGATCACGGCGTGCAAGGTGGTCTGCATGCCGGGCATGGCGTAGATCTGGCCCGCCAGCGCGGGCACGAAGAAGGAGTTCATCACCGTGGACGAGGTGATGCGGAACTGGATGGGGCGGTCCACCGGGGCCGCCATTTCGTTCACCGCCGCGATGCCTTGCTCGGGATAGATGAACAGCCATTTCCAGTCCAGCGCCACGACTTCGACCACCAGCGGCTTGGTGCCGGCCGGCACTTCGCGGCCTTCGGACAGGCGCGCGAGCGGGCGGTAGGGATCCAGCTGGTGCGTGCTGACCCAGGTAAGCGCGCCCAGCGCAATGATGATAAGCAGCGGCGCCGCCCAGATCAGAAGCTCCAGCATGGTGGAGTGGTTCCAGTCGGGCTCGTAGTGCGCTTCCTTGTTGCTTGCGCGATAGCGCCAGGCGAACAGGAACGTCAGGAAGATCACCGGCACGATGATCAGCAGCATCAAGCCGGTCGAAATGATGATCAGGTTGCGCTGCTGCAATGCTATGTCGCCCGACGGCGAGAGCAGGACCGCATTGCATCCGGCGAGCAATGGCAGAGCGGCAATCAGGACCAATCCGCGGAACCTTGGGAAGGACGGCATGACCATACCCCGAAACGTAACCGTGGGAAGTAAACGCAACACTACGCTGGAAGCCGCGAAAAATCTAGGGTAAAAAGAACAAAAATGTGCAAGGCGACGCGCGCGGATCAGGGCTGCATTCCAGCAACGGGGCGGCTCTGCGCGATATGGGTTCCGGGCGCGCTGAGGTGTTGCAGGATCGTAGATCAGGCGTATTCCGAACCTCCTTTCAGCGAGCATTCACATGGCGACCAGCACGCAATATCCCGGTCATGCTCCTACGTTTCCCGCGCCCGGCGCGGCCGGTGGCGCAGGCAGCCACGCCAAGGTGGCGCCGGGTGAAATCGCCGTCGGCGTGGTGGTGGGACGCGCCTCCGAATACTTCGATTTCTTCGTCTTCGGCATCGCCTGCGTGCTGGTATTCCCGCAGGTCTTCTTTCCTTTCGAACCGCGGCTGGAAGGCACCCTCTGGTCCTTCGTCATCTTCTCGTTCGCGTTCATCATGCGGCCTATCGGCACTGCGCTATCAATGGCGGCGCAGCGGCGCTGGGGACGCGCAACCAAACTGACCATTGCCTTGTTTCTATTGGGCACCGCCACGGTGGGCATGGCCTTCCTGCCGGGCTACAACGTCATCGGCGCGCACGCGATCACATTGCTGGCGGTGTTCCGTTGCCTGCAAGGCCTGGCGCTGGGCGGTTCATGGGATGGGCTGCCGTCGCTGCTGGCCTTGAATGCGCCGCCCAATCGCCGCGGTTGGTATTCGATGCTGGGCCAGCTGGGTGCGCCCGTGGGCTTCATGGTGGCCAGCGCGTTGTTCCTGTTCCTGCACGTGACGCTGACCGAAGCCGATTTCCTGGAATGGGGCTGGCGCTATCCCTTCTTCGTGGCGTTCGCGATCAACGTGGTGGCGCTGTTCGCGCGGTTGCGGCTGGTCGTGACCGAGGAATACACGCAACTGCTGGAAGAGGGCGAGCTCGAACCCATCAGCATCACGCAGATGGTGCGCGAGCAAGGCTACAACCTGTTCATCGGCGCGTTCGCGGCGCTGGCCAGCTATGCCTTGTTCCATTTGGTCACGGTGTTTCCGCTGTCGTGGATCGCGGTCAGCGCCACCCAGCAGATCCAGGACGTGCTGATCGTGCAGATCATAGGCGCGGTACTGGGCATTCTGGGTACCGTCGCGTCGGGCTGGCTGGCCGACCGCATCGGACGGCGCACCACGCTGGGCCTGTTGGCCGTGCTGATCGCCGTGTTTGCGCTGTTCACGCCCTGGCTGCTGGGTGGCGGCCCGAAGGCGCAGGACGCGTTCATCCTGGTGGGCTTCGCGTTGCTGGGGCTGTCCTACGGCCAGGCCTCGGGCACCGTTACCGCAAACTTCACGCGCCGCTTCCGCTACACGGGCGCGGCGCTGACTTCCGACATGGCCTGGCTGATCGGCGCGGCATTCGCGCCGCTGGTCGCGCTGGGCCTGTCGGCGCGCTTCGGACTGGTGGCGGTCAGCATCTACCTGCTGTCCGGTGCGGCCTGCACGCTGTTGGCGCTGCGCATCAACAAGGTGCTGGAAACGCGGGATTGATGCGACAGGAACGTTGAAGGCAACGCCTGGAGCGCATCACGCATCGCGCGAGGATGCGGCGATCCGGGCGTCGATCGAACGGCAAGTTTCCGGCGCGCGGCCGCTCAGCCGGCGTAGCCTTCCAGGACGTTGGCGACGTTGATGCCCACGTCCGCCACGGCATAGCCGCCTTCCATCGTGAACACTGCCGGCAGGCCCAGGCCGGCCAGCAGGCGGCCCACATGCAGGTAGTCGGCGCTCTTGAGCTGGAACTTGGAGATGGGATCGCCTTCATAAGTGTCCACGCCCAGCGCGATCACGACTGCGTCCGCATTGAAGGCGCGCACCGCGGCCAGCCCTTGTTCCAGCGCCTGGGTCCAGGCGGCGAAGCCGGTGCCTGCGGGCAGCGGCAGGTTCAGGTTGGCGCCCAATCCCGCGCCAGCGCCGCGCTCGTCGGCGTAGCCCAGGTAGAAGGGGTACTCGGTGGTCGGATCGCCATGCACCGACACGGTCAGCACGTCGGCGCGCTCGTAGAAGATGCTCTGCGTGCCATTGCCGTGGTGGTAGTCCACGTCCAGGATGGCGACGCGCTCGGCGCCAGCTTCGCGCAGGGCTTGCGCCGCCAGCGCCGCGTTGTTGATGAAGCAATAGCCGCCGAAGAAATCCGGCCCTGCATGGTGGCCTGGGGGGCGTGTGAGCGCCATGGCGGCGCGCGGACCGCTCGCCGCGGATACGGCGCGAGCGGCGTCGATGGCGCAGGCGGCGCCGGCGGTGGCGGCTTCCCAGGTGCCGGCGGTCAGCGGGCAGCCGCTGTCAAACGAGAACAGGCCGACCCGTGCGGCGAAGTTGGTGGGTTCGATGTCGTGGCGGAAGCCGCGCACGGGCCAGATCGAGGGCAGGATGTCCAACCCCGCATTGTCTGGATCCAGCGCGACCCAATCGCGCCACGCGCTGGCCAGGAAATCCACGTAGCGCGGAGTGTGCACGCGCTTGACCAGATCCAGGTCTGCGGCCGACGGCGCGCGCAATTCTCCGATGCTGCGGTGACGCAGCGCTTCCAGCACGAACTCCAGGCGCGCCGGGGTTTCGTGACAGGGCACCAGCTTGCCGCGGAACATTTCCTGTCGGCCAGCATGTTTTTCATGGACAGGGTTGTGGAAAATCAGCACGGCGGGGGTGTCCTCGGACGTAGGAGCCAGGAAGGCGGAAGCGCAACTATAGCGGCCGCGGCACGCATTTTCCGGCCCGGGATCCGGGGTGCGGGACACGCCGCTCCGTTTCGCCTTCGCGCCGCGTCCAGGAAATGGCCTGCGCCGAGCCGTCCGGGCACACCCGGTATTCCTCGAAGCCATAGGTGTCGGCGCTGTAGCGGCACGCCACGGAGAAGACGGGCTTGCCTGCGTCGAATACGGGGTTGACGAAGCCGCGGCAGGGACTGGCCGCGGCATCGGGATGCGGCACTTCGAGAAAGCGTCCATCCTGCGGGCGGTACAGGAATATGCGCGAAATGGCTTGTGTGCCGCCGCCGGTCTGGCCGATGACGAAGTCGCGGTAGCCGTCATGGTCCACGTCCACGTCCTGGAACTGGTCGACTTCCTCGTCGCCGCCGATGATCGCGATTTCCTGAGCGGTCCCATCGCCCACACGCGCGCTCAAGCGCTGCTCCGACAGTTCGCCAATTGTCACCACGGCGGACAGGCCGGGGCGGATCGAATAGGGGTAATCGCGCGCGGCGGCGTTCTGGCTCAGCGCGGACAGCGCGGCCAGCGCCGCCACGGACAGGAATGCTCTCATGGGGCGCCCTCCGCGCCGTCGACTCGGTGAGGCATTATGCCGCAGCGGCTTGCGGGGAAACGAGGGTTTGCCGCCCGGCGTTGGGCGCGGGATCCTGGGTAGAATTCCAAGATACGCAAGATTGCCGCGACGCGCTCCGCCTGCCATGAATTTTCCGTTTCCCATCCGTCAAGAATGTCCGCCGGGCGCATGCGTGTGCGACCGCGACCGGCTGCTGGCCGATCCCGCCGCGGACATCCGCGTGCTGCGGCTGACCAAGGAAGAAGAGAAACGCCTGGTGGCGCGGCTGGAGAACATCTCCAGCCTGGAGGACCTGCGCGCCATGCAGGGGCGCATCCAGGCGCAATTGGGCATCGTGATCCTCATCACGCCCAGCGAAAACGAGGTGCGCACTTCGCGCGGGATTGCGATCCAGCTGGAGGACCAGCTCGGCTTGTGCCGCAAGACGCGCACGGCGATCCCCGCCGCCATCCGCCGCGGCTTCGACAACCGGCCCGAGATCGTCTATGCGCTGCTGAACGAGCGCGACCTGCTCAGCGGCACCTGAGCGTGTTCAGGACTTCTTCGCCCCTTCGGCGGCGCACGGCGCAAGCGGCACCACGTCGGCAGGCGCGCGTCCGGCGTCCGGCCGCGTCGCATCCCGCTTCTTGCCCAGGGTGACCGGGTAGATCAGCAGCACCGCGCTGCCGGCTTCCAGCTTGGGATCCTGCTTGGTGCCGTAGGCCACCGTCCAGCCGCGCACAGCCAGGGGGGCCAGCGTGTACTGCAAGGCCGAGCCGGGCGAGACGTGCGCCACCTTGCCGGCAAACAGGTCCTGCTGATGCGTTTCGGCGCCGTTGGCGCTGACATAGGTGGCGATGCTGACCAGAGCCGCGCCATTGCCCGGACGGCCCAGCACCGCGGTCTTGTACTTGCCGGGAGGGATGTCGGTCAGGTTGACGGTGAGCGGTCCGGCCGCATTCCCGCTGGCATCCAGGCTGACGCCGTTGACCTCGGCGCGGGCCAGGGGCGCGGTGCCGGTGTTGCGCACGCGCACGCTGTATTCCCCGGAAGTCCCCGTGACCGTGCAGACCTCGACGCCGTAGGCGGCGCGCGCAGGATGCGCCTGCGCTGTCGTGGCGGCCGTGGCCAGCAGGGCCGCCAGGAACAGCTTGGGAACAGGGGAATGGACGATGGGCACGGCACGCTCCTATGAGGAGGCAGCGCGCCGGGTTGCCGCGTTGCCTGCCTTATTACACCACTTGACGGCCGGGCGCCGCGGCTTGCTCGCGCTTGCCGGCCAGCCAGTGGAGGATCAGTGCCAGTACCAGCAAGCCCACGATGATGAAGCCCCAGAAGATCCAGGCCAGCACCGAGATCAGCGTGCCGAGGCTGCCGGCGAAGGGCAGCATCTGGTTCAGGCCCTGCGCGGCCCAGACCAGGCCGCCCTGCAGCGTCTGCAGCCAGGCGGGGTCGACCCAGGCGGCGGCCCAGGCGGGCGGGACCCATTGCGACGTGTCCAGCGCCGTGCCGGGCACCTGGGTCGTGGCGATGGTCGACAGGACCCAGTTGGTCAGCTGCAGCGTCAGCGCAACCAGCCCGGTCCAGAGTGCGGCAAGCACGGCGAAGGCGAGCCAGATGATCTTTTTCATTGAGGTGGTACTCCGATATTTCAAAAGAGGGTCCACGATAAGGCGGATTCTATTTCTGAAAAACCAGCGTGGTTGTGACAAACATTAAGAAAAAACCGAAGTCTTTGCCTTGGCGAGGACGATCTGGACCAGCGGATGGTGCTGTCCGCGGCGGTTGCGGATGGCGTGGATTTCCTCGTGCACGTCGTCGCAGCGGGCCAGGGGACGCAAGCCCCGCAGCACGCCGATGTCGCCGCCGCCCAGGCGGCTGAGCGGAAATACCCCCAGGCCGCGGGCCGCGAAAACCGACATCAGGGCGCTGTCCTCGAATTCTCCCACCACATTGGGATAAATGCCTTGTTCGGCGAACCAGCGGTCCAGCGTCTGGCGCAGCACGGAATGGCCGGTGGGCAGCAGCACCGGCAGGCGCTCCAGGCAGCGCGGGAAGTCCTGCGTGTCGGCCTTGCGCACCAGCTTGGCGGGGCCGTACCAGTCCACCGGCGACGACACCAGGCGGTCGCTGGTGAGGCGCAGGTTGGGGTTGGCGGGCGCTCCTTGGCCGGCCAGCACCAGGTCCAAGTGGTGCTGGGCCAGTTCGCCCAGCAGTTCCTCGACCTCGCCCTCGTGGCAGGTCAGGCGCAGGTCCGGGGTGTGCAGCACCGGACCCAGCAAAGCCTGCGCGGCCAGCTTGGAAATGCCGTCGGACAGACCCACGGAAAGCCGCATGACGGGCTTGGTGGCCGCCGCGCGGACTTCCTGGGGCAGCACTTGGCCGATCTGGAAGATCTCTTCGGCGCGGGCGAAGGCGGCTTCGCCCGCGTCGGTCAACGCCACGCCGCGCCCGGCCGGCTTGAGCAGTTGATGGCCCAGGTTTTTTTCAAGTTCGCGCACTTGCGCGCTGATGGTCTGGATGGCCATGTCCAGCCTTTCGGCGGCGCGGGAAAACCCGCCTTCCTTGGCGACCATCCAGAAGTAGTACAGGTGTCGGTAATTGAGCATGGCAGGAATCACTTCGGTTTTTTCGAACCTTAACTCACTTTCAGGCTGATTTCTCCATTCGCCCGGGATCCGGATCATGAGCCCCTTCGAACACAAGCGGGAACATCATGGACACCTTGCTCACCTTACTCTCCGCCGATTTCTTCGGCACACCGGCCTGGAGCTGGCTGCTATTCATCGGCATCGTGGTCGCCTTGCTGGCCTTTGACCTGGGCGTGCTGCACAAGGAAGACCGCGAGATCGGCGTGCGCGAGAGCCTGCTGCTGTCCGCCGGCTACATCAGCGCGGCGCTGCTGTTCGGCGCCTGGGTCTGGTGGCAGATGGGTTCCACTAGCGGCATGGCCTACTACACGGGCTTCATGATCGAGAAGTCGCTGTCGATGGACAACGTCTTCGTGATCGCGCTGATCTTCAGTTTCTTCGCGATTCCGCGTCAGTACCAGCACCGTGTGTTGTTCTGGGGCATCCTGGGCGTGATCGTGCTGCGCGCCATCATGATAGGCCTGGGCGCGGCTTTGGTCAGCAACTTCGGCTGGCTGCTGTACGTCTTCGGCGCCTTCCTGGTGTTCACCGGGATCAAGATGTGGATGATTGCGGACCAGACGCCCGATATCGCGTCCAACCCCATCCTGAAATTCCTGAAGCGCCGCATGCGCGTCACGGAAGGGCTGCGCGGCAACGCGTTCTGGGTGATGGAGACGGATCCCGCCACCTCGAAGAAGGTGCGCTGGGCCACGCCGCTGCTGCTGGCGCTGGTGCTGATCGAGTTCGTGGACCTGTTGTTCGCGGTGGACTCGGTGCCGGCGATCTTCGCCATCACCACCGATCCGTTCATCGTCTACACCAGCAACATTTTCGCCATCCTGGGCCTGCGTGCGCTGTACTTTGCGCTGGCCGCGATGATCCACCGCTTCCATTACCTGAAGTACGCGCTGGCCCTGGTCCTGGTCTTCATTGGCACCAAGATCTTCCTGGTCGGCTTCATCGGCAAGGTGCCGGCGGTTGTGTCGCTGTCGGTGACCTTTGGCCTGATCGCAGGCGGCGTGTTGTTCTCGCTGTGGAAAACCCGCTCGGACGCTGCCAAGCAGGAACTCGCGGCGGAGTAAGCCCCGCGGTCTGACGCAAGCCGCCCGCCATATCCGATGGATATGGCGGGCGCATTTTTTGGGATTTGTCGCGCCTTTGCGGTGGGCGTAGAGTGCTGGACAGTCCAAATGCCGCAAGGAACCGTCATGACCAGCTGGTCCGCCAAACAGTATTCCGCCTTTGAAAACGAGCGCACCCGTCCGGTGCGGGACCTGGTTGCCGCCTTGCCCAACCAGGACGTGAAGCGCGCGGTGGACCTGGGCTGCGGCCCGGGCAACTCTACCGAGGTGCTGGCCAGCCGCTATCCCGGCGCCGAGGTCAGCGGCATGGACAGCTCGGAGGACATGCTCCAGTCGGCGAGAAAGCGCCTGCCAGGGATGCAGTTCGAACTGGCCGATATCGCCACGTGGGATCCGCCCGGGACCTACGACGTGATCCTGGCGAACGCCGCGCTGCAATGGGTGCCCGACCACGCGACGCTCTATCCCCGCCTGGTCGGCAAGCTGGCCCCAGGCGGCAGCCTGGCGGTGCAGACGCCGGACAACCTGGAGGAGCAGGCCCACCGGCTGGCGCGCCAGGTGGCCGGCGAGGCGCCCTGGGCCGCCGCCATCGGCGGCTTCAAGCATCCGCCGCGCCACAGCGCGTCCTGGTACTACGAACTGCTCAAGCCGCATTGCGGCCTGCTGGACGTGTGGCGCACGACTTACCACCATCCGCTGGCGGGCGCGGCAGCTGTCGTGGAGTGGTTCAAGGGCACGGCCTTGCGGCCCTACCTGGACCGGTTGGACGCGGCCGGGCAGGCCAGTTTCCTGGCCCGCTACCAAGCCCTGATCGAAGAGGCCTATCCTGCGATGGCCGACGGCACCGTGTTGCTGCCGTTCCCGAGGCTCTTCATTGTGGCGGGGCCGAAGCAGGGCTAACCGCCGCGACTGGCGGCTCCCAGCCGCCGCCCAGCGAACGGTACAGCTCCACCAGCACCAGCGATACCGAGGCCTGGGTCGATACGCGGGCCTGGTCGCTGGCCAGCACTGCGTTCTGTGCGCTGAGCACATTCACGAAGTCCGACGCGCCCGCGGCATATTGGCGCTGCGCCTTGAGCAGCGCCTGGCGGGCGCTCCCGGAGGCGCGCTCCAGGCTGACGCGGGTGCGCTGCTGCGCCTGATAGGCGATCATGGCGTTGTCGACCTCGTGCCAGGCATTCAGCACGGTCTTTTGATACAGCAGCGCCGCCTCCTGAGCCTGCGACTCGCGCAGCCGCAGGCGGCCTCGCAGCCGGCCGCCCTGGAAGATGGGGATCTGCAGCGCGGGCCCCACACCGAAGATGCCGGCATGATCCGTGTCGAGATCCCGCAGCTGCAACGCCTGCAGGCCGAGATTGCCGGACAGCGTGATGCGCGGATAGAAATCGCCTTCGGCCACGCCGATGGCGGCGACGGCCGCATGCAGATTGGCTTGCGCGCGGCGGATGTCTGGCCTGCGCTCGGCCAGTTCGCTGGGTAGTCCGACGGGAACCTGCAGCGGGCCGCCCGGTATCGGCCCGATGGCGGCCAGGCGTTCCTGCAACGCGCCGGGCGGCTGCTCCAGCAGCAGCGCCAGGGCATTCATCAATTGGTCGATGCGCAGCGCCAGCGGCGGCACCGCGGCTTCGATGGCGGCGGCCTGCGCATCGGCTTGCGACACGTCCAGTTCGGTGGCCACGCCTTCGCGCTGGCGCAAGCGGGTCAACGCCAGGTTGCGCTCGGCATTGGCGAGCGTCTTGCGCAGCACGTCCAACTGGTTCTGCGCGCCGCGCAACAGGATGTAGTTGCGTGCCGTTTCCGCGCGGATGGCCAGCACCACGCCGCGCTGCGCCTCCAGCGCCGCCTGCGACTGCGCGCCGGCCTGCTCGACTTCGCGCCGCACGCGGCCCCACAGGTCCAGTTCCCAGCTGGCGTCCACGCCCGCCTGCCACAGGTTGAATGAGGATTCGCCGCCGCGCCCAGACGGGTCGGACAGGCCAACCTCGCTGTTCTGGCCGCGCTTGTAGCTTGCGCCTGCGCCGATTCCGGGCAGGCCGTCGGCCTCGGCCACGCGCAAGGCCGCGCGGCTTTGCAGCAGGCGCTCGTGGGCGATGCGTATGTCCAGGTTGGTCTCGGCCGCTTCGGCGACCAGGGCGCTCAGGGTGGCATCGCCGAAGCTGTCCCACCAGAATGTGTTCACGTCTTGCGGGACCGGGACGCTGTTCCCGGCGGAAGCCTCGGGCATGCGCCATTGCGCGGGCAATTGCGGCTGGGGAGCCTGAAAGTCGGGCCCCACGGCGCAGCCTCCCAATGCGGAAAGAAGGCAGGCCAGCGCGGCATGGGCAAAGAGGCGCGGGGTCATTGCTTGGACTCCTCTGCCGCCCCGGTATCGACCACGGCTTCGACGGACATGCCGGCGCGCAGCGGCGGCGCGTCGTCGGCCGGCGCGTCCAGCACGATCTTGACGGGCAGGCGCTGCGCCACCTTGGTGAAGTTGCCCGTGGCATTGCTCGGCGCCACCGGCGCAAAGCTCAGGCCTGTCGCCGGCGCGATGCTCTGGACGCGGCCGCGCAGCGGCGTATCCGGATAGGCATCGACCGTGATGATGGCAGGCTGGCCGGGCCGCATGCGGGTCAACTGCTTTTCGCGGAAGTTCGCCACCACATAGGCCTGCTGCAGCGGCACCACCGCGAGAATGGGCGTGCCGGGGCTGACGTAGGCGCCGACGCGCAGCGAGCGCCTGCCGACGATGCCCTCGATCGGGGAGACGACCTGGGTATGCGACAGATTGAGGTCCGCGCGGTCTTTCAGCGCCTGCGCGCGGAGCAGCCCAGCCTGCGCGGCCTCGCGGTTGGCTTCCAGCACTTCGCGCTGCTTGCGCGCGGCCTGCAAGGTGGCCGTGTGCTCGGCCTGGCGCGCCTGCGCCATGTCCAGCCGGCTGCGGGCCTGTTCATAGGCCTGCTGCGTGCCGGCGCCCTCGCTGGCCAGCCTGCGGTGGCGCTGAGCTTCGCTTTCGGCATAGCGAATGTCCGCCAGGTCGGCGCGCGTGACGGCGACGGCCTGGTCGATTATGGCCTGCTGGCGATCCAGGGTTGCCGACGCATCCGACAAGCGCGCGCTGGCGACCGTCAGATCGGCGCTTGCGGCCGCCAGCGCAGCCTGATGGTCGCGATCGTCGATGCGGGCGAGCAGTTGGCCTTGCTTGACGGCCTGGTTGTCTTCGACCAACACGGCGTCGATGAAGCCGGATACCTGCGGCGCGACGATGGTGTGATCGGCGACGATGGTGGCGTCATCGGTGGATTCGGTCGCGCCGGTGGCAGACCATGACCAGCCTGCGTAGGCCAGCAAGACCAGGGCGCCGAGGGCGCCAGCGCGGGGAAGAGGGGAACGTAAAAGGGAGAAAGGCATGATATGGACTCGATTTCAGGCCGCGGCGCGCGGAGGGTAGATCCGGGTCGCGACGAAGGGGATCAACAGGATGAGCAGCACGGCCACCGCGGCCATGCACAGATAGAGATCGGCGGAGGTCAGCACGGCGGCTTGCTGCTGGATGTGGCGGGAAAGCGCAGCGGCGCTTTCGCCGGCCGTGCTCAGCGGGAAGTTGCCCAACTGGTCGGCTAGCATGCTGGAGTGGTAATTGCGGCGCGACGTGGTCAGGGCGTCCAGCAGGCCAGTGGCGGCCACCGCGGCGAATCCCTTGATGGTGTTGAACCAGGCCGAAGCCCAGGGACCGTCTTGCGGCGTCAGGCCTCCCGTGGCCAGCATCAGCAGCGGGATCACGGCCATGGGCTGGGCGAAGATCTGCACGGCTTCCAGCAGGTAGAACTGCTCGCGCGACCAGACCGGCGTCAGTTGCGATCCCAGCAGGCAGGACAGCGCCAACAGTCCGAGTCCGCCAGCCAGCACCCAGCGGCAATCCACCTGGCGCAAATTGCACAGTGCGGCGACCAGCGGCAGCGCGATCAGTTGCGGCAGGCCCATGGTCAGCAGCACCGGCGCCGTTTCCAGCGGGCGGTAGCCGCGCAATTGAGCCAGGAACGTCGACGGAATCAGGATCACGCCCAACAGCACGATCAACACGCCGCCCAGCGTCAGCAAGGCATGGCTCAGGTTGCGGTGGCGCAGGAGCTGGATCTTGAAGAACGGCAAGGGGTGGGACCATTCGTTGATCATGAACAGCACCATCAATACGCCGCCGCCGCCCAGCAGCGCCGAGATCAGCGGCGAGTTCAGCCAATCCAGCCGGTCGCCCTGCAACAGGCCGATGACCAGCATCGACAGCGCCGGCGCGCCCAGCAGCAGGCCGCGCCAGTCGAACAGGCGCAGCCGTTCGAGCTTGAGCGGATCCTGGGGCAGGCCGCGCCAGACGGCCCAGGCGGCGAGCGCCGCGGGGCCGACGATCAGCCAGAAGGCCCAGCGCCAGCCCAGCGCCTCGGTGCAGAAGGCGGCCAGCGGTATGCCCAGGCTGGGCGCGAAGGTGGCGGTGAGGGCGTAGCCGCCCAGTCCGTAGAGCTTGATGCCCGGCGGCAGGAAACGCAGCGCCACCGTCATGAGCATGGGCGGCAGCGCGCCGCCCGCGAGGCCTTGCAGGGTGCGCAGGAACAGCAGCACGGGCAGGTTGGGCGCGAACGGGCAGAGCGCGCCGAATAGCGCGAAAGCGGCCAGCGCCGCGACCGTGAAGCGGCGCAATGAAAACGTGACCGAGCACCATGGCGCGAACGCCATGGCGCATACCGAGGCCGCGGCGTAGACGGCCACGAACCAGGTGCCCTGGTCGTAGCCGATGCCCAGAGCGCCACGGATATCCGGCAGCGCCATCTTGGTCACGTTTTCGTTGAGCCCGGCGAGGATCACCGCCAGCAGCACGCCTAGCAATCCGGTCAGGATGCGCCAGCCGAAGGCCGCCGCGGCGGGCGGAGCGGGGGGAGTGGCGGCCGTCATGATCGTGGGCCGCTCCTGCCCGGGGATGAGGAAGACAACATGGAATAGCGTCCTTGGATAACAGGAGCCATTCAGTCTAGGTAGATGCAGGAGGCGGAAAAACCATTCCTGGATCAACCCACCCTTGCATGGGATGCAAGGGTGCGCGTGCCGCGGCGCCGGCGTGCCGAAAGGTTTGCGTGGGGCACAACCTTGGATTGCACCGCGCGGGATTTATCCCGGCGGGCCGGCGAACGAATAATGCAGCACTCGTTAACCGCAGAGGATTTCATGCATACATTCCGACTCTCAGCACTGGCGCTGATCATGGCCTTCGTTGGCGCCGCCGCGCATGCCGAAGGCAAGACCCGTGAACAGGTGCGCGCCGAATTGATGGAAGCGAAGGCCGCCGGCCTGGTGACTTACGGCGAACAGCAATATCCGGTGGATCTGCCTCATGTCAGCACCAAGACCCGCCAGCAGGTGCGCGAGGAACTCGACGCCGCGCGCGCGGCGGGACTGGTGACGTACGGCGAACAGGACTATCCGCCCGCGCTGCCAACCCAATCGGACAAGACCCGCGACCAGACGGTCGCGGAGCTGCGCGAGGCGCGCATGCGCGGCCTGATGAAATCGGGCGAACTGGACTACCCGCCCGCGGTCAATTGATGCCGTCCGCCTTGTCCGCGAAATAGCGGGCAGGCGTCTTGCCCAAGGTCTTGCGGAACATGGTGATGAAGGCGCTGACGGACTCGTAGCCCAGGTCTTCCGCCGTGCGCTGCACCGAGACGCCAGCGGACAGGCGCTGCAAGGCCTGGATGATGTGCATCTGCTGGCGCCAGCGGCCAAAGCTCATGCCGAGCTCTTGCCGGATCAACCGCGCCAGCGTGCGCTCGCTCATGGCGACGCGGCTGCCCCATTGCGCCACCGTGCTGCGGTCGGCGGGATCGGCGTGCAGGGCGTCGGCGATTTCGCGCAGGCGCGGATGTTCGGATATCGGCAGGTGCAATTGCTCGGCCGGCATGCGCGCCAGTTGATCGACCAGCACCTCGGCCAGCTTGCGGTTGGCGGCTGTTGCCGTTTCCTCCGGGGGCAGGTCGGCCAGATAGGCCACCAGCTCGCGCACCAGCGGCGAGATGGCCAGCGTGCGGCACTGTCCTGGCAGGCCCGGCGCGTCCGGCGGCACGAACAGGAAGCACACGCGGCCGTTCTGCGTGACGCGGTTGCTGTGCGGCACGCCGCCAGGAATCCAGACGCCGCATTGCGGCGGCACCATCCACAGGCCCTGCGGCACCGAGCAGGTCACGCCGCCTTGCAGGGACAGCACCAGCTGGCCCATGGCATGCCGGTGCGGCGGCGATTCCTGGTCGTTCTCGTCCGCGTGCACACGCATGGCATAGGTCCATTGCGCGTCCATGTCGGGATTGAAGAACGGGGCGGGGTCGTCCAGGCGGTGCATTGGATGTGCTTTGGCTGAATTTAGGGATAATTTGTCATTATCTCGAAATTCGGCGATAACGGCGATGCTTAAGCTGTAGGCATGAATTCGCATCCCCTTACTTCCAAACACCCCGCTGGCAATCCCCTGCTGCTGATCGCGGGCATACTTTGCATGTCCATGGCGCTGCGCGCGCCCATTACCGGCGTGCCGCCGCTGACAGGCATGCTGCGCGAGCAGTTGGGGCTGAGCTCCACGGCCGCGGGCATGCTGATTACCTTGCCCTTGCTGGCTTTTGCGGTGGTGTCGCTGCTTGCCGCGGGCATGGCGCGCCGCCACGGCCTGGAGCGCAGCTTGTTTGCCGCCATGCTGCTTATCGCGGGCGGCATCGTCGTACGCACGCTGGGGCCGGCCTGGAGCCTGTTCCTGGGCACCGCTGTCATCGGGTCCGGCATCGCCATCGGCAATGTGCTGCTGCCCAGCCTGCTGAAGCGCGATTTTCCGCAGCAGCTCGCAAGCCTGACCTCGGCTTACGTGCTGACCATGAGCCTGGCCGCGGGTCTGGCGTCCGCCGTCGCCATACCGCTGGCCAACTTGTCCGGCGCGACTTGGCGTTTTTCCACCGGCTGCCTGCTGCTGTTGCCGCTGGCCGGCGCCCTGTTGTGGCTGCCGCAATTGGCCAATCACACCGCGCCCGCCGCATCCACGGCGCATGCGCCGCATGGCGCCCGCTTGTGGCGTTCTGCGCTGGCGTGGCAGGTGACGCTGTTCCTGGGTATCAATTCCTTCGTGTTCTACGTGGGCGTGAGCTGGCTGCCGGCCATCCTGCGCGACGCCGGCTATACGCCTGAGCGCGCCGGCGCGTTGCATGGCCTGCTGCAACTCATGTCGGCGGTGCCTGCGCTGTTCCTGGCCCCCGTGGTGCGGCGCCTGAAGGACCAGCGCGGCGCCGCGTTCTTCTCGGCCGCGGCCTCGTTCGTCGCGTTTGCCGGCCTGATCGCCGCGCCTGGCTGGGCGACGCTGTGGATCGTCTTGATGGGGCTGGGCACGGGCGGCGGCATCATCCTGGGCCTGGCATTCGTGGGCTTGCGCGCCAGCCATGCGCAGCAGGCGGCGGCGCTGTCGGGCATGGCGCAATGCGTCGGATACCTGTTCGCCGCTACTGGGCCAGCCTTGGTGGGCACGCTGCACGACGTGCAAGGCGACTGGGCCGTGGCGCTGGGCCTGTGCGCCGCCTTGTGCCTGGCGATGGCGGCCACCGGCCTCTATGCGGGGCGCGCCATCCAGATCGGGCAATACCGAGACGCTGCGCTCAAGCCTGTCCGGCCCGGCTTTTCCACAAGCGCACCAGCGTCTCGGGCGCGTCGGTCTCCGGCACGTCGAAGCTGATGTCCGCCACGTCGCCGCCTTCGTATATGACCTCCACGTGGAAATAGCGCTGGTCGCCGCCGGCTTCGGCGCCGCGCGGGACGGCGACCGGAGCGGAGCGTTGCAGGGCGTCGCAGACTTCCTGCCGCAGGTCCGGCGGGCAGGTGACCAGGTCGATGCTGCGCGGTTGCGCCAGCGCGGGCACATAGGCCAGTCCGCCTTCGCGGGTCAGACGTACCAGCATGGCGAGGTCCAGGGGAGGTAGTTCGATCATGTCTGGACTCCCACGCCGGCCCAGGCCCGGGCGACGGCATCGCGCACTGTCGCGTCGTGGCGTTCCGCCGCCACCGCCAGCGTCAGTTTCGCGAACTGCGCGAAGTCGGCATCATGCCGCAGGCGCTTGTCGCACAGCGTGTCGTACCAGACGCGGCCCGCGCCGGCCCAGGCGGGGCCTTGCAGCGCGGTGGCCGCCAGATAGAAGGCGCGGTTGGGAATGCCGGAGTTGATGTGCACGCCGCCGTTGTCGTTGGGCGTGTCCACGTAATCGCGCATGTGGGCGGGCTGCGGGTCCTTGCCCAGCAGGGGATCGTCATAGGCGCTGCCAGGCTCGGCCATGGAGCGCAGCGCGCGGGCGCGGATCTTGGGCATGAACAGCCCGGCGCCCACCAGCCAATCGGCCTGGCGCGCGTCCTGTCCCAGGGTGTACTGCTTGACCAGCGCGCCGAACACGTCGCACAGGGATTCGTTCAGCGCGCCGGACTGGCTCTGGTACAGCAGGGCGGCCTCGGCATCGATCACGCCATGCGTGAGTTCGTGGCCGATGATGTCCACCGCGATCGTGAAGCGGTTGAATACCTCGCCGTCGCCATCGCCGAACACCATTTGCGCGCCATTCCAGAAGGCGTTGTCGTAGTCTTCGCCGTAATGCACGGTGCCGACCAGGGGCAGTCCCTGGCCGTCTATGGAGTGGCGCTCGTAGATGTTCCAGAACAGCTTGTAGGTCGAACCGAGGTGTTCATAGGCCTCATCCACGGCCACGTCGCCGCTGGCGCGGGCGCCCTCGGCGCGTACCAGCTTGCCGGGCAGGGTAGTGGTGTTGGCGGCATCGTGCACAGCGCGTTGGGGCGTGCCGGCGGGCGCTGCCTTCTTGGGACGGGCGGGCTTGGCGCGTGGCGGCTGCACCGCCATTTCGCGCAGGCTGCGCTGCTGCTGGTCAATGATCAGCGTCTTGACCGCGGGCATGCTGACCCGCGTGTCGGCGTGCTGCGCCAGCCGATCCAGCATGTAGGGGGGGATCACACCGATCAACGGCGCGGACTCGGAAGGACGTGGCATGCGCGGTCTCCGTCATGGGCGCCGGGCCAGGGCCGCGGCGCGAGGCGATTCAACGGTAGCAGATAGGCCTGGCGCAGGGACGTAACAGTGTGCGGCCTGATGCTAGAAACGTTACGCGCCAGCCCGGCGTCTGCGCCGGTTGTCCGCGGTGAGCGTGCCACAGGCGCGCTCGCGGCCGTCGGCCCCTGGTGTCGCAACAATCGCCACAATTCATTTGGCCCGCCACTCGCGATAGAATCCCCTGCTTATTTTCCGGGGGGAAACGCACGATGAGGTATTTCCTGATCTTGGTTGGGGCGGCGGTGGTCGCCTATTTGCTGGCGCGCGGCATCGCCGCCGTGCTCTCGGACCGTAAACGTTCAAAATCAGAAAGGGATTCGAAGTGAAGCCGACAGACATTCAGATGGTCAAGACGATAGGCGCTGTAAAACCGCGCGGTATCAAGATCGCGCTAATCACCGCGGTGTTGTTCCTGTTGATCCTGTTCCTGGCTTTCGACTCCTGGTTCCAGGTCGATCAGGGCGAGCGCGGCGTGGTGCTGCGCAACGGCAAGCTGGTGCGCGTGTCGGAACCAGGCCTGGATTTCAAGACGCCGTTCATCGACAACGTCATGACGGTGTCGGTGCGCGACCACACGTTCGTGTTTGAAAAGCTGGAAGCCTACAGCTATGACCAGCAGCCGGCGACGCTGCGAGTGTCGGTGACCTACCGCGTGCCGCCCGAGCACGTGGCCGAGCTGTATTCGGAGTACGGCACCATCAGCAATCTGCAGATGCGCGTGCTCGAGCGCAAGACGCCGGATTCGGTGAAGAACGTGTTCGGTCAGTACACCGCGGTGCGCGCCATCCAGGAACGCCAGAAGCTGGGCCAGGACGTGAACACGGCCGTACTCAAGACGATGGAAGGCGCGCCGGTGCAGGTGGTGGGCGTGCAGATCGAGGAAGTCGGCTTCTCGCAGGCCTATGAACACTCGATCGAACAGCGCATGCTGGCGCAGGTGCAGATCGAGACTACTCGCCAGCAAAAGGAAACGGCGATGATCACGGCCGAGATCCAGGTGGTCAAGGCCAAGGCGGAAGCCGACGCGCGCCGCCAGCAGTTCACGGCCGAGGCCGACGGCATCCGCATGCGCGGCGACGCCGAAGCGGCGGCGATCCGCGCCAAGGCCGAGGCCCTGGCCGCCAATACCAATCTGGTGAGCCTGAACGCGGTGGAAAAGTGGGACGGCGTGCTGCCGGCGACGCAGGTTCCGGGCTCGGCGCTGCCGTTCATCGGCATCAAGTAGGCGCGGCGGGCGAGGGTTGCGCAGGCGCCGGCGGCGCAGCCTGGCGCCGGCGCGCGTAGTCCATGAGGCTGTCGCCCGGCAATGCCTTGCTGTAGTACCACCCCTGCACGATGATTTCGGCGGGGGATGCCAGCGCTTTCAGCTGCTGGTCCGTTTCCACGCCTTCCACCACGATCTGCAGGTTCAGCGCTTCGCAAAAGCGCAGCAGGCCGTTCAGGACCAGCGCGCCCTTGTCGCTGTCTTGCGCCACGACGAAGCTGCGGTCGATCTTGACCGCGTCGATCTTGAACTGGTGCAGATAGCTCAAAGCCGAATAACCGGTGCCGAAGTCGTCGATGTAGACCCGCGCGCCTATCTCGTGCAGGCGGTCGAAGGCGGTGTGCAACGCCTGCGTATCTTCAACCAGCGCGTCTTCGGTCAGCTCCACCGAGATCTGCCCGCCGGCCTGGGCGAGCACCTTGATCAATCTCTCCAAGTGGTCGCCAGACGTCAGCGTGCCGGCCGTGACGTTGATGGTCATCGGCAAGGCGAAGTCGCGCTTGCGCCATTGCAGGCATTGCTGCACGGCCTGTCTGGCCACCCAAAGATCCACCTCCCGCATTAGATCCGCCTGCGCGAGCCAGCGCAGGAACTCCACTGGCGTCTGCCGCGTGCCGTCGGGGCCAGTGGCGCGCAACAGGGCTTCGCAGCCGGTGCACAGGCCGCTGCGCAATGACACCTGCGGCTGGAATTCCAGGTGGAAATCGTATTGGCTGATGGCGCGGATGCGGGTGTTTTCGGCGTTGCGGCGCGCGCGGTCGGCGTAGGTCTGCACCACGGGATCGTGCGCATACAGCAGCGATTCTTCCTGCAGCCGGGTGAAGGTGGTGTCCAGCGATTTGAAGTAGACGGTGGCGCTTTCCTGGCGCTGCCGTTCCAGTGCGACCACATAGGGCGCGTACAGGCACACGCCGATCGCCACCAGCGCGAGCTGCAGCGCCACCCCGCCCAGATGGCCGCCAGCGGCGATATAGGCGTTGAACAGCACTGGCGAAGTCAGGGGCAGGGTCGTCGTCGCGGAGGGCAGCCAGCCCAGTTGCACCACGGCCAGCGCGAGGACGACGTTGGTCACCGGCGCCAGGATGAATGGCACCAGCAGGCGCGGATTCAGGATCAGGGGCAGCCCGAACAGCAGGATTTCGTTCACGTTCAGGAGCGCCACCGGCAGGCTGGCCAGCGCCAGCACGCGCAACGATTCGCTGCGCGCGAACAGCAGCATGGCCACCACCAGCGACAGCGTCGCGCCCGCGCCGCCGATGAAGACGAAGGCGCCCAGCAGCGTGCTGTTCAAGGCATACATGCCTTCGTAGCCGGCGGACTGGCTGGCGGAGTTCAGCATGGCCGCCTGGTCCATCACGCTCATCAGGGGAGTAAGGGCATGGTAGCCGTGTATGCCGAAGAACCACAGCAGGGAATTCAGTCCCGCCATCAGCGCGCCCGAGGTGAACGGGCTGTCCAGCGAGGCCAGGCCCAGGGGGATGTTGAATTGCGCCACGGCGGGGATCTGCAGCGCGGCGGACAGCGCCAGCACGACCAGGCCGGCCGTCAGCAGGCCGGGCACGACCATGTTCAGCGTGTCGCGGACGTTTTCAGCGATCACCCCGTCCGGCGCCAACTGCGTCCAGCGGCGGCGGTGCAGCCACGCCATCAATGGCACGGTCAGCAAGGGCGAAACAATGGCGATGAAAAGCACCAAGGTAGCGGCCGCCTGGGGATAGGGCGCCATCAGGCCTTCGGCGATCATTACGTAGGACAGGCACAGGAACGCGGTGGGCAGATGCGGCACGCGGTGGCGGAACGACAGCATGTAGCCGATGGAGGTGCCGGCCAGGATCGGCATGATGTCCGACAGCTTGCCGTGGACGCCGGTGAGCAGGTCCACCACGGACGCGGGCAGGTCGAGTTGGCGGGCGACGACGGACAGCACCAGGAACAGCGCCGTGATCAGCAGGCAGGGCAGGGTCCAGAGCAGGCCTTCGCGTATGGCGCGCAAGGCGCTTGCGCCCGCCAGCGCGGCCAGCCGATCTTTTGGATAACGTATCAGGGCCGGTTTTGGCATGGCGGTTCGCCCTAGAGTCCGTGCAAGCGAAGATCCCCGCTCCCGTGTTTGTAAGAATACTTTGCTACATCCTAGCCTCGGTTTTCCCTGTTTAGCAATTAGCACCTATCAGAATGTCAGGGATTCCCCTCTATCAAGAATTGCAAAGCGGGCGCAAGGTGGCAGCACGGGCGTGAAGGGCCGCTATACGATCAAGGGGCTCGCCCGGTGCGCGGGACAACAAGCTTCAGATTGAGGAGACGTGGATGTCTCAGTTGGATTGGACGTCCGGCGATACCAAGCCGGAACGGCAGGGCTACTACGAAACGCGGTTCGACACAGGATGCACCGCCATCACGCTGTACAGCGTCTTGGGCTGGATGCCGGTAAAGACGCCGGGCAACATGGTGAGCTGGCGGCCCTTGCCGCCCGCCGTCGAGAAGCAAGAGGCCGAACGCCACATACAGGAATTGCGAGAGGCGCAGAGCCACATTCCGATGGATTACTAGCAGGGCGGGCACGGAGACGCTCGCGATAGTCCTGGCACGCAGTTGCGATAATGAGAATTATTTGTAAAATTCGCGGCGTCGCCTTCTTCGTTGTCCGATCGGTTCATGTCCCGCTCTCCTCCGCCCCGCACCGGCTGGCTCGCCTACTATGACGAGCTGGTCGGGGTATGGAGCCGGCGGATCGGCAACCGGCATGACGCGGAGGATGCGGCGCACGATGCCATCGAACGCCTGCTGAAGGCGGATGCCAGCGTTGCCTTGAAGGCGCGCAGCTACTTGTTCCAGGCCGCCGGGCATCGCTTGATCGATCGCTGGCGCCGGCAGGAACGAACCGAACACGTGCCGCTGGATCTGCTGGACGAAGCCGAGCAGCCCGCCTGGACCGACCCGGAATCCCCGGTGCGCGCGTCGCGCCTGGCCGACGACCTGGCCCAAGTCCTGGCAGAATTGCCGCCCAAGTGCCGTGAAGCCTTCGTCCTGAATCGCATCGAAGGCTGGACGCAGGCCGAGGTGGCTCAGCATATGGGCTTGTCCAAGAACATGATCGAACGCTACGTCATGCGGGCGATCGAATTCGTGCGCGACCGCATGCGTGAACACAATCCATGACGATGCCTTCCACCCATGATCCCGGGGAGCCGCTTGCGGCCGATACGGCGGCGCAATGGTTTGCGCGCTGGCATTCGGGCGAACTGACGCGCCGCCAGCGCCGCGACTTTGCCCGGTGGCGGCGCGACCACCCCGAGGGTGCGCGCGAGTTCGACCGCATGCAGCAGTTGGGGCGGGCGGCTGCCGGATTGTCCCGCGATCAAGTCCGGACGCTGCTCGGCGGAGAGGTCCCGCCACGGCCTCGGCTGCAGCGCCAGGGCCGCCTTGCGCTGCGCCTTGCCGCCGGCTGTGCGGCCTTGGGCGCAGCCGCGCTGGTGGCGTGGTGGAGCCTGCCGACGGAGGTTCCGGCGTACACCGCAACGCTCAGCGCGGAGCGCGGTGAACGCCGGCAGGTGACGCTGCCCGACGGCTCCATGCTGGAGATCAACGGCGCCACGCGCGCCGACGTAAGGCTTTACGCCGAACGCCGGGAAGTGGCGCTGGACCGTGGCGAGATCCTGTTTACCGTCAGCGCCGATGCCGCCCGTCCATTCATCGTGCGCGCCGGTAGCGGCGTGGTCCGCGTGACCGGCACGGTCTTCGACGTGCGGCGCGATGAGGAACAGGTGGCGGTGCTGGTGGCGTCCGGCACGGTGGAGGTGTCGGGCGGCCGCTGGTGGAACATGGGCCATGCCGTGCTGCGCGCGGGCGACGCGATCCGCGTGCCTGGCAGCGGCGCGATCGGCGTGCCGGCGCCCGCCGATGTCCAGAGCGCGATCGCCTGGCGGGAAGGGCGGGTGGTGTTCAAGAACGCGCCGCTGGCCGAGGTGGTGCGGGATATGAACCGCTACCTGTCCACGCCATTGCGGCTGACGGACGACAAGGTCGGGCGCCTGCGGGTGTCGGCGTCATTCAGCCTGGATCGCCCTGAAGCCCTGGTCGACGCCTTGCCGGCCGTGGCGCCAGTAAAGCTGACGCCGAGCGCGGATGGCGCCCTCGACATCAGCGCCAGGTAGGCCCGGCGCGGCGCGGTTACAAAATAAATGAGAATGGGATTCAGGTTTATCTTGGGCTGATTCGTTCTACGAAGGAAGGCGGCAGCCGCCGCGTTTCCATTTCGGGAAACGTTCCCCGTATCGTCGAACAGAACAGCAGGTACTTGTGACTATTCCAGCAGCCCGGCAATTCCCCGCGGCCACGCGTTTTGCGTGCGCGTCTCCGCGTTTCATGCTTTCTTCCTTGGTGTTGGCCTTGAGCCTGGCGACGGCGGGCGCGCCCGCGAGCGCATGGGCCCAAGCGCCCGCCGTATCGATCGACATCGCGGCGCAGCCCTTGGGCGATGCCCTGATGCAATGGGCGGCGCAAACCAAGGTGCGTGTCTTCTATGCGCCCGAGGTGGTGGCTGGAATCGGCAGCAAGGGCTTGCGCGGCAGGCTGGAGCCGGAGGAGGCCTTGCGCAGCCTGCTGCAGGGCTCGGGCGTGACCTACCGCTGGCAGGGCGACAGCATCATCCTGTCGCGCGATGGCGGCGTGGCCAGCCTGGCGCCTGTCACGGTGCTGGGCAACATGGATCCGGCGGTGACCGAGGGCACCGGGTCCTATACGACGCCGGCTTCGGCCGCAGCCACCGGGCTGACCCTGTCGCTGCGTGAAACCCCGCAGTCGGTCAGCGTCGTGACGCGTCAGCGCATCGATGACCAGAACCTGCGCTCGCTGGACGAGGTGATGGGCAATGTGGTCGGCGTGCAGGTGGTCAGCGAAGATACCGATCGCACCGATTTCTGGTCGCGCGGCTTCTACATCGACAGCCTGCAGTATGACGGCGTACCCACCACCATCGGCCTGTCGATGTATGGCGAATCCGACAATGATTCGTTCATCTACGACCGCATCGAAGTGGTGCGCGGCGCCACCGGGCTGATGACCGGAGCGGGCAACCCTGGCGCTTCCATCAATCTGGTGCGCAAGCATGCCAACAGCCGCGAGTTCACCGGGATGGTCAGCGCCGGCGCGGGTTCGTGGAATCAATACCGCGGCGCCGTGGACATGTCCACGCCCTTGAACCAGGAAGGCACCGTGCGCGCGCGCATGGTGGCGTTGTATCAGGGGCGCGATTCCTACATCGACCTCTACCATGCGAACAAGAAGGTGTTCTACGGCGTCATCGATGCCGATCTGACGCCGTCGACCCGGCTGAGCGTGGGGGCGGATTATCAGGATAAGCGTCCGCGCGGATCCACCTGGGGCAGCCTGCCGGTGGTGTTCAGCGATGGCACGCCGACCGACTGGCGGCGTTCCAAGACCACGGCGGCGGACTGGACGTACTGGCACACCACCAACCAGACGGTGTTCGCCACGCTGGAGCATCGCTTTGCCAACGATTGGGAAGTCAAGGCCGACTGGTCGCAGCGCAAGAGCAAGTACGACGCCAAGCTCCTGTACCTGTACGGCGACCTGGATCGCGCCACGGGAACAGGCCTGGCGGCACTGCCGGGGTACTGGAATTCCTACGCGCAGCAAACCTCGCTGGACCTGCAGGCCACGGGGCCGTTCAGCCTGTTTGGCCGCAAGCATGAACTGGTGGTGGGCGCCATGCGCAGCCGCTACGGCGAGGACTTCTACCGCTATGGTTTCGACCGCGCCACGCTGGCGGATACCGGCAACTTCTACGAGTGGGACGGATCGTACGCGCAGCCGGCCTGGACGGAGGCCAGCTTGCGCGATACGGTCACGCACCAGCGCGGCGTCTATGCCGCCGCCCGGTGGTCGCTGACGGACGGGTTGACCGCCATCACGGGCGGCCGCTACGCGACCTGGGAATCGAAGGCGCCCACGCGCGACCAGAAGGATTCCCAGTTCATTCCGTATGCCGGCTTGGTGGTGGACCTGAACGACACGTACTCTGCCTACGCCAGCTACACCGACATCTTCCAGCCCCAGGACAATCGCGACAGCAGCGGCAACTATCTGGACCCGGTGCAGGGACAGAACTACGAGGTGGGCCTGAAGGGCGAATACCTGGATGGCAGGTTGAATGCGTCCGTCGCGCTGTTCAAGGTCAAGCAAAGCAAGGTGGCGGTGCTGGACGGCGATAAGCTGGTGCCGGGCACGCCCGATCAGGCCTACAAGACCGCCGACGGCGTCACCACCAAGGGCATTGAACTGGAAGTGAGCGGACAACTGGCGCAGGGCTGGAACGCCTATGCCGGCGGCACCTACTACGCCAGCCGCGACGCGCAAGGCGTGTCGGTCAATCCCGAGCGTCCGCGCGCGGTGGCCAGGCTGTTCACCACTTACCGACTGCCGGGGGAGTGGAGCCGTCTGACGGTGGGGGGCGGCGTCAACTGGCAGCTGTCGAGCTATTCCGAAGTCAGCGCCGGCGACAACACGGTCACGGTCAAGCAGAAGGCCTACGCGATCTACAACCTGATGGCGCGTTATGACTTCAATTCGCGCCTGTCCGCGCAGATGAACCTGAACAACCTGTTCGACAAGAAGTACTACCTGGGCGGCGTGGGCAACCAGGTCTATTACGGCGAGCCCAGAAGCGTGTTCGTCAACCTGACGGCCAAGTTCTGACTTCGCGGCACGCGCCGGGGCGGACCTGGCGCGGCTTGCGGCATGCCGCCGCAGGCTTCCGTCCGCGGTTCTTGTAAAGAGGCCGAAGATAATTATAATTGCGAATCATTTTCATTAAAGTGGGAACGTCTGGCCTAGACGCCCGGGCGCACCGTCATGCCATCCTCTACCTTCGCTCCTCGCGCCGAGGTGCAATCGGTCTATCAGGCGCACCACCAATGGTTGCGCAGCGTGCTGCAACGCAAGCTGGGCAATGTGTCCGACGCGGCCGATGTGGCGCACGACACGTTTGAACGGCTGATCCGCGCCGACATCCGCGAACCGCTGAATGAGCCGCGCGCCTATCTGCGCACCATCGCCACGCGCCTGCTGATCGGCCGGGCAAGACGGGCCGCGCTGGAAGCGGCCTATGCCGAGTCGATTGCGTTGCAGCCGGTGGCGGTGGAGCCTTCGGTCGAAGCTCGCGCCCTGATCCTGGAAGCCTTGGAACAGGTTTGCGAACTGCTCGACAGCCTTCCCATGAACAGCCGCCGGATCTTCCTGATGGCGCAGGTGGACGGCATGTCCTATGCCGAAATCGGCGAGCGGCTGGACCTGACGCCCAACGCCGTGCAGAAGTCCCTGGCCCGCGCGCTGGTGCATTGCTACACGGCCGTCTACGGTTGAGGCCGGGCCGGATGGAAACCGCAAAGCTGCTGCGGCCACATGCGCCGGAAGCGGGGCCCGTGGATCCCAAGATCGTCCGCCAGGCCGCCGACTGGTGGTCGCGGCTGCGCGAGGATGTGACAGACGAGGAACGTACGCGCTTCGAATGCTGGCGCCAGGCGCAGCCTGCGCATGAACTGGCCTGGCAGCGGCTGAACGCATTGACGCGCGATGTGGCGGCGGGCGTGGCCGAAGCCGGCAGCGGGGTGGCCGCGCGCACGCTGCGGCAAGCGCCGTTGATCCAGTCGCGCCGCAATGCCATCCGCTGGATGGTGTCGGCGGCCGGACTGGGCCTGGGCGGCTGGGCCGTGAGCCAAAGCGGCGCCGTCCGTGCGCTGTCGGCGGACTTGCGCAGCGGCACGGGTGAACGACGCGCAGTGACGCTGCCGGACGGCACGCTACTGGAGCTGAACACCGCCAGCGCGGTGGACCTGCGCTTTACGGCCAGCCAGCGCGAACTGGTGCTGCTGGAGGGCGAGATCCTGGTGACCACTGGCCAGGATCCGCTGGGCCGGCCTTTCACCGTGCGCACGCGCGCCGGCGTGCTGACGCCGGTGGGCACGCGCTTCCTGGTGCGCGGCCTGGAAGATGGCCGCATCCGGGTGGCGGTGCTGGAAGGCGCGGTGGACGTGCGCGGCCTGGATCCGAACGATGCGCCGCGTCGGGTGCCGGCCGGCGGGCAAGCGGAGTTCTCGGCCGCAGGCGGCTTTGCCGCCGGGCCGCTGGAAGCGGGCGCCTCGGCGTGGCTGGATGGAATGCTGATCGCCGATGAAATGCCGCTGTCGGCCTTTCTGCGTGAGCTGGGCCGTTATCGTCCGGGCCGCTTGAGTTGCTCGGGCGAGGCGGCTGGCCTGCGCGTGGTGGGGGCGTTTCCGCTGGCGGACAGCGACCAGGTGCTGGCCATGCTGCAGGAAGTCCTGCCGGTGCGCGTGCGCCGCTACACCCGCTACTGGGTCACCGTGGGATTGGCATGAACCTGGCGCCGTCAGACTATTTTGTAACAGCGGCGGCGGATATCCCGATCTCGCGCTTCATGTAAAGAATGCAGCCGGTCTTCAGGCTGCGCCGATTCTTCATGAGCCAGGGAACCCATTCATGTCTTCTCGTCTAGTCCGCGCCGCGGCCCTCGTCCGCCTTCCCCTGCCGCGCACGGCCTTGAGCGCCGCGCTGCGCTGCGTCCTGCCTGGCGTCATGGCCGCGGCGCTCTGGCC
>NZ_JBARYB010000271.1:0-6736 GCF_049647645.1 Achromobacter sp.
CGCTGGCGCTGGCGAGCGTGGCCTGGATCGGCGGCGGACGTTGGCTCGCGCCCACGCCCCAGGCTCAACCCCAACTGGCCGAGCTGGCCCTGCGCCAGCTGGACGGCGCGCCCGCCGGACTCGCGGCCTACCAGGGCAAGCCCACCGTCATCAATCTGTGGGCGAGCTGGTGCCCGCCCTGCCGCCGCGAAATGCCTGCGTTCGCCGCGGCGCAGGCGGCGCATCCCGGCGTGAATTTCGTTTTCTTGAACCAGGCCGAGGCCCCGCCCGCCGTCACGGAGTTCCTCGCGCAGCAGGCGCCGTCATTGCGCAACGTGCTGCTGGATCCCGCAGGCGCGGCCTCGCGCCAGATGAGCAACCGCGGCCTGCCCGCCACGCTGTTCCTGGATGCCCAGGGGCGGCTGGTGGACCTGCGCGTGGGCGAGCTGTCGGCCGCCTCGCTGGCCCAGCGCCTGGATACGATCCAGGCGCCAGCCAGCGGCGACTGACGCTGAGCCGCGGCTATCCCATCGCGGCCAGCATCAGGTCCAGGTTTTGCACCGCAGCGCCCGACGCGCCCTTGCCCAGGTTGTCGAACACCGCCGTCAGCAACACCTGCCCCTCCCGGGCGTTGCCATAGACCGCCAGGCGCAAATCGTTGCTGCCGTTCAAGGCCTGCGGATCCACGTGGGTATGGGCGGCTGCGTCCTGCGGCGCAACCACCTGCACGTGCCTGGCGCCTTCGTAGTGCTGTTGCAGGCAGGCGTGCAGGCGCTGCATGTCCACGCCCGCCGGCAGCAGGCGCAACTGCAGCGGCACCGTCAGCACGATGCCCTGGCGATAGGCGCCGTAGGCCGGCACGAATACCGGCCGCTGCGTCAAGCCGGCGTGGCGTTCGATTTCCGGCGTGTGCTTGTGCGCCAGGCCCAGCCCATAGAGTTGGAACGCAGGTCCGCCGCCGCCATCGGCGGCCTCGTAGGCGTCCACCGCGGCGCGGCCGCCGCCGGAATAACCCGACACCGCATGGATCACCACGGGATAGTCGGCCGGCACCAGCCCCGCCCGCAGCAGCGGACCCAGCAAGGCGATCGCGCCCGTGGGATAGCAGCCGGGATTGCTGACGCGCCGGGCCTGGGCGATCAACCCGGCCTGTTCCGCGTTCATTTCCGGAAAACCGTAGACCCAACCGGCCGTCGTGCGGTGGGCGGAACTGGCGTCTATCACCCGCACTGCGGGATTGACGATGGAAGCGGCGGCCTGGCGCGCCGGCTCGTCGGGCAGGCACAGGATGGCGATGTCGCAGCCGTTGATGGCCTGCGCGCGGCGCTGCGGGTCCTTGCGTTCCGCCTCGGGCAGCGTCAGCAGCCGCAGGTCCGAGCGCCCATGCAGGCGTTCATGGATCTGCAGGCCGGTGGTGCCCTGGTCGCCGTCGATGAAAATTAAAGGATGGGTCATGGCGCTTGCGTCCTGGATCAAAGGGAGCGCCGGAACGTTCCGGGCGCAGGACCTCATCATCGGTCTGGATCGTAGATAACAAAAGTCGAATATCATGACTGTCCAATTCAGCTTTTCTGAACGAGACCGCCATGCGTGAGATCAGCCTGGACCGCCTGCGCACCCTGGTCGCCATCGCCGACCTGGGCTCGTTCGCCGACGCGGCCCGCGCGCTGCATCTGGCGCCGCCCACCATCAGCCTGCACGTGGCCGACCTGGAAGAACGCATCGGCGCGCCGCTGCTGACGCGCAAGCGCGGCCAGGTCCGGCCCACAGCCATCGGCGAAACCCTGCTGGAGCGCGCGCGCCGCCTGCTGGCCGACGCCGATCAGGCGCTGGACGACGTGCAGCGGCAGGTGCAAGGGCTGGCCGGGCGCGTGCGGCTGGGCGCCTCCACCGGCGCCATCGCCCATCTGCTGCCCCAGGCCCTGGAAACGCTGGGACGCAACCATCCCGGCATCGACGTGCAGGTGGCGGTGCTGACCTCCCAGGAGACCCTGTTGCGCCTGGCCGACGGCTCGCTGGACGTGGGGCTGGTGGCCCTGCCCCAGCCGCCGCTGGAGGGCCTGGTGCTGCGCCCGTGGCGGCGCGACCCGGTCATGGCCTTCCTGCCCGCAAGCTGGCAAGCGCCCGCGCGCCTGACGCCGGCCTGGCTGGCCGAGCGGCCGCTGATCCTGAACGACGCCAGCACGCGGCTGTCGCGCCTGACGGGGGAATGGTTCGCCGCCGCGGGCCTGAACCCGCGCGCCCGCATCCAGCTGAACTACAACGACGCGATCAAGAGTCTGGTCGCCGCGGGCTACGGCGCCACCTTGCTGCCGCACGAAGCCACCGCGCCGCAGCCGGATCCCCGCATCGAGATGCGTCCGCTGCGGCCCGCGCTATGGCGTCCGCTGGGCATCGCGCACCGCGCCGGGCAAGTGGAGCAAGCCACCCGGCATGTGCTGGACGTCTTGTGGGAACTGCGGGCCTCAGCGTCCCGCTGACGGGGTGCGGCGGAAGTACGCGTTGCGCTGGCTCTCTTCGCGCAGCCGCCGCGCCCGCGAGCGGAACAGGTCCTTGCGCCCCACGATGCCCACCAGCCGGCCGTTGGCCCGGTCCAGGATGGGCACGCGTCCCGCGCCCGTCAGCGCCATGCGGTCGGCAATCTGGCTGGCCAGTTCCTCGGGATGGCCGTACACCAGGTCGCGGCCTTGCAGCGCTTCCCCCAACGTGCGTCCAGTCTGCTCGTCGTCGATCGCCCAGGCCAGGGTGTCGGCGCGCGTGACTTCGCCCACCACCGCGCCTTGCGCGTCCAACACCGGGTAGCTGGTATGCACCGGCTGCGCCGTCGTGAAATGCGCGATGGCCTGCGCCACCGTCCAGTCGGCCGGCAAGGTCTCGACCGGGGTGGTCATGACCTGGCTGACCCGCAGCAGGTCGAAGGGGTCCACGCGGTACTCGCGGCTGATATGGTGGCCGCGGCGCGCGATTTTCTCGGTCAGGATGGAACGCTTCAAGAGCAGCACGGTGACTCCATACGCGAATACGCAGGCCGCCAGCACCGGCAGGAGCGCGCCCATGTCGCCGGTCAGTTCCACCGCGAACAAGGTCGCGGTCAGCGGCGCGCGCATGGTGCCGCCCATCATCGCGGCCATGCCCAGCAGCGCCCAGAAACCCGGGGCGGCCTGCGGCAGGAGCGGCGTCGCCAGCGCGCCCAGCGCGCCGCCGAATATCAGCAGCGGCGCCAGCACCCCGCCCGAAGTCCCCGAGCCCAGCGCGACGGACCAGATGATGACCTTGACCGCCAGTAGCAGCAGCACCGCCTGGAACGCCAGATCGCCCGCCAGCAAATGGCGGATGTTGTCGTAGCCCACGCCCAGCGCCGCCGGCTCGATCAGCCCGCCGATGCCGATGACCAGACCGCCGAAGGCCGGCCACCACATCCAGTGCAGCGGGAGCTTTTCGAACAGGTCCTCGGCGGTGTAGACCATGGACGTCAGCACGCCCGACCCCAGGCCCGCCAACACGCCTACGACGGCGCAGGCCAGCAGGTGCGCGGGCGTGAACGGCAGCGCACCCGAATACGCGAATATCGGCCCGGCGTCCAGCACGAAGGCGCGCGTGGCCGCCGCCACCAGCGCGGCCATGGCCACCGGCAGGAAACTGCGCGGTTTCCATTCGAACAGCAGCAGCTCGACCGCCAGCAGCACTGCCGCCAGCGGCGTGGCGAAAATGGCCGTCATGCCCGCGGCGGCGCCAGCCACCAGCAGGGTCTTGCGCTCGCCGTCGTCCAGGTGGATGGTCTGCGCCAGCAGGGAACCGATGGCGCCGCCCGTCATGATGATGGGCCCCTCGGCGCCGAACGGGCCGCCCGTGCCGATGGATATGGCGGAAGACACCGGCTTCAACACCGCCACCTTGGGCTGGATGCGGCTTTTGCCGATCAGGATGGCTTCCATGGCTTCCGGAATACCGTGGCCGCGAATCTTCTCCGAGCCATAGCGCGCCAGCAGGCCGATGATGAGGCAGCCCACGACAGGAATGGCGACCGAGGCCAGCCCCAACTGCCCCGTCGTAATCGGCATGTCCGCGAACGAGAACTGGTGGTGGTAGGCCAGGTTGGTGCACAGCGCGATCAGGCGCAGCAAGGCCCAGGCCGCGGCCACGCTGGCAAGCCCGACCGGGATGGCCAGGCCCATGAGCAGGACCACGCGCTTGTCCGTGGTGAAGTCGCCCAGGCGCAGCGCGGCCCGGGCAGAGGAAGAAGTGGGAGGCATGTTCGAAGGCAGGAAGAATCTCGCAGGGATTTGCGAAATGTCATATATATCGTATCACGACATATATTAGAATCAGCCAGGTGAACCCGCCCCTGCCCCCTACCCAGTTGACCGCCACGGACTACGAACTGCTGGCCGACTTCCGTTATGCGCTGCGCCGCTTTGCCGCCTTCAGCGAAAACGCCGCCGCCGGCCTGGACCTGATGCCACAGCAGCACCAGGCCCTGCTCGCCATCAAAGGCACCCGCAAGAGCGCCCCCGGCCGCCGCGGCCTGTACGTGGGAGAAATCGCCGAACGCCTGCTGATCCGCCCGCACACCGCCGCCGAACTGGTGGGCCGGCTGGCGCGCCTGGATCTGGTCAGCCGCGAAGCCGACCCCGAGGACGGGCGCCGCGTCGAAGTGGTGCTGACCGCCAAGGGGGAGCGCATGCTGGAGGATCTGTCGGCCTCGCACCTGGAAGAATTGCGCGCCATGCGGCCGCTGCTGACGCGCCTGCTGGCGCGTATCGGGGACGAATCCGGCAAAACCTGAGCCACGCCCGGCTGCATAAGCTTATGCAGCGCCGCCAGTCCCCACGTGATAAATTGTCGCCCCGCGACATATTGATGCGCGAGGAGATCGTTTTGGGTGTTGCAATCAAGCGCTGGCTGGGCTCGTTCGCGCCAGCGCCAGTAGGCGTCAACGGACGCGAGAAACTCTACGGTGTGCTGGGCGCGCTGCTCGGCCTGTTCTGCACGGAATGGGTGGGCCGCCACGCGTTGGGTGATGCCAGCCCCTGGTTCATCGCTCCCATGGGCGCCTCCGCGGTGCTGCTGTTCGCCGCCCCCGCCAGCCCGCTTGCCCAGCCCTGGTCCATCATGGCCGGTAACCTGGTCTCGGCCCTGATCGGCGTGTTCTGCGCCCAATTCATCCCCGTGCCCGGCGTGGCCGCCGCCGCAGCGGTGGCCCTGGCCATCGGCGCCATGTTCTCGCTGCGCTGCCTGCATCCACCCAGCGGCGCGGTGGCGCTGACCGCCGTGCTGGGCGGCCCCAGCGTCGCCAGCCTGGGCTACGGCTTCGCGCTCTGGCCGGTGGCGCTGAACTCCGCCATCCTGTTGTGCATTGCCGTAGTCTTCAACGGCGCGCTCAAACGCAACTATCCGCGCCGCCACGCCGACCCGGCTGTCGGCCACAACACGCGCGACCTCGCGCCCAGCGCCCGCCTGGGCTTCAGCCTGGCCGACCTGGACGACGCGCTCACCCAGCGCGGCGAGCTGCTGGACATCAGCAAGGAAGACCTGGAAGAAATCGTGCTGGCCGCGGAAATGCGCGCCAGCGTGCGCCGCTTCGGCGACGTGCATTGCGCCGACATCATGTCGCGCGACGTGGTGACCGTGCAGGCCCAGGATCCGCTGGATTACGCCGTGCGCCTGTTCGACAAGCACCGCCTGCAGGCGCTACCGGTGCTGGATTCGGCCGGCCGCTACGCCGGCATGGTCAGCCAGGGCGACGTGCTGGCGCGCCGGGCCCGGCTGGCTGCCGTTGCCGCCGATGCGGATGCCGCGCCCGACCTGCTGGTGGCCGACTGCATGCGCAGCGAAGTGCCCTTCGCCACCCCGGGCCTGCCCGCCATCGAGCTGGCCCGCCCCATGTCGGACAGCCTGCATTGCGTGCCGGTGCTGGATGAAGCGCGCAACCTGGTCGGACTGGTGACGCAATCGGACCTGGTGGCGGCGCTCTACCAGATCGCGCTCGCGGCCACTTCGCAGACCCCCGACCCCGACGCCCAACGGCTGGCCGCGTAAGCGCCAGCCCTCCGTAGCCCTACGGATTCCAGCCCGCGCCAGCCGCAAGGCATAATTTCAGGCGTGAATCCCCTATCGCGCGCTCGCGCCTTCTTCTGCTGGCTGGTCCTGTTCGCCCTCGGCGCCCTCTGGATCGGGCGGCAGGATTACGTCGATCAGTACGAGCGCTTCACCCAGAACACCAGCGTGGCGCAGCGCATGCTGAGCCAGAAAACGGTGCAGCATGAAGCCGTGCTCGCGACCCTGGCCGCGCTGTCCCATCCTCCGGCTCCCGAACGCCTGTTTCCCAGCCTGCAACCAGCCATGCCGCAATTGCTGGGGCTGGGCTACCTGCCCGGCGGCGCCTGGAGCGGCAGCGTGGCGGAGCCCGCCGGCCTTGCAGCCGCCGTCGAACGCGCGCGCGGCCTGGCCCGGCCGGTGACGCTGCCGGTGGATAACGCCCGCTATTGGCTGGTGGCGCCTTCCGGCTGGAGCCTGCTCCTGGACGCGAGGCAACTCGTGCCCGCGGCCGACTTTCCCCCGGGGCTGGCCAACCTGACTCTGGCCGTGGACCAGACGCCGCTACCGCTCCTGGACAAGCAGCCTGATGCCCGCGTCCTGGGCTGGCCCCTGGCCCTGCAAAAGCCGCTGGGCGCGGCCAGCCAGCCCTTCCAGATGCGCAGCACGCGCAAGCTGACCCCGGGCGTCTGGCCCTGGGCCACCTGGCTGGCCTGGGGCC
>NZ_JBARYB010000272.1:0-32944 GCF_049647645.1 Achromobacter sp.
GCTTCGACCCGGGCGCGCGCGGCGCGGGCCTCGTTGACCAGGGACTGGAGTTCGGCCTCGTCCTGCTGGTCGCGCCGGACCTGGTCCTGCAACAGCGCCAGCGTCTGCGCGGCTTGGGCCTGTTCGCGGCGCAGGCCTTCAAAGGCCTCGCGCTCCTTGGCCAGGGCCGCCAGGCGCGCGCGCGCCTCGGCCGCCTTGGCCTCGAAGTCCTTCCAGGGTTCGCCGGCCTGGGCGCGCTCATGGTCGCGGCGCAACTCGGCCAGGCGGTCCACGTCGGCGTTCAGCTGCGCCATGGCCTGCGCGCACTCGTCGCGTTCAGCCGCGGCGCGCGCGAGCGCATCCTCGGCTTCCTTGTACGCGCCCTTGGGACGGCCGTTGCGCGCGTCCAGCAGCGCGCCACGCTCGGCCGCCACGCGTTCGTACAGGCGATCGCCATCGCCCGAAGCCAGTTCGCCCGACAGCTGCGTCAAGGCGTCGCGCAGATGCGTGCCGGCATGACCCGCCGCTTCCTGCAGGTTGTGGCCGTCGCCCTGCTGGATCCACAACAGGCCGGGAATGCCCGCCAGGTCCGGCTTGCTCTGGCCGCGCCCGGGCAATTCAAAACCCAGCAGCGCGGCCAGCGCGTTCTCGGCTTCTTCGCCGTCCAGGCGCTGCGCGCCGCCGTCGATCAGCAGCTCGCAGCGGGCGCGCGACAGGAATTGCTTCTTCAGCACGTAGCTGTGCCCGGCATGCGTGAACTCCAGTTCCACGCTGGGCCGCGCGCCGGACTCGCCGTGCGGCGCCAGGTCGGCGACCTTGCTGGTGCTGTAGCGTTCAAGGAAGGCGGAACGGATGGCCGCGGCCACGGTGCTCTTGCCCGCTTCATTCGGACCCACGAACAGGTTCAGGCCGTCTTGCAGATCCTCCAGCGCCATAGGCTGGCGGAACTTGCGGAATTCTTCCAGGGCGATGCGCGAAAGCTTCATTTGGCGGCTCCCGGCGCGGCGCTTTCGCGCTGGAACCGCAGCAATAGCCGCAAGGCCTCGCCGGCGACCGCGGCTTGGTCCGGGTCCGACTGCAATGCCTGCAATTGCGCCGCCACTTCGCCCACATAGCCGCTGGCGCGCAGTTCGGCCAGGTCGGCTTCGTCCGGTTCCAGCAAGAGGCCGGACAAGTCCGGCAGCAATGCCCGCACCTGCGCCGCCGCCTGGTCCACGGCGCGTTGCAGCGCCTCCCAGGTTTCCATGTTGACGTGCCCCTGCACGTCCAGCCGCAGCACGTCCTCGGCGCGGAGTTCCGCCATGCGCCCGGCCAGCGCCTGTGCATCCGTGGGCAGGCTCAGCGTTTCCGACCAGGCCGACCAGCGGTACTTGCCCGTGGCCAGCCGCTCGACGACGGGCGCCGCGCCCGGCGCGTCGATGCTCACATGCAGCGCATAGCCGGGCTCATTGCCGCGGAAGCGGTCCTGCTCCGGGGTGCCGGCATACCAGGTGCGTTCGTCGATCGACAGGCAGCCGTGCCAATCGCCCAGCGCCAGGTAATCGAGGCGCGCCCGCGCCGCGCGGTCCGCAGCGATGGGATTGGTGGCGTCTATCGTGTCCGGCAGGCGGCCCACCACGCTGCCATGCGCCAGGCCCACGCGGATGCGGCCAGGTTCGGTTTCCAGCGTATCGAAGGCCTGGGTCACGTCGTCATAGGTATGGCGTTGCGTCAAGGGCGCGGCCAGCACGGCGAGGTTGATCGTGGCCAGGTCGACCACGCCAGTGCGCAGCGGCACATGCACATTGGACGGGATGCAGCCCAGCTGCATCGCCCGGCTCCAGACGCTGTCGGCCAGCGCCGCGTCGTGGTTGCCGGCGATCATGACCCAAGGCCCGGCGTAAGCCGCCATGGCGGCGAACAGGCGGCGTATCGTCCGGTCCGACACGCCTTGCGTGTCGAACACGTCGCCCGCCACCAGCACGGCGTCCACGCCGCGCTCGGCGGCCAGCGCCGCGATGCGCGCCACGACGTCGAAGCGGGCCTCGGCCAGCATGGCGGCGTCGTCGGTTTCAAACTGGCCGTATTGTCGGCCGATCTGCCAGTCGGCGGTATGCAGGAAATGGGTCATGCGCGGAATTGTAAGAGCAAGACCCTGCTCGCGGCGGAGTTCCCCTTCAGGAAGGCGAAGCCAGCAAAGGTAAGACCTGCACCAGCGCCAAGGGCGTTTCCTGCAGCATCAGCATGTCGGCCTGCGTCTCGCCGTCCTTGGTGGCTTCGCGCAAGGGATCAGCGGGAAGCAAGTAGTGGCGCAGCACGGCGTCGGCAAGCAGCAGGCGCCTCGCATCCACGCCGGGCTGGCAGCTCTCCCAGGCCATGAATACCGCTGCCGACACGTAATAGAGCGCCGACGCCGCGCGCCGCACCTGCGCCTCGTGCTTTTCATCCGCCCCCACGGCCTCGGCCAGCCCGACGGCCCGGCGCAGGCAATCCCGCAAGGTGGCACGCCAGGCGGCAGGCAAGGCCGTCGCTTCCTCCAGCTTGCATTCCAGCAACGCGGACAGCGGCTCGTGCGCCCGATCCTTGCGCACGGCGCGCTGGATGGCGTCGAGCGCATTGATGTTGCTGGTGCCCTCCCACAACACGCCGATATGCGCATCGCGCACCAGCCGGGCATTGATGAAGTCCTCGATGTAGCCATTGCCGCCGCGTATCTCCATCGCGCCGGTCGCCACGCTGACGTTGTCGCGGCAAGTGCGCAGCTTCAACAGCGGCGTCAACAGGCGCAGCACCGGCGCGGCGGCCGTATCGCCCTCCTGTACACGCCGCATGATGTCGGCCGTGGCCATCACCATGGACAAGGCCGCTTCCGTCGGCGTCAGCAGTTTCAGCAACTGGCGGCGCAGCAAGGGATAGGCCATGACATCGCGTCCGAACGCATGCCGGTGGCGGGCGGCCAGCATGGCCTCGTTCAGGCAGCGGCGCATCATCGCCGCCGCGCGGACTCCGTGCGACAGCCGCGAAAGATTGACCTGCTCCATCATGTGCTTGAGCCCCTGGTCCACCTGTCCCACCAGGTAGGCCTGCGCGCCTTCCAGGCGGATTTCGCCGCTGGCCATCGAGCGCGTGCCCAGCTTGTCCTTCAGGCGGACGATGCGATAGGCGTTGCGGCTGCCGTCTTCGAGGCGCCGCGGCATCGCGAACAGCGCCAAGCCGCGCGTGCCCGCGGGCGCGCCTTCCGGGCGGGCCAACAGCAAGGCCACATCCGCGTCCGTGTGCGAGCAGAACCACTTTTCGCCGTGCAGGCGCCAGGTGCCGTCGACCTGGCGCGCGACGGTTTCCAGCGCCCCCACGTCCGATCCTCCGGCTTTCTCCGTCATGAATTGCGTCCCCTTCCAGAGCGTGGCCGGGTCGCTGGACAACATGCGAGGCAGCAGCTTTTCCTGAAGTGCCGGGCTGCCGAACTTGCGGATCAGATGGATCGACGTGTCCGATACGCTGATCGGACACATCTGGCCGAATTCGGCCTGGACGAACAGGTACTGCAAAGCGTACTTGGCCACGGGCGGCAACGGCGCGTCGCAGCCCAGCACGCCGGCGCGATGGCTCATGGCATGGAACTGGAAGTCGGCGAAAGCGATGTGCTCCATTTCCTGATAGGCCGGGTGGTACTCGATCCAGTCTTCGTCCTCGCCCCAGCGCGTGCGCGGGTGCAGCACGGGCGGGAACTTGTCCGCCACGGTGGCCAGCGCATTCAGGCGCCCTCCCGCCAGCTGCCCCATGCGCTGGAATTGCGGCAGCAGCCTGGCATGCGTGGCCTCGGGCACGTAGAGCCTCAGCAGATCCTGCAGGCCCCGATCCAGTGCGTAGAAATCCTGGCCCGCGCAATCGGGCGCAAGAAAATGCGAACTCTGCGAGGACCGCTCGGGACGCGGGCGGACGTATTCGTCGTATCTGGCGAGAAAAGGCATGAGCAACTCCTGAAGGACGTAGTTCGACGCCGCGCCCCCAATCGGCGCGGACGCGTGATTCGCAAATGAAAAGTCAGATGACGCCGGCCGCGCGCAATTCCGTCAGGGCGGCATCCGACAACCCGAGACGCTGCGCCAGCACCTCGCGGGTATGCTCGCCCAGCACCGGCGGCCCCGCGCGATGGTCCAGCGGCGTCGCCGAAAAACGCATGGGACTGGCGATGCCAGGGCAGGTCCCGCCCGTGGATAGCGGCAGATCGACCCGCAAGCCGCGATGCACCACCTGCGGATCGATGAACGTTTCGGCAAAGCTGTTGATGGGTCCGCAAGGAACCCCCGCGCCTTCCAGCCTGCCCTGCCATGCCGCGCTGGTATCCGTCGCCATGATTTCAGCCAGCAAGGGCAGCAGCGTGTCGCGATGGGTCAGGCGTCCGCTGACCTTGGCATAGCGCGGATCCTGCGCCAGATCCGGACGCCGGATCTCCTGGCAATAGGCCGCGAACTGGCTGTCATTGCCTATCGCCACGATCAGGCGGCCATCCTGCGTGTCGAAGACCTGGTAAGGCACCGCGTTGGCATGCGCGTTGCCGTAACGCCGGGGCGTCTTGCCGGACACCAGGTAGTTGACCGCGGGGTTGCTGCCGAACGCCAGCACGCAATCCAGCAAGGCCATGTCGATGTGCTGCCCCTGCCCGCTGCGTTCGCGCCAGGCCAAGGCAGCCGCAATCGCCAGGCTGGCGTACATGCCGGTGGTGATGTCCGCCACCGCGACCCCCACCTTCTGGGGGCCTGCGCCCGGCAGGCCATCGGCCTCGCCGGTGACGCTCATCAGGCCGCCCATGCCCTGGAAAATGAAGTCGTAGCCCGGCCGGTGGCGGTACGGCCCGGTCTGCCCGAAACCGGTGATCGAGCAATAGACCAGCGCGGGGTTATCCGCCCGCAGGTCTTCGTAGCCCAAGCCATAGCGCGCCAGCGTGCCGACCTTGTAGTTCTCCACCAGCACATCCGAATCCGCGGCCAGGCGGCGGATGATGTCCTGGCCTGCGGCGGTGGAGATATCCACGGTCACGGATTTCTTGCCGCGGTTGGTCGAAGCGTAGTAGCCGGAATCCTCGCGCGGCCGCCCATCGGCATCCGGCATCCAGGGCGGCCCCCAGCCGCGGGTATCGTCGCCCGCGCCCGGGCGCTCGATCTTGGTCACGTCGGCGCCCAGGTCGGCAAGGTTCTGGGTGCACCAGGGGCCTGCCAGCACGCGGGTCAGGTCCAGCACGCGGATATGGGATAGCGGTTTGATGGTCATGTATGTGTCTTGGGACTTGATGCCGTTGCGGCGCTGTCAATCGATGCGGATGTTGGCGTCTTTGATGACCTGCCCGTAGCGCGCGCTTTCCTCGCGCATGTAGGCGCTGAAGGCCTCGCCGAAGTAACCCACCGGCTCGCCTCCCGAACGCAGCAGGGCTTCGCGCACATCGGCCTGGGCCATGACCTGCTCGATCGTGCCGCTCAAGGACTTGACGATGGCGGGCGGCGTGCCCGCCGGCGCCAGGATGCCCACCCACGCCGACATCTTCATGTCGGGATAGCCCAGCTCCGCCGTGGTCGACAACTGCGGCAGCACCGCGGAGCGCTTGTCGCTCATGACGGCCAGCGCGGTCAGCTTGCCCGCCTGGATCTGCGGCAGGCCGGTGAAAGCGGGCTCGAACGTGACGGAGACTTCGCCGCCCATCACCGCCGCCTTGGCGGGCGCGCTGCCCTTGTAGGGCACATGCAGCAGATTGATCTTGGCCCTGGACCGCAGCATTTCGCCCGCCAGGTGCGCGGTCGAACCGGCGCCGTAGGACGCGTAGCTGAATTCGCCCGGCTTGGCCTGGGCCTGGGCCACGAACTGTTCCAGCGTCTGCGCCGGGACCTTCGGGTTGACGACGATGACGCTCGGCGTACTCGCGATCAGGGCGATCGGCGCAAAGCTCTTGACCGCGTCATAGGGCAGCTTCGGGTACAGCCAGGGATTGATGGTCAGCGTGGTGTTGGTCGCCGCCAGCAAGGTGTAGCCGTCCGGCTTGGCGTTGGCCACCATTTCCGCGCCGATGATGGTGGCCGCGCCCGCGCGGTTCTCCACGATCACGGGCTGGCCCAGCCGTTCACCCAACTTCTGGCCGATGACGCGGGCCACCACGTCGGTCATGCCGCCCGCCGAGTACGGCACGATCAGGCGGATGGGCATGCGGGGATAGTCCTGGGCTTGCGCGGCGGTGGCGGCAAGCAAGGTGCCGGCGGTGAGCGCGATGACGATAGGGATACGCACAATAAGTCTCCTTGGGGGATCGCGGGTCTGTGCCCGGATTCATGGCCGCGTGTCTCCGCGGTGAAACCCATTATTGGCAGCGTGATTTTTCTCGTCCAATATATTTTTTTGTGCTATTCATACCGATACTGGATCAATCTTTTCCAGCCTGCCTGAGCCAGCCGGCCCCCTCCCCACCCGCGAGCCCTCCCATGGATCTGCGCCAACTCCGCTACTTCGTGGCCGTCGCCGAGGAGCTGCATTTCGGCAGGGCCGCCAAGCGCCTGGCCATCAGCCAGCCGCCCCTCAGCTTCAACATCCGCCAGCTGGAAGCCTCGCTGGGCATGGAACTGCTACGCCGAACCACCCGCGAAGTGGCGTTGACCGAGGCGGGCAAGGTGATCTATCGGGAAGCGTTGAAACTGCTGGCGCTGGCGCGCGATGCAGAGGAACAGGCGCGGCGCGCGGCCAATGGCGAAGCCGGCGCCGTGCATATCGGATTCGTGGGCTCGTCGTTCCTGACCCGGCTGGCCTCGGATGTGCGGGCCTACGCCGTGGCGCGTCCGGAAGTCGAAGTGGTTCTTTACGAACTCAGCAGCTACGAGCAGATCGACGCGCTGCAACGCGGCCAGATCGACATCGGGATCGTGCATCCCCGGGTGATGCCATCCGGCGTATCGTCGCGCGTGCTGCACCGTGAAGACTTCGTATGCCTGCTCCCGGCCACGCATCCCCTGGCCGGACTTGAAGCGATCGACGCGAAGCAGTTGCAGCATGACGACTTCGTGCTGTTTCCCAGGGATTTTTCGCCGGGCTACTACGACAAGATACTGTCGCTCTGCCTGCAAGCCGGCTTCACGCCGCATATCCGGCACAAAGTGCGGAACATGTTGACGATCGCCACGCTGGTCTCGCATGAGTTCGGCGTGTCGCTGGTGCCGGCCTCGCTGGGCAAGGTGCAGTTGCCAAACCTGGTCTGCCGCGCGCTGAAGCATGCGTCGGACCCGTCGGACCTGCGCGGCATCTGGCGCCACGACGAAACGCAACCTGCCGTACTGGCCATGCTGGAGCAATTGGCGCAACCGCAACACCCATGAAGACAAAGGCCCCGCCAGCGCTCTGTGCTGTCGGGGCCTTTGCAGGCCAGGCTCGTGGCCTGGGCCACGGGAAAAGCTGAAATCAGGCGCTCTTGCCGTCCAGCACCAGCGACTGGTTGGACGCCGCCTTGCGGTCGTAGCGCGACAGGTCCAGGCCGTCCGTGCGGATGGCGGGACGCTGGCCCATGACCTGGTCGGCCACCAGCTTGCCGGAGCCGCAGGCCATGGTCCAGCCCAGCGTGCCGTGGCCGGTGTTCAGATAGAGGTTGCCGTAGCGGGTCGCGCCAACCACCGGCGTGCCGTCCGGGGTCATGGGACGCAGGCCGGTCCAGAACTCGGCCTGGGCCACGTGGCCGCTGCCGGGGAACAGGTCGTTGACGACCAGCTCCAGCGTCTTGCGGCGGGCGTCCTTCAGGCGCAGGTCGAAGCCCGCGATCTCGGCCATGCCGCCCACGCGGATGCGCTGGTCGAAGCGCGTGACGGCGATCTTGTAGGTTTCGTCCAGGATGGTCGAGACCGGCGCGGCCGATTCGTCCGCCATGGGGATGGTGAGCGAATAGCCCTTGAGCGGATACACCGGCAGGTCCAGGCCCAGCGGCGCGAGGAAGTCGCGCGTGTAGCTGCCGAAGGCGGCGACGTAGCGGTCGGCGGTCAGCACTTCGTTGCCCACGCGCACGCCGGTGATCTGGCCGCCGGCCGTGTTCAGGCCCGACACCGACTGGCCGAAGCGGAACTCCACGCCCAGGCCCTTGGCCAGTTCGGCCAGCCGCGTGGTGAACAGCTGGCAGTCGCCGGTTTCATCATTGGGCAGGCGCAGGCCGCCCGACAGCTTGTGCAGCGAGCGCGCCAGGGCCGGCTCGGCCGTCACCAGGCGGTTGCGGTCCAGCAATTCGTAGGGCACGCCCACTTCTTCCAGCACGGCGATGTCGCGGCGGGCGGCTTCCAGCTGAGCCTCGGTACGGAACAGCTGCAAGGTGCCGCGCGTACGCTCTTCGTAGTGGATACCGGTGGACGTACGCAGCTCGCGCAGGCAATCGCGGCTGTACTCCGACAGGCGCAGCATGCGTTCCTTGTTGACCGAGTAGCGTTCGGCGGAACAGTTGGCCAGCATGGCCGCCATCCACTTCAGCTGGAACAGGCTGCCGTCCAGGCGGATAGCCAGCGGGGCGTGCTTCTGAAACAGCCACTTGATGGCCTTCAACGGAATGCCGGGCGCCGCCCAGGGCGTGGAATAGCCCGGCGACACCTGCCCGGCATTGGCGTAGCTGGTCTCCTGCGCCGCCGCGGGCTGGCGGTCCAGCACCGTGACTTTGGCTCCCTGACGGGCCAGGTAATAGGCCGTGGTGGTACCGATGACGCCGCTGCCGAGGACGATGACGTGCATGATTCTTTCCGATGATTGGTTTTGTTCAGGAATTTCGGTAGTCTATGGGCCTCTCAGTAGTGAAAAGCACTGAAGATTTTTCTTTGGCAGTGCTTTTTCCCGCCCCCCTTCTGTTTTTCGATCGCCAAAAGTGAAATGCGCGAGCTAGACCGTATCGACCTGAAAATCCTGGATATCCTGCAGCGGGAAGGCCGTATTTCCGTCACCGAACTGGCCGACCGGATCAGCCTGTCGGCCACCCCCTGCTCCGACCGCGTCAAGCGCATGGAGCGCGAAGGCGTCATCACGGGTTACCATGCGCGCGTCAATCCGGCGGCGCTGGGCAAGAACCTGCTCGTCTTCCTGGAGATCAAGCTGTCGGCCAAATCCGGCGACGTGTTCGACAAGGTCAAGAAAGAGTTGCTATATGTGCCCGAAGTCATGGAATGCCACCTGGTGTCCGGCGACTTCGACTACCTGGTCAAGGCCCGCCTGACTGAAATGAACGAATACCGCCGTCTCCTCGGCGAAATCCTCAAACGCCTGCCCGCGTCCGCCGAATCGCGCAGCTACGTGGTCATGGAGGAAATCAAGGAGACCCTGTACCTGCCTGTGGACCGCTAGGCGCCAGCCGCCGCTGCGGATTGCACGCCGATTGTTACCGGTCGGGTCCGCGCTGGCTGCTATGCTGGCGGCCCTTCGGCGCGTGCCTTTGCCGCGCAATCCGACCCTAATTTATTTGCCTATGTCTATGACCCGTCTATATAAGTACTTCTTCCGCGGACTGATCACGGTCCTGCCGCTGGCCCTGACGATCTACCTGCTCTATATCTTCCTGGCCTGGACCGAAGCCGTGGCGCTGACCTTCCTGCGCCCCTTCATCGGCGGGTTCTACGTGCCGGGCATGGGCCTGGCGCTGGGCATCCTGGGCATCCTGGCCATCGGCTACCTGGTCTCCAAGGAGCGCGTGCAGCGGGTGCTGGTGCTGCTGGAAATGCCGTTCACCAACCTGCCGGTGGTCAAGAGCATCTATACGTCCCTGAAGAGCTTCGCGGACTACTTTTCGCCCAGCTCCAAGAACACCGCCCAGCAGGTCGTGATCCTGCGCGTGCCGGGACAGCAGCTGGAACTGGTAGGCCTGGTCACCCGCCGCAACATGGAAGGCCTGCCCGAAGGCTTCACCCAGGGCGAGCGCGTGGCCGTGTACCTGCCGATGGGCTACATGATCGGCGGCTATACCGTGTTCGTGCCGCAGGAATGGGTCCAGCCCATCCAGATGTCGGTCGAGGAAGCCATGCGTTCGTCCCTGATCGCCTGGATGGCGCGCGCCGAAACCAACAACAGCCGTCCAGCCGCGCAGGAGCCTCCCGCCCAAGCCCAGGGCGGCGCCAACGACGGCGGCCAGGCCTGAGCGCCCCGCCCTTACCTCTACGACAGACCAGACATGCCCATCATCGAATTCACGCTGGCCGAAGGCAGCCCCTATATTGAAGTGAACCAGCTGCTCAAGGCCACCGGCGTGTGCGACAGCGGCGGCGCGGGCAAGATGCTCGTGGCCGAAGGCTACGTCAGCGTCGGCGGCGCGGTCGAAAGCCGCAAGACGGCGAAGATCCGCGCCGGCCAGATCGTCACCTGCGGCGACGTGCGCATCGTCGTGCGCGCCGCCGACGGCGGCGGCCAGGACGCCTGAAGCCCACCCTCCCCAAGCATCACCGCGAGCCGCCATGAAATTCAAGATGTCCCAGAACTCCATCTTTGCCGTGCTGCTGCGCTCGCCCTGGTGGATGAGCGCCGGCGTGGCCGTGCTGCTGTCGGCGGGCGGCTTTGCCGCGCTGCCGCTGGAGTACGCCGCGATGGGCGTGTTCGCCGCGGTGCCGTTCGCGGTCATCGCCATCATGGCGGCCTACAAGCAGCTGCGCTCGCCCTCGGGCGCGCGGGTGCAGGCCGTGGCCGAGGCCGCCGCCGGCATGTCCTGGGCCGACTTTTCCAAGACCGTCGAGGCAGGCTTTCGCCGCGACGGCTGCGAAGTGCAGCGGCTGCAACTGCCGGGCGCCGATTTCGCGCTGACCAAGGACGGCCACGTCGCCCTGGTCAGCGCCAAGCGCTGGAAAGCCGCCCGCGTCGGCGTCGAGCCCTTGCGCGAGCTGCAGGCGGCGCGCGAAAAACGCGGCGCGCGCGAAGCCATCTATATCGCGCTAGGCGAGGTTTCGGACAATGCGCTGCAATACGCCAAGTCGCAGGGGGTGTCGCTGATGATGGCGCCGGAGCTGGCCAAGCTGCTGCGGGACCTCAAACCCTGACCTGGGTGCGGCAATGAGCTATCGCCTGCTAGCCGACCTCGTGCTCATCGTGCACGGCCTCTTCGTCGCCTTCGTGATGTTCGGCGGACTGCTGGCGTTGTGGAAACGCTGGATCGCCTACCTGCACCTGCCGGCGCTGGCCTGGGGCGCGATGGTGATAGGCATGGGCTGGATCTGCCCGCTGACGCCGCTGGAGGTTGCGCTGCGGCAGCAGGCCGGCCAGCAAGGCTATGGCGGCGGCTTCATCGAACACTACGTGCTGGCGCTGATCTACCCCGAAGGCATCACCCGCGCCACGCAGGTCGTGCTGGCGGCCTTGCTGATCGTGGGCAATATCATCGTCTACACGATGTGGGCACGGCGCGGCCGGCGCCAGCCGGCCGCCTAGGCCGCACCGTTTACAAGCCGCGCGCGATCACCAGGCGCTGGATGTCGCTGGTGCCTTCGTAGATCTGGCAGACGCGCACGTCGCGATAGATCCGTTCGACCGGAAAATCCTTCAGATAGCCGTAGCCGCCCAGGGTCTGGATGGCGGCGGAGCATACCTTCTCGGCCATTTCAGAGGCGAACAGTTTGGCCATGGAGGCTTCCGTCAGCGCGGGCCTGCCGGCTTCGCGCAGCGCCGCGGCGTGCAGCACCATTTGCCGCGCCGCGTGGATCTGGGTCGCCATGTCGGCCAGGCGGAACGCGACTGCCTGATGCTCCATGATGGGCTTGCCAAAGGCCTGCCGGTCACGTGCGTAGTCGCGCGCGCACTCGAATGCCGCCCGCGCCATGCCCACGGATTGGGATGCAATGCCGATGCGCCCGCCTTCCAGGTTGGACAGCGCAATCTTGTAGCCCTCGCCTTCCGCGCCGAGGCGGTAGGCGGCAGGAATGCGCATGTCCTCGAACGCGATCTGGCAGGTGTCCGAAGCATGCTGGCCCAGCTTGTCCTCCACCCGCAGCACCTTGTAGCCCGGGGTGTCGGTAGGCACGATGAAGGCGGAGATGCCGCGCTTGCCGGCCTCGGGGTCGGTCACCGCGAACACGATCACGACCTGGCCGCTGCGCCCCGACGTGATGAACTGCTTGGCGCCGTTCAAGATGTAGTCGTCGCCGTCGCGGCGCGCCCGGGTGTGCAGGCTGCTGGCGTCCGACCCGGCCTGCGGCTCGGTCAGCGCGAAGCCGCCGATATGTTCCCCGGTTGCCAGCGGACGCAGGAATTGTTCTTTCTGCGCGTCGGTGCCGAACTTCAGGATGGGCATGCAGGCGACCGAATTGTGCACGCTCATGATGGTGGAGCAAGCGCCGTTGCCGGCCGCGATTTCCTCCAGCGCAACCGCATACGAGACATAGCCGCTGTCATTGCCGTCCCAGGCTTCGGGCACCAGCATGCCGAAAAAACCCAGCTGCGCCATTTCGGCGATGGCGTCGGCGGGATAGCTGTGGTCGCGGTCCCAGCGTTCCGAGTTGGGCGTCAGGCGCTCCTGCGCGAAGCGGCGCGCCATTTCCTGGACGCTGAGCTGTTCTTCCGTCAAAAGCATGTTTGTCTCTCCTGGGTGCGGTGGCGGCCGGTACGCGGCCTGCTCTGTTCTGCGAGGACGGGCCCGCGCGGGCCCCGCATGATTGCCAGAATACACTGCGCCAGAGCCGTCTACCGCGCTCCACGCGGCGTGCCTGGCGCGCCACCCGTCCGCCGGCGGGACTCGGGCCTGAACGATGCGCGACGAGTTGGCTCCAGGTTTGCTTGGCGGTCGGAGAAACGGCCGCTGTGCATGCATAATGGCTGCCACATCGGCCCGCCTTCCCTTGGAGCCACGGGCCGGGAGTCCATATCCCACGCTTCCTGGAGACACCGTGCTGGATCCGATACTTGCAGAACTGTCGACCACCCTGCCCGCGGCCAAGTCAGCCGAGCAGCTCACGCGCCCGCTGCTGGATATGCTGGGCGCGGTGACCGGGCTGGAGTCCACCTATCTCACTTCCATCGACCTGAAGGCGGACCTCCAGCACATCCGCTATGCGCGCAACGCTGGACAACTGCAGATCCCCGAAGGGCTTTCCGTGCCCTGGGACGACACGCTCTGCAAGCGCGCGCTGGACGAAGGACGCATGTGCACCAGCGACGTCGCGAGCTGCTGGCCAGATTCCGATGCCGCCCGGCAACTGGGCATACAAACCTATTTGAGCGCGCCGGTACGCACCGATGACGGCGTGCTGTTCGGCACCCTGTGCGCCGCCAGCGCCACGCGGCGCCAGATCGAGCCGCAGGCGGAATCGGTGCTGAAGCTATTCTCCAGCGTGATCGCCCGCTTCCTGGAACGCGAAATGCTGATGGAACAGCTGCACGCCGCCAACGTCCAGCTCATGTCGTATGCGCTGACCGACGCGCTGACCGGCCTGCCCAACCGGCGCGCCCTCTACGAGGCGCTGGACCGCCTGCAGGCGCGCGCCATCCGCGAAGGTGGCAGCGTGCTGGTCGGCGTAGTCGACCTGGACGGATTCAAGGGCATCAACGATGTTTACGGCCACCAGCAAGGCGATCTGTTCCTGCAGGAAGTCTCGCGCCGCATCGCCGCTGCCCTGCGCGGCTCGGACATGCTGGGCCGGCTGGGCGGCGATGAATTCGTGCTGATCGGCCCGGGCCCGGCCCTGGCCGCCGCCAACGGCCCGCATGGCAGCCACGCGCAACGCGGCGAAGCGGAGGAAGCCGCGCGTTCCCTGGAAGAACGCGCCACCGCCGCCACCGTCAGCCGCTACCAGTTGGGCGAGGACGTCGTCCCCTACGAAGGCGCCAGTGTCGGCGTGGTCGCGCTGGATCCGCGCGGCCTGGACGCCGAGGCCGCGGTCCGCCTGGCCGACGCCCGCATGTATGAAGTCAAGCGCGCGCGCAAGGCGGCGCGCGTCGTGCACTAGCGGGCGAAAACGGGCTCCGCCCCGCCACGGCAGTCCGCAGCCTGCCAACCCTTGCCGCGTTTCGCGCAAACTGAAAGGCCTGGACCCGGCGCAACGCCGGCCCCAGGCCTTCTGCCTGCGACCGCCCAGTCTCATCGACTGGCCGCCGGCCTTACCTCACCTTGCCCTGCTTCCAGGCATCCAGCAGCTTCTCATAGGCGATCGTCTCGCCCTTGGGCTTTTCGTTGGCCAGCTTCTTCCATGGCGCGTGCTGGTCGGACAGCCACTTGCTGGGATCGCTCTTGGCGTTGAGCTTGGGCGCGCACTGCGCCATGCCGGCGCGCTCCAAACGCGCCATGACCTGGTCCATTTCATTGGCCAGGTTGTCCATGGCGGCCTGCGGGGTCTTTTCGCCGGTGACCGCGGTGGCGACGTTCTTCCACCACAGCTGCGCCAGCTTGGGATAGTCAGGCACGTTGTTGCCGGTGGGCGTCCAAGCGACGCGCGCCGGGCTGCGGTAGAACTCGATCAGGCCGCCGTAGTTGGCCGCGTTCTTGGTGAAGAACTCGCTGTTGATGTCGCTGTCGCGGATGAAGGTCAGGCCAGTGATGGACTTCTTCAGCGACACCGACTTGGACGTGACGAACTGCGCGTACAGCCAGGCCGCGGCCATCTTGTCCGGGTTGGTGGACTTGAAGAAGGTCCACGAGCCCACGTCCTGATAGCCGTTCTGCATGCCGTCCTTCCAGTACGGCCCGTAGGGCGACGGCGCCATGCGCCACTTCGGCGTGCCGTCGTCGTTGACCACCGGCAGACCCTTCTTGGTCATGTCGGCGGTAAACGCCGTGTACCAGAAGATCTGCTGGGCGATCTGGCCCTGGGCGGGCACCGGACCGGATTCCGAGAAAGTCATGCCCATGGCCTGCTGCGGCGCGTACTTCTTCATCCAGTCCACGTACTTGGTCAGGGCATAGACCGCGGCCGGGCTGTTGGTGGCGCCGCCGCGTGAAACCGACGCGCCCACCGGCGTGCACTTGTCGTCGGCCACGCGGATGCCCCACTCGTCCACCGGCATGCCGTTGGGCAGGCCCTTGTCGGCGGCGCCAGCCATGGACAGCCAGGCATCGGTGAAGCGCCAACCCAGCGACGGGTCCTTCTTGCCGTAGTCCATGTGGCCGTAGACCTTCTTGCCGTCCAGTTCCTTGACGTCGTTGGAGAAGAAGTCGGCGATGTCCTCGTAGGCGGACCAGTTGGTGGGCACGCCCAGGTCGTAGCCGTACTTGGCCTTGAACTTGTCCTTCAGGTCCTGGCGCGCGAACCAGTCGGCCCGGAACCAGTAGACGTTGGCGAACTGCTGGTCGGGCAACTGATAGAGCTTGCCATCGGGCGCAGTGGTGAATTTAGTGCCGATGAAGTCCTTGATATCCAGGTTGGGATTGGTCCATTCCTTGCCCGCGCCCGCCATGTAGTCGGACAGCGGCAGGATGGCGCCGTAGCGGTAGTGCGTGCCGATCAGGTCGGAATCGGAGATCCAGCCGTCGTAGATGGACTTGCCGGACTGCATGGAAGTCTGCAGCTTCTCGACCACGTCGCCTTCCTGGATCAGGTCGTGGTTGACCTTGATGCCGGTGATCTCGGCGAAGGCCTTCGCCAGCGTCTTGGACTCGTACTCGTGCGTGGTGATGGTTTCGGACACCACGCTGATTTCGTTCACCCCTTTAGCCTTGAGCTTGGCGGCGGCGTCGATGAACCATTTCATCTCGGCCATCTGCTGATCCTTGGACAGCGATGAAGGCTGGAACTCCGAATCGACCCACTTCTTCGCTTCCGGTTCGCCGGCCCAGGCCGCCGAAGTCCCGATCAGGGCGATAGCGGCCGCCATGGCGTGCATGCGCAATTTCATGACCTGTCTCCTCGATAAGTCTTCCCCATCGTTTGCTGCGGACCGCTGGCCGGGGAAGACGCTGGCCGATAGTCCTTCCACTACCTCTTGAATATCCGAGGGGTCTGACGCCCCTCTTCAGCCTTTCCGCATGACGAATGCCAACAGCAGCATGGACGCGATGAAGCTGATCCACACCGATGGCGGCTCGTCCAGTGAAAACCATTCCGCCGCCTTCTGGCCTAGCCCCAGGAACGCCAGGTTGAGCCAGGCCGCGGCCATCAGGCCGATGAACAGGCGGTCGCCGCGGGTGGTGCGCAGGGGCAGGAAGCCCTTGCGCTCCATCGTGGGCGATTTCAATTCCCAGACCGTCATGCCGACCAGCATCAGGACGATGCAGGAAAAGAACACGGCGACGGGCGTGGTCCAAACCATCCAGCTGAACATGATCGCGCTCTCCTGGAATCCGTGGCCGCTACACGCGGCCCATCGCGAAGCCCTTCGCGATGTAGTGCCGCACGAACCAGATGACGATGCCGCCCGGCACGATGGTCAGCACGCCGGCCGCCGCCAGCACGCCCCAGTCCATGCCGGAGGCCGACACGGTGCGGGTCATGGTGGCGACGATGGGTTTGGCGTTGACCGAGGTCAGCGTGCGCGCCAGCAGCAGCTCCACCCAGCTGAACATGAAGCAGAAGAATGCCGCCACGCCCACGCCCGACTTGATCAGGGGCAGGAAAATGGTCAGGAAGAAGCGCGGAAAGGAATAGCCGTCGACATAGGCGGTCTCGTCGATTTCGCGCGGCACGCCGGACATGAAGCCCTCCAGGATCCACACCGCCAGCGGCACGTTGAACACCAGGTGCGCCAGCGCCACCGCCAGGTGCGTGTCCATCAGGCCGAAGGAGCTGTAGAGCTGGAAGAACGGCAGCAGGAACACCGCGGGCGGCGTCATGCGGTTGGTCAGCAGCCAGAAGAACACGTGCTTGTCGCCGATGAAGCGGTAGCGCGAGAACGCGTAGGCCGCCGGCAGCGCCACGGCCAGCGAGATCACGGTGTTGATGACCACATAGATCAGCGAGTTGATGTAGCCGGAGTACCAGGCCGGATCCGTGAAGATCGTGCGGTAGTGCTCAAAGGTGAAGTCGCGCGGCCACAGGGTCAGGGAGCTGACGATTTCGGTATTGGTCTTGAACGACATATTCAGCATCCAGTACAGCGGCAGGATGGCGAAGACCAGGTACAGGGTCAGGAAGACGCCGCGCCAGGGGGAATTTTTCTCACGCATTTGCGCGCTCCTCGTCGAAGCCGCCAGTGGTGCCGGCGCGTTGCATCCAGTTGTAGAGGATGAAACACAAGAGCAGGATGATCAGGAAATAGACGATCGAGAAAGCCGTCGCCGGCCCCAGGTCGAACTGGCCCACCGCCTTCTGGGTCAGGTACTGCGACAGGAAGGTGGTGGCATTGCCAGGGCCGCCTCCGGTCAGCACGAAGGGCTCGGTATAGATCATGAAGCTGTCCATGAAACGCAGCAGCACCGCGATCATGAGCACGCCGCGCATCTTGGGCAGCTGGATGTAGCGGAACACCGCCAGACGCGACGCGCCGTCGATGCGGGCGGCCTGGTAATAGGCGTCCGGAATCGCGCGCAGCCCGGCGTAGCAAAGCAGCGCCACCAGCGGCGTCCAATGCCACACGTCCATGATCAGCACCGTGATCCAGGCGTCGAAATCGTTGCCGGTGTAGTTGTAGTCCACCCCCAGCCAGGACAGCGTGGCGCCCAACAGGCCGATGTCGGTGCGGCCGAATACCTGCCAGATGGTGCCCACCACGTTCCAGGGAATCAGCAGCGACAGCGCGATGATCACCAGCACCGCGGACGCGCGCCAGCCGCTGGCCGGCATGGACAAGGCCAGCAGGATGCCCAGCGGGATCTCTATGGCCAGCACCGCCAGCGAGAAACCGATCTGGCGGAACAGGGCGCCGTGCAGCTCTTCGTCCTGCAGCACGGCGGCGTACCACTCGGTGCCGACGAAGACGCGGCGCTCGGGCGAAATGATGTCCTGCACCGAGTAGTTGACGATGGTCATCAGCGGCAGGATGGCCGAAAACGCCACGCACAGCACCACGGGCAGGACCAGGAACCAGGCCCGGTGATCTATGGGTTTCATCGGATCAGCTCCTCGTTGCGGTAGAAGCAGGTGTGCGGATTCACGACCGACAGCCAGACGGTGCCGCCAACGGCGGCCGGCACGATGTTGCTGCCCAGCCGGGTCCGCACCGGCGTGCCTTCGAAGTCCGCCACCAGCAGCGTGTACGTGCCCACGTCCTGCACCCGGTCCACGCGCATGGCCACGGCGCCCGGCGCGCCCGGCTCGGTGATGCGCAGGTACTCCGGACGCACGCCCAGCTTCACCGGGCCCGCGCCGTCCAGCTTGGCTGCCATCTCGTCCGGCAGCCCGGCGACGCGGCTTTTGCCTACCTCCAGCCCGCCGTCGCGCCACTGCGCCGGCAGGAAATTCATGCCGGGCGAACCGATGAAATGGCCCACGAAGGTGTGCGCCGGCCGTTGGAACAGGTCATCCGCCGAGCCGACCTGCACCGCCCGGCCGCGCGCCATCACCATGACCTCGTCGGCAAAGGTCAGCGCCTCGGTCTGGTCGTGCGTCACGTAGATCAGCGTCAGCTTGAACTCGTGGTGGATTTCCTTGAGCTTGCGGCGCAGCTCCCACTTGAGCTGCGGATCGATCACGGTCAGCGGCTCGTCGAACAGGATGGCCGACACGTCGCTGCGCACCAATCCGCGCCCCAGCGAGATCTTCTGCTTGGCGTCGGCGGTCAGGCCGCTGGCGCGCCGGTCCAGCACATTGGACATTTCCAGCATCTCGGCAATGCGCCCGACGCGCTCGCGGATGAGCTTGGGCGCCATGCCGCGGTTGCGCAGCGGAAACGCCAGGTTCTCGGCCACCGTCATGGTGTCGTACACCACCGGGAACTGGAACACCTGGGCGATATTGCGTGCCTGCGGTGTCTTGTCCGTGACGTCCTGGCCGTCGAACAGGATGCGCCCATGCGAGGGCCGCAGCAGGCCCGAGACGCAATTGAGCAGCGTGGTCTTGCCGCAGCCCGACGGTCCCAGCAAGGCGTAGGCCCCGCCATCCTTGAAGGTGAATGAGAGCGGCAGCAGCGCATAGTCCTCGTCGGTCTTGGGATCAGCCACGTAGGAATGGGACAGGTCCAGCTCGATCTGTGCCATCAGGCCGCCTCCCCCGCACCGGCCCGCTGCCGCGGCGCGGCCAGCAGCGCGCCGCCCGCGCCGAAGGCATAGGTCTGCGCCGGGTCGAAGTACAGCTGCACGCGGTGGTCCAAGGTATAGCGGTGGACGCCGGGCAGTTGCGCCACCACGTCGCCCGCCGGCGTCTGCGCGTGCACGAAGGTGTCGGACCCCGAGATCTCGGCCAGTTTCACCACCCCGGGCAGGCCGATGTGGCCGGGCCGCGCCTCCACGTCCAGGGCGCCCGCGCGCAAGCCGGCGGTGATGTCGGTATCGGCGCCTTGCGGCAGCGCCCGTTCCACCGTCAGGTCGCCTTGCAGCACAAAACCGGTCGCGGTGCGCCTGGCCGGAAACAGATTCATGGGCGGATCGCTGAAGGCGCGCGCCACGCGTATGGAGTTGGGCCGGTGGAAGACGTCGGCGGTCGGGCCATATTGCAGCAATTCGCCCGCATCCAGCACCGCAGTGTGACCTCCCAGCAGCAGCGCCTCGCCCGGTTCGGTGGTGGCGTAGACCACCGTGGAGCGCCCTTCGGCGAACAGTTCGGAAAGTTCGTCGCGCAATTCCTCGCGCAGCTTGTAGTCCAGGTTGACCAGCGGTTCGTCCAGCAGGATCAGCGGCGCGTCCTTGGCCAGCGCCCGCGCCAGCGCCACGCGCTGCTGCTGCCCGCCGGACAGTTCCGAGGGATAGCGCTCCAGCAGATGTTCGATATGCAGCCGCGCCGCCATGGCGCGGACTTTTTCGCCGATGTCCCCGGCCCCGCGCAGCTTGAGCGGCGAGGCGATGTTGTCGTAGACCGACATGGACGGATAGTTGATGAACTGCTGATAGACCATGGCGACGTTGCGCTGCCGCACCGGCACGCCGGTCACGTCGACGCCATCGGCCAGCACGCGGCCTTCGGTGGGCCGGTCCAGCCCGGCCATGATGCGCATCAGCGAGGTCTTGCCCGCCAGGGTGGCCCCCAGCAATACCGTCATGGCGCCCGCGACGGGGGCCAGGCTCATGGGATACAGGTGCGTCTGCGAGCCGGCCCGCAAACCTACCCTGTCCAAGTTCAGCTGCATCTGGTCTCCTCTACCTACTTATACGTCCCTGTTTTTTACGGCGGACTTCGGTATTCGGTACAGCGGCTCGGCCTGCATTCAAGCGAACAACAGGATGAGCATACTCTTTCAGATAGCTTTCGTTTATTGTGCGTTTTACCCAAGAAGCGAACAAAAAACAATCTTGCGGCGCGTCATTATTTTTCGCTTTTGTTGTTTTACTATACGAACATGACACTGAACCCCAGACAGAGCGCCCTGATCGAAATGGTGCGGGCCCAAGGCTCGGCTTCGATCGAGGAACTCGCCAAACGCTTTGACGTCACGCTGCAGACGGTGCGGCGCGACGTCAATATCCTTTCCGAAGCGGGCTTGCTGTCGCGCTTCCATGGCGGGGTGCGCATCGAAGCGTCCACCATCGAGAACATCGCCTACCGCAAGCGCCAGGGCCTGCACGCCGCCGGCAAGCAGCGCATCGCCGAAGCCGTGGCGCGCGCCGTGCCGGACGGCTGTTCGCTGATCCTGAACATCGGCACCACCACCGAGGCCATCGCGCGCGCCCTGCTGCGCCACCGCGGCCTGCGCGTCATCACCAACAACCTGCACGTCGCGGACATCCTGTCGGACAACCCGGACTGTGAAGTCATCGTCGCGGGCGGCGTGGTGCGTTCACGCGACCGCGGCATCGTCGGCGAAGCCACCATGGACTTCATCCGCCAGTTCAAGGTCGACATCGGCCTGATCGGCATTTCCGGCATCGAGGCCGACGGCACCCTGCGCGACTACGACTTCCGCGAAGTGCGCGTCGCGCGGACCATCATCGAACAATCGCGCGAAGTCTGGCTTGCCGCCGACAGCAGCAAATTCAAGCGCCAGGCCATGGTGGAACTGGCGCACATCTCGCAAATCGACCGGTTCTTCACCGATGCGCATCCGCAAGAGCCGCTGGCCCAGGTCCTGCTGGACGCTGGCGTGCGCTGCGACGTTGCCGCTGCCCCGAATACCTTGAAGCAAACACCTTGAACGCCATGAACCAACCGCTAGCCTCCGTCGCCCCGCCCGACCGCAACCGTCTCCTGAACACGCTGGACAACACGCACTCCTGGGACGTGATCGTCATCGGCGGCGGCGCGACCGGCCTGGGCACTGCCGTCGATGCCGCCTCGCGCGGCTATCGCACCCTGTTGATCGAAGGCGCGGACTTCGCCAAGGGCACCTCCAGCAAGGCCACCAAGCTGGTGCACGGCGGCGTGCGCTATCTGGCGCAGGGCAATGTCAGCCTGGTGCGCGAAGCGCTGCATGAACGCGGCCTGCTCAACCGCAACGCGCCGCACCTGGTGTGGCCGTTGGGCTTCGTGGTGCCGGCCTACAACCTGTTCGACCAGCCCTTCTACGGCATCGGCCTGAAGATGTACGACATGCTGGCCGGCAAGCTGAACCTGGCGCCCAGCCGCTGGCTGTCGCGTCGCGACACGCTGGCCAACGCGCCCACCCTGGCTGAGAACGTGCAGGGCAAGAACCTCAAGGGAGGCGTGCTGTATTACGACGGCCAGTTCGACGACGCGCGCCTGGCGATGAGCCTGATGCGCACGCTGTTCGACCTGGGCGGCACGGCGGTGAACTACATGCGCGCCACCGGCCTGACCATGACGGGCGGCAAGGTCGACGGCGTAACCGTGCAGGACGCGATCGGCGGCGCCAGCTTCACGCTGCGCGCGCGCTGCGTGGTCAACGCCACCGGCGTCTGGGTGGACGCGGTGCGGCGCATGGAAGACAAGAATGCGCAAACCATGGTCGCGCCCAGCCAGGGCGTGCACCTGACCTTGCCGCAGGATTTCCTGCCGGGCAAGCGCGCCATCCTGATCCCCAAGACCGACGACGGCCGCGTGCTGTTCGTGGTGCCATGGAACGGCCACACCATCGTCGGCACCACCGATACGCCGCGCGACGACTTGCCGCTGGATCCGCAGGCTGGCGCCCAGGACGTGGATTTCATCCTGAGCACGGCGGCGCGCTACCTCAGCCGCAAGCCCACGCGCGACGATGTCACCAGCGTCTGGGCCGGACTGCGTCCGCTGGTCAAGGCGACCGGCGAAGCCTCCACCAAGGCCCTGTCGCGCGAGCACACCATCCTGGTGTCCAAGGCCGGGCTGGTGACCGTCACCGGCGGCAAGTGGACCACCTACCGCCGCATGGCGCAGGACGTGGTGGACACGGCCATCCAGCACCAGTTGCTGACGCAGGCCAGCTGCCGCACGGAATCGCTGCCCTTGCATGGCGCGGCCGGCCTGGCGCCTTCGCAAGAACATGCCGGCACGCCGGACAGCTACTACGGCAGCGACCTGCCGGCCTTGAAGGCGCTGCCCGGCGCCGAACGCATGCTGGTCAAGAGCAGCGGCCTGTCGGAAGCGCACGTGCGTTTCGCCGCGCGCTACGAACTGGCGCGCAGCGCCGAGGACGTGCTGGCGCGGCGCAATCGCGCCCTCTTCCTGGATAGCGAAGCCGCCATGCTGGCCGCGCCGGAAGTGGCGCGCATTCTCGCGGAAGAGCTGGGGCACGACGCCGCGTGGCAGCAGCGCACGCTGCAGGACCTGGAAGTAGTCGCGGCGAATTACCGGCTCAAGTAGCACGGCGGGCAATGCGTTGAGCGTGCTTGCGAGCGGCGTTGTTGCGCTCGCAAGCACGCGCTGCACCCATCTCCTACGGGACTCGTAGCGGGCTGTTCTGGATCATGGCCTCGAAGGTGCGCAACAGCGCCGGGTCGCATTTGGAACCGGCCTCCTGATTCAGGATGCGCATGATCTCGGCGTGCGTGCGCGCGGGATGATAGGGCCGCGCATCGCCCAGGGCATCGTAGGAATCGGCCAGCGAAATGATGCGCGAATGCAGCGGAATATCCTCGCCGGACAAGCCGGCCGGATAGCCCGAACCGTCGAAATGCTCGTGGTGGTGGCGCACCGCCAGCGCGATCGGTTCGCGTTGCGGAATATCGCTGTGCATGATGATGTCGGCGCCCACCGCGGCGTGCGCCTTCATGATTTCCCAATCGTCCCGCTCCAGGCGCTTGGGGGAATACAGCACCCGGTCCGGCGTGCCGATCTTGCCGATGTCGTGCAGGCGGGCGGCGACCGCGATTGCTTCCTGCTCCATTTCCGACAGGCCACAGGCCCGGGCCAGCGCCACGCTCAGCGCAACAACTCTTTCAGAATGGCGGCCTGTGGCAGCGTCGCGCGCCCGCATGGCGGCGAACAAGGCCGCCACGCAGGAACCAGCAGGATATTCGGGTACGTCTGGAGGCATCGGTCATCGCGCGCAAGCGGGTCGTGCCGCGTTGCGTCGTATCAAAAGGTCGCGATTCTGACACATTACGCAGCAATTCTTGCCGATCAGATGCCGCGCCCCGGGGCAAAGCAGAACCGGGCCGCCCGCAGGCTTGCCGCGCAACGGACCCGGCTGCGCCCAGCCTCAGCCCTTCAACCTGTCCAGCAGCGCGTTCGCCACGCCCACGGAAGACGCTGGATTCTGGCCCGTGACCAGCAGGCCATCGCCGACCACATGCGGCTGCCAGTCGGGACCGCTGCTGTATAGCCCGCCCAACTGCTTGAGTTCATCTTCCACCAGGAACGGGACCACGTCGCTCAGCTGCACCGCGGCCTCTTCCGCATTGGAGAACCCGGTGACCTGCCTGCCCTGCACCAGCGGCTTGGCGTCGGCCGTCTTGGCATGGCGCAACACGCCGGGCGCATGGCACACAGCCGCCACCGGCTTGCCCGCCGCCAGCATGGTTTCGATCAGCGCGACCGAATTCGGATCTTCCGCCAGGTCCCATAAGGGGCCGTGGCCGCCGGGGTAAAAGACGGCGTCGTAGTCGGCCGCCTGCACCTGCGCAAGCCGCAGCGTGGCAGCCAACTGCCGCTGCGCGTCCTGGTCCTGGCGAAAGCGCCGCGTATCGTCGGTCTGGGCGTCGGGGTCGTCGCTCTTGGGATCCAGCGGCGGCTGTCCGCCCGCGGGCGAAGCCAACGTGACCTGGGCGCCGGCGTCGACAAACGCGTAGTACGGCGCGGCGAATTCCTCCAGCCAGAATCCGGTCTTGCGGCCGGTGTTGCCCAGCGTGTCGTGGGAAGTCAGCACGATCAGGATGTTCATGTGGCGCTCCTTTCATCCGGGCCGACGCGCACGATGCGCTTGCCGGCGTTTTCACCCTTGAGCAGGCCGATCAGGCCGCGCGGCGCGTTCTCCAGCCCGTCGACCACGTCCTCGCGGTACTTGATGCGGCCTTGCTGGATCAAGCCTTCCATCGCCTCGCGGAATTCGCCGTAGCGGTGCGCGTACTCGTTGAAGATGATGAAGCCCTGCATCTTGAGGCGCTTGGTGAGGATGGTGCGCATCAGCAGACCCAGGCGGTCCGGACCTTGCGGCTGGCTGGTGGCGTTGTAGGCCGATATCAGGCCGCAGACCGGTATCCGCGCGCGCGGGTTCAACAGCGGCAGCACCGCATCGAAGACCGCGCCGCCCACGTTCTCGAAGTACACGTCGATGCCCTGCGGCACGGCGCGCGCCAGACGGCCCGGCAGATCGGGCGCCTTGTGGTCCAGGCAGTCGTCGAAGCCCAGTTCCTGGACCACGTAGCGGCACTTGTCCGCGCCGCCGGCGATGCCCACCACCTTGCAGCCGTGGATCTTGGCGATCTGGCCGACCACCGCGCCCACCGCGCCGCTGGCCGCGGCCACCACCACGGTCTCGCCCGCCTTGGGCTGGCCGATGTCCAGCAGGCCCATGTAGCCGGTAAAGCCCGGCATGCCCAGCACGCCCAGCGAATAGGAGGGATGCTGGGGATTGGCCCCCAGGCGCAGCAGGCCGGTCCCATCGGACAGCGCGTAATCCTGCCAGCCCGATTGCGCCAGCACCCACTCGCCCGGTCGATAGTCGGGGTGGTTGGAGGCCTCGACCCGCGTGACGGTGCCGCCGACCATGACCGCGCCTACCTGAACCGGCTCGGCATAGGACGGCGCGTCGCTCATGCGGCCGCGCATATAGGGATCGAGCGACAGGTACACGGTGCGCAGCAGCACCTGGCCTGGCCCCGGCTGTGGAACTTCGTCGGTTTCCAGGCGGAAATCGCTGTCCGCCGGCTCGCCCTGCGGGCGCGCGGCGAGCACGATGCGACGGTTGATGGAAGACGATTGCGGCATGACGGTCCAGCCTCCTGCAAGGAAGCCGCCCGGGCCTTGCGGGAACAGCCCGGGTGGCGGGATGGGGTACCGGCCCATTACACCATCGATGCCCGCGCCGCCGATGCGTAACCCTGGACGCTGCCCCTCTTTTAATTAATTAATAATTTAATTAACATATGCCGCATGTGTCCTCAATCCCGCTCCGATTCCTCCACGGCCCCTCGCCGGCCCGGCCGCCCGCCGCGCCCCGACAACGCCGCCGCCCGCGCCAATCTGCTGGATGTCGCCACCGGCTTGTTCGCAGCCCAGGGCGTCGCTGCAACCACGCTTACGCATATCGCGCAACGCGCGGGCGTCACGTCGGCGATGGTGCACTACTACTTCAAGAGCCGAGAACAGTTGATAGATGCGGTGGTGCTGGAGCGGATCGTGCCGGTCATCGGCTTTGTCTGGTCGCCCGTGCCGCAGGCACAGGATCCGGCGGCCGATCCTCCGGCCGCCGTGCGCGCCTTCATCACCGAGGTCGTCGGCCGCCTGGTGCAAAGCGCCGCCGAGCGCCCCTGGCTGCCAGCGCTGTGGCTGCATGAGGTCGTCAATGAAGGCGGCCAATTGCGTGACCGCGTGCTGCGCCATCTGCCGGCCGAGCGACTGCAGGCGTTCTCCGGGCTGATCGCCGCCAGCCAGCGCATGGGCGCCATCACGCCGGGCGTGGAACCGCGCCTGGTGTTTCTTTCCATCCTGGGCCTGACCCTGCTGCCGCTGGCCACCTCCAGCCTGTGGCGGCGCGTGCTGCAGGACGACGCCCAGGCGCAATCCATCGACACCCGCGCGATCGCGGCCCACGCGATCGCCATGCTGACGGGCGGCCTGTTCTCGCCGTCCGTTTCGACTTCCGCTCCTCCAGGACGCTGACCATGCGCATCCATCCCGTCTTGCGCCGCCCCCTGCCCGCCTGCTCGCTGGTCCTGCTCGCCCTGGGCGGCTGCGGCAAGGACGAGCACGCCTTCTTCCAGGGCTACGCCGAAGGCGAATACGTCTACGTGGCGTCCTCCGAGGCCGGCAGGCTGGCCGAACTGCCGGTTCGGCGCGGCCAGCAAGTGGCGGCCGACGCGCCGCTGTTCGCACTGGAGGCCACGCGCGAAATCGCGGCGCGCGACCAGGCCAGCGCACAACTGGCCGCCGCCGTGGCGCAGCAGGAAGACATCGCCACCGGCAAACGCCCCGCGGAAGTCGACGTCAGCCGCGCCCAACTGGCCCAGGCCGAGGCCGCCAGCCGTCGCTCCGCGGCGCAACTGCGGCGCGACACCGACCAGTTCCGCATCGGCGGCATCGCCCGCGCTCAGCTGGACGACAGCCGCGAACAGGCGCAGTCGGACGCGGCGCGGGTGCGCGAACTGCAGGCCCAGCTGGAAGTGGCCCGCCTGCCCGGCCGCGACGAACAGCGCCGCGCCCAGGCAGCCGAGGTGGACGCGGCCAGGGCGGCCCTGGCCCAGGCGGAATGGACGCTGGCGCAGAAGCGCCTGGCCGCGCCGGCCGCGGGACTGGTGTTCGATACCTTGTACCGCGTGGGCGAATGGGTGCCCGCGGGCAGTCCGGTCGTAAGCCTGTTACCGCCGGGCAATATCAAGGTGCGCTTCTTCGTGCCGGAAGAAGCGCTGGGCGCGCTGAAGGTGGGCCAGCAGGCCACGGTGCGCTGCGATGCCTGCGGCGATCCCATCCCCGTGCGCATCGACTACATCTCGACCCAGGCGGAATACACGCCGCCCGTGATCTACAGCCGCGAAAGCCGCAGCAAACTGGTCTACATGGTGCAGGCCCGGCCCGCGCCCGAAGCCGCCACGCGGCTGCATCCCGGCCAACCAGTCGAGGCGACGCCGCAATGAACGCGCCGGCCGCCACGCAAGCGCCCGCCGGGCAATACGTCATCGACGTGCACGGGCTGAATAAGCGCTTCGGCGACAAGCACGTCGTCAACGACGTGTCGCTGCAGGTGCGCGAAGGCGAGATCTTCGGCTTTCTGGGTCCCAACGGCAGCGGCAAGACCACCTGCATCCGCCTGATGTGCGGCCTGTTGACGCCAGACTCGGGCAGCGGCACCTGCCTGGGATACGACATCCTGCGCGACAGCGAGCAGATCAAGCGGCACGTCGGCTACATGACGCAGAAGTTCTCCTACTGGGACGACCTGACCATACGCGAAAACCTGGATTTCGTGGCGCGCATGTATGGCATGCCCGACCGCAAAGCCACGGTGGACCGCGCGCTGGAAGACCTGGGCCTGCAAAGCCGCGCCAAACAGCTGACGGGATCCTTGTCCGGCGGCTGGAAACAGCGCCTGGCGCTGGCGGCCTGCCTGCTGCATCAGCCGAAACTGCTGCTGCTGGACGAACCCACCGCCGGCGTGGACCCGACCGCGCGCCGCGACTTCTGGGAGCAGCTGCATGAATTGGCGGCGCGCGGCATCTCGGTGCTGGTCAGCACGCATTACATGGACGAGGCCGAGCGCTGCCACAAGCTGGCCTACATCTCCTACGGCAAGCTGCTGACGCAGGGCACGGCCGAGGACGTCATCGCCGAACAAGGCCTGACCACCTGGGCCATCCACGGCCACAACCTGGTGCCGCTGGCGCAGCGGCTGCGCGGCGCGCCGGGCGTGGACCAGACCGTGGCCTTCGGCTCCGCCCTGCACATCAGCGGCCGCGACGCGGCGCTGCTGGAACGTACGCTCCGGGAGGCCATCGCCGGCCAGGACCTGAGCCTGGAACGCATCGACACCAGCCTGGAGGACGTCTTCATCTATCTGATGAAGCGTTCCACCGACAATTTCGCGAGCCGGCCATGATGCGCCATCTGCAAGGCTTTTCCTGGTCGCGCTGGTGGAGCATGGTGCTCAAGGAGTTCCTGCAGCTGCGCCGCGACCGCATCACCTTCGGCATGATCGTGGGCCTGCCCATCATGCAGCTGGCGCTGTTCGGCTACGCCATCAACACCAATCCCAAGCAGATGCCGACGGCGGTCATCAGCGCCGACCACAGCCCCTTCACGCGCAGCTTCGTCGCGGCGATGAAATCGTCCGACTATTTCCACATCGTCGAGGAACTGGACACCGAGGAGGCCGGGCGCAAGGCGTTGGCCCAGGGCCGCGTGCTGTTCGTGCTGACCATACCGCCGGACTTCAGCCGCAAGCTGCTGCGCGGCGAGCGCCCGGCGCTGCTGATCGAGGCCGACGCCACCGACCCCATGGCGACCGGGCTGGCCATAGGCGCGGCCACGCAGCTGTCGCAGGCCGTCGCGACCAAGGACCTGACCGGCCCGCTGGCCAACCTGGCGGGCGGCCAACCGCCCTTCGACGTATTGGTGCACCAGCTCTACAACGAAGAGCAGATCTCGCAATACAACACCGTGCCGGGCCTGATGGGCGTGATCCTGACCATGACGCTGGTGATGATGACCGGCCTGGCCATGACGCGCGAGCGCGAACGCGGCACCATGGAAAACCTGCTGGCGATGCCGGTGCGGCCGATCGAAGTCATGACGGGCAAGATCGTGCCCTACATCGCGATCGGCCTGATCCAGTCCAGCATCATCCTGCTGGCCGCGCACTTCGTATTCCACGTGCCGTTCCAGGGCTCGCTGCTGGCCGTATACCTGTCGGCGCTGGTGTTCGTGGCCGCCAACCTGACGGTGGGCATCACCCTGTCGTCGCTGGCGCAGAACCAGTTGCAGGCCATGCAGCTGACCATGTTCTATTTCCTGCCCAACATGCTGCTGTCCGGCTTCATGTTCCCCTTCCAGGGCATGCCGCTGTGGGCGCAATACCTGGGCAACCTGTTGCCGCTGACGCATTTCAACCGGCTGATCCGCGGCATCCTGCTCAAGGGCAACGGCTGGTGGGACCTGTGGCCCAGCATCTGGCCGCTGCTGCTGTTTACCCTGGTCGTCATGACCGCCGCCGTGAAGTTCTACCGCCGCACCCTGGATTGAACCGCCATGTCCCGCCCTACGCCCCTGCCCTTTCCGTCCGCCGCCGCACACAGGCTGGCCGCGCCGGTCCTGTGCGCGCTGCTCGCGGGCTGCGCGGTCGGACCGGACTTCGAACGGCCTGCGCCGCCGCAGGTCGACGCCTACGCCGCGCCGCGCATGTCCGCTGCGTCCACGGACGCGCAGCGCCTGCAGGCCGACGCCGACATCCCGGCGCAATGGTGGCAGTTGTTCCGCTCCGAGACGCTGGATCAACTGGTGCGGCAGGCGCTGCAAGCCAGCCCCACGCTGGAACAGGCGCGCGCGCGCCTGCGTCAGGCCGGTGAAGACCTGAACGCCGAAACCGGCGGCCGCATGCTGCCCAAGGTCGACGGCAACCTGTCGGTGACGCGCCAAAAAGTGGACCCCTCGGCCTTCGGCGTGCCGGTAGCCGAGCAGCCCCCGCCCTTCACGCTTTACAACGCGTCCATCGACGTGTCCTACACGCTGGACGTGTTCGGCGGCAACCGCCGCGCGCTGGAAGGACTGGGCGCACAGGTCGATTACCAGGCGCATGAGCTGCAGGCCGCGCGCATGTCGCTGGCCGCCAACGTGGTCACCGCCGCCATCCGCCAGGCTGACCTGAACGAACGCCTGGCCGACACCCGCGAGCTGCTGGCGGCCCAGGCGCGGCAGCAGGACATCATGCGCCAGCGCCAGCAGGCGGGCGGCGTTTCCGAGGCCGACCTGCGCAACCAGGAGCTGCTGGTCGCGCAGACGCGGGCGACGCTGCCGCCGCTGGAGTACCAACTGGCGCAGGCCACGCACCAGTTGGCGGCCTACCTGGGCCGGGCGCCGGCCGATCTGCGCTCCGCTCCCCTGCGGCTGGCCGACCTGACGCTGCCGGCCGACGTGCCCATCGGCGTGCCCTCGGCCCTGACGCGTCAGCGGCCCGACATACTGGCGGCCGAGGCCTTGTGGCGCCAGGCCTCGGCCAATGTGGGCGTGGCCGTCGCCAACCAGTATCCGCAATTCACCCTGACCGCCAGCTTTGGCTCGCAGCGCACCCGCGTGGGCGACCTGTCCAATGGCCTGAACGTCTGGAGTCTGGGCCTGGGACTGGTCCAGCCGCTGTTCCACGGCGGCGAACTGCGCGCGCGCACGCGCTCGGCCGAGGCCGCCTACGATGCGGCGGCGGCCAGTTACCGTCAAACAGTGTTGGAGGGCTTTCGCCAGGTGGCCGACGCCTTGCGTGCGGTCCAGACCGACGGTGATGCCTACCAGGCCAGCGACGAGGCATGGCGCCGCGCCGACGAGGCCGAACGCATCGCGCAAGGCCGCTACCAGGCCGGCGGCATCAGCCATCTCAGCCTGCTGGATAGCCAGCGCCAGTTGTTGCAGACACGCATCGCGCGCACCGCTGCGGACGCGGCGCGCCATGCCGACACCGCCGCCCTGCTGCAGGCATTGGGCGGCGGTTGGTGGAACGAAACGACCGCGGACGCACCATAACGGTGCCGTCTGCGCGCAATGCGTAACCATGTCCGAGAATTCGGGCAAAAAAATGGCGTTGTGCGAGGTTTAGGAAACCGCTGTATCCGATGCATCATGCATGCGCTCATGCTGCACAGATCACAACGATTCATGAATGACCTACTAGACCTGATCGTCTTCTCTCCCGCCCCCGAGGTACGCGCGCAGCGCAGCGCGGCGCTGGCGGAAATGGGCTTCTCGCCCCGGCTGTGCGAAGACTCCAACAGCCTGTTCCGGCTGTTCCAGGCCCACCGCACTCCATTGCTGGTGATGGAAGCCGGACTCTCCGATCTCTGCATGGCGGTGGCTGGCCTGCGCGCCATGGACACCACCGCCGGCATCGTCGCCGTATCCGCCTTCGATACCCCTGAAAACCGCATCCTCGGCCTGCATTGCGGCGCCGACGTCTGCCTGCCGCCCGACGTGTGCGCCGCGGAAATCGCGGCCGCGCTGCAGGCGCTGGTACGCCGTATTCCTGCTGTCGCCAGGCGCGCCGCGGACGCAGAACCGCGCCCGCTACAGCCCGTGCCGAGCGAAGCGGCCGGCAAATGGCAATTCCATGACGCCGCCTGGACCCTGGTCAGTCCGCAAGGCACGCGGCTGGCCTTGACCTTGGCCGAGCGGGAATTCCTGCTGAGGCTGACGGCGTCCGCCGACAAGCGCCTGCCGCGCGCCGACCCGGGCACGGATCCGCACAGCGGCCATGAAACCATCCGCCGCACCGACGTGCTGGTCAGCCGCCTGCGGCGCAAGGCGCAGGACCTGAACCTGGAACTGCCTATCCGCACCGTCTGGGGCTGGGGCTACGCCTTCACCGGGGAAATCTAGGGCCATCGGGCTGGGCTTCAAGAGCGCACCCGCCGGCGCGGCCGGCGGCGGGCGTATCATGCGGCGTACGAGGCCGACTCCCGGCCTGCGCCCGCCACGCACCACCTTCGCGCCGACATGGAAGTCTTCGAACGCCTGCAAGCCCTGCTTGTCCTGAACCAGGCCCGCTACCGCCTGATTGAACACGCCGCGGCCGGCCGCTCCGTCGAGGTCGCGGCGATCCGCGGCACCGAAGTCAGCCAGGGCGCCAAGGCCTTGGTCTGCCGCGTGAAGATATCCTCCAACCAGCGCAAGAACGTGCTGGCGGTGTTTCCCGCCGACAAGCAGGCCGACCTGGACGCCATCGCCCGCGCGGCGGGCGGCAAGAAGGCCTCGCTGGCGTCGCAGGACCTGGCGCGCGAACTCACCGGCTGCGAAATCGGCGCCATTCCCCCCTTCACCTTCAACCCCGAACTGCACCTGCTGGTGGATCCCAGCCTGCGCCTGCGCCATGGTGAAATCGTGTTCAATGCGGGGCGCCTGGACGCCTCCATCCTCCTGAACACGGAAGACTATTTCCGCCTGGCCGCGCCCGAAGAGGCGCCGCTGATCAAGGCCTGATTGCCAGGCCGCGCCACGAGGCCGCCATGTTCCACTCCTCGCTGAAGCATGCCGCACGCGGCTCCAACATGCGTTGGCTGATGAGCCTGGCGCACATGGAGCCTTCGCCCGTCAGCCGCTGGGTGGCGCTGCGCGCCGCCCTGGCCATCGGCCTGCCCTCGGCGGTAGGCCTGGCGCTGGACCAGAGCGCGGCCGCGGCCCTGGTCGCGCTGGGCGCGCTGCCCGCCATCACCGGCGACAACGGCGGCCCCTACCGCAACCGCGCGCTGTCCATCGGCTCCACCGTGTTCGGCGGCGCGCTGGGGTATTTCCTGGGCACCTTGATCGCCGGACACGGCCTGTGGACCTCCGCCGCGATGACGCTGCTGGTGCTTGCGGCCAGCCTGGTCGGCACCTTCAACAACATCGCCGCCGTCGCCACGCTGCAATTCGCCGTCTACGTGATCGTCGGCGCCAGCCTGACGTCGCCCCTGCCGCCCTGGCTGCCTTCTGTCCTGGTGGGAGCCGGCGGCCTGTTCGGCCTGGCGCTGACCTTGACGGGCTGGGTGGTCAACCCGATAGCGCCCGAGCGCGCCGCGGTGGCCATGGCCTACCGCAAGCTGGCGGCCATGTTCGCCGCCATCGGCACCTCGCGCACCATGAGCGCGCGGCGCGATATGGAAGCGGCCATGACTACCGCCTATGACACCGTGCTGGCCGCCCGCCGCAGCGCCGCCGGCCCTTCCCCCCGGCTGGCGCGGCTGGCCGCGCAGTTGCAGGCCTGCACGCCGCTCACCAACACCGCGCTGGCGCTGGCC
>NZ_JBARYB010000273.1:0-7004 GCF_049647645.1 Achromobacter sp.
GTCACTGTCCTGGAAAGCGCGCCGCGCCTGCTGGAACGCGTGCTGCCCCCGGCGCTGTCGGATTGGCTGGCCGAACGCGCCCGCCATGCGGGCGTGGACCTGCGCCTGGGCGCGCGGATCGCCCGCAGCGACTGGCAACCTCATGCGGACGCCGCGGTCCGGCATCAGGCCCGTTTCACGATAGAACTGCAGGATGGCGCCACGATAGAAGCCGACGTCGCAGTGGTGGCCATTGGCCTGGTGCCGGAAGTCTCCCTGGCCGCCCAGGCCGGCCTGGCGCTGGACCCCGCCAATGGCGGCATCGCGGTGGACGCCGCCTGCCGCAGCAGCGATCCCTATATTTACGCTGCCGGCGATTGCGCCAGCCAGCACCGCCGCCACCTGAACATGGCGCTGCGGCTGGAGTCCTGGCAAAACGCCAATGAGCAGGCGCGCGCGGCCGCGGCCGGCATGCTGGACCAGCCCGCTCCCGCCGAGCCTTACCCCTGGTTCTGGACCGACCAATACGGCTGCAACGTGCAGATGCTGGGCCTGCCCCAGCCGGACCTCGTCTATGCCTGCCGCGGCGTGCCGCAAGCTCAGGCCGAGGCGCCCAAGTTCATCTGGCTCGGCCACCGCGACGGCGTGCCGGTGCATGCCATCGCCATCAACGCAGGCGGCGATCTGCGCCAGTTGCGCGTGCTGTTCGAACAGGGCATCGCCATCGACCCCGAGCGCTACGCCGACGAGACCGTGGCGCTCAAGCCGCTGGTGAAAGCCTGCCAGCAGAACGCCGCCGCATCCTGAATCCCACCCATACCGCCCCCGCATCGACAGGAGCTTTTCATGTATCAATCGCAAACCGTCATCGGCCTTACGGTGGCGTCCAAGGACGCCGCGCTGGCCGACTGTGTCTGGCCGGAAGACGCGCTGCACTACATTCCGGACTGGGTCTACACCAGCCGCGCCGTCTACGACCAGGAAGTGGAAAAGATCTTCCGCGGCAAGACCTGGAACTACGTGGCCCTGGAAGCCGAACTGCCGAATCCGGGCGACTATAAGCGGTCGTATGTGGGGCCGACCCCAGTGGTGGTGTCGCGCGCCGAAGACGGTTCGGTCAATGTCTTCGAAAATCGCTGCGCCCACCGCGGCGCGGAGTTCTGCCGCAACAGCCAAGGCAACGCCAAGGAATTCGTCTGCCCTTACCACCAGTGGTCCTACGACCTGAAGGGAAATCTGCAGGGCATTCCCTTCAAGCGCGGCGTGAACCGCGAAGGCGGCATGCCCAAGGACTTCAAGAACGAAGAGCATGGCCTGCGCAAGCTGCGCGTCACCACGCGCAACGGCGTCATCTTCGCGTCCTACAGCGATGAGGTCGAACCCATCGAGGAATACCTGACGCCCGAGATCCTGGCCGATTTCGACACCGTCTTCCCGGGCAAGAAGCTCAAGATCCACGGCTACTACCGCAACGAGCTGCCGTGCAACTGGAAGATGTACCACGAGAACCTGAAGGATCCGTACCACGCGACCCTGCTGCATTCCTTCCTGGTGGTGTTCGGCCTGCTGGTGGCCGGCAACAAGTCCGCCATGCTGGTCGATCCGGTGCATGGCCGCCACGGCACCATGGCCTCGGCCAAGAGCGAGGACAAGTACGCCAGCGTCAGCGAAGAGAACAAGAAGGAAATGCGCTCCTTCCACGACGGCCTGCACCTGCAGGACGACCGTTTCCTGGAATTCGTCAAGGAGTTCGATTCGCCCTGGTCCGTCACCATGCAGACGGTGTGGCCCAACCTGATCGTGCAGCGCGAAATGAACACGCTGGGCGTGCGCCAGATCGTGCCCAACGGGCCCGACAGCATGATCATGCAATGGACCATGTTCGGCTACGAGGACGACACGCCCGAGATGGAGCGCCACCGCCTGCGCCAGGGCAATCTGATGGGCCCGGCAGGCTTCCTCGGCCTGGAGGACAACGAGGCCATGAAATTCGTGCAGGAAGGCGTGCGCCGCGCCAGCACCGACGTCAACGTGCTGAAGCTGGAATCCGGCAAGCAAGGCACCTCCAACACGCTGATCTCGGAAGCCGCGATCCGCTCCATGTACAGCTATTACCGCGGCGTGATGGGCTTCTGAGGCAGGAACATAGACACATGAGAACCCGATTCGAATATTCCCCCCGCAAGATCGATCCCGCGCGCGCCGTCGCGCTGCGACTGGAGATCGAGGAATTCCACGCCGACTATTGCGCCGCCCTGGACGCGGGCCAGGTCGAGGCCTGGCCGGACTTCTTCACCGAAGACGGCCTGTACCGCGTCACCGCGCGCGAAAACGCCGAGCTGGGCCTGCCCGTCGGCCTGGTGTACTCCGAAGGCCGCGCCATGATGCACGACCGCGCCGTGGCCATCTCGCGCACCCAGATGTTCGCCCCGCGCTACATGCTGCACCTGGTCAGCAATACCCGCGTCATCAGCGAATCCGCCGACGGCGAGATCGAGTCCCAGGCCGCGTTCATGCTGATGCAGACCCTGGTGGAAGGCCCCACCACGCTGCATCTGGCAGGCACCTACTACGACCGCCATACGCGGCAGGACGGCGTGCTCAAGCTGAAGGAACGGCAGGTGGTGTATGACACCACCATCCTGGCCAACGACCTGGTCTATCCCGTCTAGCAGCAGGGCCGTCAATGAAAAAGGGTTGCGCCGCTAGCGGCGCAACCCTTTTTTTATGCATGCGCCAGGCGCCGGTTCAGGCCTGCGTGGCGCGCACGGCCTCGTCGCGCGTCATCACGGTGGCGTACTTCTGCTGCATGTCGAACAGATTGGCGTCATGCGGGCCGATGGCGCGGTCGCCCACGCAGTCCGACACCACCAGCGGCCGGAAGCCGTACTGCATGGCGTCCACCACGCTGGCCCGCACGCAGCCGCTGGTGACCGCGCCCGCCACCAGCAGCGTCTGCACGCCGCGTTGCGACAGCCAGGCCGCCAGGCTGGTGCCGAAGAACGCCGAAGGCACCGTCTTGCGCACCACCAGTTCGCCGGCCGCGGGCGCGAGCTGCGGCACGATGGCGCTATTGTGGTCCGCTTCCTTCAGGGTCAGCATCCCTGGCACCTTCAGCGTGAAGATGTTGTGGTCGGCGTCGTCGTCGGCGAACACGATGCGGCTGTGCGCCACCGGCCAGCCTTGCTTGCGCGCATGCGCCAGCAGACCGGTCGTCTGCTCGATGGCCTGGGGAATGTTGCCGCCGCCGAACACCGCCGGATCGGCGAAGCCGTTGACCAGGTCCACGATCAGCAGGCCATAGGGCGCCTTGGGCGCCATCGAAGCGCCGAAGCCCTGACGTTCGTAGGCCGAGATATCGTCATTCATGTATCGAACTCCTTGAGCGATGATTGCCGGCCTAGGCCTGGGGGCCGCCGCCGTCCAGCACACGGCCTCCGCGCACCATGTCTTCCCCGTCCAGCCGCACGGTGCAGGCACGCAGCGGGATGTCGATGTGGCAGGTGGTGGTGCGCTTGCCGCCGGCCTCGTTGTTGGGACCCAGCGAGAACAGGAAATTGCCCTCGTAGGCTCGCGCGTCCATGCCTATGGTGGCTTCGCGGTCGTACAGGCCCAGGGTGGTCCAGTGCGCGCGCGGCTGCAAGCCCCAGCCTATGTGCGAGATCGCGTAGGCTTCCGGATCCTTGAACGAGGCCACGTACTCGCGCAGCAGTTCCGCGTCCACGCCGCCCTCGATGCGCGTGGCGTAGCCGTTTTCGACCGTCAGTTCGATGGCCGAGCGCACGTAGAGCTTCTGCGGCAGCAGGATGTCGCCCACGTCGATCACGATCTTGCCAGTAGCGCCGCCTTCGTTCGGCCAGGTCAGTACGAAACCGCTGGGCCAATGGTCCCAGCGGCCCGGCTCGTCGACGAAACCGTATTCGCTGATGGCCGGGAACTCGCCCAGCGGGCAGCGCAGGTCCGTGCCCGCTTCCGAAACCACGCTCATCTCACGCGCCGCGCCTATGCGCGCGGCGGCCGCCTTGACCCGAGCGCGATCGGCCTCGGTCGGCACCAACCGCGCCAGCACTTCGGGCGGCTCCACCGCCAGCAGGATCTTGGTGCCCGTGGCCAGGATCTCGTGCTGCTCCGGCGAGAACAGCAGCGTCATCAGGTCCAGCACCAGATCGCTTTCCTTCAGCGCCGCGATCGCGGCCTTGTTGCCGGTCAGCGGGGTAGTGCCCAGGTAGGCCAGCGAATCCCGGCTCAACGCCCGCTCGCCGTTGATGGGCGGCAGATCCAGGCGGTTGACGATGGCGCCCATGGCTTGCGCCGCGATCAGCGCCGTGGCCAAGGTTTGCGGGTGGGTCGCCGCGCTGGTCAGCACCGTGACGGTCTGCCCCGCTTGCAGCTTGGACAGGGTCAGCACCTGCTGCCAGGCCTTCACCATTTCATAATCGCTTATAGGCATGATGCCCTCCTTGCTAGTCGGTGCCGCGCTTCATGCGCGCGCCAGCGGCGCGCCCAGGAAGTCGCCGAAGGCCGCATAGAAGCCTTCTTCGTTGTCCCACGGGATCATGTGGCCGGCGGCAGGCACGCGGTAATGCTGCGTGCCGGGCGCCAGCCGCTGGATCTCGCTCACGTCGGCGTCCAGCACCACGTCGCCCCGCTCCGCCGTGATCAGCAGGACCGGCGCGTGCAGCAGCGGCAGGTCGGCGTGGATGTCGTCGCTCTGGAAGGCATCGAAGCTCTGGATGATGGCGCGCTCGTCGCAGGTGTGCAGCCATTCGGCGCGCAACTGGCGCTGCTCTTCGGTCCAGGTCGGGCAGAACGCGCGCATGGCTTCGGCATCCATGCCGTGGCGCGCCTGGGCCATGGAATCGACGTACCAGGGCAGCTTGGCCGGATACGGCCGGCGGCCGGGGCCGGACACCGGCGGGTCCACCAGGACCAGGCGGCCCAGGCCGGCAGGCTTGCCGCGCCCGGCGCGCACGCCGATGCGTCCGCCCATCGAATGGCCGACCACGCTGTAACGCGCCAGGCCCAGCGCCTCGGCGAAGGCCAGCACATCGGCGGCCTGCGCGTCGAGGCTGTAGTCCAGTCCCGCGCCGGCTTCCGACAGGCCGCGGCCGCGCACGTCCAGCACGTAGGTGTCGAAGGACTGGCCGAAGCGCTCGCCGACGAAGCCCCAGGTGATGGCCGGGCTGGTGATGCCCGGCACGATGATGACCGGATCGCGCCCCGCGCCGCGTTCGCCGCCATAGCGCAGGTAGTGCTGGCGGATACCGTTGGCGTGCACGTTGCCGCCATACAGGAAGTTGCTCATGTCAGTCTCCCAGGCTGGGCTCAGAGTTTGAACAGGCGCCGCGCGTTGCCGCTGCAGATCAATTCGCGGGTCGCGTCGTCCATCGGCGTCTGCTCGATGAATTCCACCGCCAGCGCGGTCGATTCGTAGGGATAATCCACCGAGAACATCACCGCCTCGCGGCCCATTTCTGCAATGGCGGCCATCAGCGTGGGAGGTGAACAGACGCCCGACGTGGTAATGAGGATGTTGCTGCCCAGGTATTCCGAAGGCGCGCGCGCCAGCTTGATGCCGTGCGAATACACCGCAAAGCGGCTGTCGAAGCGCCAGCGCAGGAACGGCAGGCCCTCGCCCATGTGGCCGAGAATCAGCTTGACGCCGGGATAACGGTCGAACACGCCGCCAAACAGCAGGCGCAGCGCATGGGTGGCGGTTTCCACGCCCCAGCCCCAGCACGCGCCCACCAGTTCGGGATGGCCCGAGTAGGCCTGCGGAATGACGTGGGGATCGGACGGATGCAGATAGACGGGCACGTCCAGTTCCTGCACCTTTTCCCAGAACGGATCGTAGGCGCGGCCGTCGTAGTACACGCCATTGGTGTGGCCGTTGATCAGGGCGCCCTTGAAGCCCAGCTGCTTGACGCAGCGTTCCAGTTCGGCGGCGGCGACCAGCGGATCATGCATCGGCACCGTGGCGAAGGCGCCGTAGCGCGTCGGGTGCCGAGCTACCTGCTCGACCAGGAAATCGTTGTTCTCCTTGGCGCGGCGCAGCGCGACGGCGGCATCGGCTTCGGCCTGCACACCGGGTCCGGTCTGCGACAGGATCACGTAGTCGATGCCGCCGCGGTCCATTTCGCCCAACCGGACCTCGTCGAAGTCCACCAGGCGCGCGGCCAGGTCGGCCAGCACGGCGGGATCGATGTGCTGCGCGAAGCTCTTCGAATAGTCCTTGAATCCGACCGCGGTGTAGTGCTCCTCAAACGCGATCTTGCGTACTTTGCTCATTCCCCTACTCCCAGTTTGGTGGCCAGGACCCTGTCCTGCCACGGCGCGTCAGCATTGTTTATCAGTACACTGACTATTAGATCGGAAATACCGGAATCGCGCGCAGCCGCTTTCCCATAGGGAGAAGTCCTGCGAGGGCTTCCGAATTTACGTCAGTATACTGACTTTATAATCAGCGTACTGACAAATTAGGGAAATCCCGAGGCGCAAAAAAAGGCCGCCGCAGCGGCCTGGCCAGCGGGCGGCGTTCAGCCGGCGCTTTCCAGATCGGATGGGGTGTCTACATCGCGCAACACGCCGGGATCAGCCACCGGCACCAGTTGCAGGCCGGGCTGCTTGAGCAGCCGCCGCGCGCCTTCATCGCCGCTCAAGGCCGCCAGCTGCGGCAGCAGTTCCACGCGGAATCCCACCGGGTGGCCGCGCTGCCCTTGGTACGAGGGCGCGGCCATAGGCGCGTGGCGCAGCGCGTCCAGCACGCTCTCCAAGCTTGTCCGTCGGATCCAGGGCATGTCGGCCAGCGCGACCAGCACGGCTGCGGGCGTGCCGGGCAAGCCCTGCAGATACTGCGCCGCGGCGGCCAGGCTGGCCCCCATGCCCTCGCCCGCCCGGTCCGTCTCCAGCACCCGGCAATCTTCCGCCTGCAGCAATCCGGCCAATACGGCGCTGCCGGGACGCACCACGGCCACGACCAGATCCACCGCCGCGCGTAGCGCCCGGGCGCTGGCCACGGCCACGCA
>NZ_JBARYB010000274.1:0-100303 GCF_049647645.1 Achromobacter sp.
CGACCGACCTGGCCGCGTCGACGCCGGCGGGCGACCCCGCCGTGTCCGGCGCCATGCCGCCGCCGCCGCCCGCCTATGACTCGAACGGCGAGGTGACCTTGCCGGTGCAGGTGCGGGTGGTGGAAGCGCCGCCCAAGCGATTCACCGGATCGATCGGCGTGGACGACGAGGCCGGCGTGCGGGTGGAGTCGCTATACCGCCAGAACGTGGTGTTCGGCCAGCCGCTCACGATGGAGACGGGCTTCAGCGTGGACCGGCTGCAGCAGCGCGTCTACGCCGACTTCCTGTTGCCGCCGAACCAGCGTGGCTACAAGGATTCCTTCGGCGCGCTGTACGACCACTCGGACATCCAGGGGCTGGACGTGACCCGTTACGCCCTGGGCGCGACGCGCCTGCAAGAGCGTAAGGGCGCGGGCAACAGCCGGGTGGAATACGAGACCCGCTGGGGCCTGCTGCTGGCGCAGGACCATGTGAAGATCGACGGCGGCGACCAGTACACGCTGCCGACCTTGACCGCGACGGCCGAATGGCTGCGCCGCGACGTGGACAACAAGTACGACCCGCGCGAAGGCAACCTGATCGCGGTGGGCGGCGGCGTGGGCGTGACGCTGGATACCGGCGAGCCCTATACCCGCGCCCGGCTGCGCGCCCAGAAATGGTGGCCCATCGGCAAGCTGGACGTGCTGACCGTGCGCGGCGAAGTCGGCCGGGTGTGGTCCAACAGCAAGGTGCGGGTGCCGGACGATTTCGGTTTCCGCACGGGCGGCGCGCGTTCGATCCGCGGCTACAAGTATCAGAGCATCGGCGTGAAGCAAGACGATGCCGTGGTGGGCGCGCCCACGCTGCTGGTCGGCAGCATCGAGTACGACCACTATTTCAACGAACGCTGGGGCATGGGCGTGTTCGTGGACGCTGGAGATGCCGCGGAATCGTTCGGCGACATGTCGATGGCGGTGGGCTACGGCGTCGGCGCGCGGGTGCGCACGCCGGCCGGTCCGCTATTCCTCGACTTGGCCTACGGCCAGCGCGACCGCGACCTGCGCTTGCACTTTTCCTTGGGGATCGCGTTTTGAAGGGGCTGCGCAAATTTCTGCGCCATGTGCTGGTGTGGTGGTTGCCTGGCCTGGCCATGCTGGCGGTGCTGGCGGGCGGCTTTCTGTTCTGGCTGGTCGGGTCGCAGAACGGCACGCGGCTGCTCCTGACCACGGCCGCCCAGCAATTGAACGGCCAGGCGCTGGACGTGAACGGCTCACTGCTGCGCGGCGTGTCCGTGGGCAAGCTGGACCTCGACGCGGGCGGCACCCGCGTCGACATCACCGACCTGCATCTGGACGTGAACTGGCGCGCGCTGGGCGATCGCCTGCTGCATGTGCGCGAGGTTTCGGCGGGTTCGGTGTACATCGGCCTGGCCTCATCGCCCGAGACGGCGCCTGCGGAGAACGACGGCGAGCCGTTCGCGCTGCCGGAACTGCCGGTGGACATTGCCGTGGACCGAGTGGCGCTGGGCGACTTCCAGCTGGAGCAGGGCGGCCAGCCGCTGCCCGTGACGCTGGGCAATCTGGACGCTACCTTCGCCGCAGGCAAGCAGGGCGCGCAGCTGCGCATCGCCAGCCTGCGCGTGGGCCACGAGGCCGCCCAGGCGGACATCTCCGGCCAGGCCGAACTGCAAGGCATGGCCGATCCCTGGCCGTTCGCCGCACGGTTGGACGTGACCGCGCGCGGAACCGGCCCTGATTCGCCGCTGTGCGAGGCCGATAAGCTGAGCGGCGTGTACGAGCGCCAGACGAGCGCCGCCAAAAAACCTGATCCCAAGGCTGGCGCCAAGGCCGACCCTAAAGCTGCGGCCAAGGCCGATCCCAAGCACGAAGCCGAGGTCATGCCGTCCGAGCCGCCCCGGCCCGCCTGCCAGGTGGCGCTACGCGCCGACGCCGCTGGTTCGCTGGACGGCATCCAGGCCAAGCTGGACGGCGAGGGCTCCGGGCTGCTGCTGGCCCTGACCGCCGACCTGGCACCGCGCACGGCGCTGGTGCTGCGCAGCGCCCGGGCGCAGGCGCAACTACCCGACAAATCGACCCTGGCCGCGCAGCTCGACCTGCAATCCCATACCGCGCAGGGCGCGGGCCGCGAGCGCATCGCAGGCACGATAAGCGCCCAGCGCCTGGATCTGTCGCCCTGGCTGGGCAAGGACATTCCGCCCGCGTTGCTGACGGTGCGCGGCGACGTGCAGGCCGACATCGAGAACCTGAGTCAGCTGCGCCATGCCGCGGTGGACCTGCGTTTCGAAGAGGGCACGCGCTGGAACAAGCAGCCCCTGACCGGGGCGCTCAAGGCCCAGGTGGATATCGCTGCGGCCGGTGCTGCGGCGGTCGAGACCGCCGCAGCAGCCTCGTCGACCGATGCCGCCGCGGCCGGCGCAGCGCCTGTCGCTCCCGACGCCGATCCGCTCGCCGGGCTGCGCATCCACGGCCTGGAGGTGGACCTGAAGCTGGGCCGCAACCGGATCCAGGCCAAGGGCGAGCTGGACGCCAGGGACGGCGCGCTATCGCTGGACGCCCAGGCGCCGCAGCTGGACGCGTTCTGGCCCGGCATCCCCGGCGGCGCGGAGTTGAAAGGCAAGCTGGCGGGCACGCTGGCCGCGCACCGCGGCGAGCTTGCCGCCGGCTACACGCCGCCCAAGCCGCGCCCGGGGGTTCTGGGCGAGGCTCCCGCCAAGGCCAACATCGCTTTTGCCGGTTCCTGGGGCAAGGGGCCGGCCGGCACGCCAGACGCGGCGCTGGCGGGTTGGCGCGGCACGTTCTCGCGGCTGACGGCCGAGACCGCCGGTTTCACCGTGTCCGCGGACCGGCCGGTTACGCTGGCCTTCCTGCCGTCCGCCGTGGAGCCGCAATGGCAATGGCAGGTAGGGCAGACGGCGCTGAGCCTGACTCTGCCCGGCAAGGAGCGCGTGGTCCTGGCGCACCAGGGTTCGCGCGGCGGCGGCAAGCGCTGGGAAACCGCCGGCCAGGCCGACAACCTGGTGATCACGGCCGCCATGGCGCGGCAGGTGATCGGTGCGGTCGATCCCGAGGCCGCCGCCAAGCTGGGCAAGCGGCCCGGCCGGGTGAACGCGATGGTGCCGGAAGGCCAACGCCGCATCGCGCTGGACGTGCTGTGGGACCTGAAGTTCGACGGCCGGCTGGGCGGCAAGGCGCGTATCGCGCGCCGCGAGGGCGACCTGCTGATCCCCGGCGATCCTCCCATTCCGCTGGGCCTGCGGGCGCTGGTGCTGGACCTGACGGCCACGCCGACCGCCGCCAACGCCAGCCGCCTGGACGCCAAGGTCAATCTGGCGACCGACAAGATGGGCGTGGTCAACGGCACCGGCACCGCCGTGCTGGTGGTGGACGCCAAGGGCGGCATGGCGCTGGACCCGCGCCAGCCGCTGCGCGCCAAGCTGGACGCCGACATTGCCGACCTGGCCTGGGTCAGCCTGTTCGTGGGCGACTCGATGGAAGTCGGCGGCTCGGTCAAGGCCAATCTGGAAGCCCAAGGCACCCTGGCGGGCAAATGGTCCGCCACCGGCAACATCCGCGGCGACAAGCTGCGCGTGGTGCGCATCGACGACGGCGTGCGATTGATCGACGGCACCTTGTCCGCGCGCCTGGACGGCGACCGGGTGGTGCTGGAGAGCCTGCGGTTCCCGGCCTCGCTGCGGGTGATGCCGGCCGAATGGCGCACCAAGGAGTGGATCACCACCAACCCCGAGGCCAAGGGCGGCTACGCCGAGGCCAAGGGGCAATGGAATTTCATCGACGGCGGCGGCGATATCCGGCTGACCCTGTACCGGTTCCCGGCGCTGCAGCGCTCGGACCGCTACGCCATGGTGTCCGGCGTCATCGACCTGAAGGCGGCCATGCCGCGCATCGACATCGTGGGCGACCTGAAGGCGGACGCGGGCTGGTTCAGCCTGGAAATCCTGCAGGGCGTGCCTTCGCTGGATGACGACGTCAAGGTGCGCCGGCCGGGCGACGACCCCGGAACGGTCTCCACGCCGCTGCAAACCAGCATGAACCTCAAGTTCGACATGGGGCCGCGGTTCTACATCACCGGCATGGGGCTGGACGCCGGCCTGCTGGGCTCCATCCAGATCCTGCTGCAGGACGGGCGCCTGACCGGCGTGGGCGCGCTGCGCACCCGTGGCGGCGGCATCGAGGCCTACGGCCAGAAGCTGCGCCTGAGCCGCGGCACGCTGACCTTCCAGGGCCGCCTGGACAACCCCTTGCTGGATATCGAGGCGCTGCGCACGGGCGAACAGGTGGAGGCGGGCGTCAAGGTGGTCGGCACCGCGCAGCGCCCGCGCATCGACCTGGTGTCCTATCCGGACGTCAGCGACGTGGAAAAGCTCTCCTGGCTGCTGCTGGGCCGGGGCCCCGACGAAAGCGGCGGCGATGCCGCGCTGCTGATGTCGGTGGGCACGGCGCTGCTGGGCGGCGGGCAGCCGTTCTACAAGCAGTTCGGCCTGGACGACGTCAGCATCAAGACCGGCAACATCGGTAGCTCGGGCAGCATCCTGCCGGACCGCACGGTGGCTGGCGACGTCAACCGGGACAGCGACAGCCAGCTGGCCACGCAGTTCCTGGTGGCCAGCAAGACCTTCGCCAACGGTATCACCCTGAGCGTGGAGCAGGCGCTCGCGGGCAGCGATACCGTCGGCCGGGCCAGCTACCGGCTGGCGCGCGGCCTGTCGGTGGACCTGAAGGGCGGAGCGGTCAACGGCATCGCGCTGGTCTACCGGACCTTCTGGGGGAACTGAGGCAGGGCCGGGCGGCATCGTTCCGCCCGGCCCTGCCGGCGGGGCTATCCGCACTCGGGATAAAATGGCGTCCATTCCATTCTCCCTAGCACCATTCCCACCATGAGCATCAAAAGCGACCGCTGGATCCGCCGCCAGGCCGAAGCCGGCATGATCGAACCCTTCGAAGCAGGGCAGGTCCGCACGGCCAATGGCGGGCGCATCGTCAGCTACGGCACCAGCAGCTACGGCTATGACGTGCGCTGCGCGGACGAATTCAAGATCTTCACGAACATCAATTCCACCATCGTCGATCCCAAGAACTTCGACGAAGGCTCGTTCGTGGATTTCAAGGGCGACGTCTGCATCATCCCGCCCAATTCCTTCGCGCTGGCCCGCACGGTGGAGTATTTCCGTATCCCGCGCAGCGTCCTGACGGTCTGCCTGGGTAAGAGCACCTACGCGCGCTGCGGCATCATCGTCAACGTCACGCCGCTGGAACCCGAATGGGAAGGCCACGTCACGCTGGAGTTCTCGAACACCACTCCGCTGCCGGCCAAGATCTACGCCGGCGAAGGCTGCGCGCAAATGCTGTTCCTGGAAAGCGACGAAGTCTGCGAGACCTCCTACCGCGACCGCGGCGGCAAGTACCAGGGCCAGCGCGGCGTGACCCTGCCGCGCACCTGAAGCCTCACTCCGCGCGCCCGGGCGGCGCGCGCAGGTAGTCGATATCCCATTCGCTTTCGCCGGTCTGGACGAATCCGTGCCGGCGGTAGAAGCGGTTCGAGTCGCTATCCCGTAGCGCACCCAGGCGCACCGGCAGTCCGAGGCGGTCGGCCTCCAGCAGGATCTTCCGCATGACCTGGCTGCCCAACCCTGACCCCTGGACGGCGGGCCGGATGTACAGGTGATCCAGGCGCAGGCCGTCGCCATCCGGGCGCAGCGCGTAAAACCCTATCCGTTGGCCGTCCTGCTCGATGGACCAGGTATCCTTCGGCCGGAAGGTGCTGAGCAGGCGCGAACGCGCGCGCTGGGGATCGAAGCGCCCCAGGCGCTCCAGGCTTTCGCGCATGGCTTCGATGCGCAGCGCCAGCAGGTCTTCGAAATCGGCTTCCGAAACCGGCGAGTACTGTAGCTGCGGCGTGGCGACCTCATCGTAGCCCCGGCCCAGGAACTGCAGGATGCAGATGCCGTGGCCGTAGGGATCGCTCAGGTGGGCGATGCGGCCCCAGGCATGCGAAACAGCGGCATCTTCCAGGCGCGCGCCAGCGGCAACCGCCTGTTCGACCGCGCGGTCGGCGTCCTCCACCACTACGTCCAGATGCACTGGCGTCCAGTGCCGCGCATAGTCGCGCGGCTGGCGCGTGGCGCCGGCCGCGGGCGTGCCAGCGGCCTTTTCCAGCAGATAGATGGGCGCCTCGGCCCCTGCCATCTCGGCCGCCTTCGGTCCCAGCCGGCGTCGCAGCGTCAGGCCGAAAGCGCGGTGATAGAAGTCGATGGCGTGTTCGAGATCGGGCACGTCGATGTTGACCAGGATGCGCATGGGGATGTCGTCTGCTGGGTAGGGGCGAAAAACATATCATGGCCGCCGCGCCCGGTGTTACTTGCCAATGCGCTAAAGAACATCGCCGCCGCGTCCGTAAAAGACAATACATGTGTTTGCCGATTTGGCGACGTCACTTCCGCAAGCGTTAGAAAAGCCCCGATCCGTGCGTTACCCCCATATCCCCTGGCTGCCTCTGTTGTTCTATCCTGCGCTGCCGGTGGCCGCCGCGGTGGGACTGCTGTTGTGGCGGGAATGGCCGCCGGCGCTGGCGCAGATCGTGCCCTTCGTGCCCTGGGGCATGGCGCTGATCGGCGTCGCCGTGTGCCTGATGTACCAGCGCGCGCAGACCATGGTTCTGATGCTCAGCGTGCTGGCCGCGACGGCGGGCTGGCCGGCGCTGGCCACGGAAGCGCCGTGGGCCGTCGGGCCGGCGCTGGCATGGTGGTCGCTGGCCTACACCATCAACGCCCTGTGGTCCGAACGTTCCAGCATGCTACTGGACCTGGCCGCCCGCATCGGCCTGATCGCCGCCGGCGCGGCGGCGATTGCACTGACCGGCAAGGACGGCGTGAGCGATCTGCTCGGCATGTTGTCGGTGCAGGGGCGGCTGGCGCACCTGAGCGTGCCGATCGAAGGGCTGATCGCGTTGCTGGCCACCGGCCTGACGCTGACGCTGCTGCTGCTGCGCTATGGGCGTCCGCAGCAGGCAGGGCAGTGGCTGGGCTTCGTGTGCATGGCCTGGGCCTTGCCGCGCGGGGCGGAGCATCCCGTCGAACTGGCGCTGATGTCCACCGCGGCGCTGACGGCGCTGTGTATTTCCTTGGCGCACGAAGGCTTCCATATGGCGTTCCGCGACGAGCTGACCGGCTTGCCGGGCCGGCGCGCGCTGAATGAGCGGCTGCAACGCATGGGCCGCGTCTACACGCTGGCGATGGCCGATGTGGACAACTTCAAGGCGTTCAACGACACCCACGGCCACGATGTGGGCGACCAGGTGCTGCGCATGGTCGCGGCCCAGTTGCGGCGCGTGCCCGGCGGCGGCCACGCCTACCGCTACGGCGGCGAGGAATTCACGCTGGTGTTTCCCGGCAAGACCGCGGCGGAAAGCATGCCGCACCTGGAAAGCGTCAGGCGCGCCATCGAGGCCTACCAGATGCGGCTGCGCGACAAGCCGGCGCGCCCCAAGGCCGACCAGATCGGCCTGCGCCGCCGCAGCGGGCGCGATGCGCGCAATATGCGGCCGCTGCGGGTGACGGTCAGCATAGGCGTGGCCGAACGCAGCGACGCCCTGCGCGCGCCGGAGGCGGTGATCAAGGCGGCCGATCAGGCGCTCTACAAGGCCAAGGACGAAGGCCGCAACCAGGTGCGGGCCTACAGCACGCGGCGGCGCATGGGCCCGGCCTGACGCGGCCCGGCCTGACGCGGCGCGATTACCGGCCGGCCAGCGGCAGCGCCATCAGCGCTTCGTCGTAGAGTTCACCGTTCACGCACAGCGCCTCGTGTTCGCGGCCGTATTCAGTGAAGCCCAGGCTGAGGTACAGGGCGGTCGCCGCCAGATTGTTGGCGGTCACGCTCAGCTGCACCTGGCGGATGCCGCGCATGCCCGCGGCGTGGGCGATCGCCGCTTGCATCAGCTGCCGGGCCAGGCCCTGGCCGCGCTGCGCCGGCGCCACGTACATGCTCCAGATGTGCGCCTTGTGGCGCATCTTCAGTTTGCGCTGCCGGCCCACGCCGATGATGCCCGTCAGGGCCTCGCCGCAAAACGCGCCGAACATCGCGCTGTCGTCCGAGGGCAGGATCCAGCCGCGGATATCCTCCAATGTCAGCGTGTGTTCCTCTTCGTAACTCGATCCGAATGACTCGGGGGTTTCCACCAGGGCATCCAGGCGTAATTGGCGCAACGGCGCGGCATCGGCGGGAACAAGGCGTCGGACGATGGCAGGGGACATGGGCGGCAAGTGTTGGGAATAGGGAACGTTTGGCTGCGGTTTGGGCAGTATAGGGGGGCACGCTGCCTATAATGGTCCTAACGCCGCTTGCGGTTTTCACAAAGGAGCCAATGATGTTCGGTTTCCTCAAGATAAACCAGGACGCCAAGCGCGACGAAGTCCAGGAAGAGTTCGTGGCGCGTGTGGCGGATGCCGCGCAGGAATTTGTCCAGGCAGCCGGCTCTACCGGCGCCGTGCTGGATTACACACCGTCCAGCGTCCATGCCCTGGACGAAGCGCTGGAGGCTGCCCACGTAGGGACCCTGCCTCTCACCCCCATGCAGACTGTCGGCGCCGCCGCTTACCTCTACGAGGTGGGACGCCGCGCGCATGGCGGCCTGTACGAAGTGTGCGACGACGAGGATCCGGTGGTGCTGGTCTGCGGCGAACCCGGAACCGAGGTTTGCTTCGGCGCCATCGCCAAGGTCGAACGGCGCATCCGTTACGGGTCCGCCGAGGCCATCCCGCCCTATTTCGAACAGTTCCTGACGGCCTTGCAGGCGGGCGAGGCCAGCATCATCCGTTAGCGTCCCGCAGCCCTGCGGGCGCCAGTTTGCTCCCCGGCGCGGCCCGGGTTTCTGTGCTGAAAGCGTCCGCTTTTGGCGCGATGACAACGGCCGTCCGGGCCATTCCGGGATTTCCCTTAGGACTGTAAGAAAAACAGCCCTACAATTCGGCCATTCCCGCCGCCCTGGCGGGTGCTCGCGCCGTCTGTCATCAGGCGGATTTTTACTAGAAGTACACTCGCGCCGCGATAAGCGTCCGAACCGCCTTGCCCCCAGGAGCGCCTGCATGAAATTCCGCTTCCCCATTTTCATCATCGACGAAGACTACCGTTCCGAGAACGCGTCCGGTCTGGGTATCCGCGCCCTGTCCGCGGCGATCGAGGCCGAGGGCGTCGAGGTGATCGGGGTGACCAGTTACGGCGACCTGAGTTCGTTCGCCCAGCAGCAGAGCCGGGCCAGCGCCTTCATCCTGTCGATCGACGATGAAGAGTTCGACGTGGACTCGCCCGAGGACGTGGCAAGCGCTATCAAGAACCTGCGCGCTTTCATCGGCGAGCTGCGCTTCCGCAACGCCGACATCCCCATCTACCTGTACGGCGAGACGCGCACTTCCGAGCACATCCCGAACGACATTCTGCGTGAGCTGCACGGCTTCATCCACATGTTCGAGGACACCCCCGAATTCGTGGCGCGCCACATCATCCGCGAAGCCCGCAGCTACGTCGACAGCCTGCCGCCGCCGTTCTTCCGAGAACTGGTCAAGTACGCGCAGGACGGCTCGTATTCCTGGCACTGCCCCGGCCACTCCGGCGGCGTGGCGTTCCTGAAGAGCCCAGTGGGACGGATGTTCCACCAGTTCTTCGGCGAGAACATGCTGCGCGCCGACGTCTGCAACGCCGTGGACGAACTGGGCCAGCTGCTGGACCATACCGGCCCCGTGGCCGAGTCGGAACTGAATGCCGCGCGCATCTTCCACGCCGACCACTGTTTCTTCGTGACCAACGGCACCTCCACCTCCAACAAGGTGGTGTGGCATGCCAACGTGGCGGCGGGCGACGTGGTGGTGGTGGACCGCAACTGTCACAAGTCGATCTTGCACGCCATCACGATGACGGGCGCGATCCCGGTGTTCCTGCGTCCCACGCGCAACCACCTGGGCATCATCGGTCCGATCCCGCTGGAAGAATTCCACCCGGACAACATCCGCAAGAAGATCGAGGCCAACCCCTTCGCGCGCGAAGCGGTGAACAAGAATCCGCGCATCCTGACGCTGACGCAAAGCACGTATGACGGCGTCATCTACAACGTGGAAATGATCAAGCAGCAGCTCGGCAGCTATGTCGACACGCTGCACTTCGACGAAGCCTGGCTGCCGCACGCGTCGTTCCACGAGTACTACCAGGACATGCACGCCATCGGCGTGGACCGTCCGCGCAGCCAGGATGCGATGGTGTTCGCCACCCACTCCACGCACAAGCTGCTGGCCGGCATTTCGCAGGCCTCGCAGATCATCGTGCAGGAGTCCGAGACCCGCAAGCTGGACCGCAACGTCTTCAACGAAGCCTACCTGATGCACACGTCCACCTCGCCCCAGTACGCGATCATCGCGTCCTGCGACGTGGCCGCCGCCATGATGGAACCGCCCGGAGGCACCGCGCTGGTCGAGGAAAGCATCCGCGAAGCCCTGGACTTCCGCCGCGCCATGCGCAAGGTGGAGTCCGAGTTCGGCAAGAACGACTGGTGGTTCAAGGTCTGGGGCCCGAACCGCCTGGTTTCCGAAGGCATCGGCAACCGCGACGAATGGATTCTCGAATCCAACGACCACTGGCACGGCTTCGGCGAAATGGCCGAAGGCTTCAACATGCTGGACCCGATCAAGGCCACGGTCATCACCCCGGGCCTGGATATGTCGGGCAGCTTCGGCGAAACCGGCATCCCGGCGGCTCTGGTGTCCAAGTACTTGACGGAACACGGCGTGGTGGTCGAGAAGACCGGCCTGTATTCGTTCTTCATCCTGTTCACCATCGGCATCACCAAGGGCCGCTGGAACACGCTGCTGACCGCCTTGCAGCAGTTCAAGGACGACTACGACCGCAACCAGCCGCTGTGGCGCATCCTGCCGGAATTCTGCCGTGACCATCGCCGCTACGAGCGCATGGGCCTGCGCGATCTGTGCCAGGAGATCCACAAGGCCTACCGCGAGCGCGACGTGGCCCGCCTGACCACCGAGATGTACCTGAGCGACATGGTGCCGGCCCTGAAGCCGTCGGATGCGTTTGCCCGCATGGCGCACCGCGAGGTCGAGCGCGTCGACATCGACAAGCTGGAAGGCCGCGTCACCGGCGTGTTGCTGACGCCGTATCCTCCGGGCATCCCGCTGCTGATCCCGGGCGAACGCTTCAACCGCACCATCGTCCAGTACCTGCAGTTCGCGCGCGAGTTCAACCAGCGCTTCCCCGGCTTCGAAACCTACATCCACGGCCTGGCCGACGAAGTGGGTCCGGACGGCGAAAAGCGTTACTACGTCGACTGCCTGATCGAAGACTGATGTTCGATGTAGCAGTACTCGGCGCCGGCGCCGCGGGCATGATGTGTGCCGCGGTCGCCGGCCAGCGCGGCTTGCGCGTGGTGCTGGTCGACCACGCCGAACGCCTGGCGGAGAAGATCCGCATTTCCGGCGGTGGCCGCTGCAACTTCACCAATATCGGCGCCGGCCCCGCCAACTTCCTGTCTGAGAACCCGCATTTCTGCCGCTCGGCGTTGGCGGGCTACACGCCGCAGGACTTCCTGGCGCTGATGAAGCGCCACCACATTGCCTGGCACGAGAAGCATCGCGGCCAGTTGTTTTGCGACGACTCCAGCGAATCCGTCATCGAGATGCTGCGCGCCGAGTGCGATGCGGGCAGGGTGCAGTGGCGCATGGGATGCTCGGTGGCCGAGATCGGCCATGGCGAGCAGGGTTACGAGCTGCGCACCAGCCAGGGCCCGATCCGCGCCGCGAAACTGGTGGTGGCCACCGGTGGCATGGCCATTCCCCAGCTGGGCGCCACCGATTTCGGCCTGAAGATCGCGCGGCAGTTCGGCCTGAAGGTAGTCGAGCCCCGGCCCGCCCTGGTGCCGCTGACCTTCGACGCAGCACAATGGCAGCCCTTGGCCGAATTGTCCGGTGTGGCGCTGGAAGTCAATCTGCGGACGGGGCAGGGCAAGGCCAGCGGCGAATTCCTCGAGGATCTGCTGTTCACCCACCGCGGCTTGTCCGGCCCGGCCATCCTGCAGATCTCCAGCTACTGGAAGCCCGGCGAGCCCATCGTGATCGATCTGGCGCCCGGCCGCGACCTGGCCGAGGAGCTGCTGGCGTCGAAGTCGGGCAACCGGCAGCAGCTGCATACGGTGCTGGCGGGCCTCTGGCCCAAGCGTCTGGCCGACCGTTGGCTGCACCTGGCGGAGCAGGGCGGCAAGCCCGGCTTGGCGGCGTTGCGCCTTGCGGACGCACCGGACAAGACCCTGCGCGCCTTGGCCCAGGACATCCATCAATGGACCCTGGTGCCCAGCGGCACGGCCGGCTACAAAAAGGCCGAAGTGATGCGCGGCGGCGTGGACACGCGCGGCCTGGATCAGAAGTCCATGCAGGCCAAGACCACCGCCGGGCTTTATTTCATCGGCGAGGCCGTGGACGTCACGGGCTGGCTGGGCGGCTACAACTTCCAGTGGGCCTGGGCCTCCGGCGTCGCCTGCGGCAAGGCGCTCTAGCTTTTTCGACGGGTCATGGCGCCGATAGGCGGGCGCTATGGCAGGAATTGGAAGGCTGCCGTTGTTATATTAAATAAAAATACTTATCATTTATGTTTCTGATAATGATCTAAACCCTGAACAGGGGGGCGGATCCCACGGAGACATGCATGGCCTACACCCTTCCGCCCCTGCCGTACGCCTACGACGCCCTGGAACCTCACATCGACGCGATGACGATGGAGATCCACTACAGCAAGCACCATCAGACCTACGTCAACAGCCTGAACGCCGCGCTGGAGGGCGCCGGGATCGCCACTGACGAGCCCGTCGAGTCCCTGGTGGCGCGGCTGGAGCAACTGCCTGAAGCCGTCCGCGGCGCGGTGCGCAACCATGGCGGCGGCCATGCGAACCACAGCTTGTTCTGGGCGGTCATGTCCCCCGAGGGCGGGGGCGAGCCGGACGGCGCGCTGGCGGCGGCCATCGAATCCGAGCTGGGTGGCCTGGCGGCTTTCCGCGACGCTTTCACCAAGGCCGCGCTGACCCGCTTCGGCAGCGGTTGGGCTTGGCTCTCGGTCACGCCGGCCGGCAAGCTCACGGTAGAAAGCAGCGCCAACCAGGACAGCCCCCTGATGCAGGGCAACACGCCCATCCTGGGGCTGGATGTGTGGGAGCACGCCTACTACCTGAAGTACCAGAACCGCAGGCCGGAGTACATCGGCGCCTTTTACAATGTCGTGAACTGGCCTGAAGTGGCGCGCCGCTACGCGGCGGCCCAGCGCTGAGCGCATCTCTGGCAAGGAGGGCAGCGGCACATGAATACTTTCAGCCGTCATCGCGTGCGGCCAGCGGCCACCAGCATCAGCGTGTGGACCCTGGCCGTATTGGTAGCCTGCCTGGGTCTGCACCAGCTGTGGGCCTATCTGGACGTGCGCGCGCCGCACGTGGCCGATGCCCTGCTGGGTGGGTTGGTGGCCGCCGCCGCGACGGCGCTGGGCACCGTGCCCATCCTGTTCGCCCGCAGCATTCCGCAAAAAATGCAGGACAGCATGTTCGGCTTCGGAGCCGGCGTGATGCTGGCGGCCAGCGCCTTTTCGCTGGTGGCGCCCGGCATCGCCGCGGGCCGCGACCTGGGCTACGGCCCCTGGGGCGCCGGGTTGACGGTAGGCGCCGCCCTGCTGCTGGGGGCGGCGGTGCTGCTGCTCATGGACCGTCTCCTGCCGCACGAACATTTCATCAAGGGCAGGGAAGGCATCGAGGCGCACCGCCTGCGCCGCACCTGGCTGTTCGTCTTCGCCATTACCCTGCACAACCTGCCCGAGGGCCTGGCCATCGGCGTGGGTTATGCGGGCAACGACGCCATGCGCGGCACGGCATTGGCCACTGGCATCGCGATCCAGGACATTCCCGAGGGGCTGGTGGTGGCCGTGGCGCTGCTGGCTGCGGGGTATCAGCGCGCGTTCGCCGTGGCGCTGGGCATGCTGTCAGGCCTGGTCGAGCCGTTGGGGGCGGTGCTGGGCGCCGCCGTGGTCGGCTGGTCCGAGCCGCTGCTGCCCTGGGGGCTGGGCTTTGCCGCGGGTGCCATGCTGTTCGTGATCAGCCACGAGATCATCCCGGAATCGCACCGCAAGGGGCATGAGGTCTACGCAACCTGCGGGCTGATGCTGGGCTTCGTGCTGATGATGCTGCTGGATACGGCGCTGGGTTGAGGCCGGCGCGGGCATTCCCTGGCCGCGGCTTTCGTTGTATGCTTGCGCCGCTGTCACGCATGTTGCGGGAGAGAGCGGCCTGTAGGTCCGGCCGCCGCCGAAGGCGCAATTCGCCCGGAATCGCTCAGGTAACCCATACCGCCCATGCTTGCCCCGTCCCGGTTTTCTCACCGTGTGGACCCGGCAAAACAGTACTCTGGAGAGACCTGGCGCCGCCCCTGAACTAGGGACATAGCGAGCAGCCCAGGCGCCGAAGGTGCAAACCCGCCACGCGGGGCAACTCTCAGGCAAAAGGACAGAGGGGCGGAAGATTCAGCCGTCGTGCAGGCGCAGGCCGCCGTGCACCACCGGCATTCCGTAACCCTGGCAACACTGCCGTCCCGGAGTCTCCGCGCATGTCCGCAACCCTCAAACGCACCCCGCTGGCCGAAGAACACATCGCCTCTGGCGCCCGCATGGTCGACTTCGGCGGCTGGGACATGCCGCTGGCTTACGGTTCGCAGCTGGAAGAGCACCATGCCGTGCGCCAGGACGCCGGCATGTTCGACGTGTCGCACATGCTGAACGTCGACGTCATCGGTCCCGACGCTTTTTCCTTCCTGCAGCGCCTGGTCGCCAACGACGTCGCCAAGCTGACCGTGCCCGGCAAAGCCCTGTACAGCTGCATGCTGAACCCCCAGGGCGGCGTGATCGATGACCTGATCATCTATTTCTTCGCCGCCGATGAATGGCGCGTCGTCGTCAACGCCGGCACCGCCGAGAAAGACATCGCCTGGATGCAGCGGGTCAAGCAGGCCGGCAAGTTCGACGTCGCCATCACGCCGCGCCGCGACCTGGCCATGGTCGCCGTGCAGGGCCCCAACGCCCGCGCCAAGGTCTGGGCCGCGCGTCCGGCGTGGCAGGCCGCCAGCGAGCCGCTGACTCCCTTCGTGGCCGCCCGCGTGGGCGACGACACCCTGGTGGCACGCACCGGCTACACCGGCGAAGACGGTTTTGAAATCGTGCTGCCCGCCGCCGAGATCGTGCAGTTGTGGCGCGACCTGGTCGCCCAGGGCGTGCGCCCCTGCGGCCTGGGCGCGCGCGACACGCTGCGCCTGGAAGCCGGCATGAACCTCTACGGCCAGGACATGGACGAGCTGACCCAGCCCGACCAGGCCGGCCTGACCTGGACCGTGTCCCTGAAGAACGCCGAGCGCCGCTTCATCGGCCGCGACGCGCTGGAACAATTCGCTACCCCCGCCACCTTCATCGGCCTGAAGCTGCAAGAGCGCGGCGTCATGCGCGCGCACATGGCCGTGCGCACCAAGGAAGGCACGGGCGAACTCACCAGCGGCACCATGTCGCCCACCCTGGGCGTGTCGATCGGCTTTGCCCGCCTGCCGCAAGGCGTGAAGCCGGGCGACACGGTCGAGGTCGACATCCGCGGCAAATGGGTGCCTGCCCTGGCCTGCAAATTGCCGTTCGTGCGTAACGGCAAAGCGGTCGAACACTCGTAAACTCGAAGCTTCGCGCGAGCCGCCGGTCCCTCGGAGCGACGGCCGCCCGCGCGAGGCGCGCAACACCATTCATCTACCCGCATTCCCTCAGGAGTTCCCATGAGTCTGCCCACCGATCGCAAGTACACCGAGTCCCATGAATGGGTCAAAGCCGAAGGCGACGTGTTCGTCGTCGGCATCACCGATACCGCCCAGGACCAACTGGGCGACCTGGTCTTCGTTGGCGACGTTAAGGTCGGCGCCAAGCTGAACGCCGGTGAAACCGCCGGCGTGGTCGAATCGGTCAAGGCCGCTTCCGACATCTACGCGCCCGTGGCCGGCGAGATCGTCGCGTTCAACGAAGAACTGGAAAACAACCCCAACCTGATCAACGAATCGGCCTTCACCGCCTGGATCTTCAAGATCAAGCCGGTCAACGCCGCCGACGCCGACAAGTTGCTCGACGCCGCCGGCTACGAAGCCGTCGCCAACGGCTAAGCCGCCAGTCCGGATCGGGCGCGCAGGCACAAGTCGCGCGCCCGTTCCGCAAGCTGCAACACCGTCCGTCCTTCGACGACACCCGCTATCCCGAGATCTCTCCATGTCGCGCGCCCTAGACACCCATACCGACTTCATTCCCCGCCACATCGGCCCTTCCGACGCCGACCAGGCCGCCATGCTTGCCGTCATCGGCAGCGCCAGCCTGGACGCCCTGCTCGAAGAAGTCGTGCCGCCCAAGATCCGCAGCCAGGCCCCGCTGGCGCTGCCGCCTTCGCGCAGCGAAACCGACGTGCTGGCCGAACTGAAGCAGATCGCCGGCCGCAACAAGGTCTACCGCAGCTACATCGGCCAGGGGTACTACGGCACGCAGACGCCCAACGTGGTGTTGCGCAACATTCTTGAAAATCCCGCCTGGTACACGGCCTACACGCCTTACCAGCCCGAGATCTCCCAGGGCCGCCTCGAAGCCCTGCTGAACTACCAGACCATGGTCGCCGACCTGACCGGGCTGGACATCTCCAACGCCTCGCTGCTGGACGAAAGCACCGCCGCCGCTGAAGCGATGACGCTGGCGCGTCGCAGCGCCAAGTCGAAGAGCCCGGTGTTCTTCATTTCGCGCCACGTGCATCCCCAGACCATCGAAGTCGTGCGCACGCGCGCCGAAGGCCTGGATATCGAAATCACCATCGGCGACGAAGCCGAAGGCCTGCCCGAGTGCTTCGGCGTGCTGCTGCAGTATCCGCACAGCACCGGCTCGGTGGTTGACTACCGCAAGCTGGCCGAGGCCGCGCACGCGCAAGGCGCCATCGTGGCCGTTGCGACCGACCTGCTGGCGTTGGCCCTGCTGGCCGCGCCGGGCGAATGGGGCGCGGACATCGCCGTCGGCTCGGCCCAGCGTTTCGGAGTGCCGTTCGGTTTCGGCGGCCCGCACGCCGGCTTCATGGCCTGCAAGGACGCCTTCAAGCGCAACATGGCCGGTCGTCTGGTCGGCGTGTCCAAGGACGCGCAGGGCAACCCGGCGATGCGCCTGGCGCTGCAGACGCGCGAACAGCACATCCGCCGCGAAAAAGCCACCTCCAACATCTGCACCGCGCAAGTGCTGCTGGCCGTGATGGCCGGCATGTATGCCGTGTGGCACGGCCCGGCCGGCATCCGCCGCATTGCCGAGCGCGTGCAGCGCAGCACCGCCATCCTGCGCGCCGAACTGATCAAGCTGGGCGTGAAGGTCGCCAACGACACCTTCTTCGACACGCTGCTGCTGGAAACCGGCGCAGCCACCCCGGCCATCCTGACCGCGGCCGACTGCGAGCACGTCAACCTGCGCCGCGTCGACGGCGCCCGCCTGGCCGTCTCGCTGGACGAGACCGTGACCACGGCTGACCTGCAGGCCTTGGTCAACGTCTTCGCCGCGGGCCTGGAGCGCGACGACGTCGAACTCGACATAGACGCGCTGGACGCGGCCGCCGCGGGCGGCATTCCCGCCGGCGTGGCGCGCGAAAGCGCCATCCTGACGCATCCGGTGTTCTCCAGCGTGCAGTCCGAAACCGACATGCTGCGCTACCTGCGCAAGCTGGCCGACAAGGACCTGGCGCTGGATCGCACCATGATCCCGCTGGGCTCGTGCACCATGAAGCTCAACGCCACCGCCGAGATGATCCCCATCACCTGGCCCGAATTCGCGCTGATCCACCCGTTTGCGCCGGCTTCGCAAAGCCAGGGCTACAACGAGCTTATCGACCGCCTGTCGGCCGCGCTGTGCGAAATTACCGGCTATGACAACATCAGCCTGCAGCCCAACTCGGGCGCGCAGGGCGAGTACGCCGGCCTTCTGGCCATCCGCGGCTACCACCAGGCCAACGGCCAGCATCAGCGCAACATCTGCCTGATCCCGTCGTCGGCGCACGGCACCAACCCGGCCTCGGCGCAACTGGCCGGCATGGACGTGGTGGTGGTGGCCTCTGACTCCAACGGCAACGTCGATCTGGCCGACCTGCGCGCCAAGATCGAACAGGTCGGCGACAAGCTGGCCGCCCTGATGATCACGTACCCGTCGACCCACGGCGTGTTCGAGGAAGCCGTCACCGAAATCTGCGATCTGGTGCACCAGGCCGGCGGCCAGGTCTACCTGGACGGCGCCAACATGAACGCGATGGTGGGCGTGGCCCAGCCGGGCAAGTTCGGTTCGGACGTGTCCCACCTGAACCTGCACAAGACCTTCTGCATCCCGCACGGCGGCGGCGGCCCCGGCGTTGGTCCAGTGGCGGTGCGCGCACACTTGGCGCCGTACCTCCCGGGCGTGGTGAACGAGCAGGGCAAGCTGTCCGGCGACGCCAAGGTCGGCCCCGTATCGGCCGCGCCGTTCGGTTCGGCCGGCATCCTGCCGATCCCGTTCGTGTACATCTCGCTGATGGGCGCCGACGGCCTGCGTCGCGCCACCGAAGTCGCCATCCTGAACGCCAACTACATCGCCACCCGCCTGCGCGACCACTATCCGGTCCTGTACGCGGGCCGCAATGGCCGCGTGGCGCACGAGTGCATCCTGGACGTGCGTCCGCTCAAGGAAACCAGCGGCATCAGCGCCGAAGACATCGCCAAGCGCCTGATGGACTACGGCTTCCATGCACCCACCATGAGCTTCCCGGTGGCGGGTACGCTGATGGTCGAGCCGACCGAATCGGAAGGCGTGGCCGAACTGGACCGCTTCATCGACGCGATGATTTCGATCCGCGAGGAAATCGCCCAGGTCGAGCGCGGCGAGCGCGACGCCGAGGACAACGTCCTGAAGAACGCGCCGCACACCGCGCAGATGTTGCTGGCCGAAGAATGGCTGCACGACTACCCGCGCCAGCAGGCCGCTTATCCGGTGGCTTCGCTGCGCGACGCCAAGTACTGGCCGCCGGTTGCCCGCGTGGACAATGCCTACGGCGACCGCAACCTGGTGTGCGCCTGCCTGCCGATCGAAGCCTACGCGTAAGCGCGGATTGCCAAGCCCGGCGCTAATCCAGCCTAGGCAGAAAACGCCCCACCGTGCATCACGTGTGGGGCGTTTTTTCGTCCATCGCCGCTCACAACGCCGTTCGCACAAGTTTTCCTCGGAGGATTCGGACGAGGCTGATCGATAAACCGCCGATTTTTCGTGACATTCGTTACTCGATCACCAGTTGAGGCAAATGAATGAGCGAAGATTCAAGCATAAGCATCGTTGTCACGCCAGTACAGTTGGCGGCGATCTTGCAGGGCGATTCGATCAGCAATGAGGCGACTCTTTCAAACCGAATGTGGGGCGGCCTTACGCTCGCGGCTGGCCTTGCCGAAATGGTGGGTGGCGCTGCGCTGTGCGTCGTTCCGGAGCCGACCGGGCTCACCAAGGCCGGCTGCGTACTGCTCGGCGCGCATGGTTCAGACACAGCGGCGGCCGGTCTGCGTGAAATATGGACGGGACAAAAAGACCAATCGCTGACGGAGATAGGGCTTACCGAGCTGGCCAATAGGCTGGGTGCGAAGCCCGGCTCTGGCCAGGCGCTTGGCTAGGCGGTTGAACTCGCCGTGCCGGCGCGGTTTGCCGGCGCCCTACGGGCCACGCGCGTAACGAGTGTCGCCGCTAGCCGTATTTCGCTGTCCAGGCATGAGGCTAGCGTGTATGAAAGGCTTGGCGGACATACTCTCGCCAAGCACGTGGGGAAAACGAAGGCAGATCTAGAGGCGAGGTGGCGGACAGAACCCGGCTGCAACGAGTGTCGACTTTTTACTCGACTGGAGCGGCAGAAACCGCCGTGAACGGGGTAATGCGCAGCAATGCCCAACGAGTGAGGGAATGGGCTAAATTGGCTTCAAATGGCGAGAAGCTGCCACTAAGGGGAGTCGTTACGGACCGCCTCGGTGTCGTATTGGTCCGCGGCACGACTGAGGTGGTGCCGGGCACGAAGGTTATCGTGACGCTTAAGAAGCAAACCTATAACGGAATGCCTTATTTTGTACTAACAGCGTATCTGGATGTCTGATGCCTACGCAAAGCGATGCATATCCTGAACTCGAGGTGTTTGTCGGTGGGTGGTTCCATCAAGACTGGGGCGCTTTCGGAGAGACTGTCGAGGAAGTCGTTCAGGATTATAAAAAGGTGGTTGGCCAAATACGGGTAAGTCAGGTTTGCGCCGAAATGGACCAATTCATCCAGGAAAATGGTCCCACTGTTGAATTCGCCTTTGAACAACGATGGGGGTGGTTGAGGCCTGCCGGTTTGGGCTACACGATCCCTGAGTTTTTTGAAGAACTGAAGCGAATCCTGAGTACTTAGGTCATGGCATGAGGGCTGGCGCACAAGAATTGCTCAGTTGTTCATCGCCATGTTGCGAGAAACCAAAAAAATCCCCCATCCGAAAGATGGGGGATTTTTCTATCTACGTCGGCTGAAGCTTACTTCGCCGGCGCGGCCTTGCTGGTGACGGAGAAGTCTTCCGCGATGCTGAAGAACGTGTTGAGCATGATCTGCAGGTTTTCCTTGCCGATCCCGCCTTCCGAGTTCATGTCCATCTGCAGCACGGCGCGGTTCTTGTCGTCCAGGTAGGCGCGCGTCCAGCGGTATTCCTGGTTCCAGGCGTTGATGGCCTTGAGCGACACCGGCTTCTTGCTGCTGTAGGTGGCGGTCACGACGAGGTCATGGCACTTCTCGGTGAAGTCATTGCAGAGGAAGTCGACGCGCAGTTCGCTGGCGCCGGTGCTGCCCGGTTCCAGCATCAGCACGGGGCCTTCGTCGCCATCCTGCTTGCGAGGGGCGTACGACATGTCATCGAGCATGGCGGTCACGGTGTCGAGGTCGAAGTCCTGCATGTAGCCGGCGGCGGAGGCGGTGTCGACGGGGGCGGCCAGCTCGGTGCCTTCGGCCGGTTCGCCTTCCTCTTCCATGCCATCCATGTCGTCGTCCATGCCGGTCGCGCCCAGCAGGCCTGCGAACAATTCATCGGCGGGGATCTTCTGGCCGTTCAGGTCGCCCATGCCATCGGCGAAGTGGAACTTGCCGATGATGTTGTCGCCGTCGTTCTTGCCGACGTTGAGCATTTCAGCCATGCCGGACATCGAGCGCATCTGGTCGTCGGCTTCCTCGGCGGCCTTTTCCGCGGTCAAGCCTTGCTTCTTGACGGCGTACTGCACGATCAGGTCGCGCACCATGGGCTTGGAGATGACCAGGGTGGCATCAATCTGCTTGATGGCCTTGACCATGATCTCCTGGGGCGTCAGATCCTTGACGTTGGGCGGATTGGTCAGGTCCAGCGTGAAGTTCAGCTTGCTTTCGCCCTTGTCGGTCTTCCAGCTGATCGGGTCGATGCTGAACGAGGGGTTGCCGTTGAGCAGCTTGCCGGCGTTTTCCAGCACGGCGTCGAACTGTTCGTCCTTCAGGCCTTCGTCGCTGGCGCCCAGCATGTACTGGCGCACGATCTGGTTGTAGGTGTCCGACAGCTGCTTGATGGCGGCGCCGTCCAGCTTGGCGAGCTTGATCACGGCCTGGCCGTTGCCCAGCGCCACGTCGTTCAGCGTGATGGTGCCGGTCTGGTAGGTGGCTTCGACATTGACGTTCTTGTCGTCTTCGGCCAGCTTGACGCCATAGCCCAGATTGTCCACCGAGACCTTGACGTCGTCACCGGGGCGGGTCACGTCGATGCGCTTGAGCTTGACGCTCGAATCGCCGACGGACAGGCCGAACTTGCCCATGCGGCTGTTGACGTCCATGGTCAGGCCGGACAGCAGCATCTTGATGGGGTCATCCGACTTTTCACCGTCCACCGACAGCGTTTCGACCAGGGCGTGCGCCGTGACGGCCTGCAGCGCGCGGTCGAAGGTGCCGTTGATCGCCATGCCGCTGAAGTTGACGGCGTTGCCCTCGTGCGTGATCTGCACGGGGGCGATGTTGGCGGTGGAGGTGGCGTAGCCGCCGAAACTGATGACTGCGTCGGCGCTCAGGGGCGCGACGCCCTTGGTCAGCTCGAACAGTTCCTTGATGTTGTCGGTCTTGGCGAGCTCGGCGTGCGTGAAGGCCAATTTCGGCGCGATGGCGCCGCGCGCCAGGGCGCTCTTGGGGAAGGGGCCGTGTTCGATGGACGCGTCGAACTCGATCATGCCCTTGGGCATGTCCTTGGCGATCTTGTCGCCGTTGACCAGCGACACGCCATAGCGCGCCTGCGTCGAGAACAGGCCGCGTTCGTACTTCAGCTGATCGATGCGCAGACCGAACAGAGGCGTGATCTTGGCCAGTTTCTCGTTGGCTTCCGCCAGATGGCGCTGCGAGCTTTCCTCGATGCGCTTGCCGGTGTACCACGTGGCCCCGACCCAGCTTCCCGCTCCCACTATGACCACGCCGAGGGTGATCGCTACGCTCTTTTTCATCGTTCTGCTTGTATCGTTGATTGTCGAGTCATATCCGGTGACAGGCGGCTGCTTCTGGCCGCTGGACCCTGTTGCTGGCGTCCGCCATCGGAATACGCGCATTCATCGGCCTGTAAGGCCCGCGGCGAGTATACCGAGGCCGGTGGTCATGTGACCACGCGCGCAGTTACAGAAGATTTCAAAATGAAAGCCGGCGCGTTTGCGCCGGCTTTTTCGGGTCAAAAGGCCTGGAGTGCGGATTACATCGGATCCAGGGGATAGATCGGGCGGCGCACGTGCTGGAAATCGAGCTGGCCGTAATCCGAGGTGGTAACGCCCACGCCGGTGCATTCAATGACTTGCGTGGCCATATCGGAGAAGCCCGCGCGCCAGTGCACCCGGCTCTTGAGCACGACGTAGCGCTTTTGCAGCGGATCGATGCCGGCCGACAGCAGGCAATTGATGTCGAAGGGCTCCTGGTGGCGCGACACGACGACGATCTCCACGCGGCCGGCATCGATCACGACGGTCAGGCCGGTGTCGTTGCGCACGCCGCGGTACATGGGGCCGCGGTTCAGGTAGACGCCGTCGAACACCAGCTTGACGCGGCCGGTGATTTCCAGCGGCTCGCTGGGCTGCTTGATGGCGGGCATGGCCATCTTGCCGCCGAGCTGGATGGTGATGGTCTGGCCCACGCCGGCGGCCGCCGCCTGCTGCGCCGCCTGCGGATCGCAGATGGCGTAGAAGACCACGTTCTCCAGTCCCTGGCGCAGCACTTCGGCGAGCACGGCAGTGGTGTCCATGGTGCCGCCGGAGCCGGTGTTGTCGTAGTGGTCCAATAGCACGACCGGGCCTTGTTCGATGGCTTTGGCGCGCGCGATGGTGGGCTCCAGCGGCTCCGGGTGGAACACCCAGTCGGCGCGGCCGCTCCAGGCCCGGTCCAGCAGTTCGTCGCGGTAGCGCTGCGCGTCGGCCAGGTTGCCATCGGTACAGACCACGGCGCTCAGGCCGGCTTCGCGGATGTCGGCATGCGGAAATCCCACGAAGACCGAGGCGGCCAGCACGCTGCCGGCTTCCAGTTCCTGGCAGCGTTCCTGCAGCGGCTTGTTGGGCGCGGCATGGGTGCCCTGGCACATGATGTGAGGCAGCATGGGCTTGTTGGCCCAGGACATGACGGGCTTGATTTCGCCCTTCAGGGTGCGCGCGATCACGTTCGCGGCGCGCAGGCCCGCCGCGCGGATGTCCACGTGCGGGTAGGTATGGAAACCGCTGATGACCGTGGCGTGCTTGACGATGTCGTCGTAGATGTTGGCGTGCATGTCCAGCGTTACCGCCACGGGCGTGTGCGGATCGATCTCGCGCAGGCGGCGCAGCAGGTCGCCTTCGGCGTCTTCCACGCCCTCGGCGACCATGGCGCCGTGCAGGTCCAGCAGGATGGCGTCGTAGCCGCCGCGCCGGACCTCGTCCAGGACCAGCTTGCACAGCCGTTCGTGGGTTTCGGCGCTGGCGGGGCCGCTGGGCCAGGACTCGGCCGCGACGGGCACGACCATCTCGGCGCCTTCGCGGCGCGCCACTTCGATGTAGCCGCCCAGGCCGCTGTCGGTGTTCTCGTAGGCCTGGATGGCGCGTTCGCCGGCCAGGACTTCGGGATTGCCGCGGAAAAAGCGTTCAAGCGGGGTAGGCACGGGCGAAAACGTATTCGTCTCGTGCTTGATCATTGCCAAAAGCCAACGCATGGAAATTCCTGTGGGTTTGCCGTTGAGGATAGGTCAGGCCGCCTGGGGCGGCTGGGGCCAGGGATGTTGCTCGGGCCGCAGGGTTTCCCAGGCGCGCGCGATGCGCAGCACGCCCAGGTCGTCAAAGCGCGCGCCGGCGATCTGCAGGCCGATGGGCAGGCCCGCCTTGGTGTAGCCGCAATTGACGGACGCCGCGGGCTGCTCGCTCATGTTGTAGGGGAGCGTGTAGCCGATGTGGTGCATGGTGGTCGCCACTTCGTTGGTCGGCGACGGCCACTCGGCGTTGTAGGCGACCACCGGGGCCACGGGCGAGAGCACGTAATCGTAGGGCGCGCAGGCCGCTACCGTCCTGGCGCGCACGTTCATGGTTTCGTAGTAGCTGCGGAATACGTCCTCGCCCGACTGGCCGCCGCCGCTTTCCGCCCAGGTGCGGATGAAGGGCAGGATCTTGTCGCGGCGCTCCTGCGGCAGGGCCGCCAGGTCTATGGCCGAGCGGGTGCGCCAGAAGCGGTCCACGCCTTCCAGCATGGCGGGGGTCATCCAGGGCTGCATCGGCGTGACGATGGCGCCGGCGGCCTCGAAAGCGCGGACCGCGGCCTCGACGGCGGCGCGGATTTCCGGGTCCAGGGGCAGGCCGCAGCCCGCGTCCAGCAGCAGGCCGATGCGCAGGCCGCGCAAGTCGCGCTCCAGGTCCAGCCAGTCGAAGTCCTGGTAGGGCAGGCTCATGTGGTCGCGCGCATCGGGCTGCGACAGCACGCCCATCATGAGCGCAGCATCCGTGACGGTGCGGGTCATGGGGCCGGCGCAGCGGCCCATGAAGGGCGGATCGATGGGGATGCGACCCAGGCTGGGCTTGAGGGTGGCGATGCCGCACCAGGCCGCTGGCAGCCGCACGGAGCCGCCGATGTCGGTGCCAATGTGCAGCGGGCCGTAGCCCGCGGCCGCCGCGGCGCCCGCGCCGGCGCTGGAGCCGCCCGGGTTCTTGGACAGATCCCAGGGATTACGAGTCAGTTCATGGAAGCTGGACAGGCCTGAGGACAGCATGCCGAAGTCGGGCATGGTGGTCTTGCCCAGCAGCACGGCGCCGGCCTCGCGCATGCGGGCGGCTGGCGGCGCATCGGCGGCGGCAGGCTTCAATTCCGTGGCTGCCGTGCCCAGCGGCACCGGCACGCCGCGCGTGGCGATGTTCTCCTTGATGGTGGCCGGCACGCCATCCAGCGTGTGGCCCCCGGTAGCCAGCGGTTCGCCCTTCATCCAGCGGGCTTCGGAGGCGCGGGCCTGGGCCATCGCACCGTCCGCGTCCAGGGCGTAGGTGGCCTTGAGCCGCGGCTCCCAGCGCGCGATGTGGTCCAGCACGGAGCGGGTGACCTCGACGGGTGAGAGCGTCTTGTTGCGGTAGGCCTGGAGCATCTCCACGGCGGACAGTTCATGCGGTTGCGGCATTTCGGTTCCAGTGTGTGTACAGGCTGCGGGCCTCAGGGCGCGGCGGCGTGGCCCAGGCCGGCCGCGACCGGCCGGAAATTGCGGAAGTCCCAGTCGCGTCCGGGCGCGGCGTCGATCAGGGCCCGCGTGTATTCGTGGCGCGGTTCGGTCAGCACGGTTTCAGCGGAGCCGGTCTCGACGACCTTGCCCCGCTGCATCACCATGATGGTGTCGCAGATCTGCGCGGCCACGCGCAGGTCATGGGTGATGAACAGTACGCCCACGCCGGTGCGCTGGCGCACCTGTTCCAGCAGCTCCAGCACCTGCGCCTGCACCGATACGTCCAGCGCGGAAACGGCCTCGTCGGCCACCAGGACCTCGGGATCCATGACCAGGGCGCGCGCGATGCAGATGCGCTGGCGCTGGCCGCCGGAAAACTGGTGCGGGTAGCGGTTCATCGCGTCCGGGCTCAGGCCCACGACGCTCAGCGTTTCGCCGGCGCGCTTCAATGCCTGCTCGCGCGCCACGCCGAAGTTCAGCAGACCCTCGATGATGGATTCACCAACCGTGCGGCGCGGATTCAGCGAACGGTACGGATCCTGGAACACGATCTGGATGCGGCGGCGCACGGGGCGCAGCGCCGCGCCGGACAGCGTGCTGAGGTCTTCGCCGCCCATCATCATGTGGCCGGCGGTGGGCTCGATCAGGCGCACGATGCAGCGCGCCACGGTGGACTTGCCGGAACCGGATTCGCCCACGATGCCCAGGATCTCGCCCTTGCGCAGCGTCAGGTTGACGTCGGTGGCGGCGATCACGCTGCGCGCGGTCTGGCGCGAAAAGAGCGAACTCTTGGTGCCGTAGGTGCGGCCCAGCCCCTTGACGTGCAGCACCGGCATGCCGGCCGGCGCCTCGCGGCGCGAGGGCACCAGGCTGGGCACGGACGACACCAGGCGGCGGGTATAGGACTGCTTGGGTTCGGCCAGGATCTCGTTGCGGGTGCCGCTTTCGATCAGGTCGCCGCGGTTCATCACCACGATGCGGTCGGAGATCTCGGCCACCACGCCGAAGTCGTGCGTGATGAACAGCACGGCGGTCTGGTGCTTGACCTGTAGTTCCTTGATGAGCGCCAGGATCTGCTTCTGCGTGGTCACGTCCAGCGCCGTGGTCGGTTCGTCGGCGATCAGCAGCTTGGGCTCCAGGATCAGCGCCATGGCGATGACGATGCGCTGGCGCTGTCCGCCGGACAGTTGGTGCGGATAGGCTTCGAAGATGCGTTCGACGTCGGGCAGGTGCACGGAGCGGAACATGTCCAGCACCTTGGCGCGGCGTTCCGCGGCCGACATCTGCTTGCGGTGCAGGCGCAGCACTTCGTCGACCTGCTTGCCCACGGTGTGCACGGGGTTCAGCGCGGTCATGGGTTCCTGGAACACCATGGCCATGCGCGTGGCGCGCATCTCGCGCAGGCGGCGCTGCGTGGCGCTGACCACGTCTTCGCCTTCGACGCGGATCGAGCCGGCGCTGACGCCCAGCACGCCGGGAGGCAGCAGGCCCATGACGGCCAGCGAGGTGACGGACTTGCCCGAGCCGGACTCGCCGACCACGCACACCGTTTCGCCGGCGTGCACGTCCAGGCTCAGGTTGCGCACGACGCGGTTGCCGGCGCCGGCGACTTCCACCGAGAGGTTGCGGATGGCCAGGATGGCGGTCGAGGTATCGCCCGCCGGGGGAGTGGGAGAATAGGTCATCGGCATCAGATCCTGCGCACCATTTTCGGGTCCAGCGCGTCGCGCAAGGCGTCGCCCAGGATGTTCACGCTGAGCACGGTCAGCGACAGGAACAGGCCGGGGAACAGGATCAGGCCGGGCAGCATGCGGAAGTACATGCGACCTTCGGACATGATGTTGCCCCAGGAGGCGATCTCGGGCGGGATGCCCGCGCCCAGGAAGCTCAGGATGGCTTCGGTGAGCATGGCGGAGGCGAAGACATACGTGCCCTGCACCGTCAGCGGCGCGATCGTGCTGGGCACCATGTGGCGCCACAGCAGCAGCGGCAACGGCGTGCCCAGGGCCAGCGCCGCCTCGACATAGGGTTCGCCGCGCACGGTCAGGATCTGGCCGCGCACCAGCCGCACCACCCGCGGGATTTCCGGGATGGTGATGGCCACCAGCACCGTGGTGATGCTGGCGCCCGTGACCGACACCAGGGCGATCGCCAGCAGGATGCCGGGAATGGCCATGATGGCGTCCATGGTGCGCATGATCAGCCCGTCCAGCGAACGGAACCAGCCGGCGATCACGCCGATGACCAGGCCGAGGGCGACGCTGACCAGCGCCGCGCCCAGGCCTGCGATCAGCGAGATGCGGGCGCCGTAGGCCACGCGCGACCAGACGTCGCGGCCGAAGGCGTCAGTGCCCAGCAGGTAATCGGAGAAGGGCGGCTTGAGGCGCGCGCCGGGGTTGATGAAAGTGGGGTCGACGGTGCCCAGCAGCGGCGCGAACAGCGCGATGGCGACGACGGCCACCAGCACGATCAGCGCCAGCATCACGGGCCAGCTTTTGAGTCCCTGCCGGATCTGGCGCCAGGCGGTGGCCTGGGGCGTGCCGCCTCCGGGGAGATCGGCGGCCGCTTGCGCGGCGGCATCGGTTGGCGTTTGCATCGTTAGTACCTGATCCGCGGGTCGAACACCGTGTAGGCGCAATCGACAACCAGATTGATGAACACGTAGACGAACGCGAAGAAGAGCGTCAGGCCCTGGATGACGGGGTAGTCGCGCGCCAGCACGGCTTCCACCACCAGCCGGCCCAGGCCGGGGATGTTGAACACCGATTCGGTCACGACCACGCCGCTGATCAGCAGCGCGATGCCCAGACCCACCACCGTGGCGATGGGCACGGCGGCGTTGCGCAGGGCATGGCCCAGCAGCACGCCGGTTTCGCCCAGGCCCTTGGAGCGCGCCGTGCGGATGAAGTCCTCGCCCATGACCTCGATGACGCTGGTGCGCGTGATGCGCGCGATCAGCGCCACGTAGACCGTGGACAGTGCCAGCGACGGCAGGATGAGGCGGTGCAGATAGGGCCAGAAGCCTTTTTCCAGCGGCGTGTAGCCCTGCACGTTGAACCAGCCCAGCTTGATGGCGAAGAGCCAGATCAGCACGTAGCCCGTGACGAATACCGGCACCGAGAAGCCCAGCACCGAGAAGCCCATGACGGCGCGGTCCAGCAGCCTGCCTTGCCGCCATGCGGCCAGCACGCCCAGCGGGATGGCGACGATCAGCGTGAACACCAGGGTCAGGACCGCCAGGCTGAGCGAGGGTTCAAGGCGTTGGCCGATCAGCTTGGTGACCGGCACGCCCGACATGAGCGAAGTGCCCAGGTCGCCTTGCAGGAGCTTGCCGCCCCAGATGAAGAACTGCTTGATGACCGGCTGGTCCAGGCCCATCGTCTGGCGTATCTGCACGATACGCTCGGGCGTGGCGCCGTCGCCCGCCATGATGATGGCCGGATCTCCCGGGCTGAAACGCAATATCGCGAAGACCACCACCGCGACCATCACCAGAACGGGGATGGTCGCGAGGAGCCGGCGTGAGACAAATGCCAGCATGTATTTCCCCCTGAACTACTTGCCCGTCAAGGGGCTTTCTTGACGTTCCAGAACGCGAACACCGGCGCATGGACCAGGCCCGACAGTTTGGTCGAGTAGACGGTGGGCACGGACATCTGGCCCAGCGGCACGTACAGGCCTTCGTCGATGCCGATGCGCTGCACTTCCTCGGCGATCTTCTTCTGTTCCGCGGGGTCGGAGGTCAGCGCCATCTTGGTGCGCAGTTCCTCGATCTGCGGGAAGTCGGGCCAGCCGAACCACGCGTTGTCGCCGTTGGCGGCAGCCGGAGCGGAACGGACCGGGTCCATCACGTCGGTGGCATACCAGTTGGTGTTGTGGATGTTCCAGCCGCCTTCCGCCGGCGCGGCCTTCGAGGCGCGGCGCGTGGCCACGCTCTGCCAGTCCATCGCGGCCAGGTTGACGTTGAAGCCGGCCTTGCGCAGCGCCTGGGCCATCACCACCGGCTGGGCCGACAGGGTGCCGACGTCGGTCGCGTGCATGACCAGGATGGGCGTGTTGTCGTAGCCGGCTTCCTTCAGCAGCGCCTTGGCCTTTTCGATGTTGGACGGCACCACCATGTCCTTGCCGATGTCGCTTTCCAGCGGCGTGCCGCAGCCCCACAGCGAGGCGCAGGTCTTCCAGTACTTGGGATTGCCGACCAGCGCCTTCATCACGTCTTCCTGGCCGATGGCGTACATCGCGGCCTGGCGCACCTTCTTGTTGTTGAAGGGCGGGTACTTGAAGTTGAAGCGGTACATCGTGAAGTAGCCGACCGGGCTGAGCGACTCTTCCTTCAGGTCCTTGTTGCCTTCGATCATCGGCAGCAGGTCGTAGGGGAACTGTTCGACGAAGTCGATTTCGCCGCCCAGCAGCGCGTTGGCGGTGGTCAGCGCGTCAGGCATGACGTCCCATTCGACCTTGTCGACGTTGACGACCTTGCCGCCGGCCAGGCCGCTGGCGGGTTCCTTGCGCGGCACGTAGTCGGCGTTCTTGGCGTAGACCGTCTTCACGCCCGGCTTGAATTCGATGACCTTGAACGGACCCGAGCCGGTCATGTCGGTGATGGGCTGGCCGATGGCCTGTTCGGCGATGCGCTTGGGCATCATGAACGGCGCGGTGCCGGTGGGCTTGGACAGGGCGCGCAGCGCCAGGTCAGTGGGTTCCTTCATGACGATGCGGAAGTTCTTGTCGTCGATGACTTCGATCTTGTCGGTGAACTTCAGCAGCGTGCGGCCCATGCCGTCGCCGGCGGCCCAGCGCTTGATCGACGCGACGCAGTCCTCGGAGGTCACCGGCTTGCCGTCATGCCACTTCTGGCCGTCGCGCAAGGTCATGGTGTAGGTCTTGCCGTCGGGCGAGACTTCCCACTTTTCCAGCATCTGCGGCTGGATCTTGTTGTCGGCGTCAGTGGCCAGCAAGGTGTCGTAAATCATGTAGCCGTGCCACGTCGTGATGTACGCGGTGGTGGCATGCGGGTCGGTCAGGCGCAGAGGCGAGTGCATCACCGACTTGATGACGGTCTCGGCGTAGGCGCCATGAGCCATCATCAGGGTGGCGCCGGCCAGCGCGGCCGCTCGGACGTACTTCAGCATGAATGTTCCCCTTGATGCGTAGTGAGCGGCGCCATCGCGCCGCTGCGTCGTTGATCCGCCGCGCTGGGGCGGCGTGCGAGCTTCAGGCGGTAGCGGGCCTGCCCGAAAAGACGGGTCCGCAAGGCGCCATTCTGATGCCGGGACGCAACCGTGTCCATGGTTGTTTTGCCGCATCCATCAGCATGGAACCGGGGGCTGCGCACACCAGGATCGTCTGGGCGATGTCGGTGAAATCCGCGCGGAAGTGCGCGGAACTCTTGACCACCAGGATCGCGGCGCGTTGCGGCTCTACGCCGGCGAAGCGGAACATCTCCTGGTCGGCCATCTGCACCTTGTTGGATGCGACGATGATGCGCACGCCGCCGATGCGCAGGCAGGCGCTGGGACCCAGGTCCATATGGAAGCCACGATAGAAGGCGCCGTGCGTATCGAAGCGTCCATCCGAAGTTTTCTCGACGATGAACTCGCTGTCCAGCGGTTCATCGTCGGGAATACCCGAGTGTCCACCCAATGCAATCCGTACCTTGTTTCCGGCGCCGGCGCGATGCGCCGCCAGCGCGGCCGCGGGGTCGACGATCAGGCCGATGGCGGTATCGCGCGCATCGTGCCTGATCAGGGCGCGCAATACGCCGGTGGTGTCGGAACTGCCGCCCGCGCCCGGATTGTCCTGCGCGTCGGCGATGACCACGGGTTTATGCGCGTCGCGCGCCAGGCGCATGGCTTCCTGTACGGCTTCGTCGGGCGTGTAGAGCTTGCCGCCGAAGTCGCGTTCCGCGTTGAGCACGGCGCGGGTCATCTCGTCGGCCGCGGCGTCGGCTTCGGCCTGCGTGGCGCCGTAGGCCCACACCGTGGGCGCGCATTCGGGGAAGTCGGCCGCGGGAAAACCCGTGGCGAACGACAGGCTGAGAGCGCCGCGCGTTTCGAGCTCGCCCACCATCTGGTACAGGCTGCGCGAGGGTTCGATATCGGTGGACTGCCAGCACAGCGAAATCAGGTAGGGCAGCGCGCGCAGGGCCACGCAGGGCCGCGGCGCGCCGGCCAGCCGCGCGGCCAGCAGTTCGGCGGCGCGTTGTCCGGTTTCGGCCATGTCGATATGCGGATAGGTGCGATAGCAGACCAGCGCGTCCGCGTGGCGCACCATGGCGCGGGTCACGTTGGCGTGCAGGTCCAGGCTGGCCACGACGGGCACGTCGGGCCCCACCAGTTCGCGCACGCGCTTGAGCAATTCGCCTTCGCCATCGTCCAGGTGTTCCGTGACCATGGCGCCGTGCAGGTCCAGATAGACGCCGTCCAGCGGCAGCGCCAGCGACAGGCCTTGTAGGATCAACGCGCTGATGCGTTCGAAAGCATCCTTGGTGACCGGCCCCGAGGGGCTGGCCGCCGCCCAGGTAGTCGGCAGCAGCGTGTGCCGCCCCATGGCTTCGATGAAGCCGGCCACCGGTATGTTGGCGCCCGCCACCGCCTGGAACATCGCCGGCCCGCTGACCAGCTTGGGCCAGCCGCCGCCCTTCTCGGCAAAGTCTTCCCACGCCGCGCGCGAAGGCGCGAACGTATTGGTTTCATGCTGAAAGCCGCCTATCCCGATGCGCATCAGGATCCCCTTGTTGTTTTGGTGTCAGGAAGGCGCGGGCCAAGCCGCGCCCAAGTCAGTTCTAAAGTGGCGCCACCGCGCCACCAGCCACGCATAAAACAGGCACAACGAAAACAGGCACTACGAAAACAGGCACTACGCCCCAATCAGGCAAGACCTCCCCCAAGCGGGGTCGCGCGGATCCGGCTCCGCCGGTCCGCAGCGACGCCCCCTTGAGGGGGAAGCGCGCAGCGCTTCGGGGGTGGGCTCACTTAGCGACGGGCATCGTGAATTCCGCGCCCTTGGCGATGCTGTCAGGCCAGCGCTGCATCACGCTCTTGTAGCGCGAATAGAAGCGGATGCCTTCTTCGCCGTAGGCGTGGTGGTCGCCGAACAGCGAACGCTTCCAGCCGCCGAAGGAGTGCCAGGCCATGGGTACGGGAATGGGCACGTTGATGCCGACCATGCCGACCTTGATCTGGCGGGCGAAGGCGCGCGCCACGCCGCCGTCGGAGGTGAAGCAGGCCACGCCATTGCCGAACTCATGGGCGTTGATCAGTTCCACCGCCGAGGCGAAGTCCGGCACGCGCACCACGCACAGCACCGGGCCGAAGATTTCCTCGCGGTAGATGTTCATGGCGGGCTTGACGTTGTCGAACAGCGTGCCGCCGAGGAAGAAGCCCTTTTCGTTGCCCGGCACTTGCAGGCCGCGGCCGTCGACCACCAGGTCGGCGCCGGAAGCGATGCCGTCCTCGATGTAGCCCAGGACCTTGTTGCGGTGCTGGGCGGTCACCAGCGGACCCATTTCGGCGTCCGATTGCATGCCGTCCTTGACCACCAGCGCCTTGACGCGCGGCGTCAGGCGTTCGACCACCTTGTCGGCCACGTCGCCCACCGCCACGGCCACCGAGATGGCCATGCAGCGTTCGCCGGCCGAGCCGTAGGCCGCGCCCATGAGGGCGTCGGTGACCTGGTCCAGGTCGGCGTCGGGCATGATCACCATGTGGTTCTTGGCGCCGCCCAGCGCCTGCACGCGCTTGCCGCGGCGCGTGCCTTCGGCGTAGATGTATTCGGCGATGGGCGTCGAGCCGACGAAGGACAGGGCTTCCACGTCCGGATGCGCGATCAGCGCGTCCACAGCCTGCTTGTCGCCATGCACGACGTTGAACACGCCCTCGGGCAGGCCGGCCTCGGCCAGCAGTTCGGCCAGGCGCAGCGAGGCCGAGGGATCGCGCTCGGAAGGCTTGAGCACGAAGGTGTTGCCGCAGGCAATGGCCACCGGGAACATCCAGCACGGAACCATCATGGGGAAATTGAACGGCGTGATGCCGGCCACCACGCCCAGCGCCTGGCGCATGCTCCAGTTGTCGATGCCGCCGCCGATCTGGTCGGAGTACTGGCCCTTCATCAACTGAGGAATGCCGCAGGCGAACTCGACGATTTCGATGCCTCGCGTGACCTCGCCCTTGGCGTCGGAAAACACTTTGCCGTGCTCGCGCGTGATCAGCTCGGCCAGTTCGTCCTGATGCTTGTCCAGCAACGCCTTGAAGTTGAACAGGATGCGCGCGCGCTTGAGCGCGGGCGTTTCGGACCAGGCCGGAAAGGCGGTCTTGGCGGCGGCCACGGCCAACGCCACTTCTTCGTTGGACGCCAGGGGAATGGAGGAGACGACTTCGCCGGTGGCGGGGTTGAAGCCGTCGGCGTAGCGGTTGCTGCGGCCGTCGTAGTGCTGGCCGTTGATGAAATGCGGGATCTTCTTCATGGGTCGAACGCTCGAATCCGGGGCTTTGAAAAATGCCGGAGGGCGGCCTGGGGCCGCCCTGGCGAAATGCCGCCCCTCGCGGGGCAGCGCATTATCAGGCGAGTTCCTTCAGTATCTTGCCGATCTGTTCGAAGATCTGGCCGATCTGGGCTTCTTCGATGATCAGCGGGGGCGAGATCGCGATGATGTCGCCCGTGTAGCGCACCATCAGGCCGTTGTCGAAGCACTTCTGGAAGACTTCGGCGGCGCGCGCGCCGGGAGCGCCCGCGCGCGGCGCCAGCTCGATGCCGCAGACCAGGCCCAGGTTGCGCACGTCGATGACGTGCGGCGCGCCCTTCAGGCTGTGGGCGGCTTCCTGGAAGGCGCCGGACAGCTTGCGGGCGCGGCCGAACAGGTCTTCGCGGCGATAGATGTCCAGCGTGGCCAGGATGGCCGCGGCCGCGAGCGGGTGGGCCGAATAGGTGTAGCCGTGGAAGAACTCGATGCCCCCGGCGGGGCCGTTGACGATGGCGTCATGCACCTCGCGTTTGACCGCGACGGCGCCGGCCGGCACCGCGGCGTTGCTCACGCCCTTGGCCATCGCGATGATGTCCGGCGTGACCCCGAAGAACTCGGATGCCGTGGCGGCGCCCAGGCGGCCATAGGCGGTGATGACTTCGTCGAAAATCAGCAGGATGCCGTGTTTGGAGGTGATTTCGCGCAGCTTCTCCAGATAGCCCTTGGGCGGGATCAGCACGCCCGTCGAGCCCGCCATGGGTTCGACGATGACCGCGGCGATGGTGGAGGGATCGTGCAGGGCGACGATGCGCTCGAGTTCATCGGCCAGGTGCGCGCCCCATGCCGGCTGGCCCTTGGAGTAGGCGTTCTGCTCGATATTGTGGGTGTGCGGCAGATGGTCCACGGCGGGCAGCAGCGCGCCGGAGAAGGTCTTGCGGTTGGTGGAGATGCCGCCGACCGAGATGCCGCCGAAGCCCACGCCGTGGTAGCCGCGCTCGCGGCCGATGAGGCGGGTGCGCTGGCCTTCGCCGCGGGCGCGGTGATAGGCCAGGGCGATCTTCAGGCAGGTGTCGACGGATTCGGAACCCGAGTTCGTGAAGAAGACCCGGTCCAGTCCCTGGGGCATCATGCCGGCGACGGCGGTGGCGGCTTCGAAGGCCAGCGGGTGGCCCAGCTGGAAGCCCGGCGCGTAGTCCATGACGCCCGCCTGGCGGGAGATCGCGGCAACGATTTCCTCGCGGCCGTGGCCGGCGTTGACGCACCACAGGCCGGCGGTGCCGTCCAGGATTTGGCGGCCGTCGGTCGACGTGTAGTACATGCCCTTGGCGGTCGCCAGCATGCGCGGGTGCGCCTTGAACTGCTTGTTGGCGGTGAAGGGCATCCACAGATGGGACAGGTCGGGCAATTTTTCGGGGGCGTTCATGGCGGCTCCAGGGGACGGACAAGCGCTGGACTTGGGCGACGGGTGTGCAGCCAGCGGGATTGAAACGATTCTGGTGCGTCTGGCGGGGAATGAAAATATACGATCCGCGCAAATGCGGCTAACTGTATAGTTGTGAGCGACACAACTGTACAGTTATCTCCGTGATCGATTTCCAGCCGAACCGCGCCCGTGGCCGCGGACTGGCGCCGACCCTGGTCGAGCAGCTGGTCGCCGCCATCCTGCGCGCCATCGAAGAACAGACTTTGCGTCCGGGTATGTCCCTACCCTCGGTGCGCGAGTTCGCGCGCCAGTACGCCATCAGCACCTTTACGGTGGCCAGCGCCTACAGCCGCCTGGTATCGCTGGGCTGGTTGGCGGCGCGGCCGGGTGCGGGCTATCGGGTTGCGACGCCGGACGCGCCGGCGCGCCCGAGCCAAGCGCCATCGTGGGAGCCGCCGCGCTTGAACGCTGGCTGGCTGCTGTCGGACATCTTTGCGGACCATTCCATCCCCATCAAGTCGGGCTGCGGCTGGCTGCCAGGCGAATGGCTGAACGAAGAAGGGCTGCACATGGCGCTGCGCCATATGGGGCGGGTGCCAGCCATGCGCATTGCGAACTACGGCCATCCCTACGGCTATGCGCCGCTGCGCGAGACCATCGCGGCCAGTCTGAGCGCGCAGGGCATGGAGGTCGAGGCCTCGCAGGTCGTGCTGACCCAGGGCGTGACGCATGGCCTGGACATGGTGATACGCACCTTGCTGCGGCCGGGCGACACGGTGGTGGTCGAGCAACCCGCCTATGCCAACCTGCTGCAGATGCTGCGCCTGGCCGGCTTGCGCGCGGTGCCCGTGCCGCGCACGCTGGACGGGCTGGACTGCGAGGCGCTGGAAACGGTGGTGGCGCGCCACCGGCCGCGGGCCCTGGTCGTCAATACCGCCTTGCAGAACCCGTCGGGCGCCAGCGTCAGCATGGCCAATGCATTCCGCATCCTGCAGGCGGCCGAGCGGCATGGCTTGTGGGTGGTGGAAGACGACATCTCGCGCGAACTTGCGCCCGGCGTGACGCCCATGCTGGCCGCCCTGGACGGGGCGCGGCGCGTGGTCTACCTGGGCGGCTACTCCAAGGTGATCAGTCCGTCGGTGCGGGTGGGCTATGTGGTGGCGCACCGCGATCTGGCGCGCGACATCGCACGCACCAAGATGGCGGTAGGCCTGACCTCGCCGGAAATCATGGAGCGTATCGTGCACCAGGTCATCCGCGAAGGCCGCTACCGCGCCCATATCGCCCGTACCCGCGAGCGTCTGGCGGCGGCCCATGCCGGGGTGGCCGAGCTGATGGCGCAGCATGGTTTCGAGATCTATGGGAGGCCGCAGGGCGGCTTGTTCCTGTGGGCCAAGGTAGCCGGACAATGGCGCGAGCGCGGCGCCAACGGCTTGGCGGAACTGGCGTTGAAAGACGGCATCTGGCTGGCGCCCGGCTCTTATTTCGAGGCGGACGAGGCCGACACCCCCTGGGTGCGCTTCAACGTGGCTTATTCGGAGGCGCCCGCCCTCTGGCGCTTCATGCGCAACGCCGGGGCGGCTGTGTGATGGGTTTCGCACCCATCAGCCAATAGCTACTGGCGCTCGTACGTCACGAAATCGTATTCGTAGCCGTTTTCAGCCGGCTGCGCTGCGCGCGCCGTTTCCTTCCATTGGAAGGCGGGCAGCAAAGGGAAGAAGGCATCGCCGTCGACCTCGGCTCGGACTTCGGTGGCCAGGATGCGCTGGGCCAGGGGCAGGGCCTGCGCATAGATCTGCGCGCCGCCAATGACAAAGGCCGCGTCGATGTCGCCGCAGGCCTGGATTGCGGCCTCCAGAGAGGGGACCACGATGGCGCCCGCGGCGCTGAAATCGGTATTGCGGCTGATCACGACGTTGCTGCGGCCAGGCAGCGGCCGGCCCAGCGAGTCCCAGGTCTTGCGGCCCATGATGATGGGGTGGCCCAAGGTGCTGCGTTTGAAGTGCGCCAGATCGCCCGGTAGCCTCCAGGGCAGGGCGTTGTCGCGTCCGATGACGCGATTGGTGGAATAGGCGACGATAAGGGTAAGGCTGGCGGGCATGCGGGATCGGGGCGGTAGGGGTTCGGCCGGTCGGCTACGGCAAGCGTAGCAAATTTGCGCGGCGGCCTGCGCCGCGCCGGCCTCCTCAGTCGGCCGCGTGTTCCAGGAATTCGGTGGCGGGCATGGGTTTGCCCAGCAGGAAGCCCTGCAGTGAATCGCAACCCAGGCCGGTCAGGAACTTCTGTTGCGCCGGCGTTTCCACGCCCTCGGCCACGATGCGCAGGTTGAGCTGCTGCGCCAGCGCGACGATGGCTGACACGATGGCGGCATCCTCGTTGTCGTTTTCCAGCTGGTTGACGAAGCCGCGGTCGATCTTCAGCTCGGTGGCCGGCAGCCGCTTCAGATAGAGCAGGCTGGAATAGCCGGTGCCGAAGTCGTCGATGGAAATCGTCACGCCCAGGTTCGACAGGCGCTTGAGCACCGCCAGGCTGGCCTCGGCGTCGCGCATGGCGGTGGATTCCGTCACTTCGAGGGTCAGGCAGGCCGGCGGAACGCTGTGGCGTTCCAGGGCCGAGCGCACCGTTTCCACCAGGCTGGCGTGGGCGAACTGCAGGGCCGAGATATTGACGGCGATGGTCCAATGGCCCTGGCCGGCGTCGATCCATTCGCGCATCTGGCGGCAGGCCTCGTTGATCACCCATTCGCCGATGGGCAGGATCAGGCCGGTCTTTTCCGCCGTGGGGATGAACTGGTCGGGACCTACCAGGCCGCGCGTCGGATGGTTCCAGCGCAGCAGGGCCTCGGCGCCGATGATGGGGCCGGCGGGCGCTTCGTACTTGGGCTGGTAATGCAGGATGAGCTGGTTGCGTTCCTGCGCCAGGCGCAGGTCGTGCAGCAGCTCGATCTGCTCGTGCGCGTCCGCATTCATGGACGGCTCGAAGAAGCTGTAGCCGGTGCCGCCCAGACGCTTGGCGTGGTACATCGCCGCGTCGGCGTTGGTCAGCAGGGCATGGGTATCCTGGCCGTCGTTGGGATAGATGGCGATGCCCACGCTGGAGGTCACCATCACCTCATGCCCGTAAACCGTAACGGGGCGGGCGATGGCGTCGATCAGGCGGTCGGCCACGTTGGCTGCGTCGGTGGGTTCGACCACTTCGCTCAGCACGATGAACTCGTCGCCACCCAGGCGCGCCACCGTGTCCTGGGTGCGCAGGGTCAGGCGGATGCGCTGCGCCAGGTCGATCAGCAGTGCGTCGCCGGTGTGGTGCCCGTAGGCGTCGTTGACCGCCTTGAAGCCGTCCAGGTCGAAGAACAGCACCGCGAAGTAACCCTTGCGCCGGGTGGCGCTTTCGATCGCTTGCTCCAGCCGGTCTTCCAGCAGGATGCGGTTGGGCAACTTGGTCAGCGTGTCATGCAGCGCCAGTTGCACCAATTCTTCATTGGCTTCGGCCAGCGAGGACGCCAGGGCCGAGGTGCGCGCTTCCAGCCGGTTGTCCAGCACCGCGACCAGCAGGGCGATGGCCAGCACGCTCAGGGTTACCGCTGTGACGGCGATGGCCAGCCAGCCGGCCGAGATGCCGCTATTGGCCGCCATGCAGATGCTGCCGGCGGGGAATCCCGCAGCGGCCATGCCGGTGTAGTGCATGCCGACGATGGCGATGCCCATGATGACTGCCGCCAGCGGCCGCGACCAGGCCACGCGGGGGCCGCCGTGGCGCAGGCGGTAGGTGATCCACAGCGCCGCGCCGGAGGCAGCCACGGCAATCACGATGGATAGCGCGAACCACTTGGCGTCGTAGACGATGCCGGGCTCCATGAGCATGGCGGCCATGCCGAGGTAGTGCATGGCCGCGATGCCGGCTCCCATGAGCAGGGCGCCGATCACGAGCCGCCGCCGCGGCAGCTCATCCTTGCTCACGGTCCACAGGGCGAAGGCGGAGCAGCCGATGGCGATGACCAGCGACAGGACGGTGAGGGGCAGGTCGTAGCCCATGGGAATGGGCAGGCTGAAGGCCAGCATGCCGACGAAATGCATCGACCAGATGCCCACGCCCATCGCGAAAGCGCCGCCCGCCAGCCAGTAGCGCGCGCTGGGCAACCCGTTCGAGGCCCTGACGCGGTTGGCCATGCCCAACGCCGTGTACGACGCCAGGATGGCGACTCCTAGGGATACGAGGACGAGCGAAGGGTTATAAGTTCCGACGAGCATTTGTGGGGTCCTGTCCTTGGCGCAAACTGCCGCCGCACGGGCTTCATATCAAATCAATTGGTAGTCTATAGTTGCAAGTCGGTCGCAAGACAGAATTCCGCGGTCGACGCTGGTGATGCACATGCTCTCTTATTGGGATGGGGGGCGGCTGCGCAACGCCGGCGGATGGCGCTGCCGGGCGGATTGCCCGGTTTCGGCGAGCGACAGGCACGGCGCGGCAGGTGCCGGTCGGAAGCATTGGCGCGCAGCGCATTCTGGACGCGCGTCCATGGCTAAGGGATGGGTTATACCGAAAACGCGCTTCCAGATGCTCACCAATCTTCACTTGCGCACATGAGCGCGCGGGCGGGGGGCGCCTTGGGCGAATCCCCCAGGCGCCTGCCGCCATGGCCGTCCCCGAGGTTGACGCCGGGACGGCTGTTCTGAGCAGTCCTATACGGCCATGGCGGCCGTGAGCGGGGCGTGGTGCGTGTAGCCCGACAGAGAGAAGTCGCCCGGCTCCACTTTTTCCAACCATTCGGGCTCGTAGCGCCCGGTCACCGCGAAATCCGGAATGCGGTCCGACAGGACCAGCCTCGGCGCCTCGTAAGGCTCGCGCGTGAGCTGCTCGCGCAGCATCGGCAGGTGATTTTCGTAGATGTGCGCATCGCCGATGAAATAGGTGAACCAGCGCGGCGCATAGCCTGTCAGGCGGCCGACCAGATGCAGCAGGGCCGCGCCTTCGGTGAGATTGAATGGCGTGCCTAGCCCGACATCGTTGGAGCGGATATACAAGCACAGCGATATTTCTCGGGTCGTCGCGTTCGGCAGGAATTGATAGAGCAGATGGCAGGGGGGCAGGGCCATTTCCTCGATCTGCGCCCAGTTCCAGCCATGGAACAGGATGCGGCGGTCGCCAGGGCGCTCATGGATGGTGTCCAGGCATTGCCGCAATTGGTCCACCGCCTTGTAGAGCAGCACCTTCGGCACGCCGCCTTCCTCCAGCTCGGCCACTTGGGCGTAGCCGCGCGACAGGGCGTCGGCGATCTGCGCCGGACGGCTGGCGTCCAGCATCTTGTAGGCCGGCCATTGGCGCCATTGCACGCCATACACGGGGCCCAGGTCATCGGGCCCTTCCCGGTACGGATTGGCCAGCCACTGGCTGTTTTCGTTGGCGTTCTGGTCCCACACCTTGCAGCCGAGCTCGCGGAATTCCGCCGCGTTGCGCGAGGCGCGCAGGAAACCCACCATTTCGCCGATGGCGGACTTGAACGCCAGCTTCTTGGTGGTCACTGCAGGGAAGCCCTTTTGCAGGTCGAAGCGCAGCGATGCGCCCGGCATGCTCAGCGTGCGTATGCCCGTGCGGTTTTCCTGCCACGCGCCGGTGTCCAGGATGGATTGAACGAGGTCCAGGTATTGTTTCATGGCGGTCCTTGCGTACGCTCGCCCGGCGGGTGACGCAGACAGCCGCCGCGAACGGATCGCGTCGGCTCTTATAAGTTAGGGATAGACGAATTACACCACGCGGGCGCGGTTCAGGCGGCGGGCGCTTCCTGCGTGTCGACGATTTCGACCGAGAAGGTCAGCGCCGCGGTTTTTTCCAGCATGGCCGAGGCCGAGCAGTACTTCTCGTGCGACAGCTGCACCGCGCGCTCGACCGCGGCGCGCGGCAGGTTGCGGCCGGTGACGGTGAAGGCGAAATGGATGCGGGTGAAAACCTTGGGGTCGGCATCGGCGCGGTCGGCCTGGAGCTTGACGCTGCAGCCGCTGACGGCGTGGCGCCCGCGCTTGAGGATCAGCACCACGTCATAGGCGGTGCAGCCGCCGGTGCCGGCCAGCAGCATTTCCATGGGGCGGGGGGCGAGGTTGTGCCCGCCGCCATCCACGGCGCCGTCCATGACGGCCACGTGGCCGCTGCCGGTGCTGGCGGTGAAGAGCATGCCGTTCGGGCCGCCCCAGTCGATCGTGCATTCCATGTTGTGGTGTCCTTGAGCTTGAGCGCTGTCAATGGCTGATGATACCTGTTGCGTACAATTCCGGGCATGAGAGCCCCGCCCCGCATCAGGGGTGTGCGCGCCAGCCTTGCCGAGGAGTTGCCCATGTCCACCGCTCTGTCCCGCCCCAGCCCCGTTTCCTTCCTGCGCCGCATCAGCCCCATCGATGCCCTGCTGGCCGAGGCTGACCGCGCGTTGCGGGTGCTGTCCGGCAGCGCCACGGCCGGCCGTCCCTATCCGGCGACCGCCGACGAGGCGCCGCAAGCCCTGTCCGTGCAGGAAAAACGCCACGCTGCCGGCTTGATGCGCGTGAACCATGTAGGCGAGGTCTGCGCCCAGGCGCTGTACCGGGGGCAGGCCTCGGTGTGCCGCGAGCCGGCGCCCCGGGCGCTGCTGCTGAACGCCGCCTCCGAGGAAGTGGATCACCTGGCGTGGTGCAATCAACGGCTGACCGAACTGGGCAGCCGTCCCAGCCTGCTGAATCCGGTCTGGTACGCAGGCTCGTTCGCGCTGGGCGTGCTGGCTAGCTATGCCGGCGTGCCGCGCAACCTGGGTTTCATGGCGGAAACCGAAAAGCAGGTCGAAGCGCATCTGGAAGAACATCTGCGCACCTTGCCGGTGCAGGACGAGCGCTCGCGCCAGATCGTCCAGAAGATGAAAGAGGACGAGGCGCAGCACCGTGCCAGCGCGGAGGCGGCGGGGGGCGTGCCGCTGCCGACGCCAGTAAAAGCCGCAATGCGCGCGATGTCCAAGGTCATGACGACCACGGCCTACTGGGTTTGAAAGGCCTGGCAGGCAAAATGTTGCAATGCGCAAAAATGGATGCAAGTTGGTGCCAAGCGCACCATTCCGGTGCGAAATCCAGAGCGGGATAACCCGGTACCGGCTAGGGTAAGCCCCGGGCGGGTTTACCCATTCGGCAGAAACCCTGTTTTTGGAACGGGCATTGATTGGCGCGGGTTTCCAGGCAGGTGGGCGAGGTTTTGCGGCAAAAATGCAACGCCAGAAATCTCTCTCGAGACAGGCTAAAAAAATTCTTGCATCGCACAAAAAACCTCGGTACTATTCACTCATCGGATGTTGAAACGCAGTCGGCGCGGTGCAAAACCCCGAAAGCGTAGTGAGCGGAAGGCCAGCTCCCAACATGCCACGGTTGTCTCCTCCACCCTCCTCCTTTGGTGGATTTAGCCCGAGATCTTACGATCTCGGGCTTTTTTTTCGGCATTTTTAGTGCGTCCCCATTTAAATGGACAGGGCCATAGGCCATGACCTTGCGCGGTGCATCCGCCATAGGGCGGCCTTCGCGTTTTCCCTTGGATATTTCGCGTGTGCCAGGGCGGAAAGTTCTACAATCATTTTATGAATCCCCTATTTCCGCGTTCACGCGGTTTTGCCGTGCCGATCCAGCCAGATGGCAGTCCCGGCGTTGGAATGGCGGCATGGCGCGCGGCGTTACGTTCTGTGCCGGTGATTTGCACTTCCTTATTCCTCCCATATATGGGCGTTACACCTGCCTCCGATAATGGCGGGCCTGTCTCGATAGACCAACCAGAGGTGACTCGGTGACCTGGCTGTACATTTGCGTGGTCGCATTCATGGTGGGGGGACTCATCGTGGCGTCGGAACGCTGGCATGGCGCCTTCACCGGCGACAGCGATCTCAACAAGCCCCAAGCCAACCATTCCCGCGCCACGCCTCGCGTCGGCGGGCTGGCCGTTCTCGCGGGCACGCTGGCGGGCCTGCTGGTCCTCGGACCCAGCAACATGACACTGACCTGGCTGTGGCCCGCGTTGTTCGTCGCGGCGCTGCCCGTGTTCGTGGCCGGCCTGCTCGAAGACATCACCAAGGACATCGGCGCCAGCAAGCGCCTGCTGGCCGCCTTCCTGTCGGCCGCGATCGCCTGGTGGCTGCTGGGCGGTGTCAGCCGCGTTGGCATGGCGCCGGTGGATTACGTGCTGTCCTTCTGGCCGGTGTCCTTGCTGTTCACCATGTTCGCGGTGGGCGGCTGTACGCATGCGCTGAATATCGTTGACGGCATGAACGGCCTGGCCGGCATGGTGGCCACGTTGATGGCCGTATCGATCAGCCTGGTGGCGCTGCAGGTGGGCGACGTACCGATTTTCCTGGTGGCGGCGGCCCTGGCCTCGGCCACGCTGGGTTTCCTGGTGTGGAATTTTCCGTTCGGGCGCGTGTTCCTGGGTGACGGCGGCGCGTACTTCCTGGGTTTCATGCTGGCCGAGCTGGCGGTGTTGCTGGTGGTGCGCAATCCCTCGGTGTCGCCGTTCTATGCCCTGGCGGTACTGTTCTATCCCGTCTTCGAAACCGGCTTCTCGATCTGGCGCCGGCGTTTCAAGCGTGGCGTGCCGGTGGACCAGCCGGATGCCCTGCACTTGCATCAGCTGGTGTTTCGCCGCCTGGTCCGGGTCACGTTCAGCCGTGGCCGGCGGCATGCGGTGCCGGCGCTGTGCAACGCGCTGGCCTCGCCTTACATGTGGGTGCTGGCGCTGATCGGCCTGGTACCCGCGACCATCTGGTGGGACAACGCCTGGGCGCTGTGCGCCAGCCTGGTGGTGTTCGCCGCCGTCTATATCTGGCTGTATTCGCGGCTGGTTTCCTGGCGCCGCCCGGGCTGGCTGCTGCTGCCCTCCGTTTTGCGGACTTCCGATTAGTTTTGGGCGCCCCGGCGATTGCCGTCGGGGGCTCAGTAATCTTTTTTAATTACCCGACCATATTTGAAATGCCGTAGTCGTTCTACGGTGAAGGGAGAGTTATGTTGCGAATTCAGGATGTGAAACTCGCTGTTGTCGGCCTGGGCTATGTCGGCCTGCCCCTGGCGGTGGAGTTCGGCAAGAAGCGTTCGGTCATCGGGTTCGATATCAATACGCGCCGCATCGATGCGCTCAAGGCGGGCCACGACCACACGCTGGAAGCCAGCGACGAAGAGCTGAAGGAAGCAACCCAGCTGAGCTACACGGCCGACCGCGCGGTGCTGGGCCAGGCCAACGTGTTTATCGTGACCGTGCCGACTCCCATCGACGAATACAAACAGCCGGACCTGACCCCGCTGGTCAAGGCCAGCGAGACCATCGGCGCCGTGCTCAAGCGCGGCGACATCGTCATCTACGAATCCACCGTCTATCCGGGCGCGACGGAAGAAGACTGCGTGCCGGTACTGGAACGCGTGTCGGGCTTGAAGTTCAACGTGGACTTCTTTGCCGGCTATAGTCCCGAGCGCATCAACCCGGGCGATAAGGCCCATCGCGTCAGCACGATCAAGAAGGTCACGTCCGGCTCCACGCCCGAGGTGGCTGAACTGGTTGACCAGCTGTATCAGCAGATCATCACCGCCGGCACCCACAAGGCGTCCAGCATCCGCGTGGCCGAGGCCGCCAAGGTGATCGAGAACACGCAGCGCGACGTGAACATTGCGTTGATCAACGAATTGGCCCTGATCTTCAACAAGATGGGTATCGACACCGAGGCCGTGCTGGAGGCGGCTGGCACCAAGTGGAACTTCCTGCCGTTCCGTCCGGGCCTGGTGGGCGGCCACTGCATTGGCGTGGACCCGTACTACCTGACCCACAAGGCGCAATCCATCGGCTACCACCCCGAGATCATCCTGGCGGGCCGCCGCCTGAATGACTCGATGGGCAGCTATGTAGTGTCGCAGCTGGTCAAGGCCATGACCAAGCGCCGCATCCACGTGCAGGGCGCCCGCGTGCTGGTCATGGGCCTGGCGTTCAAGGAAAACTGCCCCGACCTGCGCAACACGCGCATCGTGGACATTGTGAAGGAACTGGGCGACTACAACGTCGACGTCGACGTGTATGACCCGTGGGTCGATCCGGAAGAGGCTGTGCACGAGTACGGCCTGACCCCGGTGGCCAAGCCTGACGAAGGCAAGTACGACGCCGTGATTCTGGGCGTGGCGCACAACCAGTTCAAGGCAATGGGCGCGGAAGGCATACGCAAGCTCGGCAAGCCGCAGCACATCCTGTACGACCTGAAGTATGTGCTTTCGCCTTCCGAATCCGATCTGCGCCTGTAAGGACTGCTCATGACCACACGCTTTGAGACCACCAAGAAGGAACTCTCGGCCGCGCCGCGCAAGTGGCTGGTGACCGGCTGCGCCGGCTTCATCGGTTCGAACTTGCTGGAAACCCTGCTGAAGCTGGGCCAGACCGTGACTGGCCTGGACAACTTCGCCACGGGCTTTCAGCACAACCTGGACGAAGTGCGCAACTCGGTTTCGCCCGAGCAATGGGCGCGCTTCACCTTCATCGAAGGCGATATTCGCGACCTGGAAGCCTGCCGTCGTGCGGTGCAGGGCGTCGATTTCGTGCTGCACCAGGCCGCGCTAGGCTCCGTGCCGCGCTCGCTGAAGGATCCGATCACCACCAACGAGGTGAACATCGGCGGCTTCCTGAACATGCTGGTGGCGGCGCGCGACGAGGAAGTCAAATCCTTCGTCTACGCGGCTTCCAGCTCGACCTACGGCGACCATCCGGCGCTGCCCAAGGTCGAGGAAAACATCGGCAAGCCTCTGTCGCCGTACGCGGTCACCAAGTACGTCAACGAGCTGTATGCGGACGTGTTCGCGCGTTCCTACGGCTTCGAGACGGTGGGCCTGCGCTACTTCAACGTGTTCGGCAAGCGCCAGAACCCCAATGGCGCCTACGCAGCCGTGATCCCCAAGTGGACGGCCGCGATGATCCAGAACGAAGACGTCACCATCAACGGCGACGGCGAGACCAGCCGCGACTTCTGCTTCGTGGAGAACGCGGTGCAGGCCAACATCCTTGCGGCCATGGCCGCGCCGGAAGGCCGCAACCAGGTCTACAACGTTGCGGTCAGCGGCCGCAGCACCCTGAATCAGCTGTTCGGTTTTCTGGTGAAGACCCTCGGCACTGAGGGTGTGGCCTATGCCAAGAAGCCGGTCTACGCCGACTTCCGTGCGGGCGACGTGCGCCACTCGCAGGCGGACGTCAGCAAGGCGGGCCGGCTGCTGGGCTACGAGCCGACGCACACCGTGCTGCAGGGCCTGGAAGTGGCCATGCCCTGGTACACGCAATTCCTGCGTTGATTTGAAAGCACTCGTCAGAAAACTCGGCAGCATCCACCCGGACCACCAGCGCATTTTCAAGGGCGCCTTCCGGGTGGCGGTGTTCCTGCTGCTGGGCAAGGCCGCCGGCGCCATCAAGGAGATGGCGGTGGCGTACCGCTACGGCGTCAGCGACGCCGTGGACGCCTATCAGTTCACGATGACCATGGCCACCTGGCTGCCGGTCACCATCGTGGGCGTGTTGTCGGTGGTTCTGATTCCGGTGCTGGTGCGGCTGCGCCGCACCGATGCCGCCGAAAGAAACCTGTTCATCGGCGAACTGCAGGGCTGGGTCGCCGCCGCGGGCATTGCACTGGCGCTGTTGACCTGGTTCGCCTGGCCGCAAGTGCTGGGTGCGCTGGGGCAGGGCTTGTCGGCCCGCGTGGGCGACATGACTGGCCAACTGCTTGTCGCCTTCGCCCCGGTGTCGGCGTTGTTGCTCATCGCCGGCATCAGCGCCGCGCGCTTGCGGGCGCAGGAAAGGCACGTCAATACCTTGCTGGACAGCGTGCCCGCCGTGGCGACGCTGGCCTGGGTGATGCTGGCCGCCAGCGCCGACGGTGTCGGACCGCTGCTGTGGGGCACGCTGGTGGGTTACGCCATCCAGACCGTCTGGCTGGCGTGGCTGGCGGCGCGCGCCGATGGCGGTTTCTGGGGCGCACCCCGGTTCTCGCTGCAATCGCCGCACTGGCCCGAACTGCTGAGCGCCGCGGGTGTGATGCTGATCGGTCAGGTTGCCATGAGCTTCGTCGGTCCGCTGGACCAGTACGCTGCCGCCAACCTGGGTGCGAACGCCAACGCCACGCTGGGCTATGCCAGCCGGCTGCTGTCGCTGGTGCTGGGGATCGGCGCCGTGTCGGTGGGGCGCGCGGCCTTGCCCGTGCTGGCCGACGTGCAAGCGCGCGGCGATACCGCGCGCGCGCGTGGCATGGCTCTGAAATGGTCGGTGTTGATGGTGGCCGCGGGCGCGGTGGCTGTCGCCGTGGGCTGGGCGCTGGCGCCGTGGGGTGTGTCGGTGCTGTTCCAGCGCGGCGCCTTCACCGCCGAGAATACCCAGGCCGTGGCCCATGTGTTTCGCTGGGGGCTGTTGCAACTGCCGTTCTACTTCGGCGTGCTGATCCTGGTGCAATTGCTGGCCAGCCAGAACCGCTACCGCATGATGGCTGCCATCGCCGTCGCCAATTTCGCCTTGAAGGCGGTGTTGAATACCGTGCTGGCGCCCAAGATGGGCGCAGCCGGCATCATGCTGGCGACCAGCCTCATGTATCTGTTGTCCTTTGCGTGCTATCTGGTGGTGGCGATGCGCAAGGCTGAACCCAAAGAGGCCGATTGAATGCCCGAGACCGATACCGGCCCGGCGCCGCGCGTCCTGCTGTTCATCCATTCCCTGCATGGCGGCGGCGCGGAACGCGTGGCCGCCGACCTGAGCGCGCATTGGGCGGGCATGGGCCGTGAGGTGATGGTGGTGACGCAGGCAAGCGCCGAGGGTGACGTCTACACCCTGCATCCCAAGGTGCGCCGCGAGGTGTTGCATACGGCGGGCGAGGGCGGCGGCCTGCGCGGCATCTGGAGCAATGTGCAGCGGGTGCGCGCCTTGCGCCGCGTGGTCAAGGCGTTCCGTCCGGACATCGTGCTGGGCATGATGACGACGGCATCGGTGCTGTCGGTCCTGGCCTGCGCAGGCCTGTCCTGCCGGGTGATCGCGACCGAGCATACGCATCCGCCCTCGCAGACCCTGTCGGGCTTCTGGCAGCGCCTGCGCCGGTTGACGTATCCACGCGCGGCCAGCGTGGTCGCATTGACCCGCGGCACCGCCGACTGGCTGGCGCAGCATGTGCCGGGCAGCAAGCTGGCCGTCATCCCCAACCCCGTACACTTCCCACTGCCGCGCGCCGAGCCTGTCCTGCCTCCCGTGTCGGGCGACGGCCGCAAACGGCTGCTGGCGGTGGGCCGCCTGCACGCCGACAAGGGTTTCGACCTGCTGATCCAGGCCTACGCGCAATTGGCGGCATCGCATCCCGGCTGGGATCTGGTTATCCTGGGCGAGGGCGACGAGCGCCGCGCCCTGGAGGCGCAGGTGCGCGAGGCCGGCCTGGAGTCGCGTGTCTTCATGCCGGGGCGCGCGGGCAACGTCGGCGATTGGTACGAAAGCGCCGACCTGTACGTGCTGACTTCGCGTTTCGAAGGACTGTCCAATACCTTGCTCGAATCCATGGCGAGCGGCCTTGCCGCCGTATCGTTCGATTGCGACACGGGGCCGCGCGAGATCGTGCGCGAAGGCGTGGACGGCGTGTTGGTGCGCCCCAATGGCGACGTGCCCGCACTGTGCCAGGCGCTGGATGCCGTCATGCGCGATGACGCGGACCGCCTGCGCATGGCGCAGGCGGCGACCGACGTGCGCGACCGTTTTTCGGCCGCGCGCGTGCTGCAGAAATGGCAAGAACTTTTTGACGGCGTGCGCGCAACAGGCCGTTGAGGCTGCGCGGCGCGCCGTTGCTACAGTGATAACGAGAACTTCATCATGTGCGGAATAGTCGGGATTTGGGGTCCAGTCGGGAACAAGGCGCAGGTGTTGGCGGAAAGCTGCCGCCGCATCCGCCACCGCGGGCCCGACAGCAACGGCTTCTGGGAAGATACCGAGGCCGAACTGGCGCTGGCGCACGTGCGCCTGGCCATTCTCGACCTGACCGAGGCGGGCCACCAGCCCATGACGTCGGCCTGCGGCCGCTATGTCATGGTGTTCAACGGTGAAATCTACAACCACCTGGACATCCGCAAGCAGCTCGAGCAATCGGCGCTGGCACCGTCCTGGCGCGGCCATTCCGACACGGAAACGCTGCTGGCGGGCTTCACCGCGCTGGGCATCGAAGCCACTTTGCAGGCCGCGGTGGGCATGTTCGCCATCGCGCTGTGGGACCGCGCCTCGCGCAAGCTGATGCTGGCGCGCGACCGCATGGGCGAAAAGCCGCTGTACTACGGCTACTCGGGCGCGGAACTGGTGTTCGCCTCGGAGCTCAAGGGCCTGATGCCGATTCCGGGCTTTGGCCGCGAGTTGAATCGCAACGCCCTGGCGTCGTTCATGCGGCACAACTACATTCCGGCGCCCCAATCCATTTACCAGGGCATCGCCAAGCTGCCGCCGGGCGCCTGGGTCGAGTTCACGGCCGACGATACCCGCAGCCGCCGCATGCCCGAGCCGCGCGTGTACTGGTCGGCCCGCGAGGCCGCCGACACCGCCGCGCAATCGCTGCTGTCGTTCGAATCCGACGCGCAGGCTACCGACGCGCTGGAGGGCGTGCTGTCCAAGGCGGTCGGCGGCCAGATGCTGTCGGATGTGAGCCTGGGCGCCTTCCTGTCGGGCGGCATCGACTCCTCGACCATCGTGGCGCTGATGCAGGCGCAGAGCTCGCAGCCCGTGCGCACCTTCGCGATCGGCTTTCACGAGAAGGGCTACGACGAGGCGCAGCACGCCAAGGCCGTGGCCACCCACCTGGGCACCGACCATACCGAGCTGTACGTGACGGCGGACGATGCGCTGGCCGTGGTGCCCTCGTTGGCTGACATGTACGATGAGCCGTTCGCGGATTCGTCGCAGATCCCGACTTCGCTGGTGACGCGCATGGCGCGCCAACACGTCACGGTGGCCTTGTCCGGCGACGGCGGCGACGAAATATTCGGCGGCTATTCGCGCTATTTCCGCGTGAACAACTGGTGGCAGCAATGCGAGCGCGTTCCTGCCTTGCTGCGCAAGCCCGCCGGCGCGCTGCTCAGCGCATCCACGCATCTGCCGGGGCGCGGCGCCTGGCGCGGCAAGGTCGGCAAGCTGGGAGAGCTGCTGCGCGCCGACACGCGCGGCGAGTTTTACCGCCATTTCGTGTCGTACTGGGCCGATCCGTCCAGCGTGGTGAAGGGCGGCGTGGAGCCTGTATCCGAGTTCGCGCGGGCGATGCAAGGTTCCACCTTCGAAGCCATGATGAAGCTGGACACGGTGACCTACCTGCCGGACGACATCCTGGTCAAGGTGGATCGCGCCGCCATGGCCGTCAGCCTGGAAACCCGTGTGCCGCTGATCGACCACCGCGTGTACGAATTCGCCTGGAGCCTGCCGCATCAATACAAGGTGCGAGGCAATACCGGCAAGTGGCTGCTGCGCCAGGTGCTGCACCGCCATGTGCCGCAGGCGCTGGTGGACCGTCCCAAGCGCGGTTTCGCCGTGCCGCTGGCCGCCTGGTTGCGCGGCCCGCTGCGCGAGTGGGCCGATGCCTTGCTGGACCCGGCGCGCCTGCGCCAGGAAGGCTGGTTCGAACCCGAGCCCATCCTGCGCAAGTGGCGCGAGCACACCTCCGGCCATCGGAACTGGGACAGCCACCTGTGGGGTGTGCTGATGATGCAAGCCTGGCTCGACCGCTATCGCGGCGCCAAGGAGCAGGGAGGAACGGTTGGGAGTCTTTGACGCATGAAAATCTTGATGCTGGTCAGTTCCATGCATGCGGGCGGCGCCGAACGGGTCGCTGCCACGCTGGTCAATGCATGGGCCGAACGCGGGGATTCCGTCATCCTGACGCCCACCTACTCGTCCAAGGGAACCTGCTTTTATCCGCTGTCGGACAAGGTCGAGTTGGCCTGGCTGGCGGATCTGGCGGGTACGCGCGTGTCGGGCGCCATGGCCGCGTTCAAGCGTCTGCTGGCGCTGCGCCGGCACATCCGCGAGTCCAAGCCGGACGTGGTGGTGTCCTTCCTGACCAACGTCAACGTGGCCGCCATCCTCGCTACCCGCGGACTGGGCGTGCCGCTTATCGTCTGCGAGCGCACCAACCCGGTGGCCGAAACCACGACGGGAACGGTGTGGCGCAAGCTGCGCCGCATTCTGTACCCCCGCGCCGACATGGTCACCGTGCAGGCGGAAGACACAGCCGGTCCGTTCGCCCGGCAGGTGCCTGGCATCAAGCGCCTGGCCGTCATTCCGAATCCCTTGCCGGCGCCCTTGCTGGATGCGCCGATGGTGCTGCAGCGTGAAGATGACGCACCTCGCGAACTGTTGGCGATGGGACGCCTGGTCACCGACAAGCAATTCGACCTGCTGATCGACGTGTTCGCGCAGTTGGCGCCCGACTTTCCGGACTGGAACCTGCGCATCTGGGGCGAAGGCCCCGAGCGCGGCGCGCTGGAGCAGCAGGTCGCACGCCTGGGCCTGCAGTCACGCATCAGCCTGCCCGGCCGCACCGAAGCGCCCTGGGATGAACTCGCGCGCGGCCAGGCCTTCGTGCTGAGCTCCCTGGTGGAGGGCTTCCCCAATGTGCTGCTGGAAGCCATGTCGCTGGGCCTGCCCTGCGTGGCGTTCGATTGCCCCAGCGGCCCGCGCGAGATGACGCGCAACGGCGAGGACGCCTTGTTGGTGCCCGCCGGCAATCGCGATGCCCTGCGCGAGGCCTTGCGTCGCCTGTTGGGAGACCTCTCCTTGCGTCAGCAGTTGGGCATGCGTGGCGCATTCGCGGTGCGGCAGCGCTACGCGTTGGCCAGCGTGCTGGCGGAGTGGGATGAATTGTTCGATGCCGTGCGGGAGGAGCGATGAACGCTCGTCGGCTGCGCGTCCTGCATATCATCACCGGCCTGGGCCAGGGGGGCGCGGAGTCCGTGCTGTTCCGCCTGGCGACCTATCCCGAGGCGGATGTGGAGCACGTCGTCGTATCGCTGACCGACGAGGGTATCTATGGCGAACGCCTGCGCGCTGCAGGCATCGCCGTGCATGCGCTGGGCATGAAGCGCGGGCGCGTCAGCCTGGGCGGCTTCATGGCGTTGCGCTCGCTCATCGCGGCAACGCGTCCCGACGCGGTACAGACCTGGATGTACCACGCCGACCTGATCGGCGGCCTGGCGGCGCGCCTGGCGGGCGTGCGCGCCATCGCCTGGGGCATCCGCAATTCCGGCGAACACCTGGAGCGCAGCAGCCGTTCGGCGCGCATGGTGCTGCGGGCATGCGCGCTGTTGTCGGGCCGCATACCGAAGGCTATTGTGTGCGCCGCCCGGAAGTCGGCGGAACGCCATGCCGACAAGGGCTATGCGCGTGAGCGCATGGTGGTGATCGCCAATGGCTATGATCTGTCGCGCTATGCACCCGATGGCGAGGCCCGGGTGCGCGTGCGTGCGCAATGGGGCTTGTCGGAGGACGTACCGGCCATCGGCTGCGTGGCCCGCTGGGATCCGCTCAAGGACCATGCCAATTTGCTACGCGCCGTCGCGGCGCTGGTGCGCGACGGCCGCGACGCCGGCCTGCGTTGCGTGCTGATCGGCCGCGGCATGGATACGGACAATGCCGAGCTGGCCGCCCTGATCGAGCGGCTGGGCCTGCGCGACCGGCTGGTGCTGGCGGGGCCTAGCGACGACGTTCCCGGCGCGATGAATGGCCTGGACCTGCACGTCCTGTCCAGCTGCGCGGAAGGCTTTCCCAATGTGGTGGCCGAGGCCATGGCCTGCGGTGTCTACTGCGTCGTGACGGACGTGGGTGACGCGGCCTATATCGTTGGCGATGCCGGCGTGGTGGTGCCGCCGGAGCAGTCCGAGGCGCTGGCCCGCGGCATCGAAACGGCCCTGTGCGAGGTGGCATCGCGCGGCCGCGTGCGCGCGGGCGAGGCGGGCCGCGCCCGCGTGCTGGAGAATTTCGACCTTGCGCGCATGGTGCAAGGCTACATCGCGGTATGGCGCCGCATCTCGGGAGTGCAAGCATGAGCGCCGCGCGCCGCCTGCTGTTTGTCGTCAACAACCCGGCCTTCTTCATGTCGCATCGCGTGCCGGTGGCGCTGGCCGCGCAACAGGCGGGCTACGAGGTGCACGTCGCCACGATGGACGGCCCGGCGGTGGCTGATATCGAGGCGCTGGGCATGACGCACCACGCGATTCCGATGACCCGCAGCGGCAAGCATCCCTTGCAGGAGCTGGGCACGCTGCTGGCCTTGATACGGCTGTTCCGGCGGCTGCGGCCGCAGATCGTGCATCTGGTCACGATCAAGCCTGTGCTCTACGGCGGCATCGCCGCGCGCTTGACGCGCGTGCCGGGCATGGTCGCGGCGATCTCCGGTCTGGGCTTCGTGTTCCTGTCCAATTCGCTGAAGATGAAGCTGGTGCGCGCCGTGGTGGCGCGGCTGTACCGGTTGGCGCTGGGCCATCCCAACAGCCGCGTGATCTTCCAGAACGCCAGCGACCGCGATCTGCTCAAGTCGCTGGGCGCGGTGCGCGATGCGCAGGTTGTCATGATCCGAGGCGCGGGCGTGGACCTGGACGAGTATCGGGCCCAACCCGAACCGCCGGCGCCGCCGGTCGTGGTCACCATGGTGGCGCGGCTGCTGCGCGACAAGGGCGTGCAGGAATTCGTGCAGGCGGCGAGGCTGCTGCGCGAGCGCAACCTGCCTGTCACGATGCAGCTGGTTGGCGGCGTGGATGCGGGCAATCCCGCCTCGGCAACGCCGGACGATGTGGATGCCTGGCAGCGCGAAGGCTGCGTGCGCGCGCTGGGCGAACGTTCCGACGTGGCCGCGCTGTACGCGGCCTCGCATATCGCCGTGCTGCCCTCCTATCGCGAAGGCCTGCCCAAATCGCTGATCGAGGCTGCGGCTTGCGCACGGGCGGTCGTGACCACGGACGTTCCCGGCTGCCGCGATGCGATCGAGCCCGGCGAGACTGGGCTGCTGGTGCCGGTGCGCGATGCGCGGGCGCTGGCGGACGCCATTGCCCGTCTGGCCGAGGATCCGGTCTTGCGGCAGTCCATGGGCGCTGCGGGCAGGGCGCTGGCCGAGCGCGAGTTCAACATCGAGCGCGTGGCGCGCATCCAGGTGGAAATCTACGACGCGCTTAGCGCCTGACGAGGAAGGCGCCGGCGCCGGGAAGGCGCTGGCCTGACCTCAAGGACGGCGCGTGATCGCGTCGATCCAGTAGCGGGTCGAGGGATCCTGCTGGCTGGCCTGCTGCGAGTTCAGCTCGTGCATGATGCCCTTGGCCAGCGCCTTGCCGAATTCCACGCCCCATTGATCGAAGGGGTTGATGCCCCACACCACGCCCTGGGTGAACACCTTGTGCTCGTACAGCGCCAGCAGCGCGCCCAGCGTGTAGGCCTCCAGATGCGGCAGGACGATGAGCGAGGACGGCCGCCCGCCCGGGTGGACGCGGTGCTGCGCCAGCAGCCGCGCGCGGTCCGGATCGCTTTCGATGGCGGACGTTTCGGCCAGCGCTTCCTCGAAGGACTTGCCGCGCAGCAGCGCGGAACGTTGCGCCAGGCAGTTGGCGATCAGCAGTTCATGGTGCCGCGCGTAGGCGTGGTCGGGCTTTTCGCACAGGATGAAGTCGACTGGGGCGCCCCGGGTATCCTGATGCAGCCATTGGAAGAAGGTGTGCTGGCAGTCGGTGCCGGACATGCCCCAGACCGCCGGGCCGGTGGGCACGCCTGCCGGGCTGCCATCGGCGGTGGCGACCTTGCCCAGCGATTCCATTTCCAGCTGCTGGGCCCAAGGCACGATGTGATACAGCCGCGAATCGTACGGCGCGATCACCAGGGAGTCATAGCCCAGCGCGCTGCGGTTCACGATACCGGCCAGCGCCAGTTGGACCGGTGCGTTTTGCTCGATCGGCGCGGTGCGGAAGTGCTCGTCCATGGCGGCAGCGCCGGCCAGCAACTGGTCGAAGGTGTCGGTGCCCAGCGCCAGCGCGACCGGCAGGCTGATCGCGGACCAGAGCGAATAGCGTCCGCCCACCCAGTCCCAGATCTGGAAAATATGATCGGGCAGGATGCCCAGATTCAAGGCCGCCTCGACGTTGGCGGTAACCGCCACGACCTGCTTGATTGGGTCCGCCACGCCGGCATCGCGCAGCCAATTCATGGCGACCTCGGCGTTGGCCAGCGGTTCGGTCGTGGTGAACGATTTGGAGGCGACGATGACCAGCGTATCGTGCGGATCCAGCCGGCTCATCGCGTCCGCGACCGAATGCGAATCGACGTTGGACGCGAAGCGCACTTCGCGCCGGGCGCCGCTGTGGCGCAAGGCGCGCGTGACCAGCCGCGGGCCCCAGTCGCTGCCGCCTATGCCCAGATGCAGCACGCTGCCATAGCGCCCGGTTGCGTCGGCCTGGCGCACGAATTCACGCATGCGCTCGCGTTCGGCGAGCACGGCCTTGGCCACCCTGGCGGGCGGTTGGGGCGCGCGCAGGGCCGTGTGCCAGGCGGGGCGTTGCTCGGTCCAGTTGGCGTTGCCGCCGTCGAACAGGCAGGCCCGGGCAGCGTCGAAGCCTTGTTGCTCCAGCAGAGCGGCCTCGGCTTTTTTCAGGTCCGGCGAATACGCCTGTGCGCTCAAGTCCAGACGCAGCCCGGGAGCATTGATGAGGCGCAACTGCTCGCCGGTCCGCGGCGCAGCGCGCGTGGCCGTGATGAACTGTTGCCAGGCTGGGCTGTTCGATAAGGACATAGGCGGTCTAGAAAGGCAGGTTTGCTTGCGGCGCGAGCTTGCTCAGTTCACGCCGGAAGTCGGCTTGTATGCGTTCCAGCGCCGCGGGCGTCTGGGCTTCGAAGCGCAGCACGACGACCGGGGTGGTGTTCGAGGGGCGCGCCAGGCCGAAGCCGTCCGGATATTCCGCGCGCACGCCGTCGATTGTGATCACGCGGTCCGCGCCGGGGAATTGGCCTTGGTCTTGCAGGGCCTGGACCAGGGTGAAGGGTTGGCCTTCCTCCATTTCCAGTTTCAGTTCGGGCGTGGATACGTCTTGCGGCAGGGCTTCCAGCACAGCGCAGGGGTCGGTGTGGCGCGACACGATCTCCAGCAGGCGGGCGCCCGTGTAGAGGCCGTCGTCGAAGCCGTACCAGCGCTCCTTGAAGAAGATGTGGCCGCTCATCTCGCCGGCCAGCGGGGCGCCGGTTTCCGCCAGCTTGGCCTTCACCAGCGAATGGCCCGTCTTCCACATCAGCGGCACGCCGCCAGCCGCTTCGACGGACAGGCCGACGTGGCGGCTGCACTTCACGTCATAGATGATGGTGGCGCCGGGGTTGCGGTCCAGCACGTCGCGGGCGAACAGCACCAGCTGACGGTCCGGCCAGATGATCTGGCCGGATTTCGTCACCACGCCCAGGCGGTCGCCATCGCCGTCGAACGCCAGGCCCAACTCGCAGTCGGTCTCGGCCACGCACTTGATCAGGTCCTGCAGGTTCTTGGGTTCGGCGGGATCCGGGTGGTGGTTGGGGAAGGTGCCGTCCACTTCGCAGAACAGTTCGGTGACTTCGCAGCCCAGGGCGCGGAATAGCGCCGGGGCGACTGCGCCGGCCACGCCGTTGCCGCAATCGATGGCGATCTTCATGGGACGCGCCAGCGTGACGCCCGAAGCCACGCGCGCGATGTAGGCGGCCACCAGATCCAGCTGGCGGCGCACGCCTGGCCGGGCCGCAGGGGCGCCGGCGGCGCCGTTCATGCTGGCGGCCAGGGCCTGCACGTCCTCGCCGTAGAGCGCGCGGCCGCCCATCATCATCTTGAAGCCGTTGTACTTGGGCGGATTGTGGCTGCCCGTAATGGCGACGCCCGATCCCGTCTGCATGACGTTGGCGGCGAAGTAGACCAGGGGGGTGGGCACCATGCCGATGTCCAGGGTGTCCACGCCGCCTTCCAGCATGCCTTCCTGCAGCGCCACCGACAGCATTTCGCTGCTCAGGCGGCCATCGCGGCCGACCACCAGGGTCTGCACGCCCTGGTCGCGGGCGCGGGCAGCCAGCGCCGCGCCCAGGGCGCGGGCGAAGCGTGCGTCGATCAGGTCGGGCACGGTGCCGCGGATGTCATAGGCCTTGAAGACCGAGCCCGGGAATTGCGTGTTGTTGCCCACGGCGGTTCCTTGATGAGGGGTTGCAGCTCGGGTTCTGGCGCGGATTTCGGCAAATCCGCGTATCAAAACGCGCCTGGCTAGGGATTAAACCGGAATTATCCCCCATTGGCGCTCCCCCTTCATCCGGCAGACGGTGTAGGGCGTTTTCCGTTTTTGCACCGCGGCAGGCCGTCCGCGCCGATGTGGTGCGTACGAGGGCGTTGACGCCTTGTCCTGGTGCGGCGCATGCCCGCGTTCCGGGGGCTTGCCCAGGGAGCGGCGCATGGCATAAAACTTGCTCGTTGTCCGAAGGTGATACGCTTGCTATGCAAGCAGAAAGACCGGGAGGGGCCATGGGCGCCAAAGTTTCTACTGTCATGTCATCCAGGGGCGCCTCAAGCCGGCGGGGTCCGCCCACGGATTGCGCCGGACCGGCCGCGGGCCGCGAGCGCCGGCTCGACATCCACGTGTTCGTTTCCGAAGCGGGCGGCCTGGCCACGGGCCGGGCCTGGGAGCGCTGCGTATGGCGCGATGCCCGCGTCCTGATCGCCGAATCCCCGGCGCCGCATCTTCCAGTTTCAGTGGAAAGCGCCTTGCGCATCGTCGCCGCCGACGTGGCGCGGGACCGCGGCTGGCAGGGCATGGGCACCGTCGCTTTCGCGCTGGACGACCGCAGCGGCGTGTTTCGCGTGATCGACGCGCAGGCGCAGGCCCATTCGGGTGCGGCCGTGTATGACTGCGAGCCGGTCGCCGCCCATGCGCTGGAAGTGCGCATCGACGGCTGCGTGGACCGCCGCCTGCCGTGCACGCGGCTGCTGGTGTGCGGTGCGACCCGGGGCGAGGTCTTGCGCCGCGCCTACCGTGCGCTGTCGGAAATGCCCGGCCCCGCGGGCGTCGACCGCGCCTTTCTCATGAGCCGCATCGCCTCCCGGGCCTACTGCTCGGGCCTGACGGGCACGCGGTTGGACCAGGCGGTTGGCTGACCCGTTTTCGCCGGCGGGTTGCGCCAGCCCGCCGCGCCGCGACCTGGGGGCATTTCAGCCCCTACAATAGACCGCACATCCCTGGCCTGGGCGCGCCCAGGCGCCTACTTGTGCGGCGCATATGACCTTGCTGAGCGATCTACAGTCCCTTCTGGGCGCTTCCCACGTGCTGACGGGCACGGATGCCGACACCTATGTGCTGGATTGGCGCCGCCGCTACCGAGGGGCCGCGCTGGCGGTGATCCGTCCCGGCTCGACCGCGGAGGTGGCAGCGGCTGTGAAGCTGTGCGCCAGGCATGGCGCGCCGGTGGTGCCGCAAGGCGGCAATACCGGCCTGTGCGGGGGCGCCACGCCTGACCTGTCTGGCAGCGCGGTGATCCTGTCCACCACCCGGCTGACCGCCGTGCGCGCGCTGGATACCGACAACGACACGATCACCGTGGAAGCCGGCTGCGTCCTGCAGGCAGTGCAGGAGGCCGCGGCCGCCGCCGGCCGGCTGTTTCCGCTGAGTCTGGCCGCCGAAGGCAGCTGCACCATCGGCGGCAACCTCGCGACCAATGCCGGCGGCACGCAAGTGCTGCGCTATGGCAACACGCGCGAGCTGACGCTGGGCCTGGAGGTCGTGACCGCCGAAGGCGATATCTGGAGCGGCCTGCGCGGCCTGCGCAAGGACAATACCGGCTACGACCTGCGCGACCTGTACATAGGCAGCGAAGGCACGCTGGGCATCATCACCGCCGCCACGCTGAAACTGTTTCCGAGGCCGGTGGCTTCGTGCACGGCATTGCTGACGCTGGATGGCATCGACCAGGCCGTCGAGCTGCTTTCGCGCGCCCGCGCGGGCTTTGGCGCCGCGCTGACCGGTTTCGAACTGATGAGCGGCGCCTGCCTGCAGTCGGTCGTGCGCCTGTTCCCGCAGCAGCGCCTGCCCTTTGAAGGGGATTCCGCCGCGTCTCCATGGTTCGCCTTGCTGGAACTGTCCGACAGCGAAAGCGAGGCGCATGCGCGCGAACGCTTCGAGACCGTGCTGGGCGAGGCCATCGAGAGCGGGCTGGTGAACGATGCCGCCATCGCCGCGAACGTGGCGCAAAGCAAGGCGCTATGGCATCTGCGCGAGAGCATTCCGCTGGCCGAGGCGGAACTGGGCAAGTCGGTCAAGCATGACGTGTCGATTCCGATCTCCGCCATCGCCGGCTTCGTGCACCAGACCAACGCCTTGCTGCAGGCGCGCTTTCCGGGCGTGCGCCACGTGATCTTCGGCCACCTGGGCGACGGCAATCTGCATTACAACGTGGCCCATGCGCCAGGCCAGACCGAGGCTGAGCTGCTGGCGCTGCAAAGCGAGATCTACGGCGTGGTGCACGACAGCGTGCACGCGCACAACGGTTCGATCAGCGCGGAACATGGAGTGGGCCAGCTCAAACTCGACGAGCTGCCGCGCTACAAGAGCGCCATCGAACTGGATCTGATGCGCAGGATCAAGCGCGCGCTGGACCCGCAAGGGCTGATGAATCCGGGCAAGGTGCTGCGGGCCTAGCCGCGCACGACAGGGGATCGCAACCATGGCAACCAGTCCCGCGGCGGGCGCGAATTACAGGGTGTTGATCGTCGAGGATGACCCGGTCATCTCCGGCAATTTGTACACCTTCCTGGAGGCGCGCGGCTTCCTGCCCGATGCCGCCTATTCGGGTCCGGCCGCGCTGGAGCGGCTGAAAGAGCAGCGTTTCGACGTCTTGATCCTGGACATCGGTTTGCCCGGCATGGATGGCAACGCGGTGCTGCACACGCTGCGCAACGACAGGCGCGTGGACGTGCCGGTGCTGATGCTGACGGCGCGCGACAGCCTGGAAGACAAGCTGGCCGGGTTCTCGCATGGCGCCGACGACTACCTGACCAAGCCCTTCGCGCTGCTGGAGGTGGAAGCGCGCCTGGTCGCGCTGATCCAGCGCTCCAAGGGCGCGACAGTGGACTCGGTGCGGGCATTCGGCCCCTTGTCCTACGACACCCGCAACCGCGCCGTGTCGGTCAACGGCAGCCCTGTGCACCTGACGCGCAAGGCCGGCCTCATCATCGAAGCGCTGTTGCGCGACCCCGGCAGGGTGGTATCGCGCGAGGAGCTGGAATCCACGCTTTGGGGCAACGAGCCGCCTTCGTCTGACGCTTTGCGCAGCCAGGTCCACCTGTTGCGCCGCGCCTTGGCCGATGCGGGCTTCGACGGCATCGAGACCATACACGGAACCGGCTGGCGCCTGACGCTGGAAGCCGGGGCGGCGAGATGAGCGACGTTTCTTCGGCGTCTGCCGGGGGCACCCTGACTCAGCGCGTGGTGTGGGCGCTGACCGGTACCGTGGCGCTGTTCGTGACGGCGCTGGCCCTGCTGGCCTACCTGACCTTCGACCAGATGGAAGACGATCTGGTCAACGACATCCTCAATACCGAAATGGACCGGCTGGTGCAGCACGCGCGCGTCAGCGACGATTTCCTGCCGCGCGACGGCGTGCGCGAGCTGGGCGGCTCCATGCGGGCCTGGGTCAGCGCGGGTGGCAAGCGGCCCGCCAGCATGCCCCAGGAAATCGAATCTCTGGATAGCGGCCTGCACCTGGTCGAGCCTGGCGCATACACTTGGCACGTCATGGTGGCCGAAACGGCCGGAGCCAAGGTGTACCTGCTGTACGACGCCACCGAGAACGAAGGGCGGGTGCATGACTTCGGCTTGATCGTGCTGGGCGTGGGCGCCATTTGCGTGGTGGGCGCCTACGCGCTGTCGCGGCGCGTGGCCGCCATCGCGGTCGGCCCGCTGCTGGACCTGACCGACCGGCTGGCGACCTGGGCGCCGGGGTCGCCCGACATGGCGGTGACGCGCGACGACGAAGCGGGCCGGCTGATAGAGGCCTTCAACCGGGTGCAGAACCAGGTGGACAGGTCGATCGCCCGCGAGCGCGAATTCGCGGGCAATCTCAGCCATGAGGTGCGCACGCCCTTGGCCGCGATCCGCTCGGACAGCGAGCTGATGCTGCTGACGCAGGCGCTGACTCCGGACCAGCGCCAGCGCCTGACCCGCGTGGTGGACAACGTGGACGATGTGATCGTGTCGTTGGAGAGCGCGCGTGCCATGGCGCGGGATGAGCTGCGCCCGGCAGAGCCCGTCGACCTCGCGGAATGCATGGACAATGCCTGGCGCGGTTATGAAGCCCAGGCTGGCTTGGCCAGGCTGGGCTTCGAGAACCGGATCGGCGCCGGCCAGGTTCGCTCCCTGGACCGCTATGCCTTGCTGACCGTGCTGCGCAACCTGATCCGCAACGCAGTCGAACATGCCGCGCCTGCGACGTTGACCGTGAGCGTTGCGGCCGACGGCGCGCTGGAATTGAGCGACGACGGCAAGGGCATCGCTGCAGAGGACCTGCCGTTCCTGTTCCGCCGTTATTACAGCGGCCGCATGCGGGATTCCGGGGCGGGCAGCCCGGACGAGACGGCGCGCGGCTTGGGGCTGGCGATCGCCAAGCGCGTCTGCGACATGCAAGGCTGGTCGCTGTCCGTAGATTCCTCGCGGCAGGGCGAGCAGCGCGGCACCCGCTTCACGCTGCGTTTCGAGGCCGGCTTGGGACGGGCGATGGAGATGGCCGGCGGGGCGCAGGGTCAAATTTGACGAAAGTTCGACTGTCCGCGGCCTAAGCTGCTTGTTTGCCTGACGGACAGCCTGTCGCCCACCATGCCGCCATTATCGCCGCCCGCGCTGCGCAAGCCGACCCCGGCCTCGTATCTATTCAGCCATATCATCGCGATTACGCTCGCGCTGGCCTGTCTGGCGTGGTGGGCCAATGCTTCCGGGCTGGACTTGCGCATCGCGCGGGCGCTGTTCGATCCGGCGCTGGACGACTTTCCATTGCGCCTGAATCGTTGGCTGGAACTGGTCGGCCACCGCATGGTGCTGGCCTTGCCCATCGGGATAGGATTGGCCGCCGTCGGCGTGGTAGCGGCAAGTTATCGCATTCCGGCCTGGCGGGCGTGGCGCGGGCCGGCGCTGGCGCTGGCGGCGACCTGCCTGGCCGGGCAGGTGCTGGTGAACCAGCTGAAGCATTACACGACACTGCCCCGTCCTTATGACCTGGACTTCCTGGGCGGCTATACCCCCTATCCCTTGCACTGGTGGACCTGGGCGCGGACCGGGGCGGGCGGCGCCTTGCCCAGCGGCCACGCTGGCGCGGGCTTTTCGATGCTGACCCTGTATTTCGTGGGCTGGGCGCTGGGGCGCCCAACTTGGCGCTGGTGGGGCCTGGCCGTGGGCATCGCGGCCGGCGTGGGCTTTTCCGTGGTGCGTATCCTGCAGGGCGCCCATTTCCTCAGCCAGACCCTCTGGTCCGCGGCGCTGATGTGGTTCCTGGCGTCCCTGTTTTTCTATCCCCTCATCGTGGCCCGGCCGGCCGCCAGCCGCCGGGACCGCTAGCCGCGGGACGCCCCAAAGTACAATGGGCGCCGACGCTCGGCCCGCGGGCCGTGCTCAACCGCTTCCGGACAATTTCCAATGAACGTTCCCGCCGATTCTCCCGTCACGCCGCGGCGTCGTCCCAGGAACCTGGCCCAGGGGCTGGTCGAGAGCATCACGGACCGCATCCGTGGCGGGAACATCCGGCCGGGCGACAAGTTGCCGACGGAATCCGAGATCATGCGCCAGTTCGGCGTCAGCCGGACGGTGGTGCGCGAGGCGCTGTCGCGGCTGCAGGCATCGGGCCTGGTCGAAACGCATCATGGCGTGGGCACCTATGCGCTGGAGCCCAGCGGCGGCAGTGATTTCCGCGTGGATCCCGCCGACATCGCCACGGTGCGGGACGTGCTGGTGCTGCTGGAGCTGCGCATCTGCCTGGAAAGCGAGGCTGCCGGCCTGGCCGCGGCCCGGCGCAGCCCGGCGCAGCTGCTGGAGATGAGGCGTGCGCTGGATGCCTTCAAAGGCGCGCTGGACAGTGGCGGGGACACGGTCACGCCGGATTTCCAATTCCATCTGTTGGTCGCGCAATCCACGGACAACCGCTATTTCGCGGATCTCATGTCGCATCTGGGTTCGGCCATCATTCCGCGCACCCGCATCAATTCGGCGAAGTTCGCACAAGAGGACCGCGCCGCCTATCTGGCGCGCGTGAACCTCGAACACGAGGACATCTACGGCGCGATCCAGCGCCAGGACGCGGAGGCTGCGCGCGCGGCAATGCGCACGCATTTGAGCAACAGTCGCGAGCGGCTGCGGCGCGCCCAGTAAGGACGTCCGCCGGTGGTTGGCGCAAAACCGCGTTAATCTTTGCGCGTTTTCAAATTTCGGACCACGAGGCGGCATGGCTCTGCTCGGCATACACGGCGGCATTTCCACATCTGAACGGGCGTTGCGGCGTCAGCGGAGGACGCTAGCATGCGTCGGCTGACTCTACGGTTCGTTATTGCCGTCCTGGCGCTGCTGACGCTGTCGCGCCTGGGTCTGGCCTTCTGGATGTGGGACCGGGTCGAGGCAGCCGGCGGGCTGGGGCCGCTGCTGCTGGGCGGGCTGCGCATCGATGTCTGCCTGATGTCCATGGTGATCGCGCTGCCGGCGGTGTTTTCGCCCTGGTTCGGGCACCGGCCGCTGGCGGCCCGCATCACTGCCTGGTGGTTCCGCGTCTGGTGGATGCTGTTCGTGCTGCTGGAAGTCTCCACGCCGCAGTTCATCGCGGAGTACGACACGCGGCCCAACCGGCTCTATTTCATCTATCTGCTCAACCCGAAGGAAGTCGGGTCGATGCTGTGGCAGGGCTACAAGGGCGTGCTGCTGGCGGCCTTGGTGGTGCTGCTGCTGGCCGCCTGGCTGTCGGTCCGGCTGTTCGCCACTCGCGTGCGCGATCCGTTCATGTCGTGGTGGAAGCGGCCGGTGGCTTCGTTCGTGATCCTGGCGTTGGTGTTCCTGGGCGCGCGCGGCACGCTGGAGCATCGCCCGATCAATCCGGCCAAGGTCGCCTACAGTTCCGATGCCATGGTGAATGCGCTGGCGCTGAATTCCTTGTACAGCGTGTTTGATGCGGCCTACCGGATGCGGGACGAACGTTCGTCCGCCGCCATGTATCCCAAGATGGCGGTGGATGAGATGAATGCCATCGTGCGCGAGAAGGCCGGATTGACCGGCGCGCCGCTGGATCCGCGCTATCCCAGCCTGCATGAGCAGAAGGCGACGGTGCGCCGGGACAAGCCGCTGAATCTGGTGATCATCCTGCAGGAAAGCCTGGGCGCGCAGTATGTGGGAAGCCTGGGCGGGCGTGATCTGACGCCCAACATCGACCGGCTGGGCAAGGAAGGCTGGATGTTCCATCGGGCCTATGCGACGGGTACGCGCTCGGTGCGGGGCATCGAGGCGGTCACGGCGGGGTTCCTGCCGAGCGTGGCGGACGCGGTGGTGAAACTGCCGCGCTCGCAGACGGGGTTCTTCACGCTGGCTCAGGTGTTGGGCAAGCACGGCTACCACTCCCGTTTCGTGTACGGGGGCGAGTCGCACTTCGACAATATGCGGGCGTTTTTCCTGGGCAACGGTTTCGATGAGATCGTGGATCGTCCGAAGTTCGTGAATCCGGTGTTCGAGGGTTCGTGGGGGGCGTCGGACGAGGACATGTTCAACCAGGTGGACCGGCTGTTGCGAGCGGATGGCGACAAGCCGGTGTTCACGCTGGCGTTCTCGGTATCCAACCATTCGCCGTGGGAGTATCCGGAAGGGCGCATCAAGCCGGTGGGAGATCCGGCGACGGTGGACAACACGGTGCGCTATGCGGATTGGGCGTTGGGGCAGTTTTTCGACAAGGCGCGCAAGGCGCCGTACTGGGACAACACGGTGTTCCTGGTGATCGCGGACCACGATTCGCGCGTCTACGGCTCCATTCCGGTGCCGGTGCGGCATTTCCAGATTCCTGCGCTGATCCTGGGGGCGGGCATCGCACCGCGGCAGGATGAACGGTTGGTGAGCCAGATCGACATGGCGCCGACCATGCTGTCCTTGATCGGGCTGGACAATGTGAATCCGATGTTGGGTGCGGATCTGACGCAGCGGGATCCGAACCGGGCGATGATGCAGTACGCGGATAATTTTGGGTATCTGCAAGGGGATCAACTGCTGGTGCTGGAGCCTGCCAAGCCGCCGCGGCAGTTTCGGTATGAGGCGGCGCCGGTGGGGCGTGACGAGGTTTATGCGCCGGTGGAGCCTTTGGATGCTGGGCTTGCCGATGAGGCGTTGGCGCATGCGTTGTGGGCTAGTTGGGCTTATCGGGAAGAGCGGTATCGGTTGCCTTGAGGCGGCTGTCTTTGTGCGGGGTGTTGCTGGTTCTTAAGGCGCTTGGGGCGTCGGGGGCCTGGGGTGCGCGGGGCAACGATTGCGGTCCGGAGCCTTCGCTCCGGACTTCCCCTGCGTCATCCTCGTACGCCTTCGGCTCCCTACGGATTCCCTTGGGCTTATCGACGCCCCGCGCGCCCCAGGCCCCCGACGCCCCAAGCTCTGGTGGCTGAATGCCACGGATCGTTGGGGAGGGAATTTTTCTTAGGGTTCTTGGCGCCGGAGTGTTACGGTGGAAGATCTTGCGGTGCCTGCCTCAAAAGGCCGCCCGGGCGGCCTTTTGAGGCTTACGCGGTGGCTTGCCATGGCGGATGGCGTTGCGCGCAATTGGTAGCCTTGATTCTGCGCAAGTCGGATTTTTGTTGAAGGTAGGAAACTGGCGCATGACTTTTCCTGAATCGTCTTCTGATGCTGCTCGCGCTGCCGCGGGCGCTCAATCCAGCAAGCCTGATTCCCCTATGCCGCTGCGGCGCCGCGCGCTGCCCTTGCCGCGCGGGCGGTTTGCGTGGATCACGGGTGTCGTCAGTACCGTTTGGCTGGCGGCCAGCACGCTGTTCTGGTGCTTGCTGCTGTTTCCGGTCTCGTTGCTGAAGTTGTTGCTGCCGTTTCCTGCGGTCAGGCGGCACATTGACCCTGTACTCAACGGTATTGCGACGGCGTGGGTGTCCAGCAATGCCGGGTGGTTGGCGCGGATCCAGCAGGTGCCTTGGGATATCCAGGGCAATACGGGACTGCGCTACGCGGACTGGTATCTGGTCAACTGCAATCACCAGTCGTGGGCGGATATCTTTGTCTTGCAATATTCGCTGAACCGGCGCATTCCCCTGCTGAAATTTTTTCTGAAGCAACAGCTGATCTATGTGCCGGTGATCGGGCTGGCTTGGTGGGCGCTGGACTTTCCGTTCATGAAGCGCCATGGCAAGGCGGCGTTGCGCCGCAATCCGGATCTGGGTCGGCAGGATCAGGAGACCGCAAGGCGGGCCTGCGCGAAGTTTTCCTTGGTCCCGACCAGCGTGATGGTGTTTGCGGAAGGGACGCGGTTTACGCAAGCCAAGCGCGATGGGCAGAGTTCGCCGTACCGCCATTTGCTCAAGCCCAAGGCGGGCGGGCTGGCGGTGGCGCTGAATGCGATGGGCAAGCGCTTTCGCTCGATGATAGATGCCACCATAGCCTATCCGGACGGCGCGCCCAGCTTTTGGGATCTGGCTTGTGGCCGCGCGGGTCAGGTGCTGGTGCGCATGCGGCAGTTGCCGGTGCCGCCGGAGTTCTGCGATGCCGACTACACCGGGGACAAGGCGTTCCGCACGGCCTTCCACCACTGGCTGGGCCAGCAGTGGCAGGCCAAGGACGATGAGATCGAGGCGTTGACCGCGCGTGCGCGGTCCAACGCCAAGACCGATTAAACGCGGGCCGGCAGCACCAGGCCCGAGCTCGCGCCGAAGCCGATGCGCGGATAGCCTGCCTTCACGCATTCGGCGCGCATGATGACCTGGTCGCCGTCCTGCAGGAATGTGCGCTTTTCGCCCCAGGGCAGGTCGATCGGGTTCTTGCCGCCATTGCACAGTTCGAGCAGCGAGCCCGCTTCCGAGGGCTGCGGGCCGGACAAGGTGCCGGTGCCCAGCATGTCGCCCGGTTGCAGGTTGCAGCCGTTGACCGTGTGGTGGGTGATCAGCTGTGCCACGTTCCAGTAGGCATCGCGGAAGTTGCTGCGCGACAGGAAGGCGGGCGGCTGCTGGTCGGCGCGCGATTTTTCGGTGGTCAGCAGGACTTCCATCTGCACGTCGAAGGCGCCCTTGGCGCGGTTCGCGTCGGATGCCAGGTAGGGCATGGGTTGCGGCTCGGACGGGCCGCGGTTCCATTGCGTGCGGAACGGCTCCAGCGCTTCCATGGTGACGACCCAGGGCGAAATCGTGGAGGCGAAATTCTTGGCCAGGAAGGGGCCCAGGGGCTGGTATTCCCAGGCCTGGATGTCGCGCGCCGACCAGTCGTTGAGGATGCACAGGCCAAACACATGCGATTCGGCGTCGGCCAGGCTGATGCGGTCGCCTTGGGCATTGCCGGTGCCGACGAAGATGCCCAGTTCCAGTTCGTAGTCCAGGCGGGCGCAGGGGCCGAATTGCGGCGCTTCGCCCTCATTGGCGGGGCGGGTCTGGCCGACGGGGCGGGGGAATTTCTGGTCCACGCCGATGCTGGAGGCGCGGCCGTGGTAGCCGATGGGTACCCACTTGTAGTTCGGCAGCAGGGGATTGTCGGGGCGGAATTGCTTGCCCACGGCAGTGGCGTGGTGCACCGAGATGTAGAAGTCGGTGTAGTCGCCGATGCGGGCGGGCGTGGTGTATTCGGCGTCGGCCTGGGAGACCAGCAGGGGCTCGACGGCGCCGCGCAGGGCCGCGCCTTCGCGCAGCGCGCGGGACAGCGCCAAGCGCAGGGCGCTCCAATGCGCCTGGCCCAGGGCCATCAGGGCGTTCAGGCTGTCCGTGGCGCAAGCTGCCAGGGCTTCGGCGGCCAGGCCTTCGAAGGGCGGCTTGGCCGCCAGCGCGGCCAGGTCCAGGATCTGGTCGCCGATGGCCACGCCGGGGCGGAACGATACGCTCGTGCCCTTGCGGCGGAACGAGGCGTAGGGCAGGTTCTGCACCGGGAAATCAGACTCGCCGGTGTTGGCGCTGGCGATCCAGCTCTTCAGGGACGGGTCGTGGGTTTCGTTGATGGTGGTGGTCATGGCTGCGTGTCTCTTTCAGTGTGGTTATGCGGTGGCCGGGCGTCAGGCACCGGAAGATTCAAATGCCAAACAGCGATGAGCTTGCGCTCATCGCTGCGGGCGTGGAAAGCAGAGGGGCTGCGCGTCACGCCTTGCTGGGGTCGAAATGCTTGGCGATGCCCTGCCAGCACCGGTAGTAGTCGCCCTGCAATTCTACCGAGGCCAGCGCCTGGTCCGTGGGGCGGATGACGCGGCGCGTCTCGAACATGAACGCCATCGTGTCGCGGATGTAATGGGCAGTGCTGGTGTCGGCGCGGGAGGCCTTTTCGAAGGTCTCGGCGTCGGGGCCGTGGCCGCTCATGCAGTTGTGCAGGCTGGCGCCGCCGGGCGCGAAGCCGTCGGCCTTGGCGTCGTAGACGCCCTGGATCAGGCCCATGAATTCGCTGGCGATGTTGCGGTGGAACCAGGGCGGACGGAAGGTGTTTTCCATGGCCAGGATGCGCGGCGGGAAGATCGCGAAGTCCATGTTGGCCGTTCCCGGGGTGTCCGACGGCGCGGTCAGGACCGTGAAGATCGAGGGGTCCGGATGGTCGTAGCTGATGGAGCCGACGGTGTTGAAGTTGCGCAGGTCGTACTTGTAAGGCGCGTGCGTGCCGTGCCAGGCCACCACGTTCAGCGGCGAATGGTCGATGGACGCGCGCCAGAAGCCGCCCGTGAACTTGGCGATCAATTCGAAGTCGCCTTCGACGTCTTCATACCAGGCTACCGGGGTCTTGAAGTCGCGGGCGTTGGCCAGGCAGTTCGAGCCGATGGGACCGAGCTCGGGCAGGCGCATGGCGGCGCCGAAGTTCTCCAGCATGTAGCCGCGCGCACTGCCGTCCAGCAGTTCCACGCGGAAGCGCACGCCGCGCGGAATGACGGCGATTTCCAGCGGCTCCAGGTCGATCAGGCCCAGTTCGGTGGCCAGGCGCAGGCGGCCTTCCTGCGGCACCAGCAGCAACTCGCCGTCCGCGTTGTAGAAGTAGCGGCCTTGCATCGAACGGTTGGCGGCATACATGTGTATGGCCACGCCGCCCAATTCATCGGGACTGCCGTTGCCGCCCCAGGTCTTCACGCCCTCCAGGAAGTCGGTGGGGGCGGCGGGGATGGGAAGCGGGCTCCAGCGCAGCTGGTTGGGCGTGACGGGCCCCAGGCCGAAGGCGCTTTGCCAGCCGGTGGCGCCGTCAAAGGCTTCGAACGGCTTGTGCTGCGCGCCCGGGCGGATGCGGTACAGCCAGGAGCGGCGGTTTTCACTGCGCGGCGCGGTGAAGGCGGTGCCGGACAATTGCTCGGCATACAGGCCGTAGGGGCATTGCTGCGGCGAGTTGCGGCCCAGCGGCAGCGCGCCGGGCAGGGCCTCGGTGGCGCAATTGTTGCCGAAGCCGGTTTGATATTGCAGTTCCATGGAATCCTCCTGAGCGGCAGCGCGGTGCTTGGCCGCGCAGCCTGTTGCGGGTGGCCGGTACGGAAGGCGTCCGGGGGCCGATACGTCATTGTCGGAAAAAACCCCCGCTACGGCTACGGGAATGCAAAAATAGAGACTATAAGTTTTGTGAATAGTAGGGGGGCGCATGGCCGAGTTGCGCGATGTCGATCTGAATCTGCTGCTGTTGTTCCAACATCTGCTGGAGGACCGCAATCTGTCCGCCGTGGCGCGGCGCATGGACCTGTCGCAGCCCGCCGTAAGCAATGGGCTGAGGCGTCTGCGGGAAACGTTCGGCGATGACCTGTTCGTGCGTACGGCGCAAGGCATGCTGCCCACGCCGCGCGCCCAGCGCCTGGCGGGCCCGGTCAGCGAGGCGTTGACCATGCTGTCGCAGGCCCTGAAAGACCAGGACGCCTTCGACGCCGCCAGCAGCACGCGGCGCTTCCGCGTAGCGATGACGGATGTGGGCGAGATCCACTTCATGCCGCGCTTGATGGAAGTCTGCGCACAGGTGGCGCCGCTGGTGCGTATCGATTCCGTGCGCGTGCAGGGGCAGGACCTGGCGCGGGAAATGGAGGCCGGGCGGGTCGAGCTGGCGATCGGCGCATTCGATGAAATAGGGGCGGGTACGCTGCAGCGCATGCTGTTCCGCCAGGGCTATGCGACCCTGTTCAGGCAGGCGCATCCGACGGCGCACGCCGGCATGAGCCTCAAGGCGTTCCGGGCCGAGCGCCACCTGATCGTGTCGCGCGCGGCCCCCTATGGCCAGGTCAACCAGTCCATGGAGCGCGCCGGCGTCGATCTGGCGGAGCACTTCAGCGTGCCGCATTTCTCGGCCGTGCCGTATATCGTCAGCGCGACCGACGTGCTGGCCACCGTGCCCGAGAGACTGGCCGCCAGCGCGGCGCAGCCGTTCGGCCTGCGCTACATGACGCCGCCGATAAGAGTGCCGGCGCTGCAGGCCAATATGTACTGGCAGCGCCGGATGGAGCGGGACAGCGGCAACCAGTGGCTGCGCGCGCTGATCATCAATACGTTCGCGGTGGGGGCGTGAACGGATTTACGGCGCCACCGACGCGCGAGCCTGGCGCAAGGCCTCGCGCAGCACGTCCATGTCGCCCAGGTGGTTGGCCAGCAGCAGGATCAGCGCCGCGTTGAGCTCCTGGCTCTGTTCGTTGGTGAGGTCGCGGTGGGTCTCGATCAGCGCTTCGTAGAAGTCGTCAGGCGAACCCAGATTGGTTTCGGTAATCAGCATGATGGAGTGATCTCGAAGTTCAGGCGCGGCCGGTGGCGCGGCCGACCGCCGCAGCGACGGCGGCGGCGTTGAAGGCGCGCCAGCGGCCGCAGACGTGCTGGTCGGGACGGATCAGATAGGCGGTGCCGGCCTGCGCGTCATAGCGCTTGCCCAGGCATCCCTCGCGGTCCGTTACGGCAGCCAGTTCCGCTGGCAGCGCGGACAGGTCGCATTGCGGGCTGGTTACCAGCACGGCCTTGACCGGCACCGGCGCCATGCGCAGGGCTTGCAAGGCGAGCAGCGCGTCGCGGTCGGGCAGCGCATCGCCGCAGAACAGGGCCAGTACGAACTCGCCATTCAGTTGCGCCAGCCACCAGTCCTGCGTGCCTTGCGCGTCCACGGGGGCATCCAGCGCCACCGCGCCCGGCACCATGCGGCCGGCGAAGGCGTCGGAGTCAGGGGTGTTGAGCGGCGAGCCGGCGTAGGTGGCGGGCAGCGACAGGCGGCCGCTGTTGACCAGCGAGCGCGCGAAGGGATGGGTCTTGGCCAGGTTCAGCACCGCATTGCGGAAGCTGCGGCTGATGTCGCTTTTGGGCGTGATGAAGTCGGTGGCGCGCGACGAGTTCAAGATGTTCTCGTCGGCGGCGTACTCGCGTTCGGCGGCGTAGCTGTCGATCAGCGCCTCGGGCGCCTGGCCGGCCAGCACCAGCTTCAGTTTCCAGGCCAGGTTCTCCGCGTCCTGCACGCCGCTGTTGGCGCCGCGGGCGCCGAACGGCGACACGCGGTGCGCGGAGTCGCCCGCGAAAATGACGCGGCCGTGGCGGAACTTGTCCATGCGTTCGCAGGCGAAGGTATAGACGCTGACCCATTCCAGCTCGAAGCGCGCGTCGGGGCCGAGCAGGGCGCGGATGCGCGGCAGCACGTTCTCAGGCTTGACGGCTTCAACTGGGTCGGCGTTCCAGCCCAGCTGGAAGTCGATGCGCCAGACATTGTCGGGCTGGCGGTGCAGCAGCACGGACTGGTTGGGATGGAACGGCGGGTCGAACCAGAACCAGCGCTCGGTGGGGAAGTCCGCCTGCATCTTGACGTCGGCGATCAGGAAGCGGTCGCGGAAGATGCGGCCATGGCTTTCCTGGCCAATCAGCTTGCGCACCGGCGAACGCGCGCCGTCGCACGCGATGAGCCAGTCGGCATGCAGCGTGTATGCGCCGTCGGGAGTTTCCATGCTCAGGACCACGCCGTCATCGCGCTGCTCCACGCCGACAACCTTGTTCTTCCAGCGCAGATCGATATTGGGTTCCTGGCGCGCCTGCTCGTACAGATAGCCTTCCGCGTAGTACTGCTGCAGGTTGATGAAGGCCGGGCGGCGATGGCCGGGCTCAGGCAGGAGGTCGAAGCGCCACACTTCCTGCTCGCGGAAGAAGACCTTGCCCACATTCCACGAGACGCCCTTGTCTATCATGCGCTGGCCCACGCCCAGGCGGTCCCAGATTTCCAGGGTGCGCTTGGAAAAACAGATGGCGCGAGAGCCGGTCGACAGGCGGAAGTCGTCGTCCAGCACCACCACGCGCACGCCCTGGCGGGCGAGATCGAGCGCGGTGGTCAGGCCGACCGGACCGGCTCCCACCACCACTACCTGATGGCGCGCAAGTTCGCTGGCGGCCTGGTCGGCGTGTTTTTCATAGGCGAATTCCATCGCCTGAAAGTCGATGTCTCCCACGGTTGTCTCCTGTGTGGGTCATATTGTTTTTATGTCACGAAGCCGCGCGCTGCCTTGCGGCGCGCGATTCCGGTTGTAGCGGGGACAGGCCGCCAGCGGCGGCCCGCAGGGATCAGCCTTCCAGCTGCGCCCACATCTCCAGGTCGCGCTTGTCGGTCCAGATGCGCGGGTGGGTGTGGCCGGTGGCCTCGTCATAGGCGCGGGACACATCGAACGGCATGCAGTGGTCGAAGATCACCCAGTCGCTGTAGCGCGGCTTCATGAAGTCGTAGACCTCGCGGTAGATGGTCTTCAGGTCCTTGCCTTCGGCTACGCCGCGGTTCACCGCGCCGTACAGATCGGTCAGGAAGGCGCGCGTGCCGGCCAGGCCCTGGCGGACCTCGGTGGCGCTCTTCAGCGCCGGGCCGCGGCCCGGCACCATCTTCTCGGCTTCAAAGGTCGACAGCGCATCCAGCGTGCTGGGCCAGTCGCGGAAGTAGGCGTCGCCGCAATAGGGGGTGGACTGGTATTCCACCAGGTCGCCGGCGAACAGGATCTTCTGCTCGGGCAGCCAGGCGATGGTGTCGCCCTTGGTGTGGCCGCGGCCCACCTGCAGCAGCTTGACCTCGAGGTTGCCCAGGTTGACGGTCATCTCGCCCTTGAACGTCATCGTCGGCCAGACCAGGCCCGGCGGAATCGATTCGGCGTTGCGGAACAGGCGGGGGAAGCGGCCGATTTCACTGGCCTTGTCCTGCTCGCCGCGCTCGGCGATCAGGTCGTAGGTGTCGCGGCTGGCCAGGATTTCCTGGGCGTCGTAAGCCGACGCGCCGAACACGCGCACGGCGTGGTAGTGCGACAGCAGGATGTACTTGATGGGCTTGTCCGTGACTTCGCGGATGCGGCGGATCACGTCTTGCGCCATGACCGGCGTAGCTTGGGTATCGACCACCATGACGGCCTCGTCGCCGATGATCACGCCCGTGTTGGGGTCGCCTTCGGCCGTGTAGGCATAGGCGTTGTCGGACAGTTTTTCGAACGAGACGACCTTGTCGTCCAGGTCGGCGTGCGAGGCGAATTGCTTGCTCATGGAGGCTCCTTCCACTTTTCTAGGAATAGGGTGTGTGGAAGAAATATAGCCCGACGTTAGTGTTTGTGCAATACGTTTGCTATAAACGAATTCCCTTGTTTTTTCAGGGATTTCCCGTGGGTTTCCGGAGGGGCGGCGGTCAATTTTTCTGGCATTTCGGGCAGTAATAGGTGGCGCGCTGCCCCTGCACGATGCGCCGTATCGGGGTGGCGCAGACCCGGCAGGGCTGGCCCTCGCGTTCATAGACCGCGGCGTGGATCTCGAAGTAGGCGCCCGGCTCGCCGGTGGCTCCGACATAGTCGCGTAGCGTGCTGCCGCCCGAGGTCAGGGCGTCGGCCAGGGTGGCGCGCACCATGTCGGCCAGGCGCTCGCAGCGGGCGGGCGACAGCTTGTTGGCCGGCGTCTTGGGGTTGATGCGGGCGCGGAACAGGCTTTCCGACGCATAGATATTGCCCACGCCCACCACCGCCATGCCCGCCAGCAGCACCTGCTTGATGGCGGCGCCATGGTTCTTGAAGTGGCGGTGCAGCCAGGCGCCGTCGAAACGCGGGTCGAAGGGCTCGATGCCCAGCTTGGCCAGCAGGGGATGGGCATCTACGGGGCCGTCGCTGGCGGAGTGCCACAGCACCGCGCCGAAGCGCCGCGGGTCATGCAGGCGCAGCACGGCTTCCTCGAAGATCCATTCGACGTGGTCGTGCTTGCGCAGGAATTCGCCGGGGGCCACGCTGCGCAGCGACCCGGACATGCCCAGGTGCACGATCTGGGTGCCATGTTCGAACCGCAGCAGCAGATATTTGCCCCGGCGCGCGCATTCCAGCACGGCGCGGCCGGCGATCGTGGCCGGCAGATCCGGCGGGATGGGCCAGCGCATGCGGGATTCGTGGATGACCAGCCGCGTTAGCGTCCGGCCGGTGATGACGGCGTCGATTCCTCGGCGCGTGGTTTCGACTTCAGGCAGTTCCGGCATGAGCCAGTGTAAGATCATTAATTGCGTGTACGAAGATTGTGCCATCAACCGGACGGGCCGCGTGAAGTCGTCTTTCAAACCTATAAATATCGGGATCGCCGCGCTAGCGCTTGCGCTGGCAGCAATACTGACCCCGCCGGCCCAGGCCGCCGACAGCCGGTCGCGCGATGCGACCGGGCCCAGGATGGCGCCCCAGAGCCGCCACCCTGAAACCGAAGTAATACGGCTGCGCCCCGGGCAGTTGCCCTATGTCTCGCTGACCGCAGACATCTTTTACCGTGTGCTCGCGTCCGAGATCGCCGCGCAGCGCGGCATGTACGGGTCGGCGGCCACCACCATGCTGGGCCTGGCGCGGGATACCGGCGATCCTCGCCTGGCCCGCCGCGCCCTCGAGTTCCAATTGGCCGGCGGCAATCTGCCCGGCGCCCTGGACGCGGCCCGGGTCTGGGCGCGCCTGTCGCCCAACGACGTGGAGGCCAGCTCCACCGAGTTGGCGTTGGCCGCCGCCAACGGCCAGACCAAGGGCCTGTCGCAGGCCCTGCGCAACCGCATAGACTCATCGCGCGACAAGCCGGCCGCCATCGGCCAGGCCCTGGCCGTGCTGAGCCGGCTGAACGACCGCCGCCTGGCCTTGCGCATCCTGGACGAATCCCTGAGCGACAACGTGCGCAAGCTGCCGGCCGCGCACCTGGCGCTGGCGGACGTGGCCTCCGCTTCGGGCGACTACGCCCGCGCCTCGCAGGAGTCGCGCGCGGCCCTGGCCGCCGATCCCAAGTCGGAAGCCGCCGCCCTGCGCGTGCTGGAATACGGCTACAAGGTGGACCCGCAACGCGCGCAGACCGAGGCGCGCACTTATATCGCGCGCAATCCCAACGCCCGCAAGGTGCGCCTGATGTTGGCCGGCCAATTGGCCGACAGCGGCGACTACAACGGCGCGCTGGCTGAATTGCAGGCCATGTCGCGCCGTTCGCCGGAAGATTTCGATTTGCTGTTCATGCAGGCGCAGCTGGCTTACAAGGCCGGGCAGTTGCCGCAGGCCAAGAGCTTGCTGCAGCAGTATCTGGACGTGCAGCAACAGCGCCAGCGCGCCACCGTGCCGGGCGCGACCGACGCCGGCGCAGCCGCCGCCGATGCCCATGTGCTGCTGGCCCGCATCGCCGAGGACCAGGGGCATTACGACGACGCCATCGCCGAACTGGGCCGCATCGACGACCCGACCCTGCGATACTCGGTGCACATGCGCCAGGCCGCCTTGCGCGCCAAGAGCGGCCGCATCGACGACGCGCTGGCCATGATCGACGCCGCCGGCCCGCAGGACGAGGAAGAGCGCACGCTGGGCGTGCTGACCAAGGCGCAGATTCTGCGCGACGCCGACCGCGTGCCGCAGGCGGTGTCGGTGCTGGAAGCGGCCGATCAGGCGCTGCCCGACACGGTCGAGATCAAGTACGAACTGGCCATGCTGTATGAGCGCCAGAACCGCCTGGCCGACCTGGAGCGCATGCTGCGCCAGGTCATCGCGCTGGATCCGGATCACGCGCACGCCTACAACGCTCTGGGCTACACGCTGGCCGATCACAACCAGCGCCTGCCCGAGGCCCTGGATCTGATCACGCAGGCGCTGGAACTGGCGCCCAACGATCCGTTCATTCTCGACAGCATGGGCTGGGTCAAGTACCGCATGGGCGATTCCGCCGCCGCCGCCGACTACCTGCGGCGTGCCTACAGCGTGCGTCCGGAAGCCGATATCGCCGCCCACTTGGCGGAGGTCCTCTGGACCCAAGGCAAGCGCGATCAGGCCGTCGAACTGCTGCGTGCGGCGCTGATGAAGGATCCCAAGAACAAGACCGTCCTGGACGTGGCCAAGCGGCTGGGGATCAGTCTGTGATGGCAGCAGTCCGACGCATGTTCGGCGTTGCCGCGCCGCTGCGCTGGTTCCTGATGGCGATGTTGGCGGCGACGCTGGCCGCCTGCACCACGCCCAAGCCGATCGAAGGCGCCAGTGCCGACGCGTTCTCGCGCATCGGCCGCTTCGCCATCACCGTCAACGAGGAAAGCGGCAAGCAGAACGCAGTGCAGGGCGGCTTCTCGTGGTCGGACGACGGTCGCCACTATGTGTTGGACCTGACCAATCCCCTGGGCTCGACCGAAGCTCGGGTGGAAGGGCGGCCCGGCGCGGCCAGCCTGACCAAGGCCGACGGCACCCGCCTGGTCGCCGACAATCCCGACGCCCTGGCCGAGGAAGCGCTGGGCAGCAGCATGCCTGTGTCCGGTCTGCGCGACTGGCTGCGCGGCAAGCTCGCCGCCACGCCCGAGGCCACCGAAGTGTCCCGCGACGAACTGGGCCGCCCGGCGGCTTTCGAGCAAGGCGGCTGGCGCGCGCGGCTGTCGCGCTACGACACGTTGGGCCCGCAATTGCTGGTGCTGGAACGCCAGGAGCCGGGCCGCCGCATCATGCTGCGGCTGGTGGTCAATCAGCCTTGAATGGCGGGCCATGCCGGCTCGAAACCAGCGGTAGCCGGTAAAATCGGGCTACCGCTTTTTTTTCGCCCAGCCGTGACTCTCTACGACGTACCCGCTCCCGCCAAGCTGAATCTATTCCTGCACGTCGTGGGCCGTCGTGCCGACGGCTACCACCTGCTGCAGACCGTCTTCCGCTTCATCGACCTGTGCGACACCCTGCATTTCGACGCACGCGCCGATGGCGTCATCAGCCGCGCCACGGAACTGCCTGGCGTGCCGGAAGACCAGGACCTGACCTTGCGCGCCGCGCACGCGTTGCGGCGGGCCACAGGCGTGAAGCAGGGCGTGCAGATCAGCCTGGAAAAGCGTATTCCGCAGGGCGGAGGCTTGGGTGGGGGCTCCAGCGATGCCGCCTCGGTGCTGATCGCGCTGAACAGGCTGTGGGGCACGGGATTGTCGCGGCGCGAACTCATGGCGCTGGCCCTGCCCCTGGGCGCGGATGTGCCCGTGTTCGTCTTCGGGCAATCGGCTTTCGCCCAGGGCGTGGGCGAAGACCTGACTGCGGTGACGCTGCCTGAACGCGCCTACCTGGTGGCGCAACCGGACGCCAGCGTGCCCACCCCACAAGTATTTTCTGCCCCCGATTTGACAAGGGATTCTTCTTCCACCACAATAGCGGTCTTTCTTGCTTCGCCTACTTCCCGCTTCGGCAGGAATGATTTGGAGCCGGTGGTCTACCGTCTTTACCCAGAAGTGCTTGGGGCATCGCGGTGGCTTGCTGAACAGGGAATCCTTCGTGGAACCCCAGTTCGCATGTCGGGATCTGGTGCGTGTTTGTTCGCCGAATTTTCCGAGCTGTCCGAAGCCGTTTTGGCAGAAGCAGAAATATCCGCTATAATGCGCGGCGCTGATAAAACATTCAGCCAAACGCATCCACGGTTTCGGTTAGTGCAGGCATGTACTGGGTTAACTGAACATCCGTTGCGGAATTGGATTGCAAGATAGTTGGGGAGTCGCCAAGCTGGTTAAGGCACCGGATTTTGATTCCGGCATGCGAAGGTTCGAATCCTTCCTCCCCAGCCAACCGAATACATAAAAAAGCTGTTGAACACGCCTGTAAGACACTGGCCCGGGTTCAGCAGCTTTTTTATTTTCCGGATCCGCTGGTGCATCACCTCGCATCACCTCGTTAGTGTCTTAAAACGACCATCGCATCATCCATCATGGCAAACGATAGCTTCATGATTTTCACGGGCACCGCCAACACTCGGCTGGCCGTGGACGTAGTCAACCACCTCGATATGTCCCTGGGCAAGATGACCGTCGGTCGCTTCTCGGACGGCGAAGTGATGGTCGAGATCAACGAGAACGTGCGCGGCAAGGATGTCTTCGTCCTGCAGCCCACCTGTGCCCCCACCAATGACAACCTGATGGAAATCATGGTGATGGTCGATGCCTTGCGCCGCGCTTCCGCTGGCCGCATCACTGCCGCCATTCCCTATTTCGGCTATGCCCGCCAGGACCGCCGCCCGCGTTCGGCGCGCGTGGCCATCTCGGCCAAGGTCGTGGCCAACATGCTGCAGGTGGCTGGCGTCGACCGCGTCCTGACCATGGACCTGCACGCCGACCAGATCCAGGGCTTCTTCGATATCCCCGTGGACAATATCTACGCGGGTCCGATCCTGCTGGGCGATATTTGGCGCCGCAATTTCTCGAACCTGGTCGTGGTGTCCCCGGACATCGGCGGCGTGGTGCGGGCCCGCGCGCTGGCCAAGCAGCTGGAAGCCGATCTGGCCATCATCGACAAACGCCGTCCGCGCGCCAACGTGTCGGAAGTGATGAACATCATCGGTGAAGTCGACGGCCGCACCTGCATCATCATGGACGACATGGTCGACACCGCCGGCACGCTGTGCAAGGCGGCCCAGGCCTTGAAGGACCGCGGCGCCGGCGCCGTTTACGCCTATTGCACGCACCCCGTGCTGTCGGGCGGCGCCATCGACCGCATTGAAGCATCGGAATTGGACGAACTGGTCGTCACCGACACCATTCCGCTCTCCGAGCAAGGCCAGGCCAGCGGCAAGATCCGCCAGCTGTCGTGCGCCGCGCTGCTGGGCGAGACCATCCTGCGTATCTCGAACGCCGAATCGGTCAGCTCGCTGTTCGTCGATTAAGACGCGGCGTCCCTCGGACGGGCAGTCCGGATACAGAGTTTTGCGCCTTGCTGGTCGCGGCAAGGTGCAACAAACACGGCGCGCATTTCGCGTGCCGTGTACCAACCGGCGAAGTCTCTTCGCCATTTATTGTTTTTGGAGTTTTCCATGAAATTCAATGCCACTGCGCGTAGCGTCCAGGGTTCGAGTGCGAGCCGCCGCCTGCGCCGCGCGGGCCGCGTTCCTGCCATCGTTTATGGCGGTACGGCTGCCCCCCTGAACATCGAACTCGACCACAACGAGATCTACCACGCCCTGCGCAAGGAACAATTCCACGCGTCGATCCTGCAAATGGCGCTGGAAGGCGCAGCCAAGGAAGAGCAAGTCCTGCTGCGTTCGGTTCAATGGCACGCCTACAAGCCGCAAGTCCTGCACGTGGACTTCCAGCGCGTGGACGCCAACCAGGCCCTGCACACCAAGGTCCCGTTCCACTTCATCAACGCTGAAGTCTCGCCGGCCGTGAAGCTGGGCGGCGCCATCATCAGCCACGTCCTGACCGAACTCGAAGTCACCTGCCTGCCGGCAGCGCTGCCCCAGTTCATCGAAGTGGACCTGAAGGATCTGCTGCCTGGCGCTTCGATCCACCTGGCCGACATCCAGCTGCCCAAGGGCGTGACCTACGTCCCCCACGGCGGTGACGCCAACCCGCTGCTGGCCGCCACGGCCGTGGTCAAGGGCGGCGCTGCCGCTGACGAAGGCGCTGCCGAAGCTCCGGCCGCCTAAGTCCTGCCGGAAAGCCTTCGGGCTTTCCGCGGCTGATGCCCGAAACCCTGCGTGTGCATTTGCATGCGCAGGGTTTTTTGGTTTAAACACCCCCATCATGTCTACTCCTATACGCCTCATCGTCGGGTTGGGTAACCCCGGCCCCGACTACGAAACCACCCGGCACAACGCCGGCTTCTGGCTGGCCGACCATCTGGCGGACGACTTGCGCACTTCTTTTGCGCTGGAGAAGTCCTTTTTCGGCATGGTGGCCAAGTCCCGCCTCGGCGCCGACAACGTGCTGCTGTTGAAACCCAACACCTACATGAACCGGTCCGGCCAGGCGGTCGGCGCACTGGCCCGCTTCTACAAGCTGGTGCCGGAACAGGTGCTGGTGCTGCACGACGAGCTGGACCTGATGCCCGGCCAGGTGAAATTGAAGCAGGGCGGCGGCCACGCCGGCCACAACGGCCTGAAGGACATCCAGGCGGCGCTGGGCAGCCCCAATTTCTGGCGCCTGCGCATCGGCATCGGCCATCCGCGCACGCTGGGCCTGGCCCAGCAGGTGGCGGACTTCGTCCTGCATCCGCCGCGCCGCGAAGAGCAAAAAGAGATCGAAGCGGTCATCGACCGTTGCCGCGCCGTGGTGCCGGCGATGCTGGCCGGCGATTTCCCGTTGGCGACGCGCCAGCTTCATAGCGGCAACGACGCCTGATGACAGACCAGCGGCGGTCCGCGCCCGACGGCAAACTGCGTTTTCGCAGTGAGGTCGTGGACTTCTGGCGTTTCATCCGCCACCCGCATCCGGCTTCGCGCCTGCCGGGCCGCGCAGCCGCGAGCGGCCTGGTGGCCGACTGGTGGCCGGGCCTGGGGCCGGGCCGCCTGCTGGCCTGGGCCGCGTTGCTGTGGGCTGTGAACCTGTTCGCCCTGGGGCCTGTCGCCGTGGCGGCGGCGGGGCTGGGTGGCGTCACGCATCGGCTCGATCCGGCCAACATCCCCTGGCTGACCGCCGTGATCTGGGCGCCGTTGGTCGAGGAAATACTGTTCCGCTACGGCCTGCGCCGCCCCAAGCAGACGCTGTGGCTGATCCCGGCGATGGTGCCTGTGGTGCTGTGGGGTCCCAAGGTCTGGACCGGCCTGCTCCTGGCCGCATTCGTGATCCTGGCCTGCTGGGGCGCGCGCCAGCGCGCCGAACCGCTGCAAGGCTGGGACACCACCTGGCGGCGCTATTACCTGAAGCATTTCGGCCTGGTGTTCCATCTGGTCGCGCTGACCTTCGCCGCCGTGCATCTGACCAATTTCGTCTACAGCAAGACGCCATACTGGCTGCTGCCCCTGCTGGTGCTGCCGCAGTGGCTGACGGGCCTGGTGCTGGGCTGGATGCGCGTACGGCGCGGAATCGGCGCGGCGATACTGCTGCACTCCGCTTTCAACGCCGGCCCCATTTTGATGATCTGGATCATCATGCGCTGGATCCCGGCTGCCGCGACTTAACCGGGGCCTCAGCGGCCACAGCACCGGCGGGGCTCGAGCGCCCGGCCGGGGTAAACTAGAACGTTAACGATCAATACCGTACTTACACAGGATTCCCATGGCTCTGCAATGCGGCATCGTCGGCCTGCCCAACGTAGGCAAATCGACACTCTTCAACGCTCTGACCCGCGCCGGCATCGCCGCCGAGAACTATCCGTTCTGCACCATCGAACCCAACGTTGGTGTGGTCGAAGTGCCGGATCCGCGCCTGCAGAAGCTGGCTGAAATCGTCAAGCCCGAACGCATCCTGTCCGCCACCGTCGAGTTCGTCGACATCGCGGGCCTGGTCGCCGGCGCGAGCAAGGGCGAAGGCCTGGGCAACCAGTTCCTCTCGCACATCCGCGAAACCGACGCCATCGTCAACGTGGTGCGCTGCTTCGAGGATCCCAACGTGATCCACGTGGCGGGAAAAATCGACCCTATCGCCGATATCGAAGTCATCGAAACCGAGCTGGCGCTGGCCGACATGCAAACCGCCGAAAAGGCGCTGCATCGTCACCAGAAGACCGCACGTTCCGGCGACAAGGAATCGCAGCGCATCGTGGCCGTGCTGGAAAAGTGCGTGGCCCAGCTGAACGAAGCCAAGCCCATCCGCGCACTGGACCTCTCGCCCGAAGAGCAGGCCGACATCGCCCAGCTCTGCTTCATCACCGCCAAGCGCGCGATGTACGTGGGCAACGTGGCCGACGACGGCTTCACCAACAATCCGCTGCTCGACCGCCTGACCGAATTCGCCGCCGCGCGCAACGCGCCCGTGGTCGCGATCTGCGCCGCCATTGAATCCGAAATCGTCGACCTTGACGATGCCGACCGCCAGGCCTTCCTGTCGGACATGGGCATGGAAGAACCCGGCCTGAACCGCCTGATCCGCGCCGCCTTCAAGCTGCTGGGCCTGCAGACCTACTTCACTGCGGGCGTGAAGGAAGTGCGCGCCTGGACCGTGCCGATCGGCGCCACGGCGCCGCAAGCTGCCGGCGTCATCCACACTGACTTCGAACGCGGCTTCATCCGCGCCCAGACCATCGCCTACGAAGATTTCATCACCTACAAGGGTGAGCAGGGCGCCAAGGAAGCGGGCAAGATGCGCGCGGAAGGCAAGGAATACATCGTGCAGGATGGGGACGTGATGAACTTCCTGTTCAACGTCTGACGATTTTTTCGGAACTCAGGAGCGTTCAGTGGCGCCTGGTGGATTGAGCAGACCTTTTTAAATCAAGGGCTTGCCAAACAATACGGTCTACTGAGCGTTCCTATTGTTCATCGAGGTCTGAAAAATTCGGGGGTAGCGTTGGGGGTACTCGTGTTCAACCGTGGGGGTACTTTTCCCCGCAGTGGAGTCCAACGATGCCCGAAAACCTACTCACCGACCTCAAAGTCAGGTCGGCCAAATCGACTGATCGAGATTGGAAACTTTCAGACGGCGGGGGCTTGTTCCTGCTGGTCAAGCCCACCGGCGGCAAGCTCTGGCGGTGGAAGTACCGCCTGCAAGGCAAGGAGAACCTCTTTGCCATTGGCGGCTTTCCTCAAGTAAGCCTTGCGGAGGCGCGCGCGGCCCGCGAGAAGGCGCGTGCCTTGGTCAAGCAAGGCATCCATCCTGCCCATGAGCGGCGGCAGGTCAAGGAGCGCAACCTCGAAGCGCTGGAGGAACGTAAGCGCGCCCGTGAAAGCTCGTTCGCCAAGGTGGCGCAGGCGTACCTGGCCGAGATCAAGCCAGTCTTTGCGCTCAGTTCCTACCGCACGAAAGAGTCCCGCATCAGGAAGTACCTGTCGCCCAAGTTCGATGGGATGCCGATGAGCGACATTGGCGTGAAGCAGATTCGCCCGCTGCTGGAGGAGTGCAAGTCCCACGGTGCGTGGGCGACGATTCACGTCAAAGGTGATCTTTCAGCGATCTTTGAGTTTGCGGTGGTGCGGGGGCTGGTCGAGGCAAATCCAATTCCCAGCCTGCGCGGGCTGCTGCGCGTGCCGTTCAGCGAGAGCAAGGCGGCGATGACGCGAGAGCAAATCCAGAAGTTCTATCAGGAGTTGCGCGGCTACCGGGGCTATCCGGAAACCTCGTTGTGTCTGAGGCTGATTGCGTTGACCGCCTGCCGTCCAGGGGAAGCGGCGGACGCAGAGTGGGACGAGTTCGACTTTGAGGATGCGCTGTGGCGGCGGCCTGCGGCGAAGATGAAAGCGCGGCGTGACCACGTCAGCCCGTTGTCGGCGCAGGCTATTGCCGTGCTGAAGGATTTGCAGTGCATCACGGGCGGTGGCCGCTACCTGTGCATAGCGATGCCGTAGCCCGTGCATGTTGCTCAATCCCGCCGCTTTACACTGACCATCGTAGACATGCCGCTGCTGGATGTAGCTTTTGTGTGCCGGGATCATTGATCCAGCGCCTGCCAGACGGTGCGCAGCCCGGAGCACTTCGTGCTGTTCGGGCGTGGTGATCGGTACGGTTCGTGCCCTTCCGCCTTTCGTCCATGACCCTTTGAGAGCGAGATGATCGCCCCGGTCTGCATAGCTGGGCTGGAACTTGATGGATTCTTCTCGGCGCAGGCCAAACGCGGCCTGCAGTTGCAGGCTCATGCGCACATGGACATCGGTGATCTGATCAAGTGCAGATCCCAGTTCGCGGGCCTTGCTGATGTTGGTCACATAACGGCGTTCAGCCACGCCAAGCTGTGCGTTGGCCATCGGAAGGACACCAGCCTTGCCGATCTTCTCGGCCCACCAGCGCAGGTGAGAGAGCCGATTCTTGATGGTGCCGGACGACAAGCCTTCGCCTTGCCAGCGTTCCAGCAGCGCCTGAGCGTGCTTGCCCTTGAGTGACGATGCTTTCATCTGCCGGAAACCCGCCTTGCGCAGTTGCCGGGCGGCCAGCGACAGCGAGCGCATCCGGTCGGCCTGTGTAGTGTGGCTGCCGTCACGGTTGCGTTGGCAAAGCTGCCGCAGGGTATAGGTCAAGTCGTCCATTTTCTGGCCTCCAAGCAAAGCGCCATACTGCGTTGTCCTGAAAATCAATGGTTAGTGTTGGTGCCAACTCGCTGACGCGAGATCCCGTGAGGGCAAGGGCATGGTGTTCAGGAGACACCAGAGCCTCGAATGAGGCATCCGTCTTGCTCCCTGCTGGAAGCCCGGACGGAGGTACTACAAGACGAAAGTGATGCGAACGTGGACGAGTCCTCCTATGAAGTGAGTGGGATGAGAAATGCAGCGGGAGCCCTGTGCGTTGCACAGAGGAAACTGCCGCAAAGGACAGCGCGCCAGGCGGCGCGGTAGGGATGAGTTCAAACAGACGAAGAGGGCTCCGCCCTTGGGTAGGGCCGGTATGCGGTCGGAGCCTGGGCATACCTGGGGTGGCTCCACCCTTTCGGGCCAGCGCTTGCAGGAACCTGCGCTGTTGGGGGTGCCGATGTACGAAGCCCATCGGTCTTGGCGACTGCCCGGTCAGTGTAGCGCTGGCATCATCATGTAGGCCGCACGCAATGGGAACAGGCTTTTGCCCGCATTGTTGGCGGTGTGGCGCGGGTCGTCACTGCGGAGTGCAGTGACGACCCGTTTCGCGGCAGCATTTGCTACGCAGGATGCGGCTGCCATCCCCTGGCCTGCATTGCCTGCGCTGCGATGTCCCCAGTGTTCGTCGAGGCGTTCAGCATCTTGCGGATGTTGGCGATGTGCGCCAGGGCAGTTTCACGCGATGCCGGTGGCGCAGTCGGTTCAGGGCGGGCTTCGGTACGCGGCGGAGTTGTAGGCAGGTTCGCGACAGACGCCTCCTTGCGTCCTGCCCACAGACGGAATTCGCCCGCAAAAACGCGCTTCACCAAGGCGAAGAAGTAGGCCACGACATTGCGCACGGTGCCGCTCTGGCTGCGTGCCTGCAACTCGTCGAGCACTTCCTGGCGATGCTGCGGCGGCAGCCGCCGCAAGGCGGCCTGCACGTCCTTTTGCTGATCTGCCTGGGCATTGCTCAGGCAAGGCGGCAAGCTCACCGACTGCGATGCCGGATCGCCGTCGCCTTCGCGCGCGCGGTACGTACGTTCTTTTTTATACATATGCGTCTTATACGTACTGCCCTGCTCAGCCGTCATGTGGCGAGCGTGTTCGGTCTGTTGAGGAACAAGTGTGCTGCCAGCGGAATCGCCAGACAATGGCAGTGGGTCGGCTGCCTCGCTCTCCTGCGACGGCGGCGTAGGGGGCAAATCATCGTCATCGCCGAGCTGATCGTGGGTCGCAATGGAGGCGGCTTCAGGTGCCTGTGCCAGCGTTGCCTGAATGTGGACAGCCACCCGATCCACCTGGTTGTTTTCGTGGCCGATGGAGGCTTGCAGAAGCGCGGACAGACTGGCATCGAGCGTGCGGGCCTGCTGGAAGTGCAGGGCGCTTTCGTGAACCTGATACAGCTCGCTGAGCACATGGCCGGTTAGAGGATCGCGCTGCTGGCCTACCAGGCTGATCCAGCCCGTCAGCCGAAGCACAACGAGAACGCGCCGGGCCGTCTCGTACCCGGCCCGCTGCCCCAGCGGGGTAGAGGTGAGATAGCGACGCAACTGCCCCAGGTTTGCCAGCGGACTGATGCCCTCCGCAGAGCGCAGCATGCGCAGAACCTGCCAACCATTGCGCTCCAGCGGCGTGAGGCGCGCATCGAGCATGAGTGAGGCCGGCGTCATGAACAGGGCATCTTGCCCCAGCGGGTTGTGGCGGGTGTGGTGGTCTGCCATGAGAGTTCTCCAAGGTCTGGGCCACAGCGGCCCGTTCCCCTGCATCTCATCGCGTACCCTCTCGGCAGTCAGCCAACAATGCGGTCTGCGCCATACCCGTTTTATCCGGCAGGCGCAGCGCTGGCGCCGGCATCCAGACTGATCTATCATCCCGATACCCCTATGGGGGTACAACTGGGGGTACTTCCAGCGATTCCCGCAAAGGTCGTGGCCAGATTTCTCCGCGAAACCTAGTGTTCACAAGCCTTTGCCAACCGATCAACGTTTAAACGTGTGATCAACGTCTAAGCGCAGCTGAACATTCTGCGACGCACCCCAAAGATCGGACTTCGGGCCGATCTTTGGGGTGTTTTTCATGGAGAGGGGGCACGAGCGATACACGCTGCTCGCGCCCCGGAAGTACCCTGCGAGGAAGGCAGGAAGGGCAAGAAGATAACTTTCTGCGGCGAAAGACTGGTTATTCGCTGCAAATCTTGCGGTGAATAGGGGGGTGGCCGGTCAAGGCCGAGTTGGACTGCGTCAGCAGCTGGCTTGACCGCAGACGCGCAAGTTATCGAGCGGCACCCAGCCTGCCTCACCATCGGCGAGTCTGATCGCCCACACCCATCCATTCAATTCGCGTTCGCCGCGCAGCATTTCGCCTTGCGCGACATCCAGTTCCTTGTTGGTGAAATCCTCCGTCATCGTGGCGCTGCCGTCGCCGTGGCGGTCAAGGAATTGCGCCGGCACGAAGCCGGCTTCCTGGCCCTCTGGCGTGCAGTGATACCAGTCGGGCCAGCCCTCGGGGCCATCGTACCGTTCGCCAACGGCCACGCGATCTCCTTTGCGTACGAGCATGGGCTCGGGAAATTCGCTGGCATGGGCCTGGATGACGAGGTAGTGGCGATCGGGATTCATGGGTACTCCTTGTTCGTGCTGTTGCATGCGCGGAACTATGCCACGCGCGCCAGCAGCCGCGGCACTGCCGACGCCAGCAGGGCAACCCCCGATCCTGTCAGCAATCCCAGCACGATCTGGCGGAAACGCGCTTCGCTGATGCCTATGTAGAGTTTCGCGCCCAGCAACACCGGCACCAGCATGGCGGCGGCGACGATGGCGAACATGGGCAGCATGGCGCGCGTGACAATTCCCGTCGCCAGATACGTGCCCATGGTCACCAGCAGCATGGACAGGTTGAAGTTCTGGATGATGGCGCGTTGCGCGTCCTTGTCGAATCCGCGCAGAGTGCACCACAAGGTGGGCAGCGTGCCCGTGAAGCCGCCGATGCCGCCCAGCACGCCGCCGGCCATGCCGACTGCCGCATCGGCCGCGCGGCCGCCCGCGGAGATCTTGGGAAGATTCTTGGAGTACAGCATGGCGGGGCACCAGATCACCAGCAGGGCGCCGAGGATGGTCTTGAACCAGTCCATGTCCAGTCGCGGCAGCAGCGCCACGCCCAGCGGAATGCCGAATAGGCCGCCGATCACGAAAGGCAGCAGTCGCCGCAGGTCGAAGCCGCGGCGCACGGTGATGGCGGCGAGGATTTGCCCGACCAGGGCGCCGAAGACGGCGAGCGTCGCGGCCAGGCGCGGGTCCAGCACCCAGGCCCAGAACGACATCGCCACCAGGCCGAACGCAAAGCCCGACAGGCCTTGCACGAAACCCGCGACGACCGCGCCGAGGGTGACCACCAGATATACAGAATCCATCGCCGTCCTTCTCATGGCATGTACGGAAAGGTTCTGTATTCTGGGCGATCTTCGGCTCTGGGAAATCCTGTTTTCCTATGGGCCGATACCGCGGGTCTTATGGTTGAGGGTTATTCCAGACCGAGTCTGCGCAGGGTGTCCGTCAAGCCCAGCAGCTCGGTTGTAAAGACGCCTTGCTCGATCGCCTTGCGCTGTCCAGCTTCTTTCTCTTCGCGAGCGAGGCTGCGGGAGATGGTTTGTTCCAGTTCGTTCCCGGGAATAACGGCCACGCCGTCGCGGTCGCCCACGATGTAGTCGCCGGGATGGACGATCGTGTCGCCGATGCTGACGGGCACGTTGATCCGGCCTGGCTGGAATTTGCCGGTGCCCTTGATCGACAGGCCGCGGCAGAACACCGGGAAGCCAAGTTCGATGATCAGGTTCGCGTCGCGCACGCAGCCGTTGATCAGCAGGCCGGCGATGCCAACCTGCATGGCTTGCAACGTCAGCACGTCGCCCCAGGGGCCGGCTTCCATGAAGGCCTTGGCATCGACCACGAGGACGTCGCCAGGACGGGCCTTCTGGACCGCATAGTGCAGCATGAGGTTGTCGGCGGGGCGGCAGTCGACGGTGAAGGCTGGACCCGCAAGGCGTACGGTCGGGTCGATGGGTTTGATGCCGTGGTCCAGCGCACCCTTGGCGCCCTGCGCTTCGTAGACGGTGGCGGCGCCCAGTTGGCGCAGGGTGGCAAGCAGGTCTGTCATGTCAGTCCACCTTTGCGCCGGTGCGTTTGACCAGCGATTCCCAGTAGGGCAATTCTTTGGCAATGAAGCTCGCGAATTGTTCGGGCGTGCCGGCGACGTCATCGGATCCCATTTCGTCCAGGTTCTTGGCCAGCGCGGGGCTCTTCAGTGTTTTCACGATGCCCTGGTTGAGCCGCTGAATCAGAGTCGCAGGCGTTTGCGCGGGGGCGAAAATGCCATACCAGTTCTCGATCACGAAACTGGCGTGGCCGAGCTCCTTCATGGTCGGCACGTCCGGCAGGCCCTTGGAGCGGGTCTCTCCGGTGGTGGCCAGTGCGCGGATGCGGCCTGAACCGAGCTGTGGCGCGATAGCGGTGGTGGTTTCGAAGGCCACGGGGACCTGGCCCGCGATCACGTCGGCCAGCGCCGGACCCTGGCCGCGATAGGGGATATGCGTCATGTCGAGCTTCATGTCGAGCTTGAGCATCTCGCCCATCAGGTGCTGAGGACTGCCGCTGCCGCCGGACGCGAAATTGAATTCGCCCGGCTTGCTACGGATCAGCGTGAAAAGTTCGCTGGCAGTCTTCACGGGCACGCCGGCGTTGACGTATAGCACCAGCGGGACCGCGGCCACTTCGGCGACCGGCGCCAGCGTGCTGACCGGGTCGTTGCGCAGCTTGTACAGGTTGCGGTTGATGACGACGCCGGTGTTGTTTCCCAAGAGCAGCGTGCAGCCGTCCGGCGCTGCGGTGGTGACGTACTGGGTGCCTATGTTGCTGCTGGCGCCGCCCTTGTTTTCGACGATCACGTTGGTGCCGAGTTCGTCGGCCAGGCCAGGGGCGATCAGGCGCGCCAGGATGTCGGTGGTACCGCCCGGAGGATAGGGTGAAATGATCTTGACGAGCTGGCAGGGATACGCGTCTTGCGCCAGCGTGGGGCTAGCCATGGTCGTCACCGCCAGGCCGAGGGTTGCCGCGGACAGCGTGCGGGTGATGGTCATCGTGTCTCCTTGGATCATGTAGTTGTTATTCGAGCCAGCATCAGGCGAGCTTGGCCGGCGAACGCTGCAGCGTGTGGTAGCCGAACTGCTTGCGCGCTTCGATCAGCGGCATGCCGCCAAGCGCGGCGTCCAGAATCCGGTTTTCCAGCGCGCGCGTTTCCAGGGCCTTGGATAGCACTTCCTGCATGCGCCCGCGCGGCACCACCACAATGCCGTCGGCGTCGCCGATCAGCAGATCTCCAGGACATACGCGCACGTCACCCAGCGTTACGGGCTCTTCGTAGGCCTGCACCTGCACCCGGTCCTTGCCAGTGCGCATGAAGGCGCCGCGGGCATACAGGGGATAGCCGGCCTCGTCCGCCTCGGCCGTATCGCGGCACACGCCATGCACGACGGTGCCGGCGATGTTCTTGTGCGCGGCCAACCGACTGAGAATGCCGCCCCACACGGTGCAGTCCATGCGCCCGCCGTTGTCCAGAACGGCGACGGCGCCGGGCGCGAGCCGGTCGATGAAGTCACCGACCGTGCCGGGTTGGGCGTGGTCTATCGGTGCGAAGCGGACGGTGTAGGCCAAGCCGAAGAGCCGGGCCGGGCCGGCGATGGGCCGGATACCCAGGGCACTGCCGGGAAGCTCGTAGTAGTCGAGGGCATCGGATACCTCGGCGGTGGAAAGGCCGCGGGCCAGGTTCAGCCATTCGGGTTCGTGCAAATCGGGAATCAACAGAATCTCCAGGTTCCGGCGCGTCGTTATATGCGTGTGATCCCATGTTCAGCTAATAAAAAGTGGAAATCAATTAAGCGATTTTGAGCGTAAGATCAATTTCCATGAACCTGAAATCCCTGCAGTTTTTTTGCGAAGTGGTCGAAACCCGCAATGCCAATCTGGCGGCGCAGCGATTGCACGTGGTGCCCACCGCGGTCAGCATGCAGCTGGGGCAGTTGGAAGCCATGCTCGGCGCAAAGGTGTTTGACCGCTCCACGCGGCCCATGACGCTCACTCCGCTGGGACGCTTCATCTATCCCAAAGCCAAGGCGTTGCTGGCCGATGCCCAGCGCCTGTTCGACGAGGCGCAGGACATGGCCGCGGGCCATTTCGGTTGGCTCAGCATCGGCTTCACGCGCTCGACCATTTTCTCGGTGCTGCCCGACGCGGTGCGCAAGATGAAGGCCGACCTGCCCAAGGTGCGCATCGACCTGACCGAGATCCTCAGTGAGCATCAGGGTGCGGCCTTGCGCTCAGGTCTCATTCATGTAGGCCTGTCGCGCGCAATGGGGCCGTGCGTCGCGGAAGATGACCTGGATTACTTTCCGCTATTCGATGACGCACTGGTTGCGGCGGTGCCGTCCTCGGGCGCGTTTGCCAAACGCCGGCGCCTGACCCCCAATGATCTGGCCGGCATGGCGTTCATCAGTTATCCGAAGGATCCGGAAAGCAGCTTCGCCCGCTCCACCATGCATGCGCTGGAGCAGGCCGGCGCCAAGGTGCGCGTGGGATATGAGGCAAAGGAGATCCACACCGCGCTAGGCCTGGTCGCGGCTGGCCTGGGCTATGCGCTGGTCGGCAGGTCGGTGGCGGACGAAAGCCGCAGCGATATCCTGTTTCTGCCAGTCCAGGGATTGACGGCGACGGCCCAGGTGTATGCGGTGCGCGCAAAGGGAGCCTCGCATCGGCTGGCCGACGATTTCATGAAGATCATCATGGAGCAATCGGGCAAGCGCTGAAGGTTCGATGCGGCGTGTGCATCCGCACCGCAAATTCCTTGCCTCTTCAGGCCTGGGATGTTTTATCCGCTGCTGCCCGCAGGAAATTCGCTTCCAGCACGCTCAGCACGCGATTCAAGGTGTCGATATCTGAGCCCGACAAACCCTTCAGAGATTCCTCGAAGAAGGCCGCCCGCTTGGGTAGCGCTTCGTTCACCACTGCCTGGCCGGCAGGCGTGAGGTTGGCGTTGGTCAGGCGGTTGTCTTGCGGGTCGACTTCGCGCGCGATCCAGCCCATTTTTTCCATGGCCTGCAGCTGGCGCGTGAGTGATGCGGGATCGAGCCGGCAACGTTCGGCCAGATGCTTCTGCGAACACTGGCCGTTCTCATGCAGTGCCAGCAGGATGCGCCAGCGGGGCAGGGCGTGGCCGACCGTGCTGCTGAACGCGTTCTGCATGCCGCGGTAGGCCTGTCCCATGTGCTGGATGACCTGCAAGCCTTGTTGTTGTTTGGGCAAAAGTTATTCTCCGACGCCGGCCGGCTCTGGTTTGGAGGGGCGGATCAACTGGATCGGCGGCACCCGCCGCACACACCACAGCGCGAACACAGCGACCGCCAGGGCGATCAACTGCCCTTCGTGGATCGCGCCCACGAGCGCGACGCGCGCGATCTCGATCAGCGAGGTGCCGTCCTGGCCTTGATGCGCCAATTGTGCCAGGAACTGCGTTTGGGCCGCGGGATTGACCAGCATCTGCGGATCGTGCAGTTCGGGCAACCAGCGGGCGGAGGCGCCGCGCAGCGTGGATTCGACGCCGCTGAAATAGCTGTGGCTCACCATGGTGCCGACGATCGCCGTGCCCAGCATGCCGCCTATCATGCGCAGCGACTGCAGCAGCGCGGTGGCGATGCCCAGGTGGCTGCGGCCGGCAGTCTGTTGCGCGAAAACCGTCAGGTTGGGCATGATGAAGCCCATGCCGAGGCCGGCCATCAGCATGTATGCGGCGATGAGCCCATGTGACGTATAGCTATGGGTGGTAACAATGCCCGTGCATGAAAGCGCCATCAGGATGAAGCCTGCATACAGCATGCGGTTGGGATTGCGGATGCGGGTGATGATGCGGCCGTTGATGATGCTGCCCACGGTAATGAAGACCACCATGGGCGTGATGAGCAGGCCTGCATCCTGGGGCGACAGCCCGAAGCCGCCCTGCAGCAGCAGCGGCGCGTAGAACAGCAGCGAGTACATGGTCACGCCCACCAGCAGGGCCAGGGTGAAGAGCATGGCCAGGCCGCGGTTGCGGAACATGTCCAGCGGCAGCAGCGGATGAGGGCAGCGCCGTTCCCACCAGAGCAGCACGGCGAAGGCGGCCGCGCTGCCCGCGCCCAGCAGCATGATGGACCCGCTCAGCCCTTCCTTGGGCAGCAATTCGACCAGCAATTGCAGGCTGCCCAGCGCCAGCGCGATGAGTAGCGCGCCCTGCCAGTCGAGCCGCACCCGGCCGGCCGTGTGGCTGCGCAGGTGCGGGAGATAGCGGGTGACGAACCAGAGGCCGAGGATGCCGATGGGCAGGTTGACGTAGAACACCGAACGCCAGCCGTAGTGCTCCGTCAGCGCGCCGCCCAGGGTCGGGCCTACCGCGTTGGCGATGCCGAAGGCGGAGCTGAGCATGACCTGCCAGCGCAGCCGCACGTGGGGATCGGGAAACAGATCGGGGATGGACGCGAACGCGGTGCCCACCAACATGCCGCCGCCTATGCCTTGCAGCGCCCGCGCCAGGACCAGCGTGAACATGCTGTCGGCCGCGCCGCACAGCACCGAGGCCAGGGTGAACAGCACGATGGCCGCCACCACGAACGGTTTGCGCCCGTAGTAGTCGCCCAGGCGGCCGAAGATGGGCACGGTGATGACGGAGGTCAGCAGGTAAGACGTCGCTACCCATGCATACAGTTCGAAGCCCTTGAGTTCGGCCACAATGGTGGGAAGCGCGGTGCCGACCACGGTCTGGTCGATCGCGACCATCATCATGACGAAGCACATGCCCAACATGGCGAGCAGGGTCTGGCGGAAAGGGAGCACCTGGCCGGGCGAGTGCGGGGTGCTGGGAGCGGGGGCGGACATTGTTGGATCTATCAATGATTGATGTATCAATCATTCTAGTCCTACAATCCGTCAGACAGAAAGTTGTCAGGTCCGGCATGCGTTTCCAGGGGAGGAAGGGCGCCGGCAATAGTGCTGATTTTGCGCCGACCTGGCGGGCCGGTCTCGCGCAGTCGGCCTGATTTGTTACGATAGCGCTATCTGTACGCTGGCTTTGCTGGCGTCTTCATCAGGCTTTCCTTGGCAGATCCCCCTTTTCGGCGCCGCAGCCCCAGGCTCGGCTTGAGATAGGGCACGCCCTGAAAGGCCGATGGCTTCATAGACCGGGCGGTTTTTCCACCGCCAAAGCACCTTTCGCGCGCGTGGCGCCGCGGACGGCATTCAAGGATTTCCAGTCGAGGTACCGACGGGGCAGCAATGAAAACGTGGTTCAAGCGCATTTTGATAGGCCTGGTAGTGTTGGTTGTCGTGGCCGTCGTCGGCCTGGCCATCTTCTTGCTGACATTCGACCCCAACGCGTACAAGTACAAGCTGGAAGAGCTTGTCCAGCAACGCTATCAACGCACGTTGACGATCGACGGCGAGATCGAGCTGTCGCTCTTCCCGCGTATCGGCCTGTCGGTGCAGGGCGTGTCGCTGTCCGAGCCCGATAGTCCGGAAACCTTTGCTTCCATCGACAGCACCCGCCTGGCGGTAGCCGTGTGGCCGCTGCTGTCCAACAGCTTTGTCGTGGACCACGTGGCCATCACCGGCTTCAAGGCCCGCGTGGTGCGGGACAAGCAGGGCCATTTCAATTTCAGCAATCTCGTGGGCGGCACCGCGCCGATCACGGCGGCGCCTGCCAATCCTGCCGAAGCCTTGGCAGGCGCGGCGCAAAGCGCGGTGCAGGCCCTGGCCAACGGCAATCTGCCGCAGCCGCGCAACAACATGCAGATCGACATCGCCGGGCTCGACCTGAAGGACGGCCAGGTGCTGTTGCAGGACGCGATCACGGGCATGGCGGTGGCGGTCACCAAGATCAACGCCAACACGGGTCGGGTTACCTTCAATCAGCCGTTTGACGTGCGCATGACCGCGCGTGTCGAGGGCGGCAATCCTCGCGTGGACGCCAACCTGACCGGTCAGGCCCTGCTGACGCTGGATCCGTCCGCCAAGCGCTATGCGGCGCAGAAGCTGGACCTGCGCATGGACGGCAAGCTGCCGGGCGCCGAGGCCAAGAGCCTGGCCGTGCGCGGCAATCTGGCCTTCAACGGCCAGAAATCGGCGCTTGATATCGCCGGCCTGGAAGTCGTGTTCCAGGGCGACGTCACCGATCCCGCCGCGCGCGCCACCAATGTGGACGCTAGCGTGGCCATTCCCAAGCTGGCGATCGACCCGCACAAGAGCCAACTGCAGATCGAGAAACTGGCCATCCGCGCCAAGGGCGGCGTGGCCGACGGTCCCTTCGAATTTGCCGTGGACGCGCCTGCGCTCAATATCTCGCCGGCTTCGGCCACGGGAGAAGCGCTCACGGGCCGTGTACGCATCAGCGGCCTGGACGCGAGCTTCGGCCTGAACGGCATCAGCGGCAACGCCGGCGAACTGGATATCAAGGAAGCCAAGCTGGACAGCACGTCCAAGAACGGCGAACGGATCGTCAAGCTGAACTTCGCCTCGCCGCTGTCCCTGAACCTGCTGCAGCGCAGCGGCGGCCTGTCCGGCCTGCGCGGCGACGTCAACATTACCGACCCCGGGTTGCCCAAGGGCAGCCTGCAGATCCCGGTGATCGGCAGCGTCACCGCAGACCTGTTGAAGGATCAGGCCACCAGCAAGATCAACGCGGTGCTGGAAGGCGGCAAGTTCGACCTGAGCGCGGACATTACCAAGCTGAGCGATTCGCCGAAGGTGAATTTCGCGCTGGTGGTGGACACGCTGGACCTGGACAAGCTGGTGCCGCCCGCGGCCGCAACGCCTGCGCAGCCCGCGGCCAAGCAGCCTGCCGAAGCCAAGAAGGAAGAAGGCAAGCCGGCGCAACCGGCCGCACCGGCACCCGCACCGGCTGCGCCCAAGCCCGCCGACGACACGATCGATCTGTCGGCGCTGATTGGTCCCAGCGTCAATGGCACGATCAAGGTCGGCAAGCTGGTCGTGCGCGGCCTGAAGGCCGATGACGTCGGCGCTGCGGTCAAGCTGGACAAGGGCAAGCTGGACATTTCCAGCCTGACTGCCGGCCTTTACGGCGGCAAGCTGGCGGGCGCCCTGTCGGTGGACGCCGCGCAGGGCAACCAACTGGCCACCAAGATGTCGCTGGCCGGCATCGCCATCGAACCGTTCCTGATGGATCTGGCGCACCAGAACGTGCTGAGCGGCACCGGCAGCCTCGCGCTGGACCTGAAAACGGCCGGCGCCAACGGCTATGCCATGAAGAGCGGCCTGGGCGGCACCATGCAGTTGCGCCTGCGCGATGGCGCGGTCAAGGGCATCAACCTCACGCAGACGCTGCGCGAGTTGAAGGCAGCCTTCAAGCCGGAATCGCAGAACGAAACCGTCGCCTCCGACACCAGCAAGCAGACGGCATTCTCCGAGATGGACGCGGACCTGGCCTTCACCAAGGGCGTGGCCGCCGTCAAGCGCCTGAATGTGGTGTCGCCCCTGCTGCGCGTGACGCAGGGCGAACCGGCCACCATAGACTTCGTCAAGAGCGAGCTGGACCTGGTGGCGCGCGCCCGCGTCGTCAACCCGGCCGCCGATCCGGAAGGCAAGGAACTGATAGACCTGAAGGACGTGACCATCCCTGTGCACGTCAAGGGGCCGTTCGACAAGCCGACCTACACGCTGCTCTGGAAGGACGCCATCGGCGGCATTCTCCAGCGCAGTCTGGAAAACAAACTGCGCGAGGCGGTGACGGGCAAGGGCAAGGGCGGCGCGGCCGTCGACAAGGCCTTGAAGGGATTGCTGGGCAAATGAACGCCGGACACTTCCAACCCGTGGCCGAGTGCGGCGTCACCGCACAGGCCGAGGCCGCTGGCTATCACCGGCAATGGCTGGTCGCCAACGATTCCGGACAGTGGCTGAACCGTGCCCTGTGCCCGCGGCTGGCCGAGGTCTCGGTCGAACTGCGGCTGGGCTACCTGGTGCTGAAGGCGCCGGGCATGTTGCGCATGGATATTCCGCTGGACGTCATCGAAGACGACGACAGCGTGCGCTACAGCATGAAGGTGGGCGAGCAAGTGATTGACGTGGTCGACGAAGGGGAGCTGGCTGCGGCCTGGATCTCCAACTTCGTGCAGGTGCCTTGCCGCATCATGAAGGTGCACCCCGACACGCCCGTGGCCACCTGGCCGGTCTGAGCAGGCCGGGCGCGCGAAGGCCGCTTCAGGCCTTTGCGCCCGAACGCTTGAACTCGAATGCCGCGTGGGCCAGCAGGCCCGCCGCCAGGCCCCAGAAGGCCGATCCGATACCCCAGAAACTGAAACCCGATGCCGTGGCCAGCAGCGTGATGAGCGCGGCTTCGCGGCGTTGCGGGTTGGCCATGGCCGCGGCCATGCCGCCCATGATGGTGCCCAGCAACGCCAGCCCGGCCAACGCGGCCAGCAGGGCGGCGGGCAAGGCTTGGAAGAACACGGCCACGGCGCCGGCCACGACGCTCAGCACGACATAGCCCAGGCCGTAGGTGGCGGCGGCGATGTAGCGCTTGGATGGGTCTGCGTGCGCTTCGGGGCCGGTGCAGATGGCGGCGCTGATGGCGCCCATCGTGACGCTGTGCGCGCCGAAGGGGGCGGCCAGCAGGCCCAGCAGGCCAGTGGCCGCCACCAGACGCGAGGCGGGCGGCTGGTAGCCGGCGGCCTGCAGGATGGCCAGGCCCGGCAGGTTCTGCGACGCCATTGCGACGACGAACAGCGGAATGCCCAGGCTGACCGCGGCCTGCGCGCTGAAGGCGGGCGTGGTCCAGACGAATTCGGTGAGGCGCCAGTCCAGCAGGTCCAGCTGGATCAGGTTCAGGCCGAAGGCGAGGGCGATGGCCACCAGCATGACGACCAGCACCGCGTAGCGCGGCGCCCAGCGCCGGCATAGCAGATAGGCGGCGCACATCGCCAGCACCAGCGCGGGCTGCTGCTTGATGTTGCTGAAAACGCCCATGCCGAAATTGAGCAGCACGCCCGCCAGCATGGCCGCGGCGATTTCGCCGGGAATGCGGCGCAGGATGGGATCGATCCAGCCGAACAGGCCGCAGGCCAGCGTCAGCGCGGCCGCCAGGATGAAGGCGCCGATGGCTTCGTTGAAGGGAACGCCGGCCAGCGCGGTCACCAGCAGGGCCGCCCCAGGGGTAGACCAGGCCATGACGATGGGCAGGCCCGTGCGCAGGCTATATACGGCGCCGCCCAGGCCGAACGCCAGGCTGAGCGAGCCGATCCAGGAACCGATGTGGGCTGAATCCAGGCCGGCCGTATGGCCAGCCTGCACCATCAGCACGGCGGTGCCGCCGAAGCTGACGAGGACGGCGACCAGGCCGGCGGCGATGGCCGATGCGGACAGGTCGCGGCGGGCGTGGTGGCGGGAAGGAGGGAGGTCGATGCTGGACTGCGCGGCGTCGCTCATGCCGCACCGGTCAGGCGACGGTACTTGGCCATGAGCTGTTCCTGGCCTTCTTTCCATTGCGGGTGCAGCTCGATGCATTCGACCGGGCAGACCACCTTGCATTGCGGCTCGTCGTGGTGGCCCACGCATTCGGTGCACCGGTCAGGGTCGATGACGTAATAGTCTTCGCCCATGGAGATTGCGTCGTTCGGGCACTGGGGCTCGCAAACGTCGCAATTGATGCATTCTTCGGTGATGGTCAGGGCCATGGCGGGCTGCGGGTTGGGCGGATAGGGCTAAGCGCATTGTAGCGCCGCCGCCCGCCCCGGCCACGCAACGCAAGAAGGGCGCTCTGCGCGCCCTTCGAGGGTGGAGCAATACCTGTGGCCGGACTTAGCCCGGCCAGGACTGTTCGCGGCGTTCCTTGGCCTTTTCCTGCAGCCAACGCTCGACCGACGGAAACACGAACTTGCTCACGTCTCCGCCCAGCTGCGCGATTTCGCGCACAATGGTGCCGGAGATGAACTGGTACTGGTCCGAGGGCGTCATGAACAGCGTTTCGACGTCGGGCAGCAGATGGCGGTTCATGCCGGCCATCTGGAATTCATACTCGAAGTCGGACACGGCGCGCAGGCCGCGCACGATGACGCGGCCGTTCTGGTCGCGCACGAAGTCCTTGAGCAGGCCGGCGAAGCTCTGCACTTCCACGTTGGGATAGTGGCCCAGCACTTCGCGCGCGATTTCCACGCGTTCGTCGATGCTGAAGAAGGGCTTCTTGTTGCGGCTGATGGCGATACCTACCACGACCTTGTCGAAAAGCGTGGCGGCACGGCGGACCAGGTCTTCGTGGCCTCTGGTCAGCGGGTCGAAAGTGCCAGGATATACAGCGATGATCATGCGAGCTCCGTACCGTTATTAGTGGTGTACACCATCCTCCGAAGCTCGGATTATTGACCTATTTGCGCAATGCAGCAAATTCCAGCAGGTGGTAGTGGACCGCGCCTGCCTTGTCCTGCCGCAAGATCGTGAATCCTTCGGGGGCTTCGATGGGGGTTTCCGCCTCTACATAGACTAGCCCATGCTCGGTCAGAATGCCCGGCAGAATCGGCCACAGGCGCGGCAGCCAGCCCTGGCCGAAGGGCGGATCCAGCAAGATGAGGTCAAATCGGGACGCATCCATGCGTTCGGCGACCTGCATGGCATCGCCCACGTGGATGCGTATCATGTCGGCTTTGAGCTTGTCGCGCAGTGTCCGCAGCGCGGACGCGGCGGTCTTGTCCCGCTCGACCATCTGCACATGCGCCACGCCGCGCGAGGCCGCCTCGAAGCCGAGGGCGCCGCTGCCGGCGAACAGATCCAGCACCTGCTTGTCGGCGAACTCGCCGCCCCACAGGTGATTGAGCCAGTTGAACAGCGTTTCGCGCACCCTGTCGGGCGTGGGGCGCAGCGTCTCCACGTCGGGTACGGCAATGGGGGTGCGTCTGTATTGGCCCCCGACGATACGAATATACTTGTTACCCATGTTTAGCCGCTTCTTCAAGAAAAAATCCCCTCCGCCCGCCGCGCCGGTTCAACCCGCGCCGCCGCCCGAGGCCGCAGACGCCGTAGCCGCGCCTGCCGAGCCC
>NZ_JBARYB010000275.1:0-4980 GCF_049647645.1 Achromobacter sp.
ATCCCGCAGTCCGGACGCCGGCGACTCAAGAACGCTGCCTCACAAAACCGAAGTGGGGAGCGGTAGGGCTTCGAGCTCGCGGACGTCAGGGTTCTATAGCCGCCGAGGCTGCCCTGCGCCATTCCGATGCTCGCCCCGGTGGGGCTGCGCTTCGGATGGCTCCGGGGTCCTCGGCTGACAGTCTCCTAATGCATTGGTTTCGGACCCCGTTCATGAGCAGATGCCGTGAGCCGGTGGCCGGGCGGAGGGATCCGAAGCGCAGCCCCACTGGGGCGAGCATCGGAATCCCGCAGTCCGGACGCCGGCGGTTCAAGAACCCCAGCCTCACACAACCAAACGTCAGCAATACAGCCAAAAATGTTCTAAGCCGGTGCGCGTTCACGGTCCACGGCCGTGACCACGCCGGCCTCGATCAGCGCGTCGATTTCCGCGGCGCCATAGCCGAACTCTCCCAGGATCGAGATGGTGTCTTCGCCCAGCCTGGGCGCCGCGCGGTGGTATTGCGCGGGCGTGGCCGACAGCTTCACGGGCATCCCTACGGTGCGCACCTTGCCGGCCACCGGGTGATCCTGTTCCACCACCATGCCGCGTGCCAGCGTCTGCGGGTGCGACAGCGCCTGCGCGATCGAATGCACCGGCCCGGCGGGCACGCCGGCGGCGTCGAACACGTCCAGCCATTCCTGCGCGCTGCGGGTCTTCAGAATGGCGGACATTTCCTCCACCAGCTGATCGCGGTTCTGCATGCGGTCGCGGTTGCGCGCGTAGCGCGGATCCTCGGCCCATTCCGGCTTGTCCAGCGCCTGGGTGATGCGCTGCCAGTTCTTCTCGTTGGCGCCGCCGATGATGATCCAGTCGGTGGCGGTGGGAAACGCCTGGTACGGCGCACTGAGCACGTGCGCCGAGCCGGTCGGGCCGGGCGACACGCCGCTGCCGAAGTAGATGGCGGCGTGCCAGTACAGCTGCTGCAGGCTGGCTTCGAGCAGGGAGGTTTCCACGATCTGGCCCTCGCCGGTGCGCTGCTTGTGCTGGTAGGCCGCGAGCACGCCGAAGGCCGCCAGCAGGCCGGCGTTGATGTCCGCGACGGAGTTGCCGGTGCGCAGGGGCGGACCGCCCGGTTCGCCGGTGATTGCCATCAGGCCGGAAAAGCCCTGCGCCACCAGGTCGAAGCCGCCCTTGTCGGCGTACGGGCCGGTGGTGCCGTAGCCCGACACGGCGCAGTAGATCAGGCCGGGGTTCTCCTGGCGCAGCCTGTCGTAGCCCAGGCCCAGCTTTTCCATCGTGCCCTTGCGGAAGTTCTCGGTCACCACGTCGGCGTCGCGGATCATGCGCAGCAGGACCTTCTTGCCTTCGGGGTGCTTCAGGTCCAGCGCGATGGCGCGCTTGTTGCGGTTGAGCATGAGGTAGGGCGCCGAGATGCCGTTGATCTGCGGGTCGCGGTACTGGCGCGAATCGTCGCCGCCGTCGATCTTTTCAACCTTGATGACATCGGCGCCCATGTCGGCCAGCATCATGCCGCAGGTCGGGCCGGCCATGATCTGCGACAGCTCGATCACGCGCATGCCGGCGAGCGCGCCGGCCGGGCGCGGGGTATCGGGCTGGGTATCGTTATGCATGAGTCCTCCTTGCGCTGCGTTCAGCGGGCATTGAATTGCGGCTTGGCCTTGGCCAGGAAAGCCTGGTAGCCCGTGCGGAAGTCCTCGGTGTCGAAGCAGTCGAAGGCTTCGTCGCGGTCGGCGTCGGTCAGCGCGCGGCCGTCCACCAGGTTGCGGATGAATTTCTTGTGCCAGCGCGCCACCAGCGGCGCGCCGTCGGCGATGCGGCGGGCGGCGGCCTGGGCTTCCGCGGCGACCTGGTCATCGGGCGCCACGCGCGTGACCACGCCCAGGCGCAGCGCTTCCTGCGCGTCGAAGATGGTGCCTTCAAGCAGCACCTGTAGCGCGGCGGATGGACCGACCAGGCGCACCAGCGGCGCCAGTTCCGAATACGACATCACCAGCCCGAGATTCTTGATGGGTACGCCGAAGCGCGAACTCGCTCCGCAGATGCGGATGTCGGCCAGGCTGGCGATCTCCATGCCCCCGCCCACGCAGATGCCGTGTATCTGCGCCACCACGGGGTGGCGGCAGTTGCCGATCGCCTCTATGGTCCGGCGCATGACGGCGCCGTATTCGATGGCCTGGCGCTTGTTGCTGCGGGCGGTCTCGAATTCGCTGATGTCGTTGCCCGGCGAGAAGGCTTTTTCGCCTGCGCCGCGCAGCAGCACGCAGCGCACGCTGTCGTCGGCGTCCAGCTCCAGGAAGGCGTCGCCTAGCAGCCGCCAGCTGTCTATGGTGAAGGCGTTGAGCTTTTCCGGGCGGTTCAGCACCACGGTCACGATGTCGCCGTCGCGCTGGCGCAGGATGGGGGAGGAATCGGAAGTGGGGGTAGCGCTCATGGTGTTCCTTTGCTTGGGCGGGGGCGCACCCCCGCCGGATTGCTGCGGGGTTATTGCTTGGTCAGGCCCAGGCTGGCGGTGAGCTTGCCGTACTTGCTCCATTCATCCTGCACGTAGCTGGCGAAGGCCGCGGGATTGGCCGGGCCGCCGCCCAGTTCCATGCCCTGGTCGGCCAGCTTGGCCTTGATCTCGGGATCGGCCAGCGTCTGGCTCAGGGCCTGGTCGAGCTTGGCGAGCACGGGCTTGGGCAGCTTGGCGGGGGCCAGCACCGCGTACCACTGCACCACGTCCAGGCCCTTGATGCCGGACTCGGCCAGCGTGGGCACGTCGGGCAGGCGCTTGCTGCGTTCGGTGCTGGTCACGGCCAGCGGACGCAGCTTGCCGGCCTGGATCTGGTTGATGGCGCCGGGCAGGGTGTCGAAGTTCATGTCCACGCTGCCGCCCAGCAGGTCGGTCATGGCCTGGCCGCTGCCCTTGTAGGGCACGTGCTCCATGCTCACGCCCGCGATCTGCGAGAAGCGCGCGGCGCTCAGGTGCTGCGGGCTGCCCATGCCGGAGGACGCGTAGGTCAGCTGCTTGGGCTTGGCGCGGGCGTCGTCCACCAGGTTCTGCACACTGGCGTAGTTGTGCTTGGCCGGGTTGATCACCAGCACATTGGGCACCGAGCCGATATAGCGCACCGGCGTGAAATCCTTGATCGGGTCGACGCTGGACTGCACCACGTAGGGCGCGGCGACCGTGGACTGCATATTGGCGAGCAGCAGGGTGTAGCCGTCCGGATCGGCCTTGGCCACGAAGTCGGCCGCGATCAGGCCGGACGCGCCGGGCTTGTTCTCGACCACGACCTGCTGGCCCAGCAGCGCGGACAGGCGCGCGGACAGGATGCGGGCCGACACGTCGGTGCCGCCGCCGGGCACGAAACCGACGATCAGGCGTACCGGCCGTTCCGGCCATTTGGATGCGTCCTGCGCCAGGGCGGGGCTGGCGGCGGCCAGGCTGGCGGTCAGCGCCAGGGCGCCGGCCCAGGCGCGAGCGTGCTTATGCATATGGGTCTCCTTGGTGGATGTAAGCCTGCCCGCGTGTTGCTTGATCTATGATGGGGTCAGGTTGGTATGCCTTTGGTGTTTGGTATACCAGATACAAAAATAGTCGAATTAACGAGTGCGAACAACTCATGGCTAACCCTGAAGTTATGGACCAGCCCGTCCCCGATTTGGCCATCCATCACCCCACGCTGCCGGCCGTGGTGGCGGAAAAACTGCGGCAACTCATCATCGACGGCACCTTCAAGCCGGGCACCTGGCTCAACGAGCGGGACCTGTGCGACCAGCTGAAGATTTCGCGCACGCCGCTGCGCGAGGCTTACCGCATGCTGGCCTCCGACGGCCTGGTGACCTTGCAGCCCAAGCGCGGCGCGATGGTGATCGAGTTGTCGGCCGATGATGTCGAGAACATCTTCGATGTGCTGTCGGTACTGGAGGGGCTGGCGGTGCGCAGCGCCGCCGAGCGCGCGACGGACGCGGAACTGGCGCACATCGCGCAATTGCATGCGCAGATGCGCCAGGGCTACGAGCAGCGCGACATCCGGGCGTATTTCGCGGCCAGCATGGGCACGCATATCGCCATCAACCGCGCCGCGCACAATCCGGCGCTGACGCATTCCTATGACAGGCTGAACCTGCAGGTGCAGGCGTTGCGCTACAAGTCGAATTTCGATATCGACGAGTGGACGGCGGCGGTGGCCGACCACGAGGCCTTCGTGCAGGCGCTGATGCGGCGCGATGGCGAGCTGGCGGAGTCGCTCATTCGCAAGCACGTGGGCAGCAAGAAGACCTACAACCTGCGCGGCCGCGCGGGTGGGGCGGCCAAGGCCTGAGCAGGCCTTTGGCTTCCGCGGGCGGCGCGATCAGGCCGGCTGCGGCACCGCGCGCTTCCTGCCTATCATCAGCGCGATGACGGCGGCGATGAGGCCGGTCATGCCGGAGATGACGAAGGCCATCAGGTAGCTGCCCTGCGCTTCGCGCACGGCGCCTGCCATCCAGGCGGCGCTGGCAGCGCCCAGTTGGTGGCCGGCGACGATCCAGCCGAACACGATGGGGGCATCGCGCTCGCCGAAGGCTTCGGTCGTCAGGCGCAGCGTGGGCGGCACCGTGGCGATCCAGTCCAGGCCGAAGAAGATGGCGAAGATCGACAGGCTGTAGAACGAGAAGTCGGAATAGGGCAGATAGATCAGCGACAGCCCGCGCAGGCCGTAGTAGACGAACAGCAGCTTGCGGGGATCGTAGCGGTCGGTCAGCCAGCCCGACGCCGTGGTGCCGATCAGGTCGAAAATGCCCATCAGCGCCAGGAGGCCCGCGGCCTGCACCTCGGGCATGCCATGGTCGCCGCAAAGCGCGATCAAATGCGTGCCCACCAGGCCGTTGGTGGTGAAGCCGCACACGAAGAAAGTGGCGAACAGGAACCAGAAGGTGCGGGTGCGCGAGGCCCGCGCCAGCGCGCCGAAGGTGGCGGCCAGCATGCCGGTGCGCGGTGCGGCGGGCGCCGGC
>NZ_JBARYB010000276.1:0-41601 GCF_049647645.1 Achromobacter sp.
GCGGTGTCTTCAGCAGGAGCGGCCGGCGCGGGCCGCTGGGCGACCCATTCGTCATAGCCGCCCACGTAGTCGCGCCAGCGGCCATTGCCTTCGTAGGCGATGGTCTGCGTGACGACGTTGTTCAGGAAGGCGCGGTCATGGCTGACCAGCAGCACTGTGCCCTGGTACTCCTGCAGCAACTCTTCCAGCAACTCCAGCGTTTCGATGTCGAGGTCGTTGGTGGGTTCGTCCAGTACCAGGATGTTGGCGGGGCGGGCAAACAGGCGCGCCAGCAGCAGGCGGGCGCGTTCGCCGCCGGACAGGCTGCGCACGGGCGAGCCGGCGCGGGCGGGCGAGAACAGGAAGTCGCCCAGGTAGCTCATGACGTGCTTGCGGGCGCCGCCGATCTCGACCCACTCGCTGCCCGGGCTGATGATGTCGATGAGCGTGGCGTTCTCGTCCAGCTGCGCGCGCATCTGGTCGAAATACGCTACCGCAACGTTGGTACCCAGCCGAGTCGTGCCGCTGTCGGGTTGCATCTCGCCCAGGATCAGCTTGAGCAGGGTGGTTTTGCCGGCGCCGTTGGGACCGATGATGCCGATGCGGTCGCCGCGCAGGATGGTGGTGGAATAGTCGTCCACCACGATTTTGTCGCCGAAGGCTTTGTACACGTGGTCGAGTTCGGCGACCAGCTTGCCGGAGCGCTGGCCTTCGGCAAGCGCCAGCGATACGTCGCCGACGCGTTCGCGGCGTTCGGCGCGATCGACGCGCAGCTGTTCAAGGCGGCGCACGCGGCCTTCATTGCGGGTGCGGCGGGCTTCGACGCCCTTGCGGATCCAGACTTCTTCCTGCGCCAGCAGCTTGTCGAAGCGGGCTTGCTCCAGGCGCTCGGACTCGAGCCACTGGGCCTTGCGCTCCTGCCATTGCGAAAAATTGCCGGGAAAGCTCAGCAGGCGCCCGCGGTCGAGCTCGACGATGCGGGTGGCGACGGAATCCAGGAAGCGGCGGTCGTGGGTGATGATGACCGCGGCGCCTTTCCAGGTGCGCAGCATTTCTTCCAACCAGGCGATGCCCTCGAAGTCCAGGTGGTTGGTGGGTTCGTCCAGCAGCAGCAGATCCGGCTCGTCGACCAGGGCGCGCGCCAGCGCGACGCGCTTGCGCGTGCCGCCGGACAGGCCGGCGATCTGCACGTCAGCGGGCAGGCCAAGTTTTTCCAGCACCGAGCGCACGCGGGACGGGCGCTGCCAATCCTCGTGGTCACCCTCGACATTGCAGACGACGTCGAATACGGTGGCGTTTTCGTCCAGTTCGGGCTCTTGCTCGACTGTGGCCACGCGCAGTCCCGAGCTGCGGGCGATGTCGCCGTCGTCGGGCAGGGTCCGGCCGTCCAGCAGTCTCAGCAAGGAGGACTTGCCGGCGCCGTTGCGGCCGATGAGGCCGATGCGCTCGCCGGCCTGGATGGCGAAATCGGCGTGATCCAGCAGGGGATGGTGGCCATAGGCCAGCTGGATGTCGGTAAGGGTGATGAGCGTAGCAAGGGCCATGTGGTGGGTAGTGTCTGCGGCGTCTGACTGAATCAAGGCGTATTGTCGCAGGAACCCCGCAAAGCCGTTTGTGCGACCCGTGCCGAGGCCCCTTCGGGGACAGAGCTGCCGGGTGTAATAGAATACGCACCGCAAGGCGGGTTGGACGATCGCGGTGGATGCGAATTCATCGAGGAAGGTCCGGACTCCACAGGGCAGGGTAACGGCTAACGGCCGTCCGGCCGCGTCTTCGGGCGCGGTTGAGGAATAGGGCCACAGAGACGAGTCTGCGGGGCGGGCGCGCATCGCGCGCACAGATACGGCCATCTCCGTATCGCGCCGTCCGGCAACGGGCGGCGGCATCGCAGGGTGAAACGCGGCAACCTCTACCCGGAGCAACATCAAATAGGCATGCGTGCGGTCTTCGGATCGCGAAGGGCGGCTCCGTCCAAGCATGCGGGTAGATGGCTAGAGCGGCTCAGCAATGATCCGCGCAGAGGAATGATCGTCCGCCAGGGAAACCTGGTGTACAGAATCCGGCCTATAGACCCGTCTTGCAACTCATTCTCAAAGCGAGCGATGCCCAGGCTGGAGCCTGGCATCGCGCTGGGCGGGTTGCGCCAATTTTTCGATCTCTCGAAGCGCCGGGGTCGGCGGGAAGCCTCGCCAACTGGAGCAATCGACGGATCGTAAAACAATGCAAAGCCATTGTTAGCCGCCACTTCTGAAGAAGGACTTTTAGATAGTGTCGCAACCTCCTGATTTATTGGGAGGTTTTTCTTTTTGCGGATTTACATATTGATCTAAGTCCTTGTTGTGATTGAAAAAATTGCAACCACGCGCTTGACCGCCCTGATCCCATACCGTAGAGTGGGAAATAGTAGGAAATTGTGCAATTAAGTGGGGTAAAAGTGGTGTTTCAGGGAAGCAGCGCGCTCACGCTGGATGCCAAGGGACGGATCTCGATTCCGACCCGGCATCGTGACGCGCTCATGTCGCAGGCCGATGGCCGGCTGACCCTGACACGCCACCCTGACGGCTGCTTGCTGGTCTACCCGCGGCCTGAGTGGGAAAAGAAGCGCGAGCAGATTGCCGCCTTTCCCATGACGGCGCGCGCGTTGCAGCGGCTGTTGCTGGGCAACGCTCAGGACGTGGAACTGGACGGCTCCGGCCGGGTCCTGATCGCTCCTGAACTGCGCAACGCTTCCGGTATGACGCGCGATGTGATGCTGCTCGGTCTGGGCGCGCACTTCGAGCTGTGGGACGCCGCTACTCTGGCCAGCCGCGAGGCTGAGGACCTGGCCAAGGGTATGCCGGATGTGTTGAATCAGTTTTCGTTCTGAAAAAGTTATGGAATTCGAACATCGGCCCGTTCTGCTGGAGCCGACGGTGGACGCGTTATTGCTGCCCGACTTCGGCGGCAAGGGCGCGACACGGTCGCATCAGCAGGCCGGGCCGGCTACGGCTACGCGAGCGGAAGGCGGCGTCTTCGTCGACGGCACCTTTGGACGTGGCGGGCACAGCCGCGAACTGCTGGGCCGCCTGGGCAAGGCCGCCAGGCTGGTGGTGTTCGACAAGGACCCGGAGGCGATCGCCGTAGCCAATGCGTTGGCGGCGGCGGACCCGAGGGTCACCGTGGTGCATGGCGGCTTTGCCACCATGGCCGAAGAATTGGAGCAGCTCGGCATCGGCAAGGTCGATGGCGTGATGCTGGATCTGGGCGTTTCCTCGCCTCAGATCGACGATGCCGAGCGCGGTTTCTCGTTCATGCGAGACGGCCCGCTCGATATGCGGATGGACACCACTCGTGGTCCCACGGTGGCGGATTGGCTGGCGCAAGCCAGTGTGGATGAGATGCGGGAGGTCATAGCGGATTATGGCGAAGAACGGTTTGCTTTTCAGGTTGCAAAGGCGATTGCTGCTCGCCGCGCAACAAGGCCGCTGCGCACCACGCTCGAACTTGCCGAGTGCGTCGCCAGCGCCGTCCGCACGCGCGAAAAGGGGCAGCATCCGGCCACACGCACCTTTCAAGCTCTACGGATTTACATCAATCGGGAACTCGAAGAGCTCGCGCGCACCCTCGCGGCAGCTCTAGACCTGCTCGCCCCGGGAGGGAGGTTGGCGGTGATCAGCTTTCATTCGCTTGAAGACCGCATGGTCAAGCAGTGCATCGCGGCGGCGGCTCGTCCGGCTGCCGCGCATGCGCGCCTGCCCCTGCGGGAAAGCGAAATGCCCCAGCCGATCCTACGGTCCCTCGGGCGCGTGCTGGCCGAAGACGATGAGGTCTCGGCCAATGCCCGCGCCCGCTCCGCCGTCCTGCGCGTCGCCGAACGCACCGAAACGCCGCTGCCCGCCGAGGGCGGCTTCGCGTTCGTGAAAATCGGTTCGCTGCCGGGCAGCGACCTGGCTCCTCCGCCGCGCCGCGGCAAGGGGGGGCGTCGCTAATGGGTCGCGTCAACCTGATCGTTGCGGCTTTGCTGATGCTGTCGGCCATTTCCCTGGTCACCAGCCGGTATCAGTCGCGCCAGCTCTTCATCGAGCTGGGCCGCGATCAGGCGCACGCACGCGACCTCGAAACCAGTTGGCGGCGTCTGCAGCTGGACCGCGCCGAACTCGCCCGCAACGCGCGGGTGGACGCAATTGCGCGTGACGGCCTGAAGATGATTTCCATCGTTCCGGACCGCACGCTGTACATGAACCAGGCGCCTGTCTCCGCCAGCGGAGGCGCGCAATGAAACGCGTCCCCTTCTTCGACAATCCTGTGCTGCGCGGGCAATTGCCCACGTGGCGCGCGCGCCTGGTGTTGATCCTGCTATTCGGCGGCTTCACCGTGCTGGCCGGCCGCGCGCTGTTCCTGCAGGGGCTGTCCACTGAATTCCTGCAGCAGCAGGGCGAACGGCGCTATGAGCGCACGCTGACCCTGGCCGCCACGCGCGGCAAGATCATGGACCGCAATGGCGCGGTGCTGGCCTCCAGCGTGCCGGCGCGCGCCATCTGGGCGATTCCCGAAGACGCCAAGCAGGCTACCCCCGCGCAGATGGACACGTTGGCGAAGCTGCTGGAAACGCCCTTGGCCGACCTGCGTCACCGCCTCGTCGACGAGGACAAGAACTTCGTCTACCTGAAGCGCCAGGTCTCCATGGACGTGGCCGACAAGATCAAGCAGTTGGGCATGCCCGGCGTGCACCAGCAGCCGGAGACCCGCCGCTACTACCCGGACGGCGACGTGATGGCCCACGTGGTGGGTTTCAACAGCGTCGAGGACCAGGGGCAGGAAGGCGTCGAACTGACGTTCAACCAGCAGTTGTCCGGACGCCCCGGCAGCCGCCGCGTCATCAAGGACCGGCTGGGCCGCGTGATCGAGGACGTGCAGGCCGTGACCCTGCCGGTGGACGGCCGCGACCTGCGCCTGTCGATCGACACCCGCCTGCAGTACCTGGTGTTCAAGGCCCTGAAGGATGCCATGGACAAGCACCAGGCCAAGGGCGCTACTGCCGTGGTCGTGGACGTGCACACCGGCGAGATCCTGGCTCTGGCCAACGTGCCGACCTTCGATCCGAACAAGCGCGAGACCTTCCACGGCTCCAAGCTGCGCAACCAGGCTATTACCGATACCTTCGAGCCCGGCTCGATCATGAAGCCGTTCACCGCCGCGCTGGCGCTGGACCTGGGCCGCATCAGCACCAAGACCCTGTTCGAAACCGGCAACGGCCGTTTCCAGTACCAAGGCAGCACGATCAGCGACGTGAGCCGCAACGGCACGCTGGACGTGGCCGGGGTGCTGCGCAAGTCCAGCAACATCGGCATGACCATGATCTCCGAGAAGCTGGAATCCCGCGAAATGTGGGACCGTTTCACGGAACTTGGCCTGGGCCAGGCGCCTCAGGTGGGATTTCCCGGCGCGGCGCCCGGCCGCCTGCGCCCCTGGGACCGCTGGCGCCTGATCGAAAAGGCCACGATGGCCTATGGCTACGGCCTGTCGGTGTCGCTGCTGCAAGTGGCGCGCGCCTATACGGTTTTCGCCCGCAATGGCGACATGGTTTCGCTGACGCTGGTCAAGCGTGACAGCGACCCCACCAGCGTCAAGATCTACACGCCTAAGACCACCGAAATGGTGCGCGGCATGCTCGAAGCCGCCGCCGGTCCCGAAGGCACCAAGGCTGCCCAGGTGCAGGGCTACCGCGTGGCGGGCAAGAGCGGCACGGCGCGCAAGATCGTCGACGGCAAGTACAGCATGCAACGTTATCGCAGCTCGTACGTGGGCTTCGCTCCGGTGTCGGATCCGAAGATCGTCGTGGCCGTGTCCATCGACGAGCCGACGGTTGGCGGTTATTACGGCGGCGCTATTGCCGCGCCCGTGTTCTCCCAGATCGTGGGGGGGAGCTTGCGGCTGATGGGGGTGCGCCCGGACGCGCCCTTCGAATCCACAATTGTTGCTGGTCTCAAGGAGCCAGGCAGATGAGCGCCAAAGGCTTCCTCTCCAACCCTGTCGCCACGGTTGCCGAAACCGTGGCGTGGTTGCATTCGCGCGTGTCGTTGACCGCGCACCTCAAACTGGACTCCCGCGATATCGAGCCGGGCGACGTTTTCGTCGCCTGCCCGGGCCTGTCCAGCGACGGACGTCTCTATATAGAGAAAGCGTTGGCGCTGGGCGCCAGCGCGGTGCTGTTCGAAGCTCCCGCAAGCGATGCCATTCAGGCGGCGGCGGACCAGGCGCCGATGTTGCCGGTGACCGGCCTGCGCGCCCTGTTGGGCGAGCTGGCCGACACCTGGTACGGGCGGCCCTCGGCCGCGCTGGCGGTCGTGGCCGTGACCGGCACCAACGGCAAGACGTCGTCGGTGCAATGGATCGCCCACGCGTTGAGCCGCAATGACAAGCCTTGCGGCACCATCGGCACCCTGGGCGCCGTGCTGCCCGATGGGCAGACGCTGGGCGGCGACCTGACGACGCCCGATGTGCTGACCGTGCACCGCACCCTGGCAGCCATGCGCGACGCCGGCGCCAAGGCCGTCGCCATGGAGGCTTCCTCCATCGGCATCGAGCAGGGCCGGATGGAAGGCGTGCGTGTGGCGCTGGCCGCCTTCACCAATCTGACCCGTGATCATCTCGATTATCACGGCACGATGGAACGGTACGAAGCCGCCAAGGCGCGCCTGTTCCGCTGGCCGGGCCTGACCGCCGCCGTGATCAACGCCGACGACGAAGCCGGACGCCGCCTGATCGCCGGTCTGCCTGCCGGCATGGCGATGGGCTATAGCCTGAGCGCAGACCCGGAGATTCCCGCCGGCATGCGGGCGCGCGATCTCCAGGCCACCGCCCAGGGCCAGATCTTCACGCTGGTATCGCCGCATGGCGAGGCCCAGATCGTGACCCGCCTGCTGGGCGCGCACAACGTATCGAACCTGCTGCTGGTCGCGGGCGTGCTGTATCAATTGGGCCTGCCCTTTGCGCAGATCGCGCGCGAACTGGCGGCGACGGACCCCGTCGACGGCCGCCTGCAGACCGTCGAGCCCGTGGCGCACAGCACCCAGGCCCCTACGGGCCGCGGCGCGCTGGTGGTGGTGGACTATGCGCATACTCCCGACGCGCTGTCGCGGGCGTTGTCCGCCTTGCGCGCCGTCGCGACCGCGCGCTCGGGCCGCCTGATCTGCCTGTTCGGCTGCGGCGGCGAGCGCGATCCGGGCAAGCGCCCCGAGATGGGCCGTATCGCCGCGGACCTGGCCGACCACGTGGTCGTGTCCAGCGACAACCCGCGCACCGAATCGCCCGAAGCCATCGTCGAACAGATCCTGGCCGGCATTCCGGACAGTGTGCGTCCCGACGTGCAGGTGGACCGCGCGCGAGCCATCATGCAGACCATCTGGGCGGCTGCGCCCGATGACGTGGTGCTGCTGGCCGGCAAGGGGCATGAAACCTATCAGGACATCGGGGGCGAGAAGCTGCCCTTCGACGACCGCGAATGGGCGCGGCTGGCGCTGCTGGTGCCGCAGGTCAAGGGCGTGTCCACCGACACCCGCCGCATCGGCCAGGGCGAATTGTTCGTGGCGCTGGTGGGCGAGAACTTCGACGCGCACAACTATCTGGACCAGGCCGAGGCGCGCGGCGCCTGCGCGGCCGTGGTGGCGCATGCCGTGCCGGATGCCAAGCTACCGCAATTGGTGCTGGGCGATACCCGCAACGCGCTGATGCGCATCGGCGCCGCCTGGCGCGCGCAATTCGCGCTGCCCGTAATAGCGGTGACCGGCAGCAACGGCAAGACCACGACCAAGGAAATGATCTCGGCCATGCTGGCCGAGTGGCAGGGCGAGGCGGGCCGTTTGGCGACTGCGGGCAACCTGAACAACGACATCGGCGTGCCGCTGACCTTGCTGCGCCTGCGGCCGGAGCACCGCGCAGCCGTATTCGAGCTGGGCATGAACCACCCCGGCGAGATCGCGCAGTTGGCCGCCATCGCCGCGCCCACGGTGGCGCTGGTGACCAACGCCCAGCGCGAGCACCAGGAATTCATGCACAGCGTGGAAGCCGTGGCTCACGAGAACGGCGCGGCGATCGCAGCGCTGCCCGACGATGGCGTCGCGGTCTATCCCGGCGATGAACCTTATTCGGCGATCTGGGACGCGCTGGCCGAGCCGCGCCGCGTGCTGCGCTTCGGCCTGCAGCCCGGCCTGGACGTGTATGCCGAGCAGATTCTGGCGGACGTGCAAGCCACGCGTTGCCGCGTGGTCACGCCGCTGGGTGTCGCGGATCTGGCGCTGCCGGTGCCGGGCCTGCACAACCTGCGCAACGCGCTGGCGGCCATCGCCAGCGCGATCGCCGCGGGCGCGCCGCTGGAAGGCGCGGTGCGCGCCCTGGCCGGTTTCAGCCCCGTCGCGGGCCGCATGCAGCACAAGCATATGAGTGACGGAACGTTGCTCATCGATGACACCTACAATGCCAACCCCGACTCGGTTCGCGTAGCCGTGGACGTGCTGGCCCGCATGGCCGGCAAGCGCGTCCTGGTGCTGGGCGACATGGGCGAGGTCGGGGACAACGGCCCCGCCATGCATGTAGAGGTGGGCAATTACGCGCGCGAGCATGGGCTCGACGCGTTCATCACGCTAGGCGAAGCCAGCCGGGCGGCCGCGGCCGCATTCGGTGTGGGCGCGCACGCCTGCGCATCGGTAGACGAAGTGGTTGCCGCGTTGCGCGGCTTGCGCGCGTCCTGCGTATTGATAAAGGGATCGCGCTTTATGCGCATGGAGCGGGTAGTGACGGCTTTTTCTACGAATGAAGGTGTGACGGCCAAGGGGCAGGGAGAGCAGAATGCTGCTTGAAATCGCCCGCATGCTGTCTGACGATGTGCGCGCGCTGGGGGTGTTCGAATACATCACCCTGCGCGCCGTGCTGGCATGCGCGACCGCGCTTTTGATCGGCCTGGTGGCCGGTCCGCGCGTGATCCGTAAACTTACCGAGATGAAGATCGGCCAGGCCGTGCGCTCCTACGGTCCGGAAACCCATCTGGTCAAGACCGGCACGCCTACCATGGGCGGTGTGCTGATCCTTATTTCCATCGCCATCAGCACGCTGCTGTGGGCCGACTGGACCAACCGCTTCGTGTGGGTGGTGCTGCTGGTGACTTTCGGCTTCGGCTGGATCGGCTGGATGGACGACTACCGCAAGGTGGTTTATCGCGATCCGGAAGGCATGCCCGCGCGGCAGAAGTTCTTCTGGCAGGCCACGATCGGCATCGTGGCCGCGGTGTATCTGGCGTTCGCCGTGTCGGCGCCCGCCAATACCGAACTGTGGCCCCTGTTCAAGGCCTGGGTCGGCAGCGGCTTCACGATGCCCCTGCCGACGCGCGCCGACCTGATCGTTCCGTTCTTCAAGAGCGTGAGCTATCCGCTGGGTGTATTGGGCTTCGTGGCGTTGACCTGGGCCGTCATCGTCGGCACCAGCAATGCCGTGAACCTGACCGACGGCCTCGACGGCCTGGCCATCATGCCGACCGTCATGGTGGGCAGCGCGTTGGGCATCTTCGCGTACGTGGTCGGCCGGGTGGACTATTCGAAGTACCTGTTGTTCCCCTATATCCCCGGTGCATCGGAATTGATGGTGCTGTGCGCCGCGATCGGCGGCGCCGGCCTGGCGTTTTTGTGGTTCAACGCGTATCCGGCGCAGGTCTTCATGGGTGACGTCGGCGCGCTGGCGCTGGGCGGCGCGTTGGGCACCATCGCCGTCATCGTGCGCCAGGAAATCGTGCTGTTCATCATGGGCGGCGTGTTCGTGGTCGAGACGCTTTCCGTGATGATGCAAGTGACTTGGTTCAAGTACACCAAGCGACGTTATGGAACAGGTAGACGCATTTTCCGCATGGCCCCGTTGCATCATCACTTTGAAGTGGGTGGCTGGAAAGAAACCCAGGTGGTCGTGCGTTTCTGGATCATCAGCATGATGCTGGTGCTGATTGGCCTCTCTACCCTGAAGTTGCGATGAATACGATGGAATCCTCCCGCGCAGACGCGCCGCTCGTCCTGATCCTCGGATTGGGCGAGACGGGTGTCGCCGCCGCTCGCTGGTGCGCCCGACTCGGCGCCCGCTTGCGGGTGGCCGACACGCGCGCCGAGCCGGGCGGGCTGGCCGCGCTGCGCGAGTCGCTGGCGCAAAGCGAAGTGGAATATCGCCTGGGCTGCGACGAATCCTTCGACACGGCGCTGCTGGACGGCGTGAGCCAGGTGGTGCTGAGCCCCGGCCTGGCGCCGGCGCAGGCGCCCGCGGCGGATCTGCTGCGCGAGGCCGAGGCCCGCGGCATCGAGATCGTCGGCGAGATTGAATTGTTTGCGCGCGCGCTGGCCGAGCTGGCCGAAACGCGCGAGTACCGGCCGCGCCTTTTGACCGTGACCGGCACCAACGGCAAGACCACCGTCACCGCGCTGACGCGCCAACTGATCGAGGCCAGCGGCCTGTCGGTCGTGGCGGCAGGCAACATCAGCCCCGCGGCGTTGACCGCGCTGATGGACGCGCTGGACGCTGAGTCGCTGCCGCAGGTCTGGGTGCTGGAGTTGTCCAGCTTCCAACTGGAAACCACGCGTTCGCTGATGGCCGACGCGGCCGTGGTGCTGAACGTCACCCAGGATCACCTGGACTGGCACGGCAGCATGGCAGCCTATGCGCAGGCCAAGGCCCGCGTGCTGAAGATGGCCCGCGTGGCCATCGTCAACCGTGACGATCCGTACACCGTCGACATGGTCGCGACCCTGAACGCGCTGAATGTGCGCAGCTTCGGCCGCGACGTGCCGGAACTGGTCGGCGACATGGGCTTGGAGCTGGGGCAGGGCGTGGCCTGGCTGGCGGCTTGCGAACCGAACGATTTCGACGAACCCGCGCCGCCGGTGCGCCGCAAGAAGGACGCGCCCGAACCCGTGCGCGCCAAGGGCCGCATGAGCCGCCTGATGCCGGTGGATGCCCTGCGCATCCGCGGCATCCACAATGCCTTGAATGCGCTGGCCGCGCTGCAATTGGCGCGCTGCCTGGACCTGGGCTGGGGCGCCATGCTGCGCGCGCTGCGCGAGTACGGCGGCGAACCGCATCGCGCAGCGTTCGTGCGCACCATCGGCGGGGTCGACTACATCAATGACAGCAAGGGCACCAACGTGGGCGCCACCGTCGCCGCGCTGGAGGGCCTGGGCCAGCCGGTGGTGCTGATCGCCGGCGGCCAGGGCAAGGGTCAGGATTTCTCGCCGCTGATTCCGGTGGTGGCGCGCCATGCGCGCGCCGTGATGCTGATCGGCCTGGACGGCCCCGAAATCGGCCGCGTGCTGGCGCCGACCGGCGTGAATTGCGTGACGGTCGAGACGCTGCGAGACGCCGTGCGCGGCGCCGCCGAACTGGCCCAGCCCGGCGATGCCGTGCTGCTGTCGCCAGCCTGCGCCAGCTTGGACATGTTCCGCAACTACCCGCATCGCGGACAGGTGTTCATGGAAGAGGTCGAAGACCTGGCCCGCGACCGTGGAGAGGTCGCATGAGCCTGATCGCCGATCTCACCGCCAGCGTCAATGCCGTACGGCCCGGCCGTACCCGCATGCGCAACTTCGATCTGCCGCTGGTCATCGCGGCTTCGACCTTGCTGCTGCTCGGCCTGCTGATGGTGTATTCGGCGTCGATCGCGCTGGCCGACGGCCCGCGCTACGCGTCCTATGGCCGCTACTACTTCGTGATCCGCCACGGCCTGTTCATCAGCGCCGGACTGCTTGCCGCCGCCGTGGTGCTGGCTGTGCCGATCCGCGTGTGGCAGCGCCTGGCCGTGCCCTTGTTCGTGGTGGCCATCGTGCTGCTGGTGGCCGTGCTGATTCCTGGCATCGGCCGCGAAGTCAACGGCGCGCACCGCTGGATCCCGCTGGGTCCGCTGAACTTCCAGCCTTCCGAACTGATGAAGCTGGCTGCGCTGCTCTACGCCGCCGATTACACCGTGCGCAAGCAGGAACACATGCAGGCCTTTGCGCGCGGCTTCCTGCCGATGGCATTCGCGTTGGCGGGCGTCGGCATGCTGCTGCTGCTCGAGCCCGACCTGGGCGCATTCATGGTGATCGTGGCGATCGCCATCGGCATCCTGTTCCTGGGCGGCATCAACGGCAAGTACTTCAGCAGCCTGCTGGCGGTGCTGGTCAGCACCTTCCTGATGCTGATCTGGCTGTCGCCGTGGCGCCGCGCGCGCCTGTTCGCCTATCTGGATCCCTGGAACGAAGACAATGCCTACGGCAGCGCCTACCAGCTGTCGCACTCGCTGATCGCCCTGGGCCGCGGCGAATGGCTGGGCGTGGGCCTGGGCGCCAGCGTCGAAAAGCTGCACTACCTGCCTGAGGCGCACACCGACTTCCTGATGGCGGTGGTGGGAGAAGAACTGGGTTTCGCCGGCGTGATGCTGGTCATCACGCTGTTCGCCATCATTGTTTACCGCGGTTTCGACATCGGCCGCCAGGCCATCGCCATGGAACGCACCTTCGCGGGCCTGGTGGCGCATGGCGTGGCGATGTGGTTCGGCGTGCAGGCCTTCATCAACATGGGCGTCTGCCTGGGCCTGCTGCCCACCAAGGGCCTGACCCTGCCCCTGATGAGCTACGGCGGTTCGGGCGTGGTGATGAACCTGTGCGCGCTCGCCATGCTGATCCGGGTCGACGTGGAAAACCGCGTCATGATGCGTGGGGGGCGGGTATGAGCACCTCGCGCACGATCCTGATCATGGCCGGCGGCACCGGCGGGCACATCATGCCGGGCCTGGCCGTGGCTGACGTGTTGCGCGAGCGCGGCTGGCGCGTGCTGTGGCTGGGCAATCCCGAGAAGATGGAAGGCCGGTTGGTGCCGCCGCGCGGCATCGAGCTGGTCCCGCTGCGCTTCCAGGGCGTGCGCGGCAAGGGTGCCTCGGCGCTGCTGAAGCTGCCGTTCCTGCTGTTGCGCGCGTTCGGACAAGCCTGGTCGCGTCTGTCCGATGTGCGGCCCGACGTGGTGTTGGGCATGGGCGGCTATGTGGCGTTCCCGGGCGGCGTCATTGCCGCGCTGCGCGGCACGCCGCTGGTGGTGCATGAACAGAATGCCGTGGCCGGTACCGCGAACAAGTGGCTGGCCAGGATGGCGCGGCGCGTGCTCAGCGGCTTTCCCGGCGTGTTGCCCAAGGGCGAGGCCATGGGCAATCCGGTGCGAGCGGACCTGTGCGCGCTGCCGGACCCGGCGGCGCGCTATGCCGGCCGCGGCGGTCCGCTGCGCGTGCTGGTCGTGGGCGGCAGCCTGGGCGCCCTGGCGCTGAATACCACGCTGCCGCAGGCGCTGGCGCTGCTGCCGCAGGAAAGCCGGCCGGTGGTGGTGCACCAGGCTGGCGAACAACATTTGCCCGCGCTGCAGCAGGCCTACGCCCAGGCGGGCGTGGAAGCCGACTGCCGCGCATTCATCGATGACATGGCGGGCGCCATGGGTGAGGCCGACCTGCTGATCTGCCGCGCGGGCGCCATGACGGTGTCCGAAGTGGCTGCAGCGGGCGTCGCGGCCTTGTTCGTGCCGTTCCCGCATGCCATCGATGACCACCAGACTGCCAACGCGCGCTTCCTGAGCGACGCGCAGGCCGCCTGGCTGCAGCCGCAGACCGGCCTCACTCCCGAGTGGCTGGCGCAGTGGCTGGGCCAGCGCTCCCGACAAGAACTTCAAGCCGTGGCCGAACGGGCCCGCGCGCATGCGCGCCCCGAAGCCGCGGCCCATATCGCCGACGTCTGTGAACAAGCAGCGGGGCGTTCATCATGAAACACAGAATTCAACATATCCATTTCGTAGGCATAGGCGGCTCGGGCATGAGCGGCATTGCCGAGGTGCTGCTCAACCTGGGCTACACCATCAGCGGTTCCGACCTGAACGAGTCGGCGGTGACGCGCCGCCTGGCCGGCCTGGGCATGAAGATCGCGATCGGCCACGTGGCCAGCAACGTCACCGGCGCTGCCGCCATCGTCACGTCCACGGCAGTGGCAGGCGACAACCCCGAGGTGATCGCCGCCCGCGCGGCGCGCATTCCGGTGGTGCCGCGCGCCATCATGTTGGCCGAACTGATGCGCCTGAAGCGCGGCATCGCCGTCGCCGGTACGCACGGCAAGACCACCACGACCAGCCTGGTGGCCAGCGTGCTCGCCGCCGGCGACCTGGATCCGACCTTCGTGATCGGCGGCCGCCTGAATTCCGCCGGCGCCAATGCGCGCCTGGGGCAGGGCGACTACATCGTGGTCGAAGCCGACGAATCCGACGCCTCGTTCCTGAACCTGCTGCCGGTGATGGCCATCGTGACCAACATCGATGCTGATCACATGGACACCTACGGGCATGATGTGGCGCGCCTGAAGAGCGCCTTCATCGAGTTCACGCAGCGCCTGCCGTTCTACGGCAGCGCCGTGCTGTGTTCGGACGACGCGAATGTGCGCGAGATCATGCCCTTCGTGTCGCGGCCCATCACGACCTACGGCCTGAACGAAGAGGCGCAGGTGCGCGCCTACGAAGTGCAGCCGCAAGGCACGCGCATGCGCTTCAACGTGCAGCGCACGCATCGCGACACCCTGTTGCCGCCGCTGCAGGTCGAACTGAACCTGCCCGGCTTGCACAACGTGCGCAACGCGCTGGCCGCGATCGCCGTGGCGACCGAGCTGGGCGTGGCCGACGAGGCCATCTGCGAGGCGCTGTCTTCCTTCCACGGCGTGGGCCGCCGCTTCACGCAAACCGGCGACTTCCCCGTGCCCGCCAACCATGGCGGCGGCAGCTTCACGGTGATCGACGATTACGGCCACCATCCGGTGGAAATGGCCGCCACGCTGGCCGCCGCGCGCGGCGCTTGGCCCGACCGCCGCATCGTGCTGGCGTTCCAGCCGCATCGCTACACGCGGACTCGGGATTGTTTTGAAGACTTCGTGCGCGTGCTGGGCACCGCTGATGCCGTGCTGCTGACCGAGGTCTACGCCGCGGGCGAACCGCCGCTGGTGGCGGCGGACGGCCGGGCCCTGTCGCGCGCCTTGCGCGTGGCCGGCAAGGTCGAACCGGTGTTCGTCGAGGACGTGGCGGAATTGCCGCAGGCCGTGGTGGATTTCGTGCGCGACGGCGACGTGGTGATTGTTATGGGAGCGGGTTCGATCAGCAAGGTCCCCGCCCAAGTTGGAGAACTGGCATGAGCACGCAATTCGGCAAGGTGGGTGTGTTGTACGGCGGGCGATCCGCCGAGCGCGAAGTGTCCTTGATGTCGGGCGCGGGCGTGCACCAGGCGCTGGTCAGCGCCGGCGTCGACGCGCACCTGTTCGACACGGGCGAGCGCAGCCTGTCCGAGTTGGCAGCACAGGGCTTTGACCGCGTGTTCATCGCTTTGCACGGCCGCTATGGCGAAGACGGCACGATCCAGGGCGCCCTGGAATTGCTGGGCATCCCCTACACCGGCAGCGGCCCGCTGGCGTCCGCGCTCGCCATGGACAAGACCATGACCAAGCGCGTGTGGCTGCAGCATGGTCTACCCACGCCCGACTTTGAATTGCTGGACGCGGACACGGAACTGCGCCTGGTGCCGGACCGCCTGAGCCTGCCGCTGATCATCAAGCCGCCGCACGAAGGTTCGACGGTGGGCATCACCAAGGTGGTGGGCTATTCCGACATGAAGGAAGCCTACGCCGCGGCCGCGCGTTTCGACGCCGAAGTGCTGGCCGAGCAGTTCATCACCGGCCGCGAGCTGACCGTGGCGGTGCTGGGCGGCGGCAAGACCGCGCGCGCGCTGCCCGTCATCGAGATCGCCGCGCCTGGCGGCAATTACGACTACGAGCACAAGTACTTTTCCGACGACACGCAGTACTTCTGCCCGGCCACGCTGCCGCCCGAAGTGGCCGCGGAAGTCGCCGAGATTGCGGTCAAGGCTTACCAGGCGCTGGGCTGCGAAGGCTGGGGCCGCGCCGATTTCATCCTCGACCGCGACAACCGGCCGTGGCTGCTTGAAATGAATACCTCGCCTGGCATGACCAGTCACTCACTCGTTCCCATGGCCGCGAAGGCGGTGGGAATCAGCTACGCCGACCTGTGCGTGGCGATCTTGTCCGAGGCCGCGTGCAAAGTGCGCAGCCCGGCCCGCAACGCTTGACCCGGATACTCTGTGTGGAACGACGCTCGCACCACCAACCTGATCGCCAACACGCTGGCCGTGCTGGCGGTTTGCGCCATGCTCGTCGCGGGCGTGGTGTGGGTCGTGCAACGCCCGTTCTTCACGCTGTCGGCGATCGAGCTGGAATCGATGCCGGACACCGAGCTGCACTACGTGTCCACGGGGGCGGTGCGGTCGGCGATCGCGGGCCGCTTCAAGGGCAATTTCTTCACGGTGGACCTGGACGACGCGCGCGAGATCTTCGAGTCGGTCCCGTGGGTCCGGCATGCCACGGTGCGGCGGATCTGGCCCAATGTGCTGCGCGTGCGGATCGAGGAACAGCAGCCCCTGGCGCTGTGGAACGAGAACCAGATGATCAACACCTGGGGCGAGGCGTTCACGGCCAACACGGGCGAGGTGGACGACGAGACCGTGTTGCCGCAATTCTCCGGTCCGGATGGCACCGAATCGCTGGTCGTGCAGCGCTACGCCGAATTGGCGCGCTGGTTCGCCCCGCTGGACATGCACGTGACACAGCTGGACCTGAGTCCGCGCTACGCCTGGCGCGTGGTGCTGTCGAACGGCATGTCGCTGGACCTGGGCCGCGATCCGGGCGCCGATGCGCCGGATCCGCATGGCTTGCCGGGCGCGCTGCCGTTCGCGGCCCGCATTCAACGTTTTGTGCAGGCGTGGCCCGCCGTGGCGGGGCGCCTGGAAGGGCGCACCGTGACGCAGGCCGATTTGCGCTATCCGAATGGTTTCGCCCTGGCGCTGGCCCCGTTGCCGCCGTCGGAAACCAAATCCAAATCCATACCGAAACCTCCCAAGAAACGCTAACGCCATGACCCGTGACATCAAGGACCTTATCGTCGCCCTCGATATCGGCACCAGCAAGGTGGTGGCTGTGGTGGCTGAAATTTTGCCTGAAGGGCGATTCGAAGTGCTCGGCCTGGGCCAGCACGAATCGCGCGGCATGCGCAAGGGCGTGGTCGTCAATATCGAGACCACTGTGAATTCCATCCAGCGCGCGCTTGAAGAAGCCGAGCTGATGGCAGATTGCAAGATTCGCGACGTCTACACCGGCATTGCCGGCAGCCATATCCGCAGCTTCAATTCCAGCGGCATGGTCGCCGTGAAGGACAAGGAAGTCACCGCCACCGACGTTGCCCGCGTCATCGAGACCGCCAAGGCGGTGAACATCCCGACCGACCAGCAGGTGCTGCACGTGCTGACGCAGGAGTTCATCGTCGATGGCCAGGAAGACATCCGCGAGCCCATCGGCATGAGCGGCCTGCGCCTGGAAGTGCGCGTGCACATCGTGACGGGCGCGGTCAGTGCCGCCCAGAACATCGTCAAGTGCGTGCGCCGCTGCGGCCTGGAAGTGCAGGACCTGATCCTGCAGCCCCTGGCCTCCAGCCTGGCCGTGCTCACCGCCGATGAAAAGGAGCTGGGCGTGGTGCTGGTCGACATCGGCGGCGGCACCACCGACGTGGCCATCTTCACCGGCGGCGCGATCCGCCATACCGCCGTGCTGCCCATCGCCGGCGACCAGATCACCAACGACATCGCCGCGATGCTGCGCACGCCCACGCCCGATGCCGAGGAAATCAAGCTGCGCTACGGCGTGGCCAAGCAGGTGCTGGCCAGCCCGGACGAGTCCGTGGAAGTGCCGGGCCTGGGCGATCGCGGCCCGCGCCAGGTCAAGCGCCAGGCACTGGGCGCGGTGATCGAGCCGCGCGTGGAAGAGCTGTTCACGCTGGTGCAGCAGGTCGTGCGCGATTCCGGCTACGAAGACCTGCTGGCTTCCGGCGTGGTCCTGACCGGCGGCTCGGCGCAGCTGCCCGGCATGATCGAACTGGCCGAGGACGTGTTCCTCAAGCCGGTGCGCGTGGCAGTGCCCGAATACGAAGGCAGCCTGGCCGACGTGATGCGCAATCCGCGCTTCTCGACGGTGATGGGCTTGTTGCAGGAAGCAAGAATGCAGCGCGTGCGCGGCCGCAAGGTCGCCGCCCAGACAGGCAATTTCAAGAGCCTGCTGGCGCGCATGAAGGAATGGTTCATGAACTGAGTTTCAAGGGGCAGGTTGGGGCCTGTCCTTGGTGCGGTCAGCGGCGGTAATGCGGACTGGGCCAGAAGAGGGGAGGCGCTTCAAACCCGTTGCGGGCCCGTCCGGCGACGAGTTTGAGGCGATTCACAAAACATAGGTTGGTTGGGGAATTTTTGTGATTTGCGAAATCGGACTTGTGAGGGAGTCATCATGATGAACTTTGAGATGCTTGAGAACAACACCAAAGGGACCGTTATCAAGGTCGTTGGTGTGGGCGGTGCGGGCGGCAATGCCGTCGCGCACATGATTCGCAGCGGTGTGCACGGGGTGGATTTCATCTGCGCCAACACCGATGCGCAGGCACTGGCGGCGACCAACGCTCCGGTGCAGATCCGTCTGGGCCGCACCGGCCTGGGCGCGGGCGCCAAGCCCGAGCAGGGACGCGCGTCGGCTGAAACCGCGCGCGAGGAGATCCGTGCCGCGCTGAATGGCGCGCATATGGTCTTCATTACCGCCGGCATGGGCGGCGGCACCGGCACCGGCGCAGGTCCGGTCGTGGCCGAAGTCGCCAAGGAACTGGGCATCCTGACCGTGGGCGTGGTCACCAAGCCTTTCACCTTCGAAGGCAACAAGCGCCTGAAGATGGCCGAGGACGGTATCTCGGAACTGGCCAAGCACGTTCATTCGCTCATCGTGGTGCTCAACGAGAACCTCTATGAACTGATGGACGAGGACGCGACGCAGGAAGACTGCTTCCGTTCGGCCGACGACATCCTGCACAACGCTTGCGCGGGCATCGCCGAAATCATCAACGTCGAAGGCAACGTCAACGTCGACTTCGAAGACGTCAAGACGATCATGGGCGAGCAGGGCCAGGCCATGATGGGCACGGCGTCGGCTTCGGGCGCGGACCGCGCCCGCGTGGCCGCCGAGCACGCCATCGCTTGCCCGCTGCTGGAAGGCGTGGACCTGAACGGCGCTCGTGGCGTGCTGGTCAACATCACCGCCAGCCGCTCGCTGAAGATGCGCGAAACGCGCGAAATCATGGAAACGATCCGCAGCTATGCTTCGGACGACGCGACCGTGATCTTCGGCACCGCCTACGACGAATCCATGGGCGAAAACCTGCGCGTGACCGTGGTTGCAACCGGCCTGGGCCGTGCGCAAGCGCGTCCGCAGCTGGTGCAGAACACCGCTGAAGTGCTGCGTACCGGCACCGACAACATGCCCATGGGCACGATGCCGGCTGGCGGTCAAGGCGATTACCGCAACCTGGATATGCCGTCTGTCATGCGCAACCCGCGCAGCCAGGCGTCGGCCCAGGTGCGTGCTCTGGAAAGCTCGGGCATGGATCATTTCGACATCCCGGCCTTCCTGCGCAAGCAAGCGGATTGAACCTAGGAGCCGATTTTCGGCTCTAAACGCACTCCCTCATCTCCGGCCTGCCTGTCCCCACAGGCAAGCCGGAGGCAGAGCGGTCCGTGTTTCCCTTGCACGGCTTCAATAAGGGACGGAGGTATCGGTCGATCCGGACGCCAAATGGCGCCAGGGATCGGACAGAGTTACAATACGTCAGTTACGCCGGCAATCTGCTCGTCATCTTGCCGGCTTCCTGGCTCAAATTCCCCAAGTCTCATGTTCCGACAGCGCAGCATTCAGAATCTCGTCCGCACGACAGGCGTCGGCGTCCACTCCGGACGGCGGGTCGAGCTCACTTTGCGCCCGGCACAACCGAATACGGGCATCGTTTTCCACCGCGTCGATCTGCCGCAGGTCGTGGATCTGCCCGCGCAGGCCACCGGCGTGGGCGATACGCGCATGGCATCGGTGCTGCAGCAGGGCAATGTCCGCGTCTCCACGGTGGAACACCTGATGTCGGCGCTGGCCGGCCTGGGCATCGACAATCTGCATATCGACCTCACTGCCGAAGAAGTCCCCATCATGGACGGCAGTGCGGCCACGTTCGTCTATCTGCTGCGCTCGGCGGGCATCGTTGAACAGAACGCGCCCAAGCAATTCATCCGCGTGCTGAAGCCGGTGGAAGTGCGCGAAGGCGAAGGCCGCAACGAGAAATGGGCCCGCCTGGAACCCCATGAGGGCTACGCGCTGGCGTTCTCGATCGACTTCCGTCACCCCGCCATCGATTCCACGGCCAATTTCGCCGAGATCGATTTCGCCACGCACTCGTATGTGCGTGAAATCGCCCGCGCGCGCACCTTCGGTTTCGTCAATGAAGTCGAGGCCTTGCGCTCCATGGGCCTGGCCCGCGGCGGCAGCCTGGACAACGCCATCGTCATGGACGAGTACCGCGTGCTCAATAGCGACGGGCTGCGCTACGACGACGAATTTGTAAAACACAAGATCCTGGACGCCATCGGCGACCTGTATTTGCTGGGCAAGCCCCTGGTGGCGCGCTACGTCGCGTGCAAGTCGGGCCACGGCCTGAACAACCAGTTGGCCCGCGCGCTGCTGGAGCAGCGCGATGCCTGGGAACTGATCACTTACGAATCCCAGGCTGAAGCGCCGCAGGCGTTCCGCCAAGAGTGGAAGCTGGCCTGAGAGGCTCTCCCCCTACCCGCTGATGCGGGCCCCCTCAAGGGGGCGACGCCTGCGGACCGGCAAAGCCGGCTCCGCGACGTCCGCGCTATCATTTTGCGCGGCTGGATCCCTGAGGACGCCCAGAGGATGTGACGGTCGTCATCCTCTCGCGCTTAAGGCGCAAACCGGTGGCAAACCATAGTAGGGATCCGTCCGAGAACTTGGTTTCGCTTCGTTTCCGGGGGCGCCGGATCAAGGACAACGCAGCCTGCTTCAGCTACTCTTGTGGTGCTTCAGTAGCTTGGCAACCGCGTCGGCCAGAGGGCCTGGCCGCAGGCTGTCGTGCAGTGTCTCGAACGCGCCCAGGGCGGTTTCGCCCAGTGGTTGCGCCTCTTTGGGAGGGCGCGGCTGGCGGGCGCCGGGTTTGGGCAAACCCGCTTGTACCTTGACGGCGATTTCGTTAAGGTTCCAGCCTTGGTCTGCCAAGGTCCGCGCGATGCGCGGTGCCAATTGACGCATCTTGGCCGCATGCGCGGCACTCGGCACCACCAGGTGGAGGCACTGGTTTTCCAGCTTGCCCACCTGGCATACGGCGCCCAGCGGGGCGGGCAGAACCGCCGCCACCGCGTACTGGATTTGCAAGTGCTTGCGGGCGGTCGCCAGAACGCCGGCGCCCCGCATGTCATGACCCAGCCATCCCAGGGCGGTATCTTCTTTCCGCCGGCTGGAACTGGAACGTTGACGGTATGAAGTGGGTCTATTCATGCCGGCTCTAAGAATTAGGAAGCAAACCTTGAAAATCGTGATTATGCACGCCCGCGACGGGCGGGACGGGCATTTCACCCTGGGCGGCGCGCGCCTCGCGCTGTTTCTGGGGGGCGCCTTGATCACGGCCGCCATCTTTGGCGCCGCGTTACAACGATACCTTACTCCGATCCTGCCGGCGGTACATACCGTGGGCTGGCCCTTGGCGGGCCAACCCGGGCGCGACGCCGATTTCCTGCGCGGAAACATGAATCTGCTGGCCGCCAAGGTAGGGGCGCTGCAGGCCAAGCTGGTAAGCATCGACGGCCTGGGCCAACGCGTGGCCAAGGTTGCTGGCGTGGCCTACACCGATCCCGAGCTGGCCAAGCAACTGGCCGTGGCGCAGCCCGAGGCGCTGACCCAGCCCGAAGCCACCCAGGTCATGGACGATTTGTTCACTGACCACCCGCCGCCCAGCGCGGCCTCGGCCGAGGCGTTGGGCCGCCAGCTCGACGAGATCCAGGCCAGGCTGGCCCAGCAGTCGGACAATCTGAAGCTGCTGGACGCGGCGCTGACCAAGCGGTCGGCGGACCAGGCGCGCATGCCGACAGCCATGCCCATCACCGATTACCCCTATCTCAGCTCATCGTATGGCTGGCGCCGCAACCCCGTGACCGGCCGCAGCGCCATGCACGAGGGCCTGGACTTCGCCGCGCCTCCGGGTACGCCCATCCTGGCGGCCTCGGGCGGGGTGGTACTGGAGTCCAAGTTCCAGCCGGGCTACGGCAATATGGTCGAGATCGATCACGGTGATGGCTTGATCACCCGTTACGCCCATGCTTCCTCCCTGATGGTGAAGCAGGGACAACTGGTCGAACGCGGCCAGCAGGTGGCCCGCGTGGGCAGTTCCGGCCGTTCCACCGGCCCGCATCTGCACTTCGAGGTCCGCCTGGCGGGACAGCCGTTGGACCCGCGGCTGTTCCTGGGACCGCATCAGACCGCGCCGCCTTCCGCGGTGGCCCACGCCGCGCAGTGAACCTGCAGCGTCCGCGCCGGTCAAACCGGCCGGCAGTGCTACCCTGTCCATAGGTTCAGGCTATTGCGCTCCAGGTGCGTTAAACTGGTTCGTTTCCCAGCGGACCCCCGCTCAACCAATAACATCAAGTCACGGGTGACGCTGCTCCGGCCTTTTGCAGGCGCGGTGTGGCTCGTGCGGCCGACATACGCATGGTTTCTCTGCTCAAAAAACTCATAGGCAGCCGCAACGACCGGCTGCTTAAGCAGTATCGCAAGCTGGTAACCCAGATCAATGGGCTCGAACCCAAGATCTCCGCGCTCTCCGATGCGGAGCTGGCGGCCAAAACCGAGGAATTCCGTTCCCGCCACGCCCAGGGCACATCCCTGGACGATCTGCTGCCCGAAGCTTTCGCGGTTGTGCGCGAAGCGGGCAAGCGGGTGTTCGGCATGCGCCACTTCGACGTGCAGATGCTGGGCGGCATCGCCCTGCACAGCGGCAAGATCGCCGAAATGCGCACGGGCGAAGGCAAGACGCTCATGGCGACGTTGCCGGTCTACCTGAATGCGATCGCCGGCAAGGGCGTGCACGTGGTCACGGTGAACGACTACCTGGCCCGCCGCGACGCCGAATGGATGGGACGCCTGTACCACTTCCTGGGCTTGAGCACGGGCGTGGTGGTGCCGCAGCAGCCCAACGAGGAAAAGAAGGCGGCTTACCTCGCCGACATTACCTACGGCACCAACAACGAGTTCGGCTTCGACTACCTGCGCGACAACATGGAGTACCGTGTTGAAGACCGTCGCCAGCGCGGGCTGTTCTACGCCATCGTCGACGAAGTGGATTCGATCCTGATCGACGAAGCCCGCACGCCGCTGATCATCTCCGGCCAGGCCGAAGACCACACCGAGCTCTACGTCCGCATGAACGCGGTGCCGCCGCTACTCAAGCGCATGGCCCACGAACCCAAGCCGCAGGAGCCGGAACCCGAAGGCGACTACTGGGTCGACGAAAAGAGCCAGCAGGTCTACCTGTCCGAAGCCGGGCACGAGAACGCCGAAGGCATCCTGTCGCGCCTGGGCATCCTGCCCGAGGGCGAATCGCTGTACGACCCGCGCCATATCGCGCTGATGCACCACCTGATGGTGGCGCTGCGCGCCAACACGCTGTTCTTCCGCGACCAGCAGTATGTGGTGCAGGACGGCGAAGTGGTGATCGTCGACGAATTCACTGGCCGCCTGATGGTGGGCCGCCGCTGGTCCGACGGCCTGCACCAGGCGGTCGAGGCCAAGGAAGGCGTGAAGATCCAGCACGAGAACCAGACGCTGGCGTCGATCACGTTCCAGAACTACTTCCGCATGTACGAAAAGCTGTCCGGCATGACCGGCACGGCCGACACGGAAGCCTACGAGTTCCAGGAAATCTACGGGCTCGAAACGGTCATCATCCCGACCAACAAGCCCATGGTCCGCAAGGACCAGAACGACCAGGTCTTCAAGACCGACGGCGAAAAATACAACGCCATCCTCGAAGACATCCGCGACTGCCACGAACGCGGCCAGCCGGTGCTGGTGGGCACCACCAGCATCGAAAACTCCGAGCTGCTGTCGGGCCTGCTGAAGAAGGCCAAGCTGCCGCACGAAGTGCTGAACGCCAAGCAGCACGCCCGTGAAGCCGAGATCGTCGCTGAAGCCGGCAAGCCAGGCCACATCACCATCGCCACCAACATGGCGGGCCGCGGCACCGACATCGTGCTGGGCGGCAGCGTCGACAAGCAGGTCGACCTGATCCGCGCCGACGAGGCGCTGTCCGAGGCTGAAAAGGACGCTCGCATCGCGAAGGTGCGCGCCGATTGGAAGCCGCTGAACGAGCAGGTCAAGGCCGCCGGCGGCCTGCGCATCATCGGCACCGAACGCCACGAATCGCGCCGTATCGACAACCAGCTGCGCGGCCGTGCCGGCCGCCAGGGCGATCCGGGTTCGTCGCGCTTCTATCTGTCGCTGGAAGACTCGCTGATGCGCATCTTCGCGGGCGACCGGGTGCGCGCCATCATGGAACGCCTGAAGCTGCCCGAGGGCGAGCCCATCGAGGCCGGCATGGTGACGCGTTCGATCGAGACGGCGCAGCGCAAGGTGGAAGGCCGCAACTTCGACATCCGCAAGCAATTGCTGGAGTACGACGACGTCGCCAATGACCAGCGCAAGGTGCTGTATTCGCAGCGCAATGACGTGCTGGAAGCCGCCAGCGTGAGCGCCACCGTGCAGAACCTGCGCGATGCCGCCGTGACCGACATGGTCAACACCTACGTACCGCCGGAATCGGTGGAAGAACAGTGGGACGTGCCGGCGCTGCAGAATGCGCTGGAAGGCGACTGGCACCTGCAACTGCCGCTGACGGAAATGCTGGAAAAGGAAACCAGCCTGACCGACGACGACCTGCGCGAGCGCGTGGTGAGCGCCGCGCGCGACGCCTACCAGGCCAAGGTCGACCAGGTGGGCACGGAATCTTGGGCGCAGTTCGAGCGTTCGATCATGCTGCAGGCGATCGATACGCACTGGCGTGAGCACCTGTCGGCGCTGGATTACCTGCGCCAGGGCATCCATCTGCGCGGCTATGCGCAGAAGAACCCCAAGCAGGAATACAAGCGCGAAGCCTTCGAGCTGTTCTCGGGCATGCTGGACCGCATCCGCGACGACGTGGTCAGGGTGCTGATGACGGTGCGCGTGCAGTCGCAGGAACAGGTCGAACAGGCCGAGGCCGAAGCGGCGCAGCCGCACGTGCAGAACGTGCAGTACCACCATTCCGACTACGACGAAGCGTTGGCCCAGTCCGAACCGGAAAGCGGTGCGCAGCCCGTGCGCAATGCCTTGCCCAAGGTCGGCCGCAACGACCCGTGCCCTTGCGGCAGCGGCAAGAAGTTCAAGCAGTGCCACGGCAAGCTCGTCTGATCCAGGAGCCATCCATGCTGCATTCCGTCGGCCGCACTGAATTCGACCATGCCGTGGTCATGGTGCGCGACCGGCTGGATGCGCTGGCTCCGCATTTCGAACGCCAGGGGTTCCACCTCAGCGACAAGGCGGTGCACAACCTGGGATCGTGCAACCGGCTGATCGTGCTGGAAGGCACGTATGTCGAACTGCTGGGCTGGCCGCCCGGCGCGCCGCCCGCCCGCAAGGAAATCGCCGAGTCGCCGTTCGGGCTGGAGGCGCTGGTGTTCCGCACGTATGACGCCGAAGCCACCCGCGAGCGCCTGCTGGCGGCTGGGTTTGCCGTCAACCCGGTCCAGGAACTGAGCCGTGCCGCCATGCTGGACGGCCAGGAAGTGCAGGCCCGTTTCCATACCGTGCGTTTTGCCGAGCAGCCCTTGCCCGGCATCCGCATGTATTTCTGCCGCCATCTGACGCCCGAGTGCGTGTGGTCGCCCGAACTCATGGCGCATTCCAACGGTGCGCGCAGCTTGCTACGCATCGATGCGCGGGCGCCCGATGCGCGCGCGGTGGCCGAGCGCCTGGCGCTGGTGGCCGGCGTGAATGCCGAGGCCGCTGGCGGCGGCTGGGATGTGCCGCTGGCGAATCTGCGCATCCATGTGAGTCAGGACGCGGCAGCGGCGGGGCCCATGCTCTCGACGCTGACCCTTGAAAACAGGGACGGCGCCCACTACACGCTGGATACCGGCCTGTAAGCGTCAGGCGGCAGGCGCCGCCGCAGGAAAGAATGAACCGCCCGCAACGTCTGCGTTGCGGTTTTTTTTTCGCCTGCGTTTTGCCGTTCGTTAGGGGCGGGGAGGCCGGCGTCCGGGGAAACCCGGGCTATTGCTCGAACTGTATGCACTTTAGTATGCATTTCATTCCCGATGATCCAATCGAGCGCAGGTGATCAGGCATGGCCCAAGCGGCAATTGCAATCCGGCCCGCAGCGCGCACCAAGGAAGCGCTGGCGGAGTTGTATGGCGCGGTCAAGGCGATGGCCGTGCGCTTCGATTTCAAACCCGGCGAACGCATCAATGAGGTGGAGCTGGCCCGCAGGCTGAACGTCAGCCGCACGCCATTGCGCGAGGTGCTGAACCAGTTGATGGTGGAAGGGTTTCTGACGCGCTCGGTCAACCGTGGTTTCATCGCCCGCCTGCTCGACGCCAAGCAGATCCACAGTCTCTACGAATACCGCGCCGTGCTGGAGGCGGGCATCGTGCGCGCGGCCTGCGAACGCGCCAGCGACGAAGAACTGGCCAGCCTGCGGGAGTTCGTGGAGCGGTCCCGCGACGTGCCCGAGGACAGCGACGCCACTCGCCTGTTGGAACTCGACGAGGCCTTCCATTTGACGTTGGCCCGCTACTCGCGCAACGAGGAATTCGTGCGCGCACTGGAAAGCGTCAACGCCCGCATCCATTTCGTGCGCTGGATCGACATGCAGCAAGGGCGCCGCAGCCATACGCAGGGCGAACACATGCGCATCGTCGAAGCGTTGGCGCGGCGCGATATCGAGGCCTTGCCGGGCCTGATGAGCGCGCACATCGGCCGTCGCCTGGACCAGATCACCGACGTCATACGTACCGGTTTTTCCACAATCTACATGCGGGACCAGGCCGAACCCGCCGCGGCAGCGCCGGCCAACACCATACAGGCAGGGGAAAATTCATGAATCACAGGATAAAGCGTGGACTGGCTGCGCTATGCATGCTGTCCGCCACGGCGGGGGGCTTTGTCGCCGCGCCGGCCGCCGCCGCGGAGGAACGGCCGCTGATATTGGTCGTGCCGTATCCCCCTGGAGGCAGTACCGACATCCTGGCGCGCATCCTGCAGCCGCGCCTGTCGCAGCAACTGGGCGGCCGCGCGGTCGTGGTTGAAAACCGCCCGGGTGCGGCCAGCCAGATCGCCACCGCATTCGTGGCGCGCGCCGAACCCGATGGCAACACCTTGCTGGTCAGCTTCGACAACCACGGCATCAACCCCGCCGTGAAGCCCAAGCTGCCGTACGACACGTTCAAGGACTTCGTCGCCATATCGCAGACCGTGCGCTTTCCGCTGGTGCTGGGCGCCAATCCCAGTGTGCCCGGGGATAATCTGAAGGAGTTCCTGGCCGCCGCGGCCAAGCAGCCGCCCAACAAGTTCAACTACGCCTCGACGGGCGTGGGCTCGCTGAACCATCTGGCGCCCGAAGAACTCAAGCGCCTGTCGAAGGTCGAGTTGCTGCATGTGCCGTATGGTGGCGGCGGACCGGCCATCCAGGCGGTGGTGGGTGGCCAGGCCAGCATGACCTGGCTGAGCTTCGCCGCCCTGCGCGGCCAGATCCAGGCCGGCAAGATCAAGCCACTGGCGGTGGCGGGCGATAAGCGCCTGGCCGACCTGCCCAATGTGCCGACGGTGGCGGAATCGGGTTTCCCCGGCTTTGTCGCCTATTCCTGGAGCGGCATGTTCGCGCCCAAGGGCACGCCGGAAGCGACGGTGAAAAAGCTGACCGCCGATTTCAAGGCCGTGCTGGCCGATCCGGAAATCCGCAAGAAGATCACGGACGCGGGCTTCGAGATCGTGGCCTCCGATGGCCCGGCGCTGGACGCCTACGTGAAGTCGGAATACGACCGCTGGAGCGCCTTCATCAAGAGCAGCAACATCAATCTGGACAACTGAACCACGCGTGGCCGGCGGAATGCCGCTCGGCCACCGCGCGTGCAACACAAGTGGAGATGACATGGAAAACATGACCGGCGCCGAAGCCATGGTGCGCATGCTGCAGCACAACGGCGTCAAGCACATTTTCGGCCTGTGCGGCGATACCAGCTTGCCGTTCTACGACGCGCTGTACCGGCTGGACCACGGCATGCAGCACATCCTGACGCGCGATGAGCGCAGCGCCGGCTACATGGCGGACGCCTATGCCCGCGTGACCGGCAAGGTCGGCGTGTGCGAAGGCCCCAGCGGCGGCGGCGCGACCTATCTGCTGCCCGGCCTGGTGGAGGCCAATGAATCGTCCATCCCGGTACTCGGCATCACCTCGGACGTGGCGGTGGGCTCGCGCGGCAAGTATCCGCTGACCGAGCTGGACCAGGAAGCGCTGTACCGTCCGCTGACCAAATGGAACCGCACCATCGACCGCGCGGACCAGATTCCCGGCATGGTGCGCGCGGCCTTCCGCGCCATGACGACGGGCAAGCCCGGCGCCGCCCATCTGTGCTTTCCGTACGACGTGATGAAGCAGCAGGTGGACGCGTCCGATGTCTGGGCCCAGCCCGAGCACGGACGTTTCCCCGCCATGCGCTACGCGCCGGATCCCTTGGACGTCGCGCGCGCCGCGCAGCGGCTGGTCGGCGCGCGGGCGCCGGTGATCATCTGTGGCGGCGGCGTGGTCATCGCTGGCGCCAGCGGCGCCTTGCAGGAATTGGCTGAGTCGCTCAAGGCCGCGGTCTGCGTAACCGTGAGCGGGCAGGGCAGCCTGGCTGACAACCATCCCCTGAATGCGGGCGTGGTCGGCTCCAACGGCGGCGTGATGGCGACGCGCGACGTGGTGGCCGCGGCCGACGCGGTACTGTTCGTCGGCTGCCGCGCCGGTTCGACCTCCACCGAGCACTGGCGCTTCCCCAACCGCAACGTGCCCATCCTGCACATCGACATCGATCCCATGGTGATCGGTGCCAATTACCTGACCGAGGTCGGCATGGTGGGCGACGCCAAGCTGGCGCTGGAAGCCCTGGGCGTGGAGGTGGCGGCGCGCCTGGCGCACCGTCCTGCGGATGCCGCCGACGGCGCGGTGCTGGCCGGCCGCGCCAAGGAGGCCCGCCGGGCGCAGCTGGAGCCGCTGGCCCACAGCCTGGACGCACCCATCCGTCCGGAGCGCGTGGTGCAGTCCCTGAACCGCCTGCTGCCGGATGACGCGGTGGTTTGCGCCGACCCCGGCACGCCTTGCCCGTATTTCTCCGCCTACTATGACGTGTCGCGCCCCGGCCGTCATTTCATCACCAACCGCGCGCATGGCGCGCTGGGCTTTTCCATGTCGGCCGCCCTGGGCGCCTGGGTCGGCCGGCCCCAGTCCAAGTGCGTGTCGGTGATGGGCGACGGCAGCTTCGGCTTCACGGTGGGCGAACTGGAAACCATCGTGCGGCACAAGGCGCCGCTATTGATGGTGGTGTTCTCGAACTCGGTCTATGGCTGGATCAAGGCCAGCCAGAAGGCGGGCTACGACAAGCGCTATTACAGCGTGGACTTCAATCGCACCGACCATGCCCGCATCGCGGAAGCCTATGGCGTCAAGGCCTGGCGCGTGGAGGATCCGGCCAAGCTGGATGCCGCCATCAAGGCGGCAATGGAGCATGACGGCCCGGCGCTGATCGACGTGGTGGCGCAGCCCTTGCAGGATGCGGCGGCGCCGGTCAGCCAGTGGATGGGCTGATAGGGCAGTCCTATACTGGTTCGCGTTGGCGGCGCTCGCCGCCAACGCGCAATCACAGGAGAGTCGGGCATGGATCTGGGCATCAGCGGCAAGACGGCACTGGTATTCGGCGGCAGCCGGGGCATGGGCCGGGCGTGCGCTCTGCAATTGGCGCGGGAAGGCGTGGCGGTCACGATCGCCGCCCGCAATCCCGCCACGCTGGAGCAGGCCGCGGCCGAGATATCGCATGAAACCGGGATAGGGGTGGGCTGGGTGTCGGCCGACCTGACGCAGGCGCAAGGCCGGGACGCGGCCATGGCGGCCTGTCCGCATCCCGACATCCTGATCAACAACGCGGACGGCCCGCTGCCGGGGGACTTCCGCAACTGGAGCCATGACGACTGGATTGCCGCGCTGGACGCCATGATGCTGGGGCCCATCGACATGATCCGCCGGGTGGTGGACGGGATGATGCAGCGGCGCTTCGGGCGCATCGTGAACATCGTGTCGCGCAGCGTCAAGGCGCCGCACGCCGAGCTTGGCCTGTCCAATGGCGCGCGCTCGGGCCTGATCGGCTTCGTCAGCGGCCTGGCGCGCCAGACCGTGCGCCACAACGTCACCATCAACAACTTGCTGCCCGGCGCCTTCGCCACGGATGCGCAGGTCAGGCACATACAGGGCATGCTGGATCAGTCTGGCGGCAAGAGCTTCGAGCAGCTCTGGGACGAGCGCGGGCGCGCGAATCCGGCGGGCCGCTACGGCCAGCCCGAAGAACTGGGCGCGCTTTGCGCCTATGTCTGTTCCGCGCAGGCTGGCTACATGACGGCGCAGAACATCCTGATCGACGGCGGCGGTTACCCCGGCACGTACTGAGGCTGGCGATCCGGCGCCTCGGGGCGCCGCTCCAAGCTGGACGCGGGCAGGCGGAACAGGCAACATTGGGGCCGATCCAGCCGAGGAAACCCATGGACCAGACGGACATCAAGATACTGGCCTTGCTGCAGAAGGATGCCACCTGTTCGGTCGCCGAGATCGCCGAGCAGGTGCATCTGTCCGTCACGCCTTGCTGGCGCCGCATCCAGAAGCTGAAGGATGACGGCGTCATCGCCCGCAACGCCATCTTGCTGGATCCTCGCGCGCTGGGCCTGAACCTGACCGTCTTCGTGTCCATCAAGACCAGCCAGCACAACGAGAAATGGACCCAGAGCCTGATCAACGCCGTGATGGCCCTGCCCAACGTGGTGGAGTTCCACCGCATGGCGGGCGACGTCGATTACCTGCTCAAGGTCGTGGTCGAGGACATGGCGGCCTATGACCGCTTCTACCGGCGCCTGATCGGCGCGGTGGACCTGCTGGACGTCAGCGCCAGCTTCTCGATGGAAGTCATCAAAAGCACCACCGAATTGCCGCTGGACGCGGTGTAGGCGGGCGCGCGCAATTTTTTTTCCATGGCGGGGCGCGGCGGGGATGCAAATTCCATTCGGCCCGCGCGCCAGACCTCATCACGCAATTCTTTTGCGCGGGCTACGGCGTAGGATATCCCCCACTCCCATCATGGGATGAATCGGGATATCAGAGGATCCTATGTCGTTGGCAGTACCCGCCGGCTGCGCCGGTACGGAAACTTCGCGGCGCGCGCTTTCGGTGGATGACCTGTTGGTCGGCTGGAACGGCGTCGACGATCTGTGGGTGTTCGCCTACGGATCCCTGATATGGCACCCCGGCTTCACCTGGCTCGAACGACGGCTGGCGACGGTGCGCGGCTATCACCGGTCTTTGTGCTTGTGGTCGCACGATCATCGCGGTTCGCCCGACAATCCTGGCCTGGTATTCGGCCTGGACCGCGGCGGCTGTTGCCGCGGCGTGGCTTTCCAGATCGCCGCCTGCGACGTGCTCGCGGTATTCCAGGCGCTGTGGCGCCGCGAGATGATCACGGGCGCCTACTCGCCGCGCTGGCTCACCTGCCATACGGAAGCCGCGCCGGTGCGGGGGCTGGTATTCCTGTTGAACCGGGCCTGCCAGGAGTATGCGGCCGGGCTGAGCGACGACCGCCTGCTCGCGTCGGTGCGCAATGCCGTGGGCCATTCGGGGCCTTGCCTGGACTATGTCGTGGAGACCGAGCGCGCCCTGCGCGCGCATGGCATCGACGATTGGCGCCTGGGCGATCTGGTGCGCAGGCTGGGCCAGGCCTTCTGAGGCTTGCGGGCGCGTCAGAAGCGCCAGCGGCCGAACATGAACAGCACGTTGCCCGCTCCCGCGGAACCCGGGATGTAGGTCGCGTATAGCATCGTGTCCTTGTAGCTTGCGCTCACGAGCGGCAGGATGCCGGGGAACGGCACATAGCTCATGATGTCGTGGCGGGCCGTCAGGAAGACGGTATAACCCGCGCCCAAGCGGAAGTTCTCGCTGACCCGCCCGATCTTCAGGAAGCCGTAGCCGGCAATGGGTTCGACCTTGCTGTGCGAATCGAGGAAGGCCATGGCGTACAGGCCCTGCCAGTCGCCGTCTTCGTCGTAGATGCTGCGGCCGTAGCCGCCGCCCCAGGCCAACTCGTTGAAGCTGTCGATCTTCTCTTTGCTGTAGGTGGCCCGGTTGTGCCACGAGTAGCCGGTCAGGTACAGGTCATTGCCGCCCTCGGTCCAGATCTGGTCGAGGCGGTTGCAGGCCGACTTGGCCCATGAGGGCATGCTGTCACAGGCTTGGGCGGTGGCGGCGAAGGTGGCGAGCAGCAGGCAAAGGATTGCCGCCCGGAATCTTGCAGTCATTGTGAGCACTGAAGGGAGGAAGATGACAATCCCATTACTGTAATGGAACGGTCGTCATCCACCCTGTCAGCTAGCTGTCAAGCAGGCCTCGCCAGAGGGAAGCTGGTTTTTTTTACCGTTGTATCCGGGCTACAGCAGGAAAATCGTCGCCAGGCCAAGAAAGATGAAGAACCCCAGCGAATCGGTGGCAAAGGTCAGGAGCACCGATGAGCCCATCGCGGGATCCTTGCCGAAGCGTGCGCGCACCATCGGCACCAGCACGCCCACCGACGCGCCGACCAGCATGTTGCAGATCATGGCGGCCATCATCACCAGCGCGATGGATAGCGAATGCGAAATCGCCCAGGCAAACAAGGCGGCGACCAGGCTGCCGCACAGCCCCACCATCAGGGTGACGAGGAGTTCGCGCTTGACCAGCTGCCACAGGTTGCGGCCGGTGATCCGCCCCATGGCCAGGGCCCGGATGATCAGGGTCATGGTCTGGTTGCCGGAGTTGCCGCCGATGCCGGCCACGATGGACATCAGGAACGCCAGGATGACGATCTGGCTGACCGTGCCTTCGAACTGGGAGGCCACGAAAGAGGCCGTGGCGGCGGTACAGAGGTTGAATAGCAGCCAGGGGGCGCGGTTGCGCAGGGCCGTGGCGACGGGGGCGAAAATGTCTTCTTCCTGCAGGCCGGCGCGCGACAGCGCCTGTTCCTGGGAGTCTTCGCGCATCACGTCGACCACGTCGGCGATGGTGACGCGGCCGATCAGGCGGCCCTGGTCGTCCATGACCGGCGCGGAGACCAGGTCGTAGCGTTCAAAGGCGCCGGCGGCGTCCGCGTCGGAGTCCAGCGGGTTGAGCGCGAGGAAATCCGAGTTCATCACCGCGCTCACTTCGGTTTCGGGCTCGCTGACCAGCAGTTTCGACAGGGGCAGGATGCCTTGCAGCTTGTCCTGGCGGTCCACCACGAAGATCTGGTCGGTGTGGTCGGGCAGCTCGTGCAGCCGGCGCAGGTAGCGCAGCACCACTTCCAGCGTCACGTCCTCGCGCACCCGGACCATCTCGAAGTCCATGATGGCGCCCACGCTGTCCTCCGGATAGCCCATGGCCTCCAGCAACTGCGCGCGTTCCTCTTCGGTCAGGCCTTTCTGGACTTCGGCCACCACGTCGGGCGGCAGGTCGGGCGCCAGGTCGGCCAGCTCGTCGGCGTCCATGTTGCCGGTAGCGGCGACCAGGTCCTGGCGGTCCATCGCCTCGATCAGCGATTCCCGCACCCAGTCTTCGACTTCCAGCAGCACGTCCGCGTCGTGCTCGGGGCTGACGAGTTTCCAGATGGCTTGCCGTTCGTCCTTGGGCAGCGATTCCAGGATGAAGGCGATGTCGGACGGATGCAGGCCGTCCAGCAGGGTCTTGAGTTCGGCTTCGTGCTGGCGATGCACCAGATCTTCGACCAGCGAGGCCTTGGAGTCGCCTTCTTCCTGGCGATGCACCAGGTCGGCGACCAGTTGTTGGCGGCGCAGGCGTTCCTGCACTTCCGCCAGCGCGTGTTGGGCGTCTTCCGGGTCGAGGCGGCGGGGCGTCGCGGGCGGTTTCTGCGCGGCGGCGGACTGCGTCATGCGATACGGCTCAAAGAGTAGGGAGGGGACGGCGGCGGCGGGCTTCGTCGGTGGCGACGTAGGTCAGCGTGGCCTCGGTGACCTTGACGATCTCGGCGTCCAGCCGCTGGCGTTCCGCGTAGACCTCGACGGACACCGTGACCGAGGTCGTGCCGGTTTTGGTGATGGCTGCGTAGAAACTGAGCAGGTCGCCCACGAACACCGGCTCTTTGAATTGGAAGGCATTGACCGCGACGGTGGCCACGCGTCCGGCTGCGCGGCGCGCGGCGGGGATCGATCCGGCGATGTCGACCTGGGACATGATCCAGCCGCCAAAAACGTCCCCGTGGATATTGGCGTCCGCCGGCATCGGCATGACGCGCAATACCGCGTCGCGATCGGCGGGCAAAGTCGTAAACGGGGTTTTGGTGCTGGAGGTCATGCGGCCGACTCCACTGCTAGGGAACCAGCCGATTATGCAGGAAAAACGCGACAGCGGCGTGCATGCGCAAAGCCCGCCGCGGCGCTGGGCGCGGCGGGCCGGGGATCAGGACGCCAGCTTGACGATGCCGTAGCCGCCGACCAGCAGCCAGAGGTACAGGATCAGGCCCAGCGCCATCACCCGGGGGCCGGCCTTGCGGATCTGGGCGAAACGGGTTTCGATGCCCAGCGCGGTCATGGCCATGGTCAGGGCGAAGACGTCCAGACGGCGGATGGCGGCCACGGCGTCCGGGGGGATGATGTTCAGCGAATTGATGATGGCCAGCACCAGGAAGCCTACCGCGAACCAGGGAATGGGCAGCTTGGCGCCCTTGGCCTGGCCGCCGGCGGCATGCGAGGCCGCGCTGCGCAGATACATGCCCAGAATCAGCAGGACCGGCACCAGCAGGGCCACGCGGGTCATCTTCACGATGGTGGCGACTTCAGTGGTGGCGGGGTCGATATTGCTGGCCGCGCCGACGACCTGGGCCACTTCATGGATGGTGCCGCCGATGTAGATGCCCAGCGCCTGGGTATCGAAATTCAGCCAGCCCGCATGGTAGAGCACCGGGTAAAGGAACATGGACAGGGTGCCGAACAGCACCACGGTGGCTACGGCTACCGCGCTCTTGTGGGGGGCGGCCCGCAGCGTGGGCTCGAAGGCCAGCACGGCGGCGGCGCCGCAGATGGCGCTGCCTGCGGCGGTCAGCATGGCAGTGTCGCGGTCCAGGCCCAGCAGGCGCTGGCCCACCACCGTGCCGAGCACCAGGGTGCCCACCACTACCGCCACCGAGACCGCCAGTCCGGGCAGGCCCACCGCGGCGATCTGTTGGATGCTGATGTTCAGGCCGTAGAAGGCCACGGCGATGCGCAGCAGGCGCCGCGCGGTGAAGTTCACGCCCACGCCCCAGTCGGCCGGCATGGTGCCGCGCAGGAAGTTGCCGTAGAGCATGCCGCAGACGATGCCCACCACCAGCGGCGAAAAGCCCAGTTGACGAATGGCGGGCAGGTCCGCCAGTTGCATCACCGCGCCGGCCAGCAGGCCGACGAACAGCACGCCATTGAGCTTGTCGCGCCAGGGCGTGGCGGCGGGAGGCGTTACCGGCGTGGCTGGCGTGGCGGGTAGGGGGACGGCGGTGCTGGTGGAGGTACTCATGGCTGGCCTTTGGGAGGAGGCATATCTAAATAACTTCCCGAAATATTAATTTGCGGCCTACTATTTGAAAAATCTTTATTTCGGATATGTAATATCAATAATTCTGATGTTTAGGCGGCCATGACCCCGGACCAGCTACTTACCTTCGCCAGCGTGGCCGATGCCGGCAACATCAGCCGCGCCGCGCAACAGTTGAACCTGTCCCAGCCCGCGGTTTCCGGCCAGCTGCGGATGTTGCAGGAATGGTTCGGCGAGCCGCTGTACCGCCGCAGCGGCCACGGCATTGCGCTGACCGAGGCCGGCGAACGCCTGGCCGAGCAGGCTCGCCAGTTGCGCCAGGTGTACCGACAGGCGCAGGCGGTGCGCGAATCGTGGCGCGGACTGGAAACCGGCGATCTGCGCCTGGGCGCCAGCACCACCCCCGCCAGCTACTTGCTGCCGAGCCTGGTGGCGGATTTCCGCCATGCCTTCCCGGCGGTCAGCCTGCATCTGTCCGACGGCAATACGCGTGAAATCGTTGAACGCCTGCCGGCCCTGGATCTGGCGTTCATCGAGGGCGACGTGCCTACGGGCCTGCCCGCGGATACCGCGGTGCATGCCTGGCGCCAGGACGAAGTGGTGGCGGTGGTGCGCGCGGACCACGCGCTGGCGAGCAAAGGGGCGGTGACGCTGCGCGACCTGGCGGCATCGGCGCTGATCATGCGCGAACCCGGTTCGGGCGTGCGCCGGCTGGTGGAGCGCGCATTTGCGGATGCAGGCCTGGCGCCGTCGGTGGGCCTGGAGCTGGCCGGCGTCGAGGGGGTGAAGCAGGCGGTGCGAGCCGGACTGGGCGTGGGCTTCGTATCTGTCATGTCGATGCGGCACGAGGATGGGGCCCTGGCGGCCTTGCGCCTGTTGCCCCGGCCGCTGACGCGGACCCTGAGCATCCTGGTGCCGCATGCGGATGCGGCCGCCCGCGCCGCCGAACGCTTCCTGGCGATGTGCCTGGCGGTCGGGACGGCGGAGGGCGTTTGACGATCAGGCCTTGGCCAGGCGCTTGAGCGCCAATTGGACCCAGTAGGTGCCGCCCAGCGGCAGCAGCTCGTCGTTGAAGTCGTAGCTGCCGTTGTGCAGCATGCAGGGACCGAGGCCGTGGCCGCTGTCGCGGTGGTCGCCGGTGCCGTTGCCAATCCAGACATAACAGCCCGGCAGTTCCTGCAGCATGAAGGCGAAATCTTCCGCGCCCATGGTGGGTTGCACGTGGTCGTTGACGTTGGCCTCGCCGACGATGTCGCGCAGCACGTCGGCGCAGAACGCGGCTTCTTCGGCGTGGTTGATGGTCGGCGGATAGTTGCGCTGGAACGTGAATTCGACTTCGCAGTCCATCGCCGCGCAGGTGTGGCGCGCGATCTCTTCCATACGGCGTTCGATCAGGTCCAGCACGTCCAGCGTGAAGGTGCGCACGGTGCCGCGCAATTCGGCGTGGTTGGGCACGACGTTGTCGGCGCTGCCGGCGTGGATCTGCGTGATGCTGAGCACCGCCGCGTCCAGCGGATTGCGGTTGCGCGTGATGATGGTCTGCAGCGATTGCGCCAGTTGCACCGCCGCCATGACCGGATCGACGCCCAGATTGGGCATGCCGGCGTGCGTGCCCTTGCCCTTCACGATGATGGAGAACTCGTTGCTGGAGGCCATGATGGGGCCGGCCGTCAGGCCGAACTGGCCGGGCTTCATGCCGGGCCAGTTGTGCATGCCGAACACTGCTTCCATGGGGAAGCGCGTGAACAGGCCGTCGTCGATCATGCGCTTGGCGCCGCCGCCGCCTTCTTCCGCGGGCTGGAAGATCACGTAGACCGTGCCGGCGTAATCGCGGTGCTGCGACAAGTATTGCGCGGCGGCCAGCAGCATGGCCGTGTGGCCGTCGTGGCCGCAGGCGTGCATCTTGCCGGCGTTGGTGCTGGCGTGCGCGAAGGTGTTGGCCTCCTGCATGGGCAGGGCGTCCATGTCGGCGCGCAGGCCCACGGCGCGCTCGCCCGGCAGCTTGCCGCGGATGATGCCGACCACGCCCGTGCCGCCCAGGCCGCGGTCGATTTCAATGCCCCATTCCTCGAGCTTCGCGGCGACCACGTCGGCGGTGCGGAACTCTTCGAAAGCCAGTTCGGGATGCGCGTGGATGTCGCGTCGGATCTTGGAAATGTCGTGATGCCACGCGACGATGGGTTCGAGCAGTTTCATGGAGCTCTCGGGCGAAAAAAGGGAACGCAACAAGGGTATCATCAATCAAAAACCAATTTAATGGAGACAAATACCATGATGCGTCCGTGGCTTGCCCATTATCCGCAGGGGGTTCCAGCGGAGATATCCACAGAGGGTTATGCCTCCCTGACTGACTTGCTGGACCGGGCCTGCAAGCAGTACGCCTCGCGCATCGCCTGCACCGCGATGGGCAGCGACATCACCTATGCGCAACTCGACGCCCACGCGCAGGCATTCGCCGGCTGGCTGCAAAGCAAGGGCCTGTCCAAGGGCGAGCGGGTGGCATTGATGATGCCGAACGTGCCGGCCTATCTGGTCAGCATGCTGGGCACGCTGCGCGCGGGCCTGGTCGTGGTGAACGTGAATCCGCTTTACACCGCCGAAGAGCTGCAGCGGCAGCTGCAGGACAGCGGCGCGTCGGCCATCGTCATCCTGGAGAACTTCGCGCACACCTTGCAGCGGGTCACGGACCGCGGACAGCTCAAGCACATCATCGTGACCGGCCCCGGCGATCTGCTCGGCGGCCTGAAGGCGCCGCTGGTGAACCTGGCCGCGCGCTATATCAAGAAGATCGTTCCCGCTTGGCAGATCGATGGCGCCCACAAGCTGCCCGATGTGCTGCGCGACGGCGCGCGCCAGCGCTTTGCGCCGCCGGCGCTGTCGATGGACGACGTGGCGGTGCTGCAATACACCGGCGGCACCACCGGCGTGCCCAAGGGCGCGATGCTGTCGCATCGCAACCTGGTGGCCAATGTGCTGCAGACCGAAGCGGTGGCCCAGCCCGTGGTGCATGACCTGGCGGACCAGCAGCTCACCATCATCAGCGCGCTGCCGCTCTACCACGTGTTCGCGATGACCGTGTGCGGGCTGTATGGCCTGCATGCGGGCATGCGCAACGTCCTCATCATCAACCCGCGCGACCAGCCTGCGCTCATCAATGCGTGGCGCAAGGTTCCCATCAATTTGTTCCCCGGCGTCAATACGCTGTTTAACGCGCTGGCGCACAACGACGACTTCGCCCGGCTGGACTTTTCGGCCCTGCGGCTGACCTTGGGCGGCGGCATGGCGGTGCAGCAGCAGGTCGCCGAACGTTGGCTGAAGATCACGGGCAGGCCGCTGATCGAAGGCTATGGCCTGTCGGAAACCTCGCCGGTGGCCACCGTGAATCCCACCAACGCGACCGCCTACTCGGGCTCCATCGGCTTGCCGCTGCCGTCCACCGATGTGGCCATCCTGGACGACGAAGGCCGCGAAGTGCCACTTGGCGAACGTGGCGAAGTGGGTATCCGCGGACCTCAGGTCATGCTGGGATACTGGCAGAAGCCCGAGGAAACCCGGCATTCCATGACGGCCGATGGATACTTCCGCACGGGCGACATCGGCATCATGGACGAGCAGGGCTATACCCGCATCGTCGACCGCAAGAAGGACATGATCGCCGTGTCGGGCTTCAAGGTCTATCCGAACGAGGTCGAGGCGGCCGTGGCTCAGCACCCCGGCGTGCTGGAGTGCGCGGCCATCGGCGTGCCGGACGAACACTCGGGCGAGGCCGTCAAGGTGTTCGTGGTGCGGCGGGATCCGACGCTGACCGAGGCGCAGATCCAGGATTGGTGCCGCGATAAGCTCACCGGCTACAAGCGTCCGCGCTACGTGGAGTTCCGCGACGAGCTGCCCAAGAGCAATGTGGGCAAGATACTGCGCCGGGAGCTGCGTCCCGATGCGGTCGCCGGCGCACCCACGGGCACGGCGGCGTAAGGGCCGTCAGTCCTTCTTGTCCAGGTGCGGCGCGATCATGTCGTGCAAGGCGCGTTCGATGGCCTTGTTGCCCGCCACGACGCGCCCGCCGATGGGCCAGGGATCCTGCCGGTGCATGTCGGAACATGCACCGCCCGCCTCGCGCAGGATCAGCGTGCCGGCTGCCACGTCCCACGGCGCCAGGCCCATTTCCCAGTAGCCGTCGTAGCGGCCGCAAGCGGTCCATGCCAGGTCCAACGCGGCCGCGCCCATGCGGCGCACGCCGCGGGCGCGGTTGATGGCGTCATGCAGCATGGGCATGTATTGCGCGGCGAATGAAAAATCGCGGAAGGGAAAGCCGGTGGCCAGCACCGCGTCTTCGATGGTCGGCGTGCGCGAGCACTTGATGCGCCGGCCGTTGAGCCACGCGCCCAGGCCGTAGACCGCGGTAAAGAGTTCCTCGCGGCTGGGGTCGTACACCACGCCGACCACGGGCGTGTCCTCGGCCAGCGTTTCGGTGGCCGATATGGCGGTGCCGGCGTGCGCGATCAGGGCGATCGACACCGCGTAATGCGGAATGTCGTGGAGGAAGTTGGTGGTGCCGTCCAGTGGATCGATGTACCAGGTGGCGCGGCCTTGCGGCTTGCCGCCGGTCTCTTCGGCGACGATGCCAAACTTGGGCGTGCGCGCTTGCAGCTCCTGGATAATGGCGGCCTCCGCCTCGCGGTCCGCCTGGGACACGAGATCGTTGCGCGCCTTGCGGTCGATCACGAGATCCGCGCGGTGATGCGCGTAGGATTGCAGTATGGCCGCGCCGGCATGGGCCGCCGTGACTGCCGCGTCGATCGCGGCACACAGGTCGATGGGCGAGGTCTGCGAACGGGGCTGATCGTAGGTATCCATGAAACCAGTGTAAGCCTATGTATGCGTCAAGTCCGTGGCGGCGCGCCGAATCCGCCTCGCTGCGTGGCGTCCGCCCAACGCAGCCGCATCCGATAATCCGCGCTGATTCCCATTCTCCATTTTCGTCCGTCACCGCCGTTTCCATGCCCCTTACCTATGCTCCCCTGATCCCTGCCAAGGCTGAATTCGATGCCGACGGGCGGCTCTACAGCCCCGCTTATGGCGATGTCTACCATTCGCCATCGGGCGCGCTGGGACAGGCGGAGCACGTGTTCCTGCGGGGCAACGACCTGCCCGAGCGTTGGCGTGGACGCCGCGCGTTCACGGTTTGCGAAACAGGCTTCGGCCTGGGACTGAACTTCCTGGCCCTCTGGCAAGCATGGCGCGACGATCCCCAGCGCAGCGCCGCGCTGCATGTGGTGTCGCTGGAAGGGCACCCCTTCGACTGCGAAGACCTGGCGACCCTGCTGGCGCGCTACGCGCCCGAACCGTTGGCTGGCCTGGGGCGGCAACTGGCGGCGCAATGGCCGATCCTGTTGCCTGGATTGCATCGTCTGGAGTTCGAGGGCGGCGCCGTCACGCTGACGCTGGGCTTCGGCGATGCGCAGGTCCTGGCGTCCCGCCTGAGCGCCAGCGTGGACGCATTCTTTCTGGACGGCTTCGCGCCCGACCGCAATCCGCGGATGTGGGAGCTGCCATTGCTGCGCGACCTGGCCAGGCTGGCGGCGCCCGGTGCCACGTTGGCCACATGGGCCTGCACCGGCGAGTTGCGCCAGGCCTTGCAGGCGGCGGGTTTCGAGGCGCGGCGAGCGTCCGGCTACGGCGGCAAGTGGCATATGACCGTGGCGACCGCAGTCAAGCAGGGCAGCGCGGCGCCGAGCGTCCCGGACGGGGATTCCCGCCTTGCCGTGGTGGTGGGGGCGGGGC